>NZ_JBBGZT010000001.1:0-852 GCF_037572665.1 Sphingobacterium sp. MYb382
CTATATGGCCTTGTATTTAGCGGATAGAATGACCACTGCCGATCAGCTCATGGAGTTGAAGTTGCAGCTCGCAGATTGGTTAGGCGAAGACTGGGAGGGGCTGTTGCAGCAAGCAGGCGTAGAGAACGCCAGCATCAAGATGAAGACTTCCATTTTTAGCTAATCGTAAAGAGACATATTCATGGATATACTAGGAAAAGTAATTACCGCTCCAGCTCCTCGTCGGGGATTTGGGGAACTCTTTGGAGAATTTAAAAACAAGCTAGATCACCTACAGCGCGATATGGCCAGTATTATACCCGCCATGCCTGGTCAAAATGTAGGTAAATATTTCGATTTAGCGATCGGGGTAGATTTGCATGAAACGATATTTCCACCCTCACCCTTATTGCCTGTCCCCCATATTGGGATGGTTTTCGATATCATGGGCGCTATTATGGATGCGATATCTACGGTGGTGTCGAGCCCACCAACGGACGGTTCTGGTACTAAAATTGGCAATCTATGTAAAGCCTTGGTCCATAGCATGAAACCCTCGGTTCAAGTACATGGGCAATGGGTGGCCAATGCTGGAACAGGTATACAGCACCTTCCCGGTATTTTTGTGCACATCCCTTTCCCCATCGTAAAACCGATGGCCAGCTCAGAGATGTTTATGGGCAGTAGCACCGTACTCGCCGATGGAGGCCCTTGTAGCACACAGTTTCATCCCGCCTTATCCTGTAGTTTGGTGGGCTTGCCTGCTCCCTTACGGTTTGGGAAGCCTAAAACTAAAATTGCCTTAATGGCGCCAACCTCCTTTCTGTTGATTATGACCTCAGGAGGCAACCCTGTACTCGTTGGCGGACCACC
>NZ_JBBGZT010000002.1:0-518 GCF_037572665.1 Sphingobacterium sp. MYb382
GCCTAGGCATTCCCCGTGTGCCCTTATTTACTTTCTTCACTAATGCTCCTTTTGCTAAGCATTAGCTGCTATTTGTGTATTAATCACCATATACTTACGTATATAATTCATAATGACACTACTGTTGTTTTCTCTTGTGTCTTCTTTCTTACAATATGTCAAAGAACTCTTTGTGATACTTTAATTGATTTAAGTCTCTTATAAATCGTATCGCTTGTGGAGAATAACGGAGTCGAACCGTTGACCCCCTGCGTGCAAGGCAGGTGCTCTAGCCAGCTGAGCTAATTCCCCAAGTTACTATGGTAGTCCCGAGCAGATTTGAACTGCTGACCCCTACATTATCAGTGTAGTGCTCTAACCAACTGAGCTACGGGACTAGCTTATCTTTCTCATCTTCTTCTCTCGAGTACCGTATCCCTTTAGGGCGGGCACTGTATCTTCAAATGTGTTTCTCTTATTTTTGTATATACTATATATATATATAGTAATACAAATAGTGATCATGATCTAAACGTAAC
>NZ_JBBGZT010000004.1:0-628 GCF_037572665.1 Sphingobacterium sp. MYb382
TCCTGAGTACCGCGGGACCGGAGAAATCCTGTGGGAATCCACCAGCACCATCTGGTAAGGCTAAATACTCCTGAGAGACCGATAGTGAACCAGTACCGTGAGGGAAAGGTGAAAAGAACCCCGAACAGGGGAGTGAAAAGAACCTGAAACCGTGTGCTTACAAGCGGTCGGAGCTGGCAGGTCCAGTGACGGCGTGCCTTTTGCATAATGAGCCTACGAGTTACTCTTTACTGGCAAGGTTAAGTGGTTCAGCCACGCAGCCGCAGCGAAAGCGAGTCTGAATAGGGCGTATAGTCAGTAGAGGTAGACGCGAAACCTTGTGATCTACCCTTGGGCAGGTTGAAGTTGCAGTAACATGTAATGGAGGACCGAACCGATAAACGTTGAAAAGTTTCCGGATGACCTGAGGGTAGGGGTGAAAGGCCAATCAAACTGGGAAATAGCTCGTACTCCCCGAAATGTTTTTAGGAACAGCGTTGATATAAAGTCTATCAGAGGTAGAGCTACCGATTGGGTGCGGGGGAGTCAAATCCTACCAAATCCAGACGAACTCCGAATGCTGATAGATATGATCTGCAGTGAGGCTTTGGGTGCTAAGGTCCAAGGCCGAGAGGGAAAGAACCCAGAC
>NZ_JBBGZT010000005.1:0-177131 GCF_037572665.1 Sphingobacterium sp. MYb382
AGTCTGGTCCGTGTCTCAGTACCAGTGTGGGGGATTCTCCTCTCAGAGCCCCTAGACATCGTAGCCTTGGTAAGCCGTTACCTTACCAACTAGCTAATGTCACGCGAGCCCATCCATATCCTATAAATATTTAAATACAAAACCATGCGATTCCGTATTGTTATGCGGTGTTAATCCGACTTTCGCCGGGCTATACCCCTGATATGGGTAGGTTGCTCACGCGTTACGCACCCGTGCGCCACTCTCACCAAAATAAAGCAAGCTTTATCTTGGATCCCGTTCGACTTGCATGTATTAGGCCTGCCGCTAGCGTTCATCCTGAGCCAGGATCAAACTCTCCATTGTAAAAATGAATTGTTAGAAACCTAACTATTTATAAAATAATTAGAATTGTCTTTTTTTAATATCTAATTTGAACTGACTAGGTTGATTGTTATTTGTTAACTTTCGTTAGTATAACCAACTACTCGTTACGTTTTCATGATCATTTTCTTAAAGAACTTCTCTCGCCGCCGCGTCGCGCTTTGGCTATATATTTTCCCTATCGCTAGGTTAAACTTAATCTTATTTGTTTCATACATCCTTGCGATGTACGCCCTTCGTTTCGGTTGGGACTGCAAAGGTAGAAAAGCTTTTTGATTTTCCAAAATAAATTTTACTTTATTTTTTCTAGCTCCTCTTTCGTTAAATTTAGAAAAAACCGCATTTATAATGCCGCTATCCTTGTTTTTAACCCTTTATTTCAATCGTCCCTCCCTTGCGGAGTGGTGCAAAGATAGAAGTTTTATACCCCTACTTCCAAATGTTTTTAGCTTATTTATTACGGGTTTTCCTTAAGTACTTGATAACGATACTAGATAATCTTTCCTTGGGTTCGTTTTTAATGGGGAAATAGGCGGTTTGGTTAGGGAATTAGGGCTGTTATTGGGGATGCGACCCCGCGGGGTAGTTTCTTATCGGCATGTACTTTGGCTGTAATTAGGTAAATCCGCTGGATTGAGTTGCTTCTTGCGAGGTTTATAGTTTTTACTTTCCTCTCCTATTTGTTATGCTATCCTTCGACAGGCTCAGGATGACAACAAGTCGAAGTATCATCTTAGAAAGGGGGACTCCTATATATAAGGAAGGGGTACTTTGTCTAAATCTCTCCCTTTAATAACAAGACTTATCTATTTTCCACCCTCTCTATCCAAGTTGTCATGCTGAGCTTGTCGAAGCATCATTTAGAAAGGCTTATTGCACTGCCTATCGTTTCGTTTGCAACGAGGATGCTGGAGGATAGCGTTTACAACGCTGAGTAAAGTCTTTTGCTTAATTATAGTGCGTGTCCTTAGCCAGGACAAGGCTTCACCCTTTTCCTTGATGAAAAGGGTGGCAAAAATCAAGGCTGGCATACGCTGCTATCTTCGCTTGAAAATTCCGGAACAAAACGAACTCGCTACGCTCAGACAGAGTTTTGCTCTTGCGGAATTTACGGCACTACGATTTTACGCAGCAGATGCCTAGGCCTTCTTCTTAGCAAAGCAAGCCATTTATGTTTTGAACACATCTTTCTTTTGCACTCCCCCCCTATCCAAGTTGTCATGCTGAGCTTGTCGAAGCATCATTTAGAAAGGCTTATTGCACAGTCTATCGTCATCGTTTGAAACGAGGATGCTGGAGGATAGCGTTTGCAACGCTTTATTTGAGTCTTTGCTTAATTATAGAACGTGTCCTTAGCCAGGACGGGGCTTCACACTTTTCCTTGATGAAAAGGGTGGCAAAAATCAAGGCTGGCATACGCTGCTATCTACACTTGTAAATTCCGGAACAAAACGAACTCGCTGCGCTCAAACAGAGTTTTCTTCTTGCGGAATTTATGGCTCTACGATTTTACGCAGCAGATGCCTAGGCCTTTTCCTTAGCAAAGCAAGTCAGTTATGTTTTGCGGCTCATTTTTCTTTTGCAGCAACCTATCCAAATTGTCATGCTGCCCTTCGACAGGCTCAGGATGACAAGTCGAAGCATCGTGTTAGAAAGGCTTACTCCTAATATATAAGCAATACTTGGTTTAGATCTCTATTTTTATAATAACAAGACTTTTCTATTTTGCACTCCCTTTTCCAAATTGTCATGCTGCCCTTCGACAGGCTCAGGATGACAACAAGTCGAAGAATCGTTTAGGAAGGTTTGCTCCTATATATAAGGAATACCAGATTTGCTACCGTCCGCTAGTTCTCTCCGTTTGTTTGCACTGTCTATCGTCATCGTTTGCAACGAGGATGCTGGAGCATAGCGTTTGCAACGCTTATTGGAGTATTTTGCTTAATTATAGCGCGTGTCCTTAGCCAGGACCGGGCTTCACCCTTTTCCTTGATGAAAAGGGTGGCAAAAATCAAGGCTGGCATACGCTGCTATCTTCGCTTGTAAATTACGGAACAAAACGAACTCGCTACGCTCAGACAAAGTTTTGTTCTTGCGGAATTTACGGCACTACGATTTACTCAGCAGATGCCTAGGCCTTCTTCTTAGCAAAGCAAATTAGTTCTGTTTTGCAGCTCATTTTTCTTTTGCAGCGACCTATCCAAATCGTCATTATGTTCTACATCAATTTTTCCTATTTGTCATGCTGCCCTTCGACAGGCTTAGGATGACAAGTCGAAGTATCATTTCAAAAGAAGTGAAACAGAATTACAAACTTTTATACAATACGAAACGAACTCTTGCTTGATACCAAATAAATAAAACATCCCCAAAATGGGACAAAAACAATAAGGAGTAATTTCCAAGCAGAAATTCTTTCCTTTGATTTACTAATCCTATAGCTCGTATATATATAGGTTAATACTATTAAGCATCCAATTATAAAGAAGACTATTTCCATGATATATGTTTATTTTAAAAGAATTAAATGATTATTAAAAATTATAAAACACTTATTTTGTGAACCTTACTACAACATAAATATATAAAAAATATTAAATCTATAGATAAAATATTTTTTAACATTCCTCTTTCCTGATAGCAGACTTTCATTATGGTATAAACTGAAACGAACAACCTCGTATCGAAATGTTAGCTGTAAGTCACGAAAACTATCCTTAAGACACATAAAAAAAACTATATTTTAGTTTTTGACGTTTATAATCATATGAAATGAATCTTAAAACAAAACCACGGTTATCGATAAGCTTTATTTTTGTATAGACATAAAAATTAGATAAAATGGAATTTAGAAAATTAGGAAACTCAACATTAGAGGTTTCAGCCATCACTTTTGGTGCCTGGGCAGCTGGCGGATGGATGTGGGGAAGTACCGACAGAAAAGATGCCGTAGAAGCTATTATTGCTTCCTACAACGAAGGCGTGACCTCCATTGATACGGCACCAATCTACGGACAAGGTGTAAGTGAAGAAATTGTAGGAGAAGCTATAAAAGGTATCTCTCGTGATAAAGTACAGCTTCTAACTAAGTTTGGTATGCGTTGGGACCTAGAATCACCCAAAGGTAACTTCGCGATGCACAGTGAGAACAATGAAGGTAAGGCCATCGATATCTACAGATATGCAGGGAAAGAAAGTGTAATTAAAGAGGTTGAAGATAGCTTAAAGCGCCTGGGTACTGACTACATCGACTTACTACAAATTCACTGGCCTGATACAACTACGCCAATCAGTGAAACGATGGAAGCTGTGGATATATTATTGCAACAAGGAAAAATACGTACGGCAGGTGTCAGCAACTATAGTGTTGACCAGGTAAAGGAAGCACGAGAAACTGTAAATATTGTAAGCAATCAAGTGCCCTACAGCATGTTGAACCGCAACATTGAAGCAGACTTGGTACCCTATGCTTTAGAAAATGATTTAAGCATTATTGCTTATAGCCCTATGGAGCGCGGTTTGCTTACCGGTAAATACTTCAAAGATGTGAACTTCGCCTCTGGCGACCACCGTTCTAACTATTTCGGTCAATTCAATCTGGAAAAAGTAAAGACTTTTTTGGAGAAAATAGAGCCATTAGCGGAGGCTAAAAACGCCACTCTTTCACAGCTTGTTTTAAAATGGACAACATTGCAACCGGCGATTACCATTACGCTAGCTGGTGCTAGAAATGCAGAACAGTCGATTTCTAATGCCCAAGCCATTCATATCAAATTGTCTTCAGAAGAAGTTCAGTTCATCAACGATGCTTTAAAGCAGTTGTAATCTATAATAGATACGCTTACCCAACAAGCCCCATCGCCGATAAGGCGATGGGGCTTGTTAATTAGTAAGAGATTCCAATTTTAAATTAATCTTGTCCATCCAGCGCTTCCCTAAGCTTTCCTTTCGTATTCGCTTTCCTAACAAATAGCGTCATCAAAAACCGGCTATCCAATTAAGAAAAATAAAAAAGTACGCCGACACTATAGATTAAGGAATGGATACAACAAATATGTCTTTATCCATGCAAAAAGCTCTTTTTGCATACTTTCATTTTCTATTTTGATTAAAAAAAATCCATATCACAAAATAATAAAATTACCTAAACCAAATATAATTAAACACTTACTGTAAAAAAATACTACTTTTAAGAAAATATACATTAGAGTAATACAATTAGTTTACATTTTAAATTATAAATTATGCTTATTATTTATACCAGACGAACGATTACTTTATTTTTCTTAAGTATTCTCTTCGGTACTGTTTGCAGTGCGCAAACAGGTGTCAACACCAAGAACCCGCTTCACCCCCTTCATGTGGATGGAAAAGGAGATAATCCCTCCACAACACCTCCGAATGCTCTGCAACAATCAAATGATGTCGTCATCACTAGTAATGGTGATGTAGGTATTGGTTTACTGATACCTGGTGCGAAATTAGATGTTAATGGCCGTGTCAGGATTGGAGATTTACAGAAATTAACCACTAAACCAAAAAAAGTAATTGTAGCCGATGATGAAGGCAATCTTTACTATACAGATGTAGAAACTATTGCACCTCCTGTTGAGGATCGGATTTACAGTATAATAAATAAGAATGCCAGACAGCGTTTAGCAACTAAGTCTACCTACTATCCAATGATACTTGATGGGGCCGTTAATGGAGTTAACAACGAAAAATTAACTATTTCAGCAGATAAAACAAGAATTCAGCTACCTCCCAACAAGACTTTAAAGATATCAGGCAGTATCGGAATTATAGGGGCAAATGAGACTCCTACAACCACTAATGCAGCCTACATTGTATCACAGTTTGATTTGGAAAACATTCATAATGATGGTTCACAACTATTGGTACGTACTATAGGCTATACCGAATCGTCGACAGAGCGTTACGATGATGGAGGGGTATCGATGCCTATTATTATTGTGCGAACAGGAAACATAGGTGCGAACGTGTTTTTACGGGTTAAATATGATGGATCAGACGCTCCCGCAAATGGTTATTATATTGGCGGAGAGCCTGGCGAAACAACCATTGGAAGTTATATTCTTGTTGAAGAAATCTAACATCATATACAAACTGTTGTGTAGGAAAAACACAACCCTGCGCAACAGTTTACGAAGTTTCTCTATGCAGTACAGCAGGCAAATTGCTTCATTTCCTTATTAGCCGAAAGGCTAATAATCTTAAGCCTAAAAAAGTATAAAACTCAAATACACTCTTTGACTTTTCTTAAAACAAGCTACAGCTCTTCACGCTGAAATTAAGCCTTATTCCTTATCGAATACGCTAAAGTCCTTATTATCGAAATCTTCAATTACAACAAGAGCATGCTCCAATATCTGTTCAAAATCTTCGTATGCAAGTTGAGCACTTGCAAACAATTCCTCCATCGTAGTAATAACGGCTGAAGCATTTAAAACGAGCTGTACAATTCTAACATTTAAACCAGTAGTAAGCTCAGGATCTTCATGAAGCTGCTTAAAGGAGTCTAAAAAATGTGTTATTTTAACTAACTGACTCTCTTGACTATGGTCAAATTCATTAAATATCTGCTGGATTTTATTAGCTAACCGAAACTTCGGATCAAGATTATTTTTTTGATTATCAGTTCCACTTTTATCAAAAGGAGGATAGTAAGCATAAAGTATTTCTCCCGCTTGTATCGTGATGTCGGTAACATATCTTTCGAGGCTATTTGTAAGCTTTACGACCCTACTATCAACAGCTAAAAAGTACTTCTCAATATTTTGAAGATGGTTGGTCATATTAGACACGACTCCCCAATAGGAAATAAAATAATCTACATCTACGAGCCTAGCCTTTTCAAATAAGGCATACAATTTTTGATAGCCAATTGATGTAATAGAGGAAAAGAAATTGCCATTAAGTTCGAAGACAAACGACATATCAAATTTGTTTACATATAGATTTGTCTTTGATTTACGCAAGTGTTCCAAGTTACTAATTAATGCACGTTTAAGGTTAAGATTCGTTTTACATAAAATTTTGAAAATCATCTGCTGTTCCTCTTTTTCTTTTTCCCGCTCCACTTTCTTTTGTTGTATAAACTGTCTATAAAGCAGTAAGTATGCACCAAAGAAACCAAGTAGCGTTGTGAAAAAGGGCCATACAATTTGGAGAAAGAAATCTCTACCGCTAAAAGACTTTAACTCTTGTAGAATTTCAAATGTATATGATTGATCCATACCTGAAAAAATTAGCAATATTATCCTTTAAAGATAAAAAAATACTCAAAGCATCCCCAATCTACGGGAATCTATTTACGTAATTAATATAAACAAAAGGCATTATTAGTTAAATACTTCAAGTTATTCCTTACTAAAAAGTAAAAGAATAGCATTTCAGCTTCGATATGTCTTTTTTTGATAGTAAGTGGGCTTTTTACGGTCTCCTCCAACCACAACATTCACTAATTTTATACTCTTTACTAAAAAAACAATATTTATTATGAGGAAACTCGATAAATAAGCAAGCAAAACACACTAAGAAGAACATCACTTCAAGGTAATCATTTTTCTTATAAATCACATAAAAAACAAGTCATGACAACTCCGTTTACAAAGTTCACACTTATATTCCTTTGCAGCTTTATTTTCATCACCATTTGTTATGGACAAACTGGTATAAACACAAAGAACCCACGTCAAGTTCTTCACATTGATGGGCAAGGCGACAACCCACAAACGACCAATCCTACGCCGGCACAACAGCTAAATGATGTCGTTATCACGAAGAATGGGGATGTAGGTATCGGATTGCTCACGCCAAGTGTAAAATTAGATATAAACGGCAAAATTAGAATTGCCGATTTGGAGCTTTACACCAATAGACCTAAAAAAATACTCGTGGCAGACGAGAATGGAAATATATTCTACACAGATATAGAAACTATCGCTCCGCCTGTTGAAACCCGAATTTACGGTATTATTAACAAGCAAGCAAGACAGCGTTTGGAAAACAGAGGTAGCTACTACTACGTATTATTAGATGGTGTGGTAAATGGTATCAACAGTGATAAGTTAATCATATCTGCTGATAAGAAAAAAATACAGCTTCCACCAAACAAAACTTTAAAGATAACAGGAAGTATAGGAATCATTGGTGCTACTGAATCACCTACAACCACTAATCCGGCTTACATTGTATCAAAATTTGAATTAGAAGATATCAATAATGACGGATCTCAATCATTGGTACAAACAATTGGCTACACGGAATCATCTACGGAAACTTATGACGATGGAGGTGTTTCCATGCCGATTATAATTGTAAGAACAGGTAGCAAAGGAGCAAATGTTATGCTTCAGGTTAAGTATGGCGGTTCAGCTTCACCGGCAAAGGGTTACTACATTGGTGGAGCGTCTAGTGACACTACTTTAGGAAGTTACATCCTTGTCGAAGAAATATAATAGTTTGCAGGCGAATAATTTCTTATGAGCCTAGACGCAACGAATAAGGAGGTTAATAAGCGATGTGCAAATATGGGGATACGTCGCTTATTCCTCCTTACCTTTCTTTAGATTATTCTAAATGCTGTTGATAATAAATGACTAAATGTATCCTCCCTATATTAGACTTTAAGATTCCCTCCTGTTTGGGAAATATTCTTAATTAAAGGCCCCGGGCGTTCTAAAGCCTCGATTAATTGAATGGCAATAGAGTATATAATTTACAAACAGGCAGGTGTAACCATGCCCCCTCCTCCCATCTACTAAAAATGCCTCCACCTGTTGTTTTCCCTAAAAACTACGTAAAGACTTCATTCCCCCCTCCTCTACAAAAGCACTAATACCCCGTGTATATTCGGCAGAAACAAAAAACAATATATTGCAATATTTAACATTAAAAATAAAAAATAATGCAATATATTGATATATTTGAAGCGTTAAAATGCTACATAAAGCTATATTAAAGAATGAAGGAGAAAAAAGAAGAACGTCATGCTATTATTCTAACGAAGGTCAAAAAAGACCGTAGAATAGCTATGACGGCATTGGCAGATGAGCTACAGGTTTCTGAACATACCATCCGACGGGATTTAAAGGAGCTTTCCGATACGGGATTACTGACGGCTATTCGTGGTGGTGCAACGGTAAAATCAAGTATGCCTTTCAATATATTTGATCGTACGCCACTTGATATTAATGAGAAAAATGAAATAGCAGAAAAGGCTATCAGCCTACTTCAAGATGGTCAAGTAATTTTTTTTGATGGAGGTACCACTACACAGGCTATAGCAGGTAATATCCCTGATCACCTTAAACTCACTGTGGTGACCCATAGTTTCCCGATAGCTAACGTGCTGGCTAATCACCCTAATGTAAAGTTGATTTTTGCCGGTGGCGAATTATGCTCATCCTCATTAACAACGAAAGGAACACAAACGATACAAACTTTTGAGCAGGTATATGCGGACCTCTGTTTTTTGGGTGTTTGCAGTATCGACAGTGAGAAAGGAATTACCGCTCGCTCATTTGAAGAGTCGGCGATAAAACGCGTAATGTGTGAACGTTCGGACAAAATTGTGGCAGCAGCAACCTCCAATAAGCTGGATACTAGCGAGGCTTTCTTCATCCGCGCAGCGAGTAGCATTGATTTCTTAATCACTGAAAAAGACCCTTTAACAACAGACTATCAACGCTATAAAAAGCAAGGTATTCAAATTTTATAATTCATAAAATAAACCAACCATGGAAACAAAGCAAATAAATACAGGCATCCTTAGTTTTGGCATGTCGGGGCGTGTATTTCACGCGCCTTTTATCCATAGCAATCCGTACTTTAACCTTTCTGCCGTGGTGGAAAGAACAAAGAAAGCTGCTCATGAAATTTATGCAAACGTCAAAAGCTACGACAGTGTTGCGCGTCTTTTGGCGGATGATAGCATTGAGCTTGTTATTGTGAACACCCCAAATCATACACACTTTCAGTTTGCCAGCGAGGCCTTACTAGCGGGCAAGCATGTGCTTTTGGAAAAACCTGCAGTTGAAAATTTAGAGCAGCTAGCGCAACTATCTATACTGAGTGGGCAGACGGGTAAGAAACTTTTCTTCTACCAAAACAGACGTTTTGATAGCCATTTTATGTTGGTTAAATCAATTATTGAAGGAGGTCATCTCGGCAAGCTTACCGAAGTACATATACGCTTTGACCGTTACAAAATGGAGCTTGGACAAAAAGATTTCAAAGAGAACAGTCAGTATGCTTCGAGTGGCTTGGTTTATGATTTAGGTCCCCACGTTATCGATCAAGCTATTTCTCTATTTGGAAAACCGCTGAAAGCTAATAAAACAACAGCAATTAATAGAGAAGGCTCGCAAGTTCCTGACTATTTCCATTATCAGCTACAGTATGGTGATAATTTACAAGTTTTCTTAACGGCAAATCTACTCGTCGCAGACCCGCAAACAGCTTTTGTTGTACACGGCACAAAAGGAAGCTTTACTAAGACCATGGCTGATGTGCAAGAGGAACAATTAATAGCAGGCATGCAACCTAGCGACAACCTATATGGTTTTGAACAAAAAGGAAATGAAGGTAAACTGGTCACTATAGCTAGTGATGGCACAAAGGAAACACGCTTAATACCGGCAGAAAAAGGAGATTATAGCTTACTTTTTAACGCTATTCACGATAACCTACGTAATGATATTGCCTATCCGATTACGCTCGACCACATTAAATGGCAAATAGAGCTACTACAGGCAAAAGATTTTGGTTGTTAGCAGGATTATAACCTAACATAGCGCATTATAAAGTTTTATGAAACAGAAAGCGTTTATAAACGGAAAAATCATAACAAACAATAGCATACACGATGGTTATACCCTTTTTACTTTAGGGGACCGTATTGTAGGCTTCAGCAAGGAATTCGTTGACCTAGCAGCATATCAAGTTATTGACTTAAAGGGAAACTATGTATGTCCGAGTTTTATTGATTTACAAGTCATGGGAGCAGATGGTGCGCTGTATGGAGGTAATCCGACTGCTGATGCACTTTGGACTATGGAACAATCCTTATTGAAGCAAGGTGTAGCTGTATTCTTACCGACAGTATCTACCAATTCGATGTTGATTATGCAGAGATCTATTCGTATTGCGGCACAATATCAAAAAAAATCATTAGGAAATTTCTTTGGACTTCATATTGAAGGTCCCTACATCAATGAAAAAAATAAAGGCGCCCATCCCAAGGAATTTATCCGCATACCTACGGTTAACGATATTAAAGAGATGATGCAAGAAAATAAGTCCGTAGTTAAAATGATGACTATTGCTCCTGAGCAGTTTGATTCTGCAACAATGACTTTCCTAGAAGAACAAAAAATAGTACTAGCGATGGGCCATACTGCGGCAACCTACAACGATACTTTAGCTTTTTTGGAGGGTAAGCAAAAAACCATAACCCATCTTTTTAATGGGATGCCCGCTATACATCATCGTGCCCCAGGGCCTATACCGGCTATCTTTGAAAAAAAGCCATACACTAGCATTGTGGCTGATGGTATTCATGTGGACTTCCGCATGGTTGCCTTTGCCAAACAAAACCTTGGTGAATCGCTTTATTTAATATCAGACGCGGCGACGAGCTGTAGTACGGGTATTTATCAGCATACCGACGCGGGAGATAGATTTGTGACTAAAAGCACGCATGATGACACTCCTGTTTTATCGGGTTCTAAATTAACGATGTTACAAGCTATAAAAAACTGTGTACAACAGGTAGGGATATCACTCGCTGAAGCCGTAAATATGGCAACCTTATATCCATCCAAGGCACTGGGGATTGAAGGAGATAATGGTAGCATCGCTGTAGGAAGAATAGCAAATTTTGTGGTTTTTGACTCCGATTATCATATTCAAGAGATATATTTCAGAGGAAATCTTGTTTCAAATTAAGCAGCAAAAGTTCGGAGTCTTATTCTACAGTGAAGACTCTGAACTTTTACTAACGGGCTACGATTACAAAGCTATCTAAAGATTTCACTGTTTTTTGTACGTTCATCGTTTCCAACAGCGATTGACATAAAACCGGATTCCATGTCGTACTATTCTTTAAATCTGGATAAATGGCATTAACAAAATCTACTTCCCATTGTCCATCTTGTAAATAATCGGATGAAATTGAAAAAAAAGTCTGTTCAGCGAAGTTTGCTCTAGCAAGCAATGTTTGAATCGCCTGCGGCGAAAAAAGAGACTGTATATTACCTTCATTCGTCACTTGTTGTGAATAGATGGCGGCTAAGATAGCTGCATTGTAATGGGCTATTTGTGTTGAATTATTGATATTTATATCCCACTCTGCAAAGCATAGTTTAGCACTGATTGTTTTAATTTTTATTAAATAAGCTAATAGTTCGTCCTCGGATTTAAAATACCATGAACAATGAGAAAGGACCACAGCATCATAATCCTGTGGGATAACAAAGTCTAAAAAGTCAGTCTCTAGCAGAAAGTCAATAGCCTTTCCTATTGGACTGGATTTAATACGCTTTGTTGCTTCGCCTAAAGATACTGGTGCTCCATAAGCGGGCGAGCCTAAGTCAATAGCTGTTACATGACCAGTTGGCCCAACGATATCGGCAAGCACCACAGAGGTATCCCCTTGTCCACAACCTATTTCCAAGATGCGCATGCCTACTGTCAAACCAAACGTATCAACTAGTCTATAGCGATGGTTCAATTGAATTTCCTGTATGCTATCGCCTATATACAAATTAGTTTTGGTGATAAGATTTTTAACTCTTGAATCAATAATCATAGTATACAAATTAGGTCTTTACACTAATATAAAATTAAAAAATTAATCCATGCTAACAGCAGTTTAATGGCACTAGAGTTTACTTTCTAGCTAATTATATGTTTATAAAACCTCATCTATGGTTAACCGTAACACAAAGTAGAGCGCCTTCATTAGCTTTGGCAGAAACTAAAATTATATATTAATGAAATCAATAACGCGCTTCACAAAATTGAGTCTTTGCTTCCCTTTACTTCTACTTTTTATTTCTGCTTGCAGCAAAAAAGATCATCCTGTCGATGAACCTAAAGACGATTTTAGTTATGAAGTAACATGTAATAAATGTGATATTACCTATACGGATCAAACCAATACGCAAAAGACGGTAACAAATAATCAAGGAAAATGGAGTTATCGTTTTAATGCCATTACTACATTTGAACTCAACCTTTCCATTAAAACGGTACTTACTACGGATCAAACAATAGAAGCTTATATTTTAAAAAATAACGATGTCGTATATGGCGGTATGGGGTATAACCATGCTATAGTGAGTTACGATACTAAACAAGAAAAGGGAACCGCAACGTATGGGGCTCGCCAAAATGGTAATTCAGGATCTAACGGTTCAGGTAACACGGGAGGAAACAGCCAACCACAGTCGTCGGTATGTGGAGCAAAGAATAAAACAAAAGCCGGCTACTGCCAACGTGTTGTTGTCGGTGGAGGCCGTTGTTGGCAACATTAAACCAATAAAATAGCTCACCTATTATTAACAAAAGCTACTTTTATGGTAGTCAAGCAGAAGTTTTAGAAAGCTTCTGCTTGTTTATATACACCCCGCCGTATAGCTTCCTAGCCGGAAAACAATATTCCTATAAACTTTTTCTCCATTAGGAAACAGAAATTCTCATCTATTTTCCGATTCATTTTACGGAAACCCGTATAAAATAGAGCTGTCAGAAATTTACTTTTACAGGCCTTGCAAGAGCTATGGCGTTTCTTTAATCTACATGGAATAATTATCAATACATGAAGCTTTACCTATTATTATCTTTCCTTCTTTTAAGCTTAACAGCATGTAATTTTTCACCATCAACGAGTTTTTCTGTTCAAGATATCAAGAAAGACACCATCTTTGAAACAACATTAACTAAGGATCCTAACGGAATCTTACATATTAAAGTTGAGGGAGAGATTGATGATTCCATTATTATCAACTACAGACTATTTCCTAAAGGAAAAATTGATACAACCTTTAGACAAGATTGGTATAGCAAAGATGTAGCTATTCAGTATTACAGCTACAAGGCTAAAAAGGGACATCTACATATATCGTTAAATTGATTCATTGTAAATGTCTACAAAATCTAACCTGAGAATCTTTTTAATACACATGATTTAATATAAGTCTATAAAAACAAGACTTGTCGTCACATAACTTATGTGGTATTTTCCAACTATTTTTTGATATTTGGAGTAGCAAACTACTATCGCCTAATTATGAATATGTATGTCTTCAAGATAACTCGCCTCATCACTGTATTTGTATTGACTTTTTTGCTAGTACCTATTAAGGCACAAATAAAAACAGAGACAGAAATAGCAGACTCTTTGGTTCATATATATCAAGCTAAAAATGGCCCTGGAATAGCTGTAAAAGTCATTCGTGATGGAAAAACCATATATACAAAAGAGGTTGGCTTTGCAAACTTAGAGGATAGCACGCTGATTACGGCAGAAACACCTTTTCATATTGCTTCCGTATCGAAACAGTTTACTGCATTTGCCGCTTTGCTGCTCGAAAGCCGTGGTTTGTTATCTATGGATGATGACATCAAAAAATATCTTCCCGAATTAAAGGACTTACCGTTTACCGTGCGCTTAAGCCAACTCGCAAACCATACACATGGCTTTCCCAATACTTTTGAACTAGCACAGCTGATTGGTGTTAACCCAGATGAGGTAATGACGCATGGTAAAATGGTTAACATCCTTCTTAATCAGCGACAGCTGAATTTTGAACCAGGAAGCCAGTACCAATATAACAATACGGGTTTTACGTTATTGGCAGAAATTATAGAACGTGTATCGGGAATGCCATTTGCTAAGTTCGTTAAAAAGGAGATTTTCGACCCTTTACACATGGAAAACAGCGTCGTTTTTGATGACAACAGCCTTATTGTTCCTAACAAGGCCTATGCCTACCGAAAGACAAAAAGTGGTTATGCAAAAACCCCTTACAACTATACCGTTGTTGGAGGTTCGGGCATCAATACGACATCTACGGATTTGGCTTTATGGGCGCTCAACTTTGAAGAAGCTAAAATAGGTAATACCGCTATTTTTGAGAAGATGAAAAAGCCAAGTTTGCTTAATGATGGCACGGAGATACCTTATGGGCTGGGTTTGGAAACAAAAAGCTACCGCGGGCTTGACCTTATTTTTCACGGTGGTGGTGATGCGGGCTACCGCTCCTACTTGATGCGTATTCCGAAGCAGCATTTCACGGTTGTCATCTTAGGCAATTTAGAATCTTTTAATCCCTTAGATCTTGCTTTTGGACTTACAGACTTATATCTGCATGAGCACATGAGCCCAGCTGCAGAAACCGTTAAGCCTAAATATAGCACAGCTGATTTACAAAAATGGGCAGGCAATTATGAAATATTCCCAGGTTCTTTCTTTACGCTACTAGCGAAAGACGATGGACTGTTTATCCAACCCTTTGGACAACAAGAAAACTATGCACTACCCGTTGAAGGCGATGGTATTTTCACCTATCCTTATGCTGCACATAGCAAATTTGTATTTGACAAGAAGGGGCTTCATTGGCATTTTTCCGATTTTTCCTATCTATGTACAAAAGTCAACATACACCTACCTAAGACTGTTGTGCGAGAAGATTTTATAGGTACCTTTTGGAATGAGAGCTTACACACGGCTTATACGTTGACGGTTAAAGATGGCGAGCTCGTTGCTAGCCATGCACTAAATTCGGCTATTACTTTGCATCCCTTAGCTAAAGACACTTTTTATGCGACAGCGGGATTCTTTGGTAAGGTTGAATTTAAGCGGAACAAGCAGGGAAGAGTCACTTCGCTCCTTTTATCAGGGCAAAATATCAATAGGTTTCCTTTTATAAAAGTAAAGTAGACTCTTTGCGATTAAATGGTTCCCGTGATGGCTAATCAAAATAGGTATTCTTCGTTAGGTTCAGCTCTAACACCTCGTCCTTTCGTTGAATTTTAATGGCTATCGTATCTAGATCCTTTTCAATCCTATTTAACAAATAATGGCATGCCTGCTCACTAGAAAGGTTTTGCAAATCAATAGCATTTATACTTAGAATTTGATCACCAACTTGAAGAGTTTGCTGATCTTTAAAAACGGAGACAACCTTTGGTTTATTCTCTTCGAAAAGGTATTCAAAGCCAAATGACTTGAACTCTATTTTACTTTTTTTAATACGCTTGAGATAAATTTTATTATTCTTCCAATCTAGGATATAAGAAAAGTCTTTTAGAAAATCATTACCGATTAAATTTGACGTTCCTGTTGTAGCTCTTTCCTCATCTAAATTAGCTTTATCAAAATGCAACTGATTCGTCCTGAATAAGTAGCCAATATCAGCCTTTGCCGTGCCATAAGCGCCTACAGAAGCAGCTCCATACATTTCTATATAGTCGATTGCCTTATTGACTTGGAAATACTTCCTCTCCACTTTAAATCGCCCCGTATAGCCCGTATCAAAGGTAAAGCTTAAGTTTTTACCAAAGATGTTCGACTTGATATAGGGCGTTTTCTGGTTTGAAGTCTCAAACGGGAGCACCATATCATAACCCGTAAGGTCAAAATTACGCAGGTCATCAGTAGCTTGCGCACTATTATCGTTATAATTTACTTGCCAAAATAGTTTAGCCATCTGGTTGGCTCCTAGGATACCATCAATTTTAAAACATCCGAATACAGATTTATGTAGATCGAGTACTACTGCTCCAATATCGGTAAAGGAGAGACCACCAAGCTGCATATCGGGCAGAACCGTAAAAACTTGTTCGCTTTTGTTATTCTGCGAGTCAGAAACCTTGCCTTCGTGTACTGGTTTAAGCCCCAATCGTTCATAGATGGCATTGGAAATGACAGTAGGCGCCCCTGAGTCAAATAGGAAAATGTACGACTCTCCACCGATGGTCACCTCTACTAAAGGTAAACCATTCGTCAATCGGACAGAAAGCTGCTCGTTGAGGCCTTTTCCCTTGGTATTTTGTGTTGAAAATTCATTTAGCTTCACAGTCCCTTTTTCGAAAAACTTCTTTCCTTGCCCGAATGCTAAATGTGTAGACAATAGTGCGATACATAACCATCCGATTTTTTTCATACAATATACGTGCTCAGGTTTATCAAAAAAGATCATATTCCATGCGTTAACAAAGAAGTATGAGCTTGTTAATTTTCAAACCTAATATAGACATTTGGACTAAACAGTTATTACCTCTGCGGAAAAAATAATTCATATGGATAAAGATTATCCTTTTTTATGCTTCCTACTTTATCAAAAACATGAGCAAACTATCTATCAATCCATTCCCTAAAAGCAGCCGTTGCACTTTGGCTCGTCTTGAGGAGCACATCATATCCTTTTACTTTTGCTGCTAATGTATTTTTAGTATAGCGCTCTATCCGTTCTATATGCTGCTTATTTAGTAAAACAGCTCTGTTTATTCTAAAAAAATCATTTGGGTTTACTTGGTCTTCCATTTCCTTCAGTGTAGCTACTGTCAATGGGTGTCGCTTTCCATTTCCATCATAAGCAGAGACGAGACCATCTTGTGCCTCAAAAAAAACTATATAACTTGCATTTAAGAAATAGAGTCCTTGGCGGCTATTGATTGTAAAGCGTTGCTTATATATATTTTCAGGAAGATGCTTCTTTAATAAAGTAGCCATATTATCCAGCCATTCTTGCTTATTCGGATCTGCATTTCGCAAGATTATAAACTTATCCCAAGCCTTCTGAAAGCGTTCATGAGAAAACGGTTTAAGTAGGTAAGCAATGCCATTACTTTCGAAAGCATCCATCCAAAACTGATCATAAGCTGTTGTAAAAATAATGGGACAAGAAATATTTACCTGACTATAAATTTCAAAAGCATTACCATCCAACAAGGCGATATCCGAAAATATTAAATCAACCTTGTTCGTATTTAAATATAAAATGGCCTCGGCGACCTGATCAATTTCTCCTACGATTTCCAAAGGGGTATCCAAGGCTTCTAAAAACCGCCTAAGCTTTTTTCGAGCAGGAATTTCGTCTTCAATAAGGAGTACTTTCAACATGTGTAACGTTATTAATAAAAGGAATGGAAACGGAAAATGTAGACTTAGATTCTGCTATAATAATCGATTGTTGCGTCAACAATCGATATTGTTCCTTCAGATTACCTAAGGCTCTTCCAGATGTTGGTTTCATCTTTCTTTTCAAATTTACAGTATTTGAAACGTAAATACGATCGCTCAACGTAACTGTTATAAAAACTGGATGCATTGCTGTTCCTAAATTATGTTGCACAGCATTCTCAATTAATAACTGTAAGGTTAAAGGTACGATAAAGCCCTCTGGAATCTCACCAGCGACCTTAAGTTGATACGCATCACCATATTTGTGGTGAATAAGTCTGAAATATTGTTGAGCAAAATCGAGCTCCTCCTCGATGTAAACGAGTTTCTTGTCTGCTCCTTGAAGCACATAGCGATAAATGTCGGCAAACTCATTTAAAAAGTCCGATGCTTTGTATTTATCCTCTTCAATCAATTGATCTAAAACATGGAGATTATTAAACAAAAAATGAGGATTCAATTGCGTCTTTAACTGATTGATTTTACTCTCAGCTAGCACTTCATTATACCTCAGAAACTGCTTTTGCTGTTTTTTACTACTTTGATAATAGTAATAGGCCAAAAAGAAACTTCCATAAATAAAGCCGTCCAGAAAATTCGAAAAAGTGGAAAGAATAAACGTGTTTCGGTTAAAATTACGAGCCACGGTATCAAATAGAAGTGCGATAGAAAACCCACTCACAAGCATAATAAGCATGTAGATAAGCAATGATACGGCAAATATTTTGAGCATGATATGCCGCTTAAAAACAGCGTCTTTCTGCCATCGGCGGATAAAGAAAAGAATGACCAAAAATAGTAATCCGGCATCAACTAAAGTTGCTAATGCTGCTTCAGGGGTAAATACGTACGCATCGATTACACGACGCACTGAAATGCGGGTATAAATCGACTGTACATAAGCAAACAGTAGAATAAAAAGCAGAAAATAACGGTGCTTATAGGTGTTGTACAACAGTTTCTTCATCGGGTCTATACCAAGTTACAAAAATAGTCCTTTAAAATTAAAGGACTATTTTTGTAAGCAATGGACTTTATTTTAACTGTTGCGGGAATGAAGCTATGGTATTTCCTTTTTCATCGAAGAAATCGAGCTTAGCATTGTTTTCTTTGTCTACGTAAAACATCGCACGTGGCATGCCTTTGTCGTCAAAGAGAAATAAACCATTATTTTGGCTCCTTGACTTGCCAAGCAGGATACGAGGTACCTCTCCAATAATACCTTCTTTTTCGTAGGCCTTATACTTTTCTTGCATGGCCTTTGGGTCTTTTTTACGAAGTTCTTGTAGCTCCTTCATAATGGCCATGGTGGTAGCTTGCGACTCTTTATGAGGGCGGTCATTAAAAGCGAGCGTACTACCAACGTAACGCTTATCTCCTTCTTGGTAATCCTGTGTAAGTAGTTGCATCACTTGGTCGCCATCATACTGATCGTAAGTTAAGGATAGCCCTGCTGAATGGCCCTTTTCCGTTTTCTTTCCGTCGTATATAAAGCCTCCACATTCGATACCGTCTTCATTGAAAAACAACATACCCGAACGTTTCTTACGTTCTTCATTGACCAAACGATCATTAACTTCAACTTTTCCATTTGGGAAACGGTCAACATTGGTAATTATCATTTTTACTGTACCATCTTTCTCTACGATATTGATACGCTCCACATCAATCTCGGCAAATCGTTGATTTCCGCTATTCTTGAAGGCTACTGTTAACATACAGAGTGTCCCTACGGCTGTTACAAGGGCAAATGTTCGCAAAAAAACTAATTCTTTATTCTTCATCTTCTTATAATTCATTTGTGCTAGTGCAAATTACTTGGAGGAAAAGACACAGAAAAGCCAAAAAGAAAGAAATAAGGAAAATAGTCAATAAGCCAAGGAAAAAATAAATTAAAAGGCAAAGCAATTGGGCTACGGGAAACCATAATGAAGGGAAACCATACATCCTTACTTTTAGGGCTGTTAAATAGAGTCTTTCAACACTAAAATCAACCTTCAAAAATCAAATGATACGAAGTCAAAAACAGATACGGTACGCCATCAGCACTATACTCCTTTGCGCTTCGCTAAGCGCTTGTCAATCTGTAACAGAAAGCTACAAACTATCTTTTCATGAAGACAATGAGGTTATTTCAACCGAGAATGGTATTCGCATTCCTCCAGGTTTATACGCCATCACCAAGGTGTCCGATGGGGATACTTTTTGGTGCATGGACGACAAGGGCGATAAGCTAAAAATACGTCTTATAGGTATTGATGCACCAGAACCACGGAACTACTTCAACAAGAAAGAACAACCGTTTGGTAGGGAGGCCAGTGCCTATGCCAAAGAGTTACTTAGCGACCAAGTTATTAAACTTTCGTTTGATGTAGACTCTATAGATCCCTTCGGCCGTACGCTCGCTTATGCTTACTTCACTGATGGAACATTTATCAACGAAAAAATTGTCAAAGATGGCTATGCGGTACTTATGACCATCGCTCCTAACGTCCAATATGAGGATGTTTTCGTCAAGGCACAACAACATGCTAAAGAAAATAAGTTAGGCCTTTGGGCTAAACCGGTAACAGAATAACAATCCTAAAGAACATCTTTCTTTAGGATTAACCATTCGACCGATGAATCGGAACATATAAATAAAAAAGGGGTAAACATCTTCAGCTACCTGAATTTGTTCCCCCTTTACATCAGGTTATTATAAAATATCTATTTCTTTACAGTGAGCTACGAGTTGTTCATTTTTTGAAAAGCCGAGCACATTCTTCATAATATTTAATCTTTTTTCAATACTACTCAAGCTGTTCGGCACGATGTCACGCTGTTGCAGGTAGTCGGACATTTCTTTTTGAGGCACCCCTTCGTACAATAACTTGATAATGTGTAAATCAAAAGGACTAAATTCATGTGAATTGTTCTCTTGAACTGCTTTCTTCACATCAGGCGATTGGTAAGTCTTGTTGTTGTAGACCGCCTGTATGGCTTCGCGCAGGTGTTGTCCATCACGTCGGCCTTTGCGTACCAATCCATCAATTTGGTTAGCTTTAAACATCTCCCCAATCTTGTGGGTACGATCTTTCGCGGTAAACACAATAACCTTAATATCGGGCTGAACGGTTTTAATAGCTTTAACGAGTGAAAGCCCATCTTTCAGCTCTTGTAAGCTTCCATCTTCTACAAACTCAATATCAGTAATTAATAGATCGTAGACTTGGTTGTCGCGAATTGAATTGTTAATCCAAGTTAACGCATGATCACAATAATGAACATATTTAACATCTTGAACACCGAGCTCTTTCAGGGTCGCTTGCAAGGAGAAGCTAACGACCTCATGATCCTCGGCAATAAGTACTTTATTGAACATAGTTTATCTTTTGTCATAACGGAATAGTAATCGTCACACGTAATCCCTTTCTCTCTTCACTGACAAAGATAATTTCACCTCCAATACTTTTTATACGGGAAACCGTACTGTGAAGACCTTTTCCTGATTTTTTTTTCTCAGGCATCCCTACGCCATTATCTTGATAAACAATTTCACGTAAGCCATCATGCTTACTAAAGCGAATGATTACCTGTTCTGCTTGGCTATGTTTATCCATATTCACCATGAGTTCCTGCAGCACATGCAGCAGTTCGCCTTGTTCACGTTTATTAAAACCATCCCATTGTTCGTCACCATTGCCCACAATAAGCACGCGTCGATAATCTCCGGCAAAAGACTTTAATAAATCAGCTAGGTGTTCACTATATAGAAGATCACTACTGGACTGCTCTTCCACGTCATGCGAAATATCGCGTGACTTTTGGTACATACCATCCAATTTATCGAGCAAATCTTCTTTATCAAAAGCACCTTTATACTCAATCTCCGTCATCACCCTGTAGATGCCGTTAGCCACGACATCATGAATCTTTTTCGATAAATGTAGCTGCGTTTCTTTAAGCTTATTGGCAGCTTCAAGCGCCATACGCTGTTTACGTTTTTTAAAAAAAAGTAAAACAGCTACTAATACAAGAATAAGTGCAATAATACCTATGGTTTGCTTAAATAAACGCGCTTCTTTCTTTTCATTGTCTTGCTCTAGCACTAGGTTTCTAAGCTTGCTTTTTTCCGATTCATACCGGATTAAGGCGAATTGATTTTTAGCTTTCGTGCGTGCATTTTGGATGCTATCATTTAAAGCTAAATATGTGGGCAGGTAGGTCGTTGCATAAGCTGGTCCCGACTGAATAAGCCCTCTTAAAGCTTTCAACCGATCATTAGGACTATTTATTTTTGTAGCAATTTCATAATGTTTTTCTGCATAATAAATTGCAGAATCAAATGCTACATCTTGATAATATGTATAAAGAGTACTATAACTTGAGTTTTGTCCCCATAAATCTTTTTTTTGTTCCCTAATTCTTAATGCCTCATTATACAATGGAAGAGGATTATAGGTTTTCGACATTAATGATTTAACCTTAGCGAGGTTACTCAAGAATTTTGCGTAGTTCACAGATCCTACATTAGTTTCAGAAACTAGAACTTCTAACAATTCAATTGATTCACGATAACGCATAGAATTGCGCAAACTTATGGCGAGATTATTTCTGTAAAGAAGTTTATTTTCAGGATTTGTAGAATACTGAATCGCTAAATTATAGTAAGAAATTGCTTGTTCAAATTGTCCCATATCATCTGTAGCATTCGCAATCGTATTATATACAGAAGCTAAAAGCTCATTTGATTTTTTGCTCTTGACATCCAAATATTTTAGAGCTTCTAAGGATGTTTCCTGAGCACCAAAAAAATCACTCCACTCATACTGATTAATCGCCATATCGATTAAACAGCGCGCCACATTTACACTATCACCAACTAGTATAAATTGTTCTTTTGCTTTATCGAAGTAATAGAATGAACTGTCTAATTGTCCTTTTTCTAATAAAGAAATTGCTTTTTTTTGAAATTCACTATTTACAGGTTTTGTCTCCACAGGTTTCCTATCGGAGCAAGAAAAAAAGACACAAAGAAAAAAAATAGGGGCGATAAAATATTTAAGCACGACTTAAGTTTTTACCTAAAGTATTACTTTTTCTAAAATAATGCAATTATAAAAAAAGGAGCAGGCAAGCCTACTCCTTTTTCCATATTACTTTCTTGGTGGTCTGACATTGCCCTTCTCACCACCATCATTATCATCGTCGTCTCCTCCTGGGTTTTGATTGTAGCCAACGCTTGTCGTTTGCATGGTTGGATGACTTGCAGGTGTTTGGTTAGGTTGACCGATTCCAAATAAAAGATATAAAATTAAACTCCACATAATTCAAAAAATTAGAATGTTAAAAACTGCGTAGCTCCGCATGCTCCGTGCATGGGTTTACCACATTGTTTTCAGAAGGCCTTCTGAATTTTTTGGGAAGTGAGGAGCTTCCGGTATGATCATTCTTAGCTGCTTCCCAAACCGGCTAAGGACAATCACACGTTCCACTCATTTTGAAATCGTACTGCTAGCGTTGTGTTTTTTTATTAAGCGCTATCGTCTGATTTCGAAACAAACATAGGGACAGACAAACAGCTAAGCAGCAAACATTTCCGTTCTTTACGCTATTGCGGGTTTATTTCCTGTTTTGCGGGTGTTTTTCCGGTGAATCGGAAAATAAAAAAGGAGTTTTAGGTTACGGTTTTCCGTAATTTACAGTTAGTAGATTGCTATATTTTTGTACTAATGGAACCATTCGAGAAATTTCAAAATGCCGTAAAGGAGGCATACTTATTACAACATCAAGAAGATAAATTAGATTATCGATTGATGAGTCCATCTCCGGCAAATTTGCGACATTATAGTAAAGAAAGGCTAGAGCAAAATTTAACTAATGAGGACTTAGCAGTTTTAGCGGCTTATTATGGATCAACTAATAAATATGAAGATATTTCGCTTGCGATAAAAAAAACAGACAATGATAAGCTAAGAAAATTACAAAATTTTTTAAATGGAACAACTGCAAATGCAAATGAAATCACCACCAAACTGTTGGCTATATTAATTGATTTTCAACCACGCCCTTTCAATAGAAAATATTGGACTGATAATTTTAATCCAGAATCGGGTGGAGAATACATTGATACAGAAATAAGTTCAAATCATGGAGAAAATTCTTCATCTGAGGAAAATATAGAAGAGGTTATATCTCCTCTACCTATTGAGGAAGAAAATCAAGATAATCCAACACAAAAAACAGATGTAGAAAAGACTGAAGGAGCGAAAAAACCAGAGCGGCCTTACTTTCTGCATAAAATCATCAACTGGTTAAAAGAAAAAAAACATCAGCTCTTTATTGCTGCACCAGCTACACTTGTTCTATCATTGAGCAGTGGCTATTTTATGACGAAGAAGGATTGTATGTGTTGGAATGGAGAAAAATATGTGGAGGTAAATTGTAAAGATAAACAACATGCTAATTCTGTAATTGCACTAGACATTGAGAAGCTAAATTCTTTCCAAAAAATAATGCGGGAAGACACCTTAAGTAATAAGGATATTGGGAAAATATGGTATTCAAAAATCAATCATGAGGTAGAGTTTTTCACGAATGCAGGACATCACCCTGTACACAACAATAAATCACTACGTGCTGCCACCGCGCATATCATTCAAAACTATGTACTAAACAAAGCCAACAGACATGTGGCTATAGATAGTCTTCAAATAAATAATAATGAAAAATAAGCTTAAATATATTCTACTCGTATTCACTCTTTCTTTATTGGTTGGAAAGCTATCTGCGCAAATACAATATGCAACAACAGCGGAAGGTAAAAAAGTAATTTTAAAAGCGAACGGCACTTGGGAATATGCAGAGTCAAAAGCTTCTTCCATGAATCAGCTGCGCTCCATAAAAAACGCTTCTAGTTCCCATACGACAACAGCAAGTTCGAGTAGCCGTGGTTCATCTGCTCGCTCCATAAAAAGCTCTTCTAGCCCCCATACAACAACTGCTAGTTCGAGTAGTCGTAGTTCATCCTCGCGCTCTTATACACGAGGTCCTCGAGGTGGTTGTTACTATATCAATAGTAATGGCGGAAAGACCTATGTAGATCGGAGCATGTGTAACTAAAAAGGAAAACAGATCTCAGCTCTACCCACATTCACTTATTTCCAATACAACTAAATCGCTATCACAAAGATTACTTATTATAAAAAATGCAATAATAAAAAAGGAGCAGGCAAGCCTACTCCTTTTTCCATATTATTTTTTAGGCGGCCTGATGTTACCTTTGTCACCACCAACACCATCTTCATTATCTTCATCATCACCTCCTGGGTTTTGATTGTCGCCAACGCTTGTCGTTTGCATGGTTGGATGACTTGCAGGTGTCTGCGCGGGATGACCAATCCCAAATAAAAGGTATAAAATTAAACTCCACATAATTAAAATAAATAAAATATAAAACTGGTTAATCCCCATACATCATATATGGGATTATTATTTTCTAATAACAGCAATTATTATCTACTAAGAATTATTTTTCAATTGGCTCTTTATTCACCTATCTTATAGATTAGTGCAGATTAAATTAACCTACCCACGGACAAGCATCACATAACGTAAAAATAAAAGCAATAATTGTTTAATAATTTAAGTTCTTAAAGCTAAGAAAAATAATATAAGCGGCTAATTATTTTACTATTAAAAAATTGGTTTCCTCCTTTGTTTTTATTGAATAAAACTAGGGTCACTTAAGGTTTTGATAAACGCTATAATAGCAGATTTCTCTTGTTCGTTGAGTGGAATTCGATTTGCATTAGCTTTCAATAGAGGGTCAAGATTATCTGCTGCCAAAACACCCTTATCGAAATAATCCAAAACCTCTTTCAGGGTAGCAAACTGACCGAAACTACCGTATGGAGCCGTGTATTCCGCATTACGAAGGGAAGGCACACGAAAGCGCATGTAATCTGTAGCCAGCCCCGTTACGCGTGCACGTCCCGCCTCCTCCGTACTAGGATTCATAGGAAAACCGACATTTCTAAAGCTCTGATCTGTAAAAAGTTCACCGCTATGGCAGCTTCCACATTTCAGCTGAAAAAGCTGAAAGCCACGTTCCTCTAGCTCTGTAAAATGTACCCCTTCGCCTCTTTTCACCTTATCGTACTTGCTATTTGCCGATATCAAGGTATACTCATATTGAGCAATACTTTTATAAATGCGTTCAGGGGTTATGGCAGCATCACCAAAGGCCTTGCGGAATAAATCCTTATAAGCCATATCTTCCTGTATTTTACCGATGACCTCTAAAATAGAAGAGTTCATTTCCTCATGTGTAATAATAGGTACCAGTGGCTGCTTCTCCAATTGAACCATATTGCCATCCCAGTTGAATACCTTCATAAAGGCAAGATTCTGCACTGGCGGCGTATTGCGCATGCCGACACGTTCGTAAATACCCACAGCTTGCTTCTTGCCATCCGCAAAGGCATTCGCCGGATTATGGCAGCTCGCACAAGAGATGGTATTATTACCACTGAAGCGTTTTTCATTAAACAGCATTTCGCCTAGTGCTACCCCATATTGTGTAGGCCTGTTATCTTTCACAAAAGCGTTCAACTCTGGAAAGCCAAAAGGTATAGCCAAGTCTAGTTCGGGATTTGTTTCGGACGGTTCCGCGATATCATCTTTGGAACAGGCATAAAAACAGCCGACAAGTACAAAAAGAGCCAAAAGCTTTTTCATGCGTGCAATCGTTAAAAATAAGGCCAGTGCTACGCTTTCACGCAGACTGGCCCTATGCATTATATTAATTTGTTACTTTACTGATTGAGAATATACCCGAAATATCACTACTCCCGTTTCCACCGAGGTTATCTACATAGATGACCATTTGTGCAGCGGTGTGCGCGCTTGGTGTCGCATTGCCAGCACCAATGGTGATGGTATTCGTCTTTCCACTTAAAAGCTTATCAAAGTCCGCATTAATGGTGATGATGGGGGCATTTTTCCCTACCGCAGCAAGGCTTGGAAGCGTCAGCGTAATATCGCGGTACGCATTCACTCCAGGCACATAGCTTGCTGGGTCATCAGCAGTACCCTGGACCGTGCTGCCGGTATGGATAGATAACGTTTTATTGTCGTTTTCATAAAAACCTTCTAGCTTGGTGAAGCGAAAGCCTGTTCCCCACTCCCAGTGCATCTTAGTATCGTTAGCACCCGCCTCAGCATAAAACTTAGGGAAGCGCACCTGATCCAACAGGTTTAGCTCAGGCTTAACGCCCAAACCGAATTTCAATTGCTTATACTCTCCGACAGGTATATTGCTCAAAATATAATCTAAAGTTTGTGGCTTCGCCTGATTGATGACGGTAGCTCCTTTATCTAAATCGTTAATATTATAAGGGAACTCACTACCATCGGCTTTTATCAATCGAATGTTACTGATGACATATTTAAGTTCCGAAAAATGATGAATCTGCCCTTTTGCAGAAGTATTCGTTGTCGCCGTTGTGGCATTGGCATCCCCCAAGATGATTGTTGTGTTTTTAAAGGTATTGTCAAAATGTAGGGTCATATTATTTGCTACAGGTTCGCTATCCTTACTACAAGATGCCAAACCGGCAACAGTTGTTATTAATAGAGCGTATTTCGCTAATGTTTTCATGTTTAATTGTTCTTTTAAATGCTTGCTTATTGCTGTTAGAAACAGCTTACTTTATTTTTTTTTGTTATCGTGCTATCCCACAAGCGGAGGCGGCACAAAAATTTCCAAGCTAGGCGCATGGTAACCGACTTCTTGATGCGGAATCTCCTGTATTGGAAGCTCCACTATGCTCATGGCGGCATCAAATTCGATACGTGCCGTAGGCAGCATATCACCACGCAGAAAAACATGTAGAAAGGCGACATCCGTGCTGTCTGCTTTTTGCAATTGCTTCCGGAGGTGACATTCTCCATGACAGTTTCTGGCGGGAGTTTTCTTATTTTCACAAAAGCGCTCCTCAATAGCTGCCTGGTTGAGCTTAAAATGCAAGATGATAATCCCTTGTCGAAAACCAATCAACAGCGATAATAGCATCAAGAATATACTAAAGCTCCTTTTCATCTCCTCTAAAAATTCACTTTCAGCGATGTAAAAATATTCCGTCCCATGCGTGGGATATTGCCCCAATCAGCATAAGTCGTGTAGTATTTGTTTAGCAGATTTTCTACCCCTATTTGAAGAACGGCTTCATATTTTTTGAAACGTAGCTTGTAGTCTCCTGAAATATTAACAATATTAAAAGCCGCTGTCAGATGTTCTCCATACTCAGGGCTATAATCTTGATGCGAGAAATCCCCATTCACCGAAGCTTGGAGGCCAAAGTTACCTTCCATAAAATGAAGTCCTGTTTGGTAGCTTAAGGGACGGATAAAAGGTAAATTTCCATTTTTATTATCCGTAGCCCGCGCGTAAGTAACGGTACCATTCCAATGCAAATGCGTTAAAATATCGTAGTTAGCCTTAAGAGATAAATTAAAAATTTTCGCATAATCTAACGACGTGTAGCCCTTCACACCTACTGATTGGTAGTTCATGGGGCTTCCTAAACTAAGAATCTTACCGACGATATAGTTTTGAATATGGAAGTAGTTTGCTTTAGCTTGAATACCTAGTCTGTCGAGTTTAACACCGACACTAGCATTAGCCTCATAAGAGATTTCATTTTTCAAATCGGGATTACCGATATAGTCGTAACGATCAAAGCTATTGTAAATATAATACCCATAACCTTCAGAAACAGAAGGCGCACGATGGCCATAGGCAGCACCTACCGAAAAGTCGAACATATTCACTTGACGACTGTAGTTAGCATGCACGGATGGAAGGAAACGTGTCTTTTCTTGCGGCGTACCGGGATAGAAAATCCAGTTGAACTCCACATATTTAGACCGGTTGTAATGACTCCCTAAGGAACCACCAAGGCTAACCTGGCTATCTTCCGAAAGCTGCCAGTTATTATCCATGGAAAGGCCGACATAACGCGTGGTAACCCAAGGCCAGGTATAGGCGAACATGGTCTTTTTGCTTCGATCTTGTGGGTACATCGTCATCTCCGCAATAGACAGGTTGTCGTAGGCATTAAGCTGTACATCGGCGCTATAATTGCCACTTTTCAGATGTACTTTCGACAGCAATCCATAGGTGGTGCTCCACCCTGGCATATCCATATGAACCAAATTTTCAGGACGCTTGGTATCATCCATATAATGCTCCACGGCATTGAAATACACTTTGCTGTCCCACACTTTGACGAGCCCTTCTTCAAACAATTGCTTGTAGCTAGCCGAGGTAATAATCGCGCGCGACAGCCATAAATCCATCGGCAATGCCGGAAACCCCACATTGTTGGCTTGGTCATAAATAGCATCTACACGAACCGAAGATAGCGGACTAACTTTGTAGGCTAAACCCAACGATGTATTGAACTTGGTATATTGAGAATGGTTCACCGTACTGTTGTTACCGTCTTTATAGTTTTCAGCTTTCCGCAAAGCGATACTAGCATCTGCAACAAAGCGATCACCGGAATAGGAAAGGTTTCCTAAATTAAAAAACTGCTTATTGTTAAACTCAAACCCCGATTGGTAAGCCCCTTCCCATTTCTTTTCTAAGCCGAAGGGGGTACTTTTACGTTTCAAGTCGATACTACCGGCAACTGTTGCACCGTGTAAGCTTCCTTTTTGTCCTGATGCAATCGTGATGGTCGACAAGTTGTTACTCTCTACATAAGATGTCACGGGATCCATTTTATCGGTACATGCACCGAAAATATGCATACCATCGATGGTAATTGATGAACGCTCCGTACTCATGTTGTTAAGCAGAGGCTCCCAAGCATAAGCACCTCTTTTAATGAAACTAATCTGATCGGAAGAGGCCAAAAACTCGTCTACAGATACCGCCATCTTCAAATCGGATTCTATTTTGCGATTCGCCAAGGCCCGCACTTTTAGCTCCTTAATTACTTTCACACTATCGGCCTGTTCGTAGTGCTTTTGGGCATATATAGACTTCCCAAAGGCTAAAAATAAAAAGGCAAAGCCTATCTCTTTCTTCATCTTAAAATAGTGTATCAATAAATAATTCACTTTTCGCTCCTGCTACGCCGGGTGTAAAATCATGAGACACCTGCGTTCCTTTCAGTATCCGCCCCTCTTTATTAAGCAGGATAAAATTCAAGGTCCAATTGCCCGTCATAGTATAGTTGACGACACCATGATATAGCCCATCGTCTTTCTGTGTGAGGTCTTCATTATTGGGCGATGAGTGGTTGCCCATAGACGGTTCAGGCATACGCGGATCCAGCTGTAGCGTGTAGCCTTTTACTTCGCTATAGGAAAATTGTGTAGGGTCCGGAAAAGTACCTGCTACACTTGTCGGCTTGTCCCATTTATAAATTCCTGCCAGCAACGCATTGCTCGCTACTTTAGGCTTTTGTGGAGCGATGAGCGCAATAACATACTGTTCATCATCCTTACCCACGAAGGAAGTCATATTGAGGTTTTTATTCGGCTGCGCCTGAATAGAAACGGCTTGTTTTACGGTATAAACTTTATCTGCAATGGTAAAGCCGATATAAAGATCCCAGCTACCAGCGCTACCACTTTCCTCCGTAAAGACGGAATATCCAGCAAAATACCCTTCACTAGTTAAATAAGGCATTGTATAACGATGTGGACAGGAAGTCTGCTGCCCTGCTGCTCCCGTGCGGATAGGTAGGAACGTAACGGCTGAAGGCACTACTTGTTCCTTGTTTTGACCTTTCGTGACAACCAAGCGGATTTCATTATACCCTTTGTAAAAGGTACCATTGAGAGCGTCAATATGGATGCGATAGCCATCTTGCTCTATTGCGATGGCTTCTTTAAACTCATTATGCTCTGGCACAACGGTTTCTATTTCCTTTTCATAATCTGTTTTGCCCTTTGTGCAAGATAGCACCGTAAAGCATAATACGGTGAGAAAAACTAATATTTTCTGCATTACTTAGTACTTATTGTAAAAAAATAGGATTTTGCTAAGAAGCAGCTTACCGTCCTGCGGGAAGCACGAACGTATCAAAGAAAACAAGGTCTATCTAGTCGTTTATCTGGTATAACGTTTACTTAAGACCATACATACTACGTATAGCTAAGCCGTTTAACGCTGGGCAAACCATGAACACCAAGACAAAAATCTTCTCGAAAAAATAAGCTGCAAAGGTTAAACCTTAAGCGATTGGAGGGCGGAAAACAGTATTTGTATAGTCAAATAGATAATCAGCCGTATAGTGTGGAAAGGACTGATTGGCGATTTCTTCATAAGAAGGATAAGAAACAAAAACAGTATGCTCTTTATGGAGATAGAGCGCGCTGTACTCATAGACCACCATGTTCTTCTTTGTTTCTTGCTTTTCTTTTTCTTTAATTCGCTTCATCAGCACACACTGACCATTACAATGCAATGCTGGGCGATCTTTATTAATACATTTAGCAAGATACTCAGGCAGGTGTATTTGGTAATCCAAAGTCATCACACTGCGGTAAAATGATTGCAGTGTCAAAGCGACTAGTAATACACAAATACTAAAGGTTCTCAAGGGTATTGTTTTTTATTTTCTATACTCTGCACCAAATATACAACAAAGGCCTTCATAAAAAAAATTCGACATGGTTTATTACATTTATTATGCTTATATTTAAGATAATAAGATTACCTACTATATGGTAAACAAAGCGGAGCCTTTAAATTAGCGCTAAAGATTATTCTAAAACGTTAAGCATGCTTATTTGTAACTCAGCATAAAGACTCCTTAAAAACGTAACCTACTATTGTACTTAAAATCCACAGATTAGCGAATAGCACTGTAAGACAGTTATATTTTAGCTAGATTTTCTTAGTACGATAACAGAAAAGCCCTATTCCGTTGTCACATAAACATAGGAACACACTTCATATAAAGCTGTAAAAAAGTATCGTTATTATTAATCTAGCCTATCCCCAGAGAGCCGACCAAATAGAATTTAAAACAAAAAAAAAGAAGCTTTGGTTTAATGCTGGAAGATATAATGGATTAAAAATAGTACATGAAAGCTGAAACAATAGTCCTTCATCGTTATGATGAAGACTAAGAAAACTCCAAACCCCTTAACATACCAATTTCACCTAATACACAACGTATTACAAATACATCTACAGTAGAAAAATCTATACAAAAATATACCAAAAAAACCTTTAAAAGGGATTAATAACCTAAGAATCTATCAGATTAATACCACAAGATGAGCAAGTAATAACAAAAAAATATACCAGAACTCCTTTTGTGGCGTTAATTATATATAGACCCGGCAAACTTGCCATTCGTTATTCGTTATTTTTAGGTTAGTCATACCTGTATATCATTAGGTTTCTTTTCCCTGTATTTCACTTCAACCTTGTTGAAATCAAAATGGTCTGTAAAAGAGAGAAGAAAAAAGTAACTAATCGCGTAAGGAGTATTCATTCAGCAAAACACTCAGGATCCTATCTATAATTAATGGATGTTTCCATCGCTGTCAATAAAAAACATCCCACCAAGGGTATTAACATCATGAAAAAACAAACAAGTAAGGTACTCATCATCTCAAATAGACTTCCCGTCAAAATTGAACGGCAACAAGATGGTTTACAGATTAGTCCTAGCGAAGGAGGACTGGCAACAGGACTCGGCTCGATATATAACAAAGGTAATAACGTATGGATAGGCTGGCCTGGCATTGTCCCAGAAAACCAAGAAGAGAAAGACTTTATAACAGCAACATTAGCAGATCTGAATCTGATTCCAATTTTCCTATCGGAAGAGGAGATTACAGGTTATTATGAAGGATTCTCCAACGAGGTACTCTGGCCGATTTCGCACTATAGCCCTACCTATGCTAACTATAACACGGACAACTGGAATTATTACCGATCGGTAAACCAAAAGTTTGCAGACCTTGTCGAACAACACTGTAGCAATGATGATACCATTTGGATTCATGACTATCAGTTGATGTTATTGCCTCAGCTGATTAGACAAAAAAGAGATAAAATTGCTATTGGCTATTTTCAGCATATCCCCTTTCCTCCCGACGAAGTATTCCGAAGTATACCATGGCGCAACGAATTACTACAAGGACTATTGGGTGCCGATTTAATTGCATTTCACACCTTCAACGATAGTCAGCATTTTTTGGATGCTTGTACCCATATCTTGGGATTACCCATTTACAACAATAATTTGCACGTCGGAGGACGAGCAATCTATGTAGAAGTATATCCAATGGGGATTGACTTTGATAAATTCAACTCGCTATCCATAAAAACAACAATAAAAGAGCGTGCTAAAGAGATAAGGGAATATTTCAACGATAGAAAAATTATTGTCTCCGTCGACAGACTCGATTACAGTAAAGGTATTTTACCTCGGATTGAAGCATTTGAAGACCTACTAATTCGTCATCCTGAATGGAAAGGTAATGTAGTCCTTTACATGCTTGTTGTCCCATCACGCGATAGCGTAGATCAGTACAAAATCCTTAAAGATGAAATCGATAGAAAAGTAGGTAATATTAATGCATCCTATGGCAACAATGACTGGACACCTATTGTTTATTTCTATACCTCTTATGCGATTGAAGAACTGGTAGCACTTTACCGCGCTGCCGATATCTGCTTGGTAACCTCGATACGGGATGGTATGAATCTAGTAAGCAAAGAATATATTGCTTGTAAGGAGGATACCGATGGCGTTTTAATTTTAAGTGAGCTTGCTGGCGCATCTAAGGAATTGATTGACGCATTGCAAATTAATCCACACTCGATTGATCAAATTCGAGATGCCTTATTTAAGGCTTTACATATGCCTAGGGAGGAACAACGGGAGCGTTTAGACGCAAGTATCGCGCTGGTGAAGAAATTCAACATTCATCACTGGGTAAATCTATTCTTCACCAAACTCAAGGAAATTAAAACACAGCAAGGCAAAGATTACGCCCGTAGAATAAGGGCTGAAACTGAATCTTCAATCTTCAAGTTTTACCAAGAATCAAAAAAACGTTTATTTTTCCTTGACTACGATGGTACTTTAATAGGCTTTCGCAATGATGCTGACAAAGCGGTGCCTACACATGAGGTATATGCTATTTTGGATAAAATTCAAGAAAGCCCCAACAATCAAATTGTTATTATCAGCGGACGTCCACATCAGACATTAGGAAAATGGTTTGCTGACAAAGACTATATCTTGGTTGGCGAACATGGCGTTTGGAAAAAGTATCCCGACAGCAATTGGGAAAGCAAATCGGATTTATCCAACAGCTGGAAATCCTCCATCAAGCGGGTCATGCGTAAGTATGCCAATGAAACAGCCGGTGCTTTTATTGAGGAGAAGGAATATTCGTTGGCTTGGCATTATCGAAAAACACAACCTGGTTTGGGTCAGCAACGTGCCCAAGAGCTTATCGATAGTATGCGTTTTCTTATTCCGCAACATGGGCTTCAGCTTTTGCGTGGCGAGAAGGTAATAGAAGTAAAAAACAGAGAGGTCAACAAAGGTAAAGCAGCCATTTCTATCGTTCGTGACTTTAATCCAGATTTCATCTTCGCTATTGGGGATGACACGACCGATGAAGACATGTTTATCGAGCTACCTGAGGATAAAACCATTAGTATCAAAGTAGGTAGCAACAAATCTACGGCTAAATTTTATGTCGAAAATCAAGAAGAAGTAACCAAATTACTGAAGACCTTATTTATAGAAAGATAAGTAACATCCCATTTAAGAAGAAAGAAAAAATAAGTATGGAATTAAATCAGAGACATCGTTATGATAGTGGTATTATTGGCAACTGTGCTTACATCGCACATATCGGCATGGATTCAAACATCAATTGGCTATGTTGGCCAACATTTGAAGATTCATTTGTGTTTGGATCCTTGCTTGACAAAAATAAAGGAGGTGAATTTTCAGTAAAACCTAGCAAAGCTATTACCGAAAGTAAACAATACTACGTTGAAAACACCAACATATTATGTACCGAAATCCATACCGAAGACGGCAGCTACCGCATTACCGACTTTGCTCCTCGATTTGAACAATATGAACGCTATTACAAGCCGCTAATCCTTATTCGGAAGGTAGAGCCGCTGGAGGGGTACCCTAATATTCAAGTGACATGCAACCCTAAATATGAATATGGACAGAAAGAGTTTGAGAAACAAAGAGGGAGCAACCATGTGCAGTACCATCATGACAATTTGAAGATAAGGCTAGCGACAAATATGCCTATTAGCCATTTCTTTGAAAACAATACAACTTACGTTCTCGCAAAGCCTATTTATCTGATATTAACCTTTGGCAGCGCTTTTGAAGCACCGATAGAGCGTACCGCTGAAGAATTCTTATCACGTACAGAAGCCTATTGGCAGAAATGGATTAAGAATGCATCGATTCCTAATTTCTTTCAAAAAGAAGTTATTCGGTCCGCACTGGTGCTCAAGCTCCATCAATATGAAGACACAGGGGCTATCATTGCGGCGAGCACCACTAGCCTACCCGAGTTTCCGGAATCAGGACGTAACTGGGATTACCGCTACTGCTGGCTACGCGACAGCTATTACGTGTTGACGGCACTAAGCCATCTAGGCCAGTTTGAGGAGATGGAAAAGTATGCTGCTTACATTGCTAATATCAGTCATATGGATAGCGGCCGTTTACAACCATTATATGGAATATTTGGGCAGAATAAGCTAACGGAAAAAACATTAGACCATCTGGATGGCTACCTTGGTAACAAGCCTATCCGCGTTGGTAACCAAGCTTATGAACATATCCAAAATGACGTTTATGGACAGGCGATGATTGCCTTACTCCCCTTATTGACGGACAGCCGATTTAACTATAAGCAGCAAATTAATGCGCGCGAATGGACATCTTACATATTGGAAAAGATAAAGTTAACCATTGACGAGTATGATGCGGGTATCTGGGAATTTCGTCAATTTGAAAATAGACACTGCTATTCCAATTTATTCCAATGGGCAGGAAGTACAGCGGCCCTAAAAATTGCGAAGATGTATGACATGGAAGATATTGCGCAGGAAGCGCGCTCCATGATTAGCAGGGCTAAAGAACATATTGAAAGCTGCTTTGATGAGGACAACAATGTATATACCAATGCCATTGGCAGTGAAAACCTGGATGCCAGCACGTTACAGCTCATCATGATGAACTACCTAGATCCAGCAAGTGACCGTGCAAAAAAACATCTTAACGCCATGGAGAAAGAGCTGAAAGGTAAAAACGGTCTTTTCTACCGCTATCTACATAAGGATGATTTTGGGAAGCCTAAATCTACCTTTTTAGTCTGTGCCTTCTGGTATGTAGAGGCGCTAGCTTGCGTAGGTCGTGTGGAGGAAGCCCAAGACATACTAAACAACCTAATGAGTTATTCAAACCATTTATCGCTGTTTAGTGAAGATGTTTGTGAACGTACAGGTAGCCAATGGGGGAATTTCCCACAGGCGTATAGTCATGTAGGCTTGATTAATGCAGCTTATCGCATAGCCGTTAAATTAGATCAACCGACTTTCTTTGAGAAAGAATAGCATTTAAAAAGATGAAACGATGCGCAATCATAGTGACTGCGCATCGTTTATCCTTCCTATTTCCCCCTAAGCGGGGATAAAAACTTTATTTTAAGCCTTTTTATCCATAGTCCTATACACTTTTAGCTGTATTTTGGAACTATTTTATTTTGTAAAATGGCTCTTAATAATCTGATGGCTGTGCATCATCATACTGCGCTTTATTTTTGCCTAGATGGCTTCCTGCGATGGCACTTCCTGCTCCTAAAAGCAGTGCAAAGAAACTAAATATAGCAAATTTGCCTAATGAGTTTGTGACATCTTCACTCACTACTTTTGCTTTTTCTTCTGCTTCATGAGACCACTGTTTTACTTTAACCTTAACCTCCTCGGCGGTAGACACCCAATTGTCTACTATTTGTCTAGACTCTACTTTAGATTTGCCGGTACGTGCTGCTACAACATTAGCTAAAGCATCTTTATCAACATCTGATAATACCTCGTCTTTCAAGCTGTACAATTTATTTAGCAATTTATCAGACTCTTCATCAATAGCTTTTGGATTTTCACCGACTTCCTTACCCGCTTGCTTTGCATCGTTTGCTACACCTTGAGCCTTGTCTTTCAAGTTTTCAGGCTGTAGACTACCTTTACCTGTCTGTCTAAGGATTGTGTTGGCCTCCTCTTTCAGCTTCTTCAAGTCACTATTTTCAATACCCAACTGGTCATTTATTAATGTAGATACTTCTGGTGCGCTATCTTTAATTGCTCCCCCTGCTGCAGAAGCTGTTTTTCCAATCAACGCGCCAATTCCGCCAATAGCTGATCCGACGGAAGTTGTCACCACATAGAGACTAAACAAGGCAAATATTGCCCATGTTAAGACACCATGCAATAGACGGTCAATCTTGTTGGTCGTCGTTGCCAACCAGCCGCTGACCCATCCTCCGGCAAATAGTGCAATAAGAATTGATACAAACCACCATATCGATGCACCTGTTCCAAAGCCACTAAATGGCTTCGCATCAGAAGTAGGCGTAAAACTAGCAAACCCTATCCCTGCACCTAAGAGCGATAGTAATAATTGAACGATAATAGTTATGATAACTCCGGCAATAATTGCTCCCCAAGCTATCCGATTTAAATAACGAGAGCGTCTGTTCTTTTCTTGTCTTAATGTTGGTTCCATAAATAAAAAAATTAGTGTAAAACATTCTTATTAAATCATAACATACTCACTGATACTACACTATTGAACAAAAAGCAACACGTTTAGTTTTTTCAGCCGCTTTCCTAAGGACCTAAAGCGAGCATATAAAAAGATAAAAAGAATGGTTTTATGGCTATAAAACTTACGCTAAAAAGCAGCTCAAGGAGTACAAAACAGAACCTATACAAGGTCCGATATCCCCCTCTTAAAAGAAGAAGAAAACAAACCTAACTAACTAATTAACAGACTAAAGAAACTATGGATAGCAAAAATACGGATTGCATATAAAAAAATACGGATTGCATATAGGGCTTTTAAAAAAGGTTATTGACTTTTACGCTCGAAATAATTTATAATTAGTTTAAATAAATATTAATAAAATACATCACAACCACCAACCATGCACAGATACCTATTACTTTTCCTGCTACTCGCTAGCTTGACAAGCTGCACAAAAACGGAAATCGTAGATTACGAAAAGGATGCACAGAACAAAATTATTGAATACAAAGTCACCAACGCCGCTGAAACCATTTATGGTATTATTGACGATATCGATAAAACAATCACGGTATATATCCCCTATTACCTTAGTATCGAGGTAATCATACCAAAAATTAAGCTAGAAACTGGCGCTAAGCTTATTGACAAAGATGGACAAGATATTGATATCCGGGAGGATTTAGAACCGGTGCCATTGGGTACAACCGGCTATAAATACCGCGTTAAAGATATCGAAGGGCAAATTCGAGAATACACCTTAATCAGCAAAATCATTCCACACAAGGACGCCTTAAAGTTAGGTTATTCTTTGACCGTTGATGCGAACAACAATCCTATTGCAGACACCTTGGAAACGGGAGAAACATCGGTTAATGCACGTTTTTACATTGTCGGCAACTTTGAATCGAGCAGTACATTTGCAACAGTCAACTTGATTGATAAGAAAAATAACAAAGTTATTCCCAATGCACTGAAGATTATTAAACTAACGCGTGACAACCAAACCCATACCATGGAATTACATGTGAACGCTCAAGTAGATAGTGGCACTTACTACGTTAGTGTTGAGCATCAAGGTCGTAGAGCGACATTACCAAGCATACACATAAGCTACAAGAAGCCTGTTTTTGAGCGTTTAGCTAAAGTTTATAACGTTGGCGATATTGTTACTTTAAACTTATACAATGACAATACGCCATCCGGTGGAGGCATCAACACAGGTGTCAAACGTGCCTATATTAAATTCACCAAGGAACATTTTACATTCCCAGGCGCTTACTATCCAAAGGATTTTCCGGAGAACCTATTTGATAAACCTATAGCATTAGACATCGTCAGCCAGAGTAGAACACAGATTCAATTTAAATTCCCTGACATTCCTGTGGGAGCTTACTCCACGAGTATGGGAACCAATGGAACCACCATCCAATATACAGGCTTTGGTTTCTACTTCGACTTTAATTCGGCCGAATGGGGCAATGATAATTTATTATCATCGATAAACTATACCATTCAAATAAATGCTAAGAAATAACCTAAAGATTAACGGAAAAAATACGCTAATGAAACTACGCAGCAGCACGCCATTTTTCATACTCTTTTTATTGGGTATGCTTATACAATCATGTAGTAAGACGAATTACGACTACTTACTACGCCCTTTTAATGAGATTAAACAGTTTTACATCGTCACCAGTACGGGTGATACGACAAAGTGCCTTATACAAGGCGATAGCATTACCGTATTCTGGAATCCAGATGTTGCGATGCCCGATAAGGTAAGTCCACGCATTGTTGTTGATGAAAAAGCGACTGTCAGTCCTGCTTCTGGTGAGGCTGTATCCTTTACAAAAAACACGACCTATACCGTTACCGCCGAAAATGGAGACGTAAAAACTTACCGCTTAAATCCTATCGTTAAAAAGCCATTGCCATCCATTTCTAATGTATCGGGAAACATTACTTGGCTTTCTACAACACAGCTCAATATTTATGGAGAAAACTTCTTAGTACAGGCCGATGCCGCTAATATTGGTATTTACTTACAGCGTGTTTCTGATGGTTTTGAATTTCCTTTAGAAGTTATCAAAGAAAGAACTACCAATTATTCGTTAATCGCTAAAGTTCCAGAGTTCACAGAATCTCAGGGAATAGGACTGCATAAGCTTTATATGAAAATAGGTGATAAACCTACTAAGTCTGTTGACATCCAAGTATATGCTCCAGATATTTATGGTGCCCAAATCACCTCGAGCTTTGTACAAGATGGTCAGGATATACATGCGGGCGATATGCTTACGATTAACTATGCCGCAACGGACAATCAAGGCGGTAAAGTGGCAAGATTCTACAGTACCAATGATGTGGAGACGGTCTTACTTTACATTTCATATGAAGAGAGCGTCGAGATAAAACAATTTACACGTACAGCAAACAGCATCCAATTCAAAGTGCCTGATGAAATTAATAAATTCGTGGGTAAGAAAGTCGGTCAGCTACGTTTATTCTACAAATCAGCACCACCAGATCAAGCAACCTTTAGCAGCTACCGTCATACGATGTATCTTACGAAGCCTAGCAATGTCGTCGTAAAATAGAAATAAGCAGCGAAAGCATGTGTATTACAACAGGATAACAAGCAAGGTGGCATCACATAAAGTGCCACCTTGTTTTATTATGCAGCTTGCCATGGGCTGCTACTCTATATTCTTTTACAGAGGCCTAAACTAAAAGGGTTTTAACAAAGAAAAATAACGAAAAGCTATCCATAAGCGGTATTTTTCCTATTTTGCTGTTAATTTACAACATACAAGAAAAGTTGTGAGGTATAACCAACATACGATAACCATGATAGACTCGGCAAGTAATTATATAGAAATAAACAAGCATTCTTGGAATAACAGAACTGACACGCACTTAAAATCAGACTTTTACAACATGGAGGGTTTCCTTAAAGGAGAGACCTCCCTAAATCCTATTGAACTAGAACTGTTAGGCGATATACGGGGTAAAAGTATCTTACACCTACAATGTCATTTTGGACAGGATTCGATTTCATTAAATAGGCTTGGCGCAAGCGTTACTGCTGTTGATTTATCGGATAAGGCTATTGATAGTGCGCGAAGAATCGCGGAAGAGACACAGGCAGATGTACAGTTCATCTGTTGTGATTTGTATGATTTAGAAAATCACTTAGACCAACAGTTTGATATTGTTTTTACGAGCTACGGTACCATCACCTGGCTTCCCGATTTGGATAAATGGGGTAAATTAATTTCGAAGTTTTTGAAGCCTCACGGGAAGTTTGTGTTTGTTGAGTTTCACCCTGTTGTTTGGATGTTTGACGATAATTTTGATAAAATAGGCTACAATTACTTTAATGTAGCTCCTATTATAGAAACAGAAAATGGTACTTATGCCGATAAGGATGCTACTATTTCTCAATCCTATGTCACTTGGAACCATAGCATGAGTGAAGTCATCAGCAGTTTGCTTAACAACAACTTAAGTTTAGCTAAAATTCAAGAATTTGACTATTCTCCCTACCCTACCTTCAGTCATTTAGTTGAGGTAGAACCTAAAAAATACCGCATAAAACATTTGGATAATAAAATTCCGATGGTGTATGCTATTGTTGCCGAAAAAAGAGATTAAAGCATAAATTGGGCGTCTTTATAGGCGCCCAATTTATGTATAATATGGATGATTTATAAGCTATGCCTGCTTTAATTGACGTACATCATCCATATTTTGGGCTTCATCGCTCTCTATTTTCAAATTAGCTTTCACAAAACTTAAAGCGAAGGCTCCTCCTAGAAATAGGATACTTACCCAGATGATGTAATGTACATTGCTAAACTTTATTACCCAACCTGCAGCCATCGTACCGAAAGTAACCCCAAGATTAAAAAATGACGGCACAAAACTATTGGTAAATTCCAGCGTATGCTGAGGAATTTGATATACACCACGCGTATTACCGATTAGAAAACCAGCGGTATGTACAAATCCCCAAATCATGATGATTAGCGTCATCGGGGCGAACCAAGTTCCGAAGAAATAAGCCAATAACTCCACAACAATCAAGGCTATTGGAAAATAGCGAAACCCTATTTGTACATTCCGGCTAATTACCTTACCGACAAGCCAATTTCCCAAAATACCCGCTGCACCAAATAAAAGCAACATCAGACTTACTTGCGCTCCATTCATTTTAGTGATCTGCGTAAAATAATCGGCTAGGTAACTATAGGTGGCAAACATTCCAGCTATCATAAGCAAAATATAGCCATAATTTACCCATACCAACGGTTGTTTCAATATAGAAAAATCTTGCTTTGTACTTTTAGTCTTCTCTACCGGTGTCGAAGGCACGGCAAACAGGAGGCTAAAGAAGGCCAATAAATTTATCAAGCCTGCAATAATAAAAGAGGCTTTCCAATCAAATAAGTCCGCAAAATAGGTGGTCAACGGCACACCTACTACAGTTGAAATACTCAATCCCGTCATGACTACAGCTATCGCTCGCGGAGCTTCTTTAGGAGCTACCTGCTTCATAGCTAAGGTAAGGGCTATTGCCCAAAATGCAGGATAGAAAACAGCAGGTATGATGCGAGAGATTAACAACACATTAAAATCAGTGGCAAAGGCCGATAATACATTTGATAATACAAAGGTTGCCAATACCAATAGTAAAATTGTTTTGCGATTAATATTCTTCGTTAATGTCGTAATAAAAGGACCACAAAGTGCCACCGTAAGGGCAAAACCACTCATGAGCCACCCTGCGGTGTCGATGGATACGCCAAATGTTTTGGCGAGCACCGGCAGAATGCCAATCACACAAAATTCACTTGTTGCCACCCCAAACACGCCGAGTGCCAAGGCATAAATTATCTTGTTCATTATTTTTAATTTTTAAAATCTGTAGAAAAAGTGATGTTCTTGAAAAGATCAAACTCCGCAAGAAGCTGCTCCAATTTGCTATGAACACGTGTGTAAGCATCCGATCCCAAGAGCAAACGTAGTGGCGGATTTTCCATTTCAGTTACCGCATACAAAGCTTCAACGGCTCTTTCTGGATTGCCCAGCTGCTTCCCATTATTATGGTGAAACATCGTTTTAAAATGTCCTGCTGTAGGCAGGTAATCATCAATTTCCTTTTTTGCGCTGCGCAGTGATGTCCCTAAAAAATTGGTACGAAAAGCGCCAGGCTCAATCAAGGTAACTTTAATTCCTAGTCCTTTAACCTCTAGTTTTAAAGCTTCCGTCAATCCTTCAATAGCATACTTACTGGCGTTATAAATACCAAAACCAGGGGTACTCACAAGGCCCGAGGCCGAAGAAAGGTTAATGATATGTCCACTATGTTCTTTACGCATGTAAGGCAACACCTGACGCATTAAATTGAAGGTACCCAACACATTGACCGCTAATACATCATTCACTTCATCTACAGAAGCTTCTTCCACAGCGCCCAGAAATCCAAAACCTGCATTATTTATCAACACATCGATACGTCCATGCGTTGCGATTACCTCTTCCACAACCTCTTGCACAGCATCTTCGTTAGTAACATCTAAACTATAAACGCGCAGATTATCATCTTTTAACAAGGTCGCATCAAAGCTATTCTGATCTCGCGTAGTAGCAACAACAAGCTGTCCCTTACCCAATAAATACTTTACGGTTAATAAACCCAATCCTTGGGAGGCTCCCGTAATGAGCCATACTTTTTGACTATTCATTTCTTTATCTAATTATCTTATGTAAAATCGACTCTTCTGCAAACACCTGTACAGCTGAATCTTAAACCAATACAAAGGTAACTACGCTATTAAGTGGCATCCTTATTCAAAACAGGCTATCCCTTATGAAAATCAAATCGGAATACACACAAACAACAAAGTCTGAGCACAGGCTCAGACTTTGTTGTCGTTTTACGAAAAGCAAGGGCTTTAAGACTGATAACTTTTACGGAATGCCTGTGGAGAAAGGCCTATATTTTTTTTAAAAAACTGCGTAAAATTAGGCTGATCAGCAAAACCAATGCTATAGCCTATTTCCTGCATCGTCAAATCTGTTTGAATCAACATTGCTTTAGTTTCTTCCAATAGACGAGTTTTTATATGTGTACTTACATTTTGCCCGGTATGTCTTTTTAAAAGCGTATTTAACTGGTTGGGATGTATGGCTAATGAATTGGCAAACTCTTTAGCTGTTTTCATCTTAATCGGGTTGTCTACATTAATCTGCGATGTTTCCTCTTCCAGCAATTGGAAAAAATCATGTACCTGTCGATAAGCATCGGAAACCAAACTAGGCACCGTAAAATTCGCCACCTTGACACTCTCAATCATCAGCATCTGGATATAGGTTTGCAAACGATCGTCCGTATAAGCATCTCTAGTCTTGATTTGCTGCAACATTTCGTCAAACCAATGATCAAACAAAGGAAGGTGACTATCTGCCAAGCGTACAACATGATGATCCGCCTTCGCAAACAAACCATATTGCTCCATGGCCAGTTTTAAAATAGGCTTAGCCTCAATAAAGTGCTTTTTAAACAGCACAAAATAACCATCGGCCTCTTCCCCCAAGTTTTTCCAAGAGACAATTTCATTGGGATGCAGAAACACAATAGAAGGTTCGTCCAGATAATAGGTATTTATGCCGATCGTCAATACGCTTAAGCCTTTAGAAAAGTAAAGAATCTTATAAAAATCTCTACGGTTTGGTGAAAGGTAATTTTTGCAAGGATCATCTCTACGACTCACTACCTGAATATCCACCGCATCAAAAGATTCATGAAATATGGGTAAAATATCGCCCATATCGCGCAACTGGTCTATTTTTTTGCTTTCCTCCGATTTTGCCATAACACCTATTTTTAATTACATACAAAAATACCTATTTATTGATGTTCCCCTACTTATGCAAAACATGCTGTTGCTTATGAAAATCAAACCATTGACTTTAATGCCCACATTAATAACGAGCTTGACCGATTTCTAATTTGTAAACCTTTCCTGCACTATTTAAGTGTAATTTAAAATAGGTTTTAAAGTCTCCCCATGTATCGCTGTGAAAACGACCATACACGGCGGTTCCATCATATTCTACTTTATCAATCGTCGTGAAGCGCTCATGACCAAGCGCCTCTTTCGAAAATCGCTTAAAATCTCTAGGCTTCCCATCGTCCAACAATTCGACATCAGGCGTAAAGAAAGAAAGCCATAATGCAGCGTCCCCCTTTTGCCAAGCCGTAATCGCAGCTCTCACTGTTTGATTACTTATTTTACGGTATTCCATCTGTCCTATATTTTTATGTTGATGATTGCCAATCTGCCCACAAGCCTGCAGAGAAGCGAGCAGGAAGATTGGAAGTATATAGGTTAACATAAACCTGCACTTTTTGTTATTGTGTAGCACCGCCATTGACTAATAAATGTTGTCCATTAACAAATGAAGATAGGTCGCTTGCAAAAAACTCTGCAATATTAGCGACATCCTCGACCTCGGCTAGTCTTCCCATCGGGCAGCTATCGATTAATGATTTCCGTAATTCGGGATAGCTTCCTTCTTCGGCAAAAATTCCGGAGTGATCAACTGCAAAAGGAATAATCGTGTTTACGGTAACGCCACGATGACCAATCTCTTTTGCTAAAACATCAACTAGGTAACGAGGAGTTGTTTTACTGCCGCCATAGACAGCCATACCCGGCATAGGAAAGGCCGTAGTACTCGAAGCAATGTAGATAATACGTCCTTTATCTTCCACCTGCAGTGCCGCTTGTTGCATGGTGAAGTAAGCACCTTTTGTATTAATGGCAAATAAACGATCAAATTGCTCCTCTGTAAATGCGGTAACAGGAGTCTCTACCATCTCAATTCCTGCATTTGCCACGACGATATCAACCTTGCCGAAAGCCTCTTTTGCAGCTTCAAACAACCGTTTTATATCGGCTACTTTGCTTACATCTGCTTGTACAGCAATAACCCGCGCACCCATCGCTTTGATATTATTTTCAACCTCATCGGCAGATGCTTTATCGCGCGAGTAATTCAAGACTATATCGGCTCCTAAAGCCGCATAGCGCTCCGCAATAGCTTTCCCTAAGCCTCTTGCAGACCCTGTGATTAGGGCTACTTTATTTTTAAAGGTATTCATGATTTTAATCTTTGTTAGGTAAAAAATTAAGCCATAGCACCGTTGGCGCCGATAATTTGTCCGCTGATCCATTTAGCATCATCACTAGCTAGAAAAGTGACAATCTTGGCAATATCAGTCGGTTCTCCCAAACGATTGAAGGCATTCAATGCTGCCAAGCGATCGATGATTTCTTGTGGCTTACCTGCCGTAAATAATTCGGTATTTGTTGGTCCTGGCAAGATGGCATTAACGTTGATGCCACGAGCACCAATCTCTTTAGCGAAGACGCGCGTAAGCTGCTCTACCGCTCCCTTGGTCGCTACATAAGAACCATAGGTAGGCATCATAAGTCGTGTTGTAGTAGAAGAAAAGTTGATGATGCTACCATTATCGGCAAGCTTGGTTGCTGCCTCACGTAAGGTATTGAATGTACCTTTTACGTTGATATCAAACTGACGTGTAAAATCGTCGTCTGTAGTATCTTTAATTAGTTTAGTAATCATAATGCCGGCATTATTAACCAACACATCTATCTTTCCGTAATGGTTGATAGCGGCATCAAAAAGTTGTTTTACCGCTTCCGCTTGGCTAACATCCGCCTGCAAGGCGATAGCATCACCACCTTGTGCTTTGATAGCCGATACAACGGCATCAGCAGCTTCTTTTCCGCCGGCATAGTTTACAATAACCTTAGCACCAGCAGCAGCCAGTTGTTGTGCTACTTCGGCACCGATACCTCTTGACGATCCAGTCACGAGGACTACTTTGTTATTTAATGTGCTCATTATTCTTTGTTTTTATTTGATAGAACAAAGTTGGCACTTAACTGATTGATGGAACGTACAAGAATTATAGCAACTGTTGCAAATTTCTAAGGATGTTGCGTAAAATAATGTTTTCGATACTCGGCGGGACTCATTTCCGTATGTTTTTTGAAGTAATTGCTGAAATGTGCTGTTTCCAAGAAACCTAGGCGCGCCGCAATTTCTTTGATACTATGTTCTTCATTCTGCAGCAATACCTTCGCTTCTGTAGTCGTACGGTCGGCAATCCATGAGCTGATTGTTTTTCCGGTCTTACTACTTATTACACTGGAAAGATAGTTAACATGTAGCGCTTGTAAATCGGCATAATCTTGAACGCGAAGCTGCGTGTTCGTCTTTCCACTTACTAAGTCGCGAAAATGCTTTTCAATATTTATTTTAAAGCTTTTTACTATTTGTGAGCTGCGATTACCCTCATAAATAGGATTATAATCAAGAAAAAAGAAGGCTTTAAGCTTTAAAAGTAACACAATAACAAGAGCTCCAATAATCTTATTCTTGTAGAGCGCATTCCCTTTATATTCTTTAAGTATCTGTGTACACAACTCTTCTACCTGATTAAATTGCTCTTGGCTCAATACACGTGGCAATACAACTTCTGACAATAAGAAGGAGAAATCACGATATACATCATCATGAACATATTCTTTCAAAAAATCTTCCTCAAAGGTTATTAAACAGGTATGTTCCAGCTTTTCCCATTCGAAAACTCGGTAGTTACCAGGGTTCGTAAAATACACCGTATTCTCGGTCACCTCAAATCGCTGATCGTCAATCGTATAATAACCCAACGCATTTTTTATGAACAGAAAGCTGAAGTAATTGGGTCGAAAAGGTGCTGAACGAAAAGGTAGTTCTTTAAATGTATCTTCAAGATAATGAATCGTAAAACCAGATTCAGCTTCCAAGTCGTCTACAGGAAGATTCATTGCTCCATATAATTCACGCAACGTAGCTGCTTTTACTTGATTGGATCCCATCTGCTTTCTTTTTATAAATTTAAACAAAATTTAAATAGATTTTTATAGAAAAAAGCCCCCCAGATAGGACTAAGATTGTATTTAACGAAAGAGGGTATATGAAGAACTATTTAACCTGCTTTATGCGAAGCAATACCTATGAATGTCATCAATTAAAATGAACTTGCTCAATAGACTTAAAGGAAAAACCAAAAGTAACGTTTTATCTTCTTTTCGAAGCTTTTCCCGGCGGATATCCATAAAAAGTACCGAATGCCCTAATAAATGAAGAGTCGGAGGTATAGCCAACTATTGTTGCAATTTCGCCTATAGATAAGCCCCCCTCATTTAATAAAGTGGCGGCATGAAGCATGCGTAATTCATGGATAAAGCCAAAAACCGTCTGAGAAAACAACAGTTTAAAGCCTTTTTTCAGCTTAAATTCATTCAAGAGAAATTGCCTACTTATACTCTTCATGTCCAGCGCCAAGAGGTAGTTTATCGATAAATAGCTCCGAACAGCTTCCAATTTTTCACGGTCGGAAACTGAAACAACATCAAGCTGGCTTTGACTACTGGAACTATACATCCCTAAGGAAAGAATCAATAATTCTTGAACTTTTGACGCTAAGTAGTTTGTCCTTAAATTGTCGGCTACTGGAGGAGCCTGCAAACAGTTTAGCACGTCAAGCTGATGTCGACTGGTTACAGCATTTCCAGCAAACAGGCTAAATCCCCTTTGTGCTTGACTCTTTTTCAGTACATCAGCATAGGCAGGTCCACAATCTTCGACGACTTCATCAAAAAAAGAAGTTTTTAACCCAACACATAGGTAGTCATATTTTTCCTGTGCGGGAAAGATAAATGAACTTACAGGATCCACACAGTTTAATATATTAAACTGTCCCTTTTGCATAGGAATATCAGCCGCTAAACAAGAAATGGAGGCATTAGAAGTTCCAGACAACTGAAAATGCATACTTAAATGTGTCGTATCCTGAAAATCTTTGACATATAACGTATCTTGAAAACTAGCATTAAATCTCAATAAATCGAAATCTGCTGTTCGCACATTTTTAGAATAACAATCAAATACCCCCGATAAAGAACCTGATGATTCATGGGCAGCGATATCAGCAGTAAACTTCCGTGTAATTAGTTCGCATCCCTTCGCGCACATGCTCAAATGATTTTAATCGGCACCTTAGCCGCATGGAGAACTCAAACAAATATAAGATAGATATCAGTAACTGGAAACGTAGGGATCATTATAATTTCTTCAAAGGCTTTCAACAGCCCTTCTTTGGTATTACAAATATGATAAATTGTACCGAAGCCTATGCCTACTGTAAAGCACACGGTGTAAACTTCTTTTTATATTATCTACATAAATCCCTGATTGCCGTCAATCAAATAAAAGAATTTCGCTATCGAATGGAAGGTGAAGAAGTGTTTGAATATGCAATTATTTCTGGTTCTGTGACTGTCATGAGAAGAAATGAAACTTTTGGATTTGCCTATTTCAACTATCAACCAAATTTCGAATCATTTAGCACAACAGCTAGGCTAGCCATCGATCATGAAAAAACAAACAATGGCCTTCAATTAAGAGCGGACTTAACAAGCCTTATTCATTACTCCGTACTCCCTAGGGTGAATTTCACGAGTATGCAGCATGCTCAGCATATAGCCTCTACAGATAGTATTCCTAAAATTGTATTTGGTAAATTGAGCTTTGAAGGGACTCAAGTACTACTTCCTGTTGCTGTGCATGTGCATCATGCCCTATGCGACGGAATACATGTAAGCAACTTTTTCGATGCCTTTAATCGTCAAATGCAAATTACTTAAAGGTCGTAGATTAAGGTAAATAGCTATTTTCATTCGCAGCGTACGTCCAATGAAACTAGTGCTTGAATACCAAGAGGCATCAAGCACTAATTCGATACGAAACTACTTGTTTTTGGCCTTTTTTAAAACTTATAGGTAAATCCGGCTCCAAATATTTGACGCACCTGCAATCCTTTACCGATATGGCCATCAGATTTTGGCACGTCCACGTTATCATCGTAGATTAACTGTACGCCTGCATTCACGGAGATATAATTGTTAACCTTCATGAATAAGTTGGCCGTATAGTCAACGTCTACATTCTTTGGTTTATCCAAATAGTTGGAATAAAGCTTAAGTATATTTTCAAAAGTGATATTTTCCATTAGGTTCACTTTGTAGTAAGCATCTACAGAAGCACCAAACTCGCCACGTGCAAATTTATCTTCATCTACGCTATATCTACTACGTAAAGCTTTATCCTCCACCATCACAAAACGTGCCGCCACAGGGGATATATTCACCCTAAAGTTATCCGATTTCTTAAAAGCAAAACCGGGACCGAAGGTTAAATATGCAGGTGCAAAGAAGCGTGATATCGCTTTTCCACCATTCCCTAAGGTGTTATCAGACTTATAGTCGTAGCCATCGGTAAACTGCGTATTAAAGTTCATATAGAAGGTATACATCCAGTATTCGCTGGCTTTAAGTCCTAGTAAACTATTCAAAATTAAGCGGTCATCATTTTTACGCCATTTGGTAGCATCTTGAAAGGTACGTCCGTAGGCAAGGATAGCTTTATTATCCCAACTCCAATTATCTTTCTTATAATTGAAATCATAGTTTAGGGCTAGGTTACCCGCAAATGAATTGATACCACCCGCAGCCCAATTGGAAAAGGAACTTTGATTAATCAGAAAGGTATTCTCTCCTTTGATAGTCCATTTTTTCGCATCCTCAGGCTTTGCATCTTGCGCATAACTTTGTAAGCCTCCCACTAGAAGTAATCCGGTTAGTAGTGTTTTAAATCCCATATGTATAAATTAAATGACTCAAATGTACTGCTGAAAACAATACACTTTTCCTATAAACAATAAAAATCCTTTGTTGTTTGTCGATTATTAAAAACAGCAATTAGAAAACTTAGCTATGCCCGCTTTGCCTTAGGTATTAAAATGGATAAGCCTAAATTAGATTAAAGATTTCTTCAACGCGCTTAGCGCTTCTCCTGCTCTTGTTCTTTCTTTAGTAAATGAACAAATGCTGAAGGAGGCATTCCCATCACCATTTTAAAGGCTATGGAGAATTTACTCAACGACACAAATCCAGCCATATCTGCTAGGTGCGATAGTTTAAAATCGAGTAGTTTAGGTGACTTTTCAAATTGTTCTATTATATACTCAATCCTTTTGCACTGCACATAGTCATAAAAGTTTTTATTACGGAATTTCTGTACAATATAAGCCGCATATCGGGCATTTGTACCCATGTAACTCGCTAATTGGCGTACGGTTAAGCCTTTTTCAAGAAAAAACAAGCGTGATTCTTGTTTTACAAACTCATGAAGCAAGCGTGACTCTGTTTCTTTGGAAATATTAACTTCCCTAGCTGTCTTCACTGGGCTATTTTCAGGTTTTGTCAATAGCGTATTAATCCCTGATTTTGAAGTTGGCACCACGGCAGCCTGTTGAGCAATAGCATCCACAAGGGACTGATAATCTTTCTTAATTTGTTCTTTTTTCTTAAGTATAAAACCTATGCAAAAAAGAGCTAACAATAAAATAAAAAAAGCGCCACCTATCGCAAAATAGTATTTATAGCGATACTGCTGATTCGTTCCTTTGCTATTTACAATTAACTCATCGAGCACCTTTTTAACAGAATCGGACTCTTGATTTTTAACTGTTAAGGCCTTTGTACGATTGTCAACAGAGAGCGCTATACTTCCAAACTTTTGATAATAGTCGGCCCAAGCCTCATAAATTTGAATTTTAAGATCTCTCAAATTTCCGAGCACCAGGTAAGGATCCAATGCGTTAAGGTATAGTTCAGCCTTTTTTTGGTCACCATTGGTGGTTGCTAAGCTGGCTAGCGTAACTAAGACGAATGGTTTTAACGGATTTTCAAAGTTATTGACTTTACGCAGAGCTTCATTCAAAAAGAAATCTGCTTCAACGAAATTCCCCAAGTAAATATTACATAGACCTAAAAGCTGATCGCTAGTTGCTAGCAGAAGAATGGTTTCTTTATCGGCAGAAGAAAGGTCTCGAGAATAGCTAGCCGCTGCTATAGCATTTCTATTCGCTTCATAATAATCCATTATGGCTATATTATAAAATGCTCTTTCATGGAGAATACTAATTTGTAAGAACTTCCCCTTATCAATATTTTTCTCTTTTTGACTGGCCTCTTCCGCACTCGCTAGATATTCTGAAGACATCTTGGTGAGTCCCAATTGGCGAAATGAGGCAGCGAGAAAAACACCTGTTTTCGCCTTCCAATAAAAATTAAAAGAGGCATCAGCAATGGTGTCTGCCTTCATCGCAAAATGAATAGCATCCCTTATAGCCCCTTCTTTTTGAGCCAACCTTGCCAACAGCAATTGCAACCTGATAAGCTCCTCATCAGTTTTTGCCAACTCAGATAGGGAGTCTATCGTTTTATGGATATCATTATTGTCTATTTCTGACAATAATGCTTCCGCCTTAAGATAAAATTCATTAAATTTATTAGAATAGTTCTTCTGTCCAAAAGCAAAGCTGAATGGTATTAAAATAAATAAAGCAGAAAAAAAGAAAAGTCTCATTCGTAAACAATAATAGCTATTAAAATCTTATACAGATACTTTTCTCATTTAGCTAAGATAAAGCTCCCCCAAAGCTTACAAAACGAATAAAAACAATGCAAAAGCTAGAATCACCCCTCCAAGGAGTCCGATAAGTACTAACTTTTTTGAAGAACTGTCATTCCCCTTTTCCTTCAACTCCTTCTGAGTCGCAATCCGCATTAAGTTGAAGTCATGGTGTGCGCGTAAGCCATTCACTTCGACAATTACTTCTATTGTTTTTTCCATCTCTTTACGAAGATGTAATAACGCCAATTGTGACGACAAGTAAGCAACATCATTATCAGCTGAGGCAGTCAGCTGCAAAAAATCCTGCAAATCGACATCAACATCACCTGAAAGTTTAAAATCCTTATCCGGGCAATGTTTTTCAATTGTACTTTTTAACCTATCATCGACTTCAATTAAAGCAGATAATAGTTCTTTGGGTTTGTAAAACTCTGAACGCATAGGTAGATATCAAAGACTTTAAATGTTATAAAGACTTTACTAATATCAAAATTTCGTTCCATTTTAAAATGATTTAAAGTATATTTTTTTATTATTATGAAAAACAATTAATTAAATATTATCATTAAAAAAAAACTAACTATCTGGTTTGATGGACACTTTTACTTAGGTCAACATCCATATAGTAGCCTTTATTATTTTCACTACCATCGACAAACTCTTTTACGCCGCCATCTTTTTTCACCTCATCGGCATAAAGTTCTTCGTAATCAAGTGTGTACATGGCGTTAGGCACCACATTAATATCAAATACCAATTCTTTGAATAAAGCTTTTTCAAAGTTACCATATAGCGTGATATAATGTTTTACGTAGCCTACATTTTTAGCACTATTATAACTTAGTGTGAGTATTCTATCTTTTCCTGGAGGTATCGTAAACACAGCGGTACCTTTGTCGACATTTAAGCATCCACAGGATGTAATAATATCGGTTATCATCAATGGGTTTTTCCCTGTATTGGTAATCTTATACGCGATATCCTTTCGTTGGCCAGCGAGAATCGGGTAATAATGCCTATCATTGTCTTCCACATCCATTGTTGTTTTCCTATTCGCTATATTTAAGCAGGACGTACACAACAATATTCCTACAACCATAAAATTAAAATAAGCAGATTTCATCACAGGCAATTACGGAGTTTTTCAATTTGTTACTTTTAAAAATCTTAAATACAATTTTCTTATTAGGATCAACCTCAATACGTTCACGCAGAGAAGCACATTGATCTGTCAGGTGAAAATTACTTTCGGTATACTGAGCTAACAGTTGATTCGCCTCCCATATTTCTATTCGTTCAGGAGCTAGCATTCGATGCTTTTTGTTGATTAGAAAATTAAGCTGTAGCTCCACCTTCTTTTTTGCAAGGTCTATACGCTCACATTCAACTTGCATACTTTCGCCCGAAAGCAGCCACCCTTGATTGAAATCAGATAAAAATCCAGGTCGGTTATCAATGAGGATATTGGAATCTTCCAAGGGTAATCCTGAAGAAAGTTCAATAGCTTTCACAGCACTAATTAAATTAATCGGTGTTCTTTTCTTTTTCCAGCTTTCCCACTCCTTCAAATAGTGGGCAAGCATACCATGCTCTTCTTTGTACCTACTGATATCCTTAAATCGGGTATACTGATTCAATAAAGCTATCGCAGGTTCATTTTTTGATGAAAGATGCAAATAAGTACCTTCTTGCACAAAAAAACCGTTCGACAAAGCGGCTTCTTCATAGCTCGTCTGCAACTGTGCATAACTTAAAGCAATTATTAACTTTTCGACACGTACTTTCTCATCCCCTTTTAAGCGTGGTAATGATTCTATTAATGCGCGGTATAAAGTATTCGTTTTGTTTGGATTGAAGTAACTTTTCAAAGCTTGACGAAAAGGTGTATAAATAGCTATATCAACATTTCTAGTTGTTACATTTTCTTCCATAGCTAGGATATATGCAGAAAGGATATTCCCCGTAATCGGATAAAAACGTTGATAATATCGTTCGACAAGCTTGTCTACCGACAATGAAGGATTAATCAATAGCGCACTCAACACATAGATTTTAACATCATCAAAAGGTGTATAATCATATCCGCTCCCATTCAAGAACATCCCTTTAACCCCTTGCTCATTAAAGAAAGTAAGCTGGCTCTGCACCCGACGCATAACCGGGAAAGGCGTCAAGTAATCATCGAAGTTCGAGATATAATCCCACAAATAAACATGAGCAGTCTTGTCTTTCCATTGTTGCGTCAAACGTATAAAGTTACGTACCTCTTTATTCTGCTGATCCAGCAGTCCATTTTTTGGAAGTTCTATCGTGCTCAGAAAAACACCCGTATTTTCGAGCATCTTTACAGTCGGTGCCGTCATCGTCGTTCGATAAGCGGTTGTATAAAAATGATGCTTTGGAAATTCTGCAGCCAAGCGATTTAGAAGTACCATCAGGGATGGCGTTGCATTTTGTTTTGTATTACCCGCTTTACGACATGCAGCACAGCTACAAACAAGATCATTATCATTCGGAGCAATCATAAAGTTCTTAGCGTCGGCCTCTCCTCTTCCATATTGGTCGATGACAAAATTGCGAATAGCTTGATAGGTTTCCGGAGCAGAAAAACAATACTGATCATCCTCGCGTACACCATTAATTAAAGCCAGGGCTGCGGCCGGCGGATGATTAGCGAATACACGATGCAAGTTATGTCCCCATAATCCCCAGTCACGGTCCACATTATTCGTGAACAAGATACCTGAATTAATAAGATCCACATTTGGCTGTAAGTGCGGCTCACGATAATCAAAAGCAAAGCGTACAGCTTCCGTTTGGAAAGCTATATAATGCGGAGGAAGGTCTGTAACCTCCATCGGCTGAGCGTCGCTTAAACGACCTATCAGCATATAAGTTAACCATTGCAATACCGCTTTATCCTTCCCGAATAGAGAAAGCCTACCTTTTTCATTCTTGATTTCGTAGTCATAGGCTAAATCAGGTACGACCTCCACGTAAATAATCCCTCCGGTAAAGTTATCCGGAGAGCTATCCGACCGCTGTATGTTCAGTTGTCCTTTTTTACGGTTATTCATATGCCGAAATAGATAATCGGCGGCCCCTTCGCTTAGTTTATCACCATTAGAGATGATTACCATGGTAGAGGCTGAAAAATCAAATTGACCACCCTTGCAGCTCGAAAAAAAGCAGAGCAAAAAGACAAAAAAAGTGATTTCTTTAAAAGGATACATTCAATTGAAAATAGAGATTATACAAATTTCTATACGTTCCAAATTCCATCGGTTTATCTACTTGGAAATTATACCAAGTACCCATTAAACTCGCATTCATATTGCGAGTAATAGAACGACCAATTCCGGCCCCAACCATCGCATTCATAACATTGTAGCCACTATACAGTTGACTATTTACAAGGTCTATATCTGGCGAATTCCCGACGCTACCTACCGCTAAAAGATAATTTAGTGAATTTCCCATAAAATATTGCCCTTTAAGGCCAACGCTATATAGGTAATGACTTTTATCGTTGTCCGTAAGGTAGAAGTTACTCAACTTAGCGGCTAGCCTAAAGTCGTCAATATCCTTAGTAATCCCTAAATTGAGATTCATTAAATTCTGTTTGGTAAAAAATCGGCGGTAGCCCACGCCTACCTCGGCATCCCAAGTAGGTTTAAACGTATAGATTGCAGCTAAGTTTACCGCCAGCTGCGCAAAATACTTATTGGCCAAGGCTAGATCTACGCGTGTGACGATATCGTCTGTCCATGGATTGGACCATTCTGCCTGCCCTTGAATTCCTTTTCCATCGCCTCTTCCGGCATAGTTTAATCGTCCTGTATAAGAACCGCCTCGAGCCATCAATCGTGTATAGTCTACCGTAGAAATCGAAGTAATGCTATAGTCATCTCCAAAACGCGCACGCAGGTGAGCTAGGCCTATCACATTTTTAAAGGTTTTATGACTTAAATAGTTGAGATGGCTTTTAAACTCTTCATATTCCATTATAGAAGGATCATGGAAACGCTGGTAATAATAGGCGGAGTCATAGTTCTTCAAGCCTTCATAAGCCAATCCTTTCATATACTTCAAGGTCTTATTATCTTCATAGCGCAATGCGGTATCGAGCAATTTGACGGCTACCGTATTTGATTTTTCTTTCAATAATTTCCCTGCATATTCTTCGGTAGCGTTGATAAATGTCTTTACCAAAGGCACGTGATAAGGATTGAGCTGTATTTGTTCATGCAACAAGGTCCATGAGCGCTCAAAATTATCGTTCTTTTGGTTCAACATAGCTTCGGCAAGCTTCACTTTAAAGGAAACATCATCACCATACTGCTCTTCAGCCATCTGTGCATAATGTAGCATTTGTTCCTTATCCTTCATCTGGTAAGAAATATTAATCATAGCCAGAAGCGCATCTTGATTACGCTCATCGACGAGTAGCCAACGCTCGCCCAACTGCTTTGCCTCAACCAAACGATAGCTATCCCGAAGAGCTTTCAAGCGCGGTTGAATCATCTCATTATAGCCACCTACCAAACGCTCTCTATCCTGCATCGAAGAAGCCTGAATTACCTGCTCGTAAATACGAAGGGCCTGCTCATAGCGATCTTGCTTATCATACAGGTCGGATTTCTTAAGCATAAGGTCACTATTCCCGGGTTGGTCAAGCAACATATCGTCGAGTATCATAATGGCTTCTTGGTATCTTTTCTCTACAACATAGGCATTGTATAAACCACGCTGTGCCATCGCTACCGACTCTTCATCGCCATGTTTTATGACCTCTTTCCATTCGGCAATACCATCGCCTATTTTACCTTCTTGTACATTTGCTTTAGCACGTTGAACGGTCATGTTTACATAAGATTCCTTAAGCTCGATATCTGCTGGATATTTAGCGAAGTACGTGCGTGTAAGCGCTTCTATTCGCCCTTGATCTTGAGTTCTTTTAACAACCATAAGCTCTTTCATATCGAGCTCTTTATTTGTGCCAACGGCCTTACGATGTTTATTCAGCGCAAGTAGCGATGCTTCCAACTGATCCTTCGCTAAGAAATCATTGAATACATAATCGAAGGCTTCCTTATTTCCGGGAGCACCATCAAATATTTTACCATATAGCGTCGCTGGATCATTGTTCTTGGCGCTGCGTGCTGCTTCTAATAGGAAATAATTGTACTGAGAGCGCATAGCACCACCACCACCCTTCATTTGGGCTTCTAAGAAGACGAGGATTTCAGGATAACGCTGTTGATGTTCTAGAATAGCAATTTTCTTCTGCACAAAGCCTCCATTACCGGGAAATTGGTTTAGCGCACGCTCCGTGTAGACTAAAGCATTATTATAATCACCAGCTTTGATGAAGTTGTCGATAGCCAATAGGTAACCATCTTGCTGCTGAGGCTTATCCTCAACGACTTTTTTAGCCATATCAATAAGCTCGTCTATCTTCCCTGTTTTCTTCACATTCACGGCCTTTTGCTCGACCAAATAGGTTTGATCCTTCTTCAGTTCTTCATCTTCAGGATATATTTGAGAAATACGCTTTAATAAGCGATCGGCCTCGACGTGATTTCCCATCGTCCGATAGAGTTCAATTTTTTTACGCCACAATCCTTTCCAATATGGATTTACTTCAAGGAGCTCATTAATATAACATATGGCACTGGAGTAGCGTTGTGTTTCTGTCTCTACGGTAACCAACATCTGCTTAGACTCTACATTCGCAGGCGCATATTCAATTGATTTTGCAAGCTCATAACGCGCCTTATCATACTGCTGCTTATGCATAAAATATTTACCTAAGACCATACGCATATCGGCGTCTTTAGGATTTTTTTTCAAATTGGCCTCGGCCCTATTTTTTCCTTCTTCCCACTTTCCTGAATTATAGAGCTGGTTAATTTCCTGAACATCGGCATTACGCTCTGTCGCAGAAACGGCACGTTGGGCAAAAGTTGATTGACAGCTATTGAACAATCCAAAAAAAACGATCCATAGCTTAACGCTATTGTATATTCTAAACATTATTATTTACTGTATTGGGAGTTTTCGGTTGTGAAAATCCTTGCCTTGTCATTTGTCCCCACTTAAAGTTTCGACGTGTTAAATATTGATAATAGCCACGTAGTGTAAAAACTACGACCAGCGGATGGTAGATAATAGCCTCTAAAGCGGAAAATAGTACCAGCTTTAAATACTCTCTAAAATTCTTGTAGAGCTTTCCTAACACCAAATCATAGGAAACCGTGATAATAGAAACCGATATTCCAATCAAGTAGGCATATAGGAGCATCATCCAGAAGGTATCAAAGTTCACCTGATTGGTCACTAACAGATAGACCATAAATAGAAATCCTGTAAACTCAATGATAGGTGCTAAAAACTCAAAAAATAAGATATAGGGCATCACGACAAATCCCAATCGTCCATAATCTTTGTTAAAAAAGAACTTGCGATGGTCAATGATAAACTGCAACATGCCCCTTCCCCAACGCGTTCGTTGCCTATTGAGTACTTTAATGTTGGGAGGACCTTCCGTCCAGCACAAGCTGTAAGGACACTGAACAATACGATAGGGCTTTTTATTTTCGCGCATAAAAGCGACCATACGTACCGTCATATCCATATCTTCAGCATGAGAAGCAGAGTCAAAGCCTCCTGCAGAAATAACGACCTGCGTATCAAAAAGACCAAAGCCTCCCGATACATTGGGAATAGCATTCAGCATAGACCAACCCATTTTTGCCACCAGGTAGGAGCGCAAATATTCTGTTTCTTGAAAAAGCGGAATCAATCGATTTGGCGGTCTAACACGCGTAATTCTTCCTTTGTCGATTGTACAACTATTTACCATCCGCATAGTGGCACCTACGGCAATAACAGGTTTATCGGAATCAAGGACAGGCAGAATAATTTTACTCAGTGTGTCTTCCGCAAGAATACAATCGACATCGGTATTGATAAAGTAGTCGTAGGTCGCAATATTTACCCCCGCATTCATAGCGTCGGCTTTTGTTCCTCCGTTCACTTTATCCACTACGCGCAATCTGTTGTACATTGGATTTCTAGACTTTAAAATCCGATGAACCGGCTTACAATATACCTTGTAGGTATAATAGTAAGGTACTTCTTCCAGTTCAAACTCCTGAATTAGAATGTCCAACGTCTTATCCTTACTTCCATCATTAACGATAATGACCTCAAAATTTGGATAGTTAAGATTTAGAAGAGAGCTTACACTATCATAAATAATTACTTCCTCATTAAATGCGGGTGCAATTATCGATATTCCTGGAGCTTCATCAGGAAACTCTCGTAAGTAATTCTCTTCTCTTATTGTATACCTATATTTATACCACAGCGTCTTATAGTAACTCAAAATCATTAAGCCTAAATAAAATATGGCTAAAGTGGTGGCGTAAAAATAAATTAGATAGGTAAAAAAAAAGACCATTTATTATAAATTAAGCAGGGATGATAGTACGTTCAGCGAATACCTGTTCTAAGAGAACATCTTCTTTATTAGCTGTTTTTTTACGGGCCTCTTCTAGCAATAGTTGAAGGGTATCTTCCCCATTTTTCCCATGAGCTTTAATCGATCTTGCAACGATTAATTTCGTTCTTATATCTTCCGTACTGTGGTAAGCATATGTTAAAAAATCTAGTGCATCCTGACCTTTAAACTTCCCCATTGCCGTAATAATAGCATCCCTCACGGCATTGGACTCTAGTGGATAGCGTTTTACAAGGTTTGCTGTAGACTCCGCATAGCCCAACTCGCCTAAGGTCAATATTACTTGAGCTCTGACATCTTTATTTTCATAAATATCCAACATATCCACCAAGGAAGGTGCTGCTTCATATTGTTTAAAAAAACCAATCTCGCGAAGGACAAATATGACGTAGTTTACCTTTTTAGAGTTATTAATCCAACGCAACAAGTTCGGAAGCTGTGCCTCTTTAGATCTTTTAATCAGTGTAGAGTGTAAACGTAGCTTATCAAGTTGACTAAATGATTCATCAAAATTATCTTCCATAAATCGGAAAGGATTGTAGCTATCCTGGCTTGTATGTAAATCACGTGCCGTCTTACGAAGATCGTTATTCTTATGAAAGGTAGATTTTGATAGTATCCCACTATTAATACCGCGGTCAAACTGACCTACAATTTGTAGCGCCTCTCTACGTTTTTCTAATCCTGATGTACGGATTCTTTTTTCCCAGAATCCCATCAGGCGTAGAGCCTCTATACAATTTTTATAGTTAAGGAGATTAAGTACACCTTCTTTGTAAACGGCATCCTTTACTGAAAGTACCAAATCGGTCAGCAAATCGGATTTCCAACGTTTGGTTTTCGCAACGTCATACTCCAACAATTCCTGAAGTTCTTCAACATCATAATTCGTTTTACTCGACATCACAAAAGTCAATTTCTCTTCAAAGAATATACGTGTACGACTCCGTCGTTTATCTCTTCTATTAATTTTATAACCTACATAAAGTAATCGAAGGAAACCAAACACAGTGATTAAAATAAGAAACATCACCATGACAACAGTCATACGAATAATCAGTGGATAACCATTATACATGGAATCCATGTAGCTTAAATAATAGAGATAGTAATCATAGTACATAACTATTTTTTTTTGATAATTTCAATACTCCATTTTAGCTTACTATCCTAGGAAATACAGGTTATTTCGAGTTGTCAAAAGCAAATATTTTGCACATGGGACAATAGCTAAAATCAGAAACAAAGGTTATCATAGTTTAATACATAATTGTCTCAAAAAAATTCCTTTTTATCCTACCCACGAAACTACCCTCTTTTACAACTTTCAAAAATAACAAGAATAAACAACTGACAATCAGCATGAAAAACAACAACCAAGCTTATAAAACAGACATAATAAGCCGGACAACTTTACGCTTAACGGAAAATGTTTCTTTTATAAAAAACAAGGAGGGTGGACATTAGGGGGACAAAATATATAAACACACTATTTATATAAAAAAGGGGGGAAATAACCTTCTCAAAGGTACATGGAAAAGGATTACTAAATGTCTTTCACCGCAAGGGATACAAACATATTTGAATACAAGAATAAAGCCAAAAAGCAAGGAAATTAATAACGATGAAGAAGATTTACTTAGGCTATTGCCATTACCCGTTGATAATGATTTCTCGAACAAGATGAAGATACATAAACTCCCGTAAAAAAGAAATTATATAGCGAGTTTTTAACGTAAAAAAATCAAGGCCTTTTGACGTTAATTTATAACGATTGGTCAGTGTGCATCACGTAGACAGTATGATTTGGGAGGCTTAAATTTACACAAAAATATAGCGTAAATCCATAGGCTATAAATACAGAAAGTATACAATAACGATGACATGTGAAGCATGACTCATCATCAGTTTTCAATTTTACAAGCGCTATCTCTTAGGTGAGGAATAAGCCGAATTGTTTCTTAGAAACTCAAGAAAAGGAAATGCTAGAATTGTATTCACAGACCTTATTTCTATAGGCTGCTACTTGAGAAAAAGTAAGTAAACTGGGTCGTGTTTTCATTCTTTTCAGGATAGTTCTAAAGCGCCTTGTAGTTAATTTTCTCATTAGCAACCTAGGTGTATCGCTCATCTTTCTAACGGCTATTTTTCGTTTTATTTTGTTGTGTATACAAGAAGAGAAACTAGAAAAGTTACCCATAGAAAATGAAGCATACAGCAAAATAGAAAAAGCTAACTCCCTTTTCTTAACATTTAAAAAAAGGAAAAACGAGTTCAGGATTAAAGCAAAAAATAAGACGACAATTGGAAAAAAATCCATTTCAATTTATTTTAACGAAATATACTTCCTTCAGGTAGGAAATCTACCGAAAGGACGAAGCTGCAATGCAAAAAGAAAATATGGGTACTTAAGTAATAATTATGTATCAAAAATAAAATAAAGAGCGGTCTGTTCACTACAAATTAGATAGGACAATTTAATTTGTAGCCAAAACACTACAAACGAAGCTCTATACTGACTCAAACATCAATTAAAAGCGTATAAATAAGCCTCAAAATCACAGTTATCATAAAAGATAACTAAAACTAGCTCCTATACGATGTATAGCATAAAAAAACCACCTACACTGAGGTGGTTTTAGATAAAGCTTTTCCCAAAAAGCAAGTTTCTACTCTTTCAATGCTTTTTCTAAAGCTTCATTCAATTCTTCCTTAGAAATTAATGCTTGCAATTTTGTGGTAGACAAATCTCCTTTTGCATTATAAATTAAATAAGAGGGCAACGCATAAAATTTGAAATCATCTTGAATTTTCTTAAACTGCTCTTTAGACAAATAGTAATGTATCCCTCCTATTATATCGGCATAGTTTTCCCAACTTTGGACAATAGAACTTTCATCGGCTATATATACAAAAATGACATCAGCAGCTTGAGAATAAGCATCTTTAACGGCTTTGGTTGTTTCAAAATTAGCAATACAGGCACCACACCAGGTAGCCCAGAAATCTACGACAATTACTTTTCCGGCATGACGGCTTAAGATATCAGGCAACACGTCAACATGTGTCTTTTCAAAAGGCAAGTAATACGAAGTTCCCGCAGCTTTATTTACTTTTGAATTTTTCAATTCATTATGGTATAACAAGTACGCGCTAAGCTCTTTATTTTCGAAGAAATCTAAAATATTCATCATATCTTGATTCGATAGCTTCCCCTTACTACTTATTAAGTTCATATAGGCATAGCCTACCATCGCCTGATAAAAAAAATTATTTTCATGCTTAAAAATAGAACCAAAAAGTTCGTGTAGTTTAGCACGATAAGCGAAAGGACCGACCTCAGCAAGGGCAGGCAAATGAAGCAAGGTATCTTGGCTTATAGTAGCTAATAGTAGAGCATAACCGTTAGCTTTTAAAGCACTAGGATCACCATGTTTTCCTTCGATAATACCGTTATAAAAAGTTAGGCTGTGCGCAGGAATACGTTGCGATGCTGTAGCACTATCTAAGCCGACCTCTATATTATGCCTAAACACAAGATCATCATAACTAGCTAGCAAACCCGAACGATGTGCATGCTCTATTCCTGCAGAAGAATAAGCGTTAAAATAAGCACTTTTAATATCGGCCGATGCTTTCTGTAACAAGGTATGCATTCGCGCTGTAGCTCGTATTCCCTAAAGCTGTCTGCCTGAAGGAATAAGCCTTTGCTATCTAGGTATTTTGGATCAGGAGCCTCTATACGTCCAAACAATGTGTTTTGAATGAATGTCGGCATCAGGTGACTATTTTCAAAAATCTCTTTTCCTGCTCCTTTATAATTCGTTTTGAATTCACCATTTGCAGCGTAATCAATCTCCAACACCTCGGTGGTATTGGGCATTAAAACCGTACAAAAGTACTGCTGATTATAAATAAAATAGACATGAGCAGGGCCAAATGTATAGGTCGATAACAAGCGAACGGAGTCATTTACATGCTTCAGTTCAAGAGGGGAATCATAAAAGAAAACGTTGGAATAGTGAGACATCGTTACATCAGCCTCACGTGGATAATTCCCTTTAAATACGATTTTCAACGATGCATACCCATTAATTTCTGGCTTACTTTCCTGTGCGCGCAGCGAGCCATACAATGTAAAAAAGAACAGCAATACACGAATTATTTTTCTTGACATAATTAAGTTTTAGTTATAAGGTGAATAGGGATTATACATGCGTAAAAACCTCGACAAAATCTTCTCTCATCCTAAAATATACAACCATTTACGATAAATTTAGGACGTCCTACCGCGTGAGGAACAGTCCCAAACCTAAATTTGGTACAACATAGCCTTGAAAGACAAGTTTATTTTATGTTTTATTGGTTAATCTACATCCAAACATCTAGGCGTATATAAACTAAAGATATAAATAAAAAATAATTTCCCCATCTAAACACAGCTATAATCATCCTAACGAAAAAAATTATTAACCCACGAGATTTTACTTATATTCCCCAATACTCCCACATTTAATATTCCGATCTAAAATGGATGTGCTAACGGGGACAATTCACAAAAAACCTCCTCCCCTTAGTGTTGCTGTTAACGTAAGTATATTTTCTACGATTACATATTCTAAATAAAAGTCTTCGTCAACCTCAATATTGAAAGCTGGCACATTTAAAGCAGAGGCTACACCGCTGCTACTCAAAAAAAACTATATTTATACCTTAAGAGTACCGCATATACGATGTGCAACGTACTGGAGGAAGCTTCTGACGAAGCACAGCACTTTGTTGGCTTCCAACTCATCGTATAGCAGATCATGATATAGGTAAAATGCGTAAAGAAAATTCAAGCAATGCTATTAATGAAAAAGCACTACAGGAATTCTGTAATGCCTCAAAAACGTTAGCTTTATTTAGTGGCCGATGGAAGTTATCCATCTTATTTCAATTATCGGAAAGGGCGACTAACTATACGGCTTTCAAAATAAGGATGCCTGACATTAGCGACCGTACCCTTTCCAAACAATTAAACGAATTAAGCCAAGATGGTTTGATTTGGAAAGAAAAAGATAAAGCATCCTCAGTCTATGGGCTAACCGAAAAAGGACTAAAGCTTGTACCCATATTGGTACACTTGGCTAATTTTCAGTTATAAGACTAGCCAAATGTCGTTTGCTCTAAAAACTCAATAACTTCCCCATTAGGGCTATAAACGAGGCTATTCCGCACGTTAACTATCTTTTCGCCATCCACTAGATCTAAGGTAAACACGCCATTACTGAGGTCTGTAGCACCAATTTCCAGCGCCTCCTTCCGTGCTTCCTCTGCATCTTTAACAGTAAAACAAATATGAAGAAGCGCATTTTCTATGTAAGGATCCCCAGCTTCTCTTTTTCGTCCTTGCGTAGGGATATTTGCATCTTTATCACAAATTTCCAGATGATAGCCAATAGCCTGATGTTTTAACATCACACATTTATCTAAATTAAAAGCCGGCAGTGACCAGCGATGTACCTCTTGAAACCCTAACTTCTGATAGAATAAAAGCGTCTCTTCAAAATTATCGGCCTTGATAGATACATGATGAAAACCAATTATATTGTTTGAAAGATTCATACCCATTGTATTTTGTTTCAACAAAGGTATCTATCTAGAAAAGAATAGTAAAGGACTTACCAAATTGTAAGTACAGCTCCAAGAATGCTATGCGGTATTCTAATTACCATCTACATAGGCATGCCTAAAACAAAAAATATAAACCTTATAAACTATTGATTTAATATTTATTATATTTACGTATACCATGAAAAGGATTGCTATTTTATTAGTTATTTACCTAACAGCACTTATGAGTGTTCCCTGTCAAGATACGAATAGCCACGACAGCTGCTCTCACCTTTCCAATAAAGAAAGCAGGTATGACCACATCGATGATTGCTCTCCACTTTGCTCCTGCACCTGCTGTAGTGTCTCGGCTCCTATGGTTAAATTGCAATCTTCCTCACTTATCAATATTACAATAGAGCTCCTTAGTACAAGGATAATAATAAAAGATTCTTCATCAAGTTCTACCTATGCCGGTAGCATCTGGCAACCTCCCAAATATATAGGCTAATTTCTTGTCCTATACCATTTCTACCATCAAAACTATACATAAAGCATACTAATCTTTGCGCATTAGGATTCTTTTATAGTTCGTTAATGAAAAGGAAATTCCATGATTCTAATTAAGGAATAGCCATATATATGTCTACTTTCAATGACATGATGATTCCAAAAGGGTTGCTATAGCATGAACTCACAATTTTGCTAAACTATTTTTTTTATCAAGTATCAACAAAATCGACTTGTAAAGTGTTACTCTATACATATCGTAATAAAAGGTAGTTTCATTTAAGATTATGACGCGTTCAACAATCGGCTAAAAGCTGTTAAAAGCCCTGGAATAGAAATCTAAAACGACAAGATTTCCAAAAAAGACAACGATAAACTCATAAGTCAAAATTATTAGCTTGAGCAGTATATTCCGCTAAGCTTTTGAGTACTAAAACGACGTTAATAAACGACCAGCTAACAAACCAAAAATATGAAAGATAACAAGATTCAATTTGAAACCCTCTTGCAGCAGATAGCTTCTCTGTTGACACTTGCCGCCGAAACGAAGGATCCAGCAATGTATCTTTTCACCAATGACTTAAGAACACCTCTATTTTATTTAGAGGGTCTTTCCAGAATTTATGCCGCTACGGGCCCTCAGAAAAAGACGTTTAAAAAATTGCTTCAGAAATTCAAACTCCTAGAGGATATGCTGGGCAGCATAGACTATTATGAGGATTTAAATAAAAAGCTATCCAAGAAAAGTAATCTTCCCGAATTCATAAAGTCTCACTTTTTAGTCCCTGGCAAAAATGCTGTTAGCGACCTCAACGAAGTGCTTACCCACTTTGACTGGCTAAATGGAAAGCAGCTCGAGGAAATACAGCAGGATTTAGCAGACGTAAAGTGGAAAGATGCCAAAGAAGAACATAAGCGTCTAAAACAATTCTACGAAGACGAGATTACAAAAATTACAACCTTTGCCAACAATGGTGACCCTTCATTCAGTGATATGGAAGATGGTATCCATGAGCTACGTCGGAAGCTACGCTGGCTCAGTATCTATGCGCATGCCTTACAAGGGGCTATCCAGTTGGTAGAAATTGAAAAAGAACGCTCTTCCTTAGACAGCTACCTCAGTGATACGGTCCTCAACTCTCCTTTCAATAAGCTACGGGAAGTACCGGATGACACCATCCCCTTATTACTTTCTAAGTATAACTTCTATGCGTTAAGTTGGATAATCGGTCGTCTTGGCGAATTGAAAGACGAAGGACTTATTATGCTATCGTTAGCGCAAGCGTTCAGCCAAACATACCTTATCCAAAATGAAGAAGAAGCCTTACAGAAGGCTACCGAAGCATTAGGTGAAAATACAACTCCCCTAGCAGAGCTCCTCGCCGAAGGCAATAAAATCACCAGACAGTTTTTTAAAGATAAAGTGCTGAAACATCTTTTAGTTTAAAGAGTAAATGAACTCGAATTATATTGTTAAAAGGGGATCCAATTGGATCCCCTTTTAACATAAAAATGCTATAACAACCACTTCTATATGTTAAAATAGTAGGTTCATCTGTAAACAGGATAAACCTAACATTCGGAAAGAATGCATTTTCCCGAAAGCCTAAGTGTAAAAATAAAATGACACAAAGAAAAAAAAAAGGTAGAACGACTAAAATACAAAATCAAGAAAAAACAGGCTCAAAGCTATTTAAAGCAGGTTTAAAAGCAAATTAACAGACCAACATCCTTCGTTATTATTGATTAAAATTCAAATTATAAATAATAGCAGAACAAACTTTATTCATTTTGCTATTGCAAAATACAATTACAAATATTTACATTTGTTCACTTGCAAAAGACAAGTGAAAATTTACTTAAGCTATAACAACACATAGTGTCACCATTAGTATTTAATAGGACCTATAAAATCGATCAAACATGGAAATAAAAAACAAAACGGTTTTAATCACGGGTGGTGGTTCAGGAATCGGCTATGAAACTGCAAAACTATTAAGCGAGTCTGGAAATAAGGTTATTATAATAGGCCGAACTTTGGAAAAGCTCGAAAAGGCAGCGGCATCACTTAAAAATGTAGATGCTTTGGTATGCGATGTCACCAATGATGCAGCGGTTAAAGATTTAGTACAAACACTAGAAACAAAATACCCCGACTTAAGTATTTTGGTCAACAATGCTGGTAAAGCATTCAAGTATGAGCACGGTGAAAACGTAAATGCTTATGATAAAGCCTCTCAGGAAATCGAAACCAACTACCTATCTGTCATTCGATTAACGGAATACCTTTTACCCTTGCTTAAGCAACAAGCCGAAGCTGCAATTGTTAACGTGACATCTATCGTTGCCCTTTCACCAGTAACTATTATTCCTACGTACTCAGATAGCAAAGCAGCTCTTCACTCCTATACATTGTCTTTACGTAAAGTATTAGCAGAAACTAGTAATATCAAAGTTTTTGAACTTTTACCACCTACGGTGAATACAGAATTCGCCAAAGAAATTGATGGAGCGACAAAAGGGATTCCTGCCCTTGAGGTTGCTACGGCACTTCTTCAAGGTTTAGAACAAGACGATATTGAAATTGCCGTTGGTAGAACCGTCCCATTTGCGGCGAACTTCTTCCCACAGCGTATCGAAGCTTTTCATGCCGTAAACGATCGCTAAGAACCAAATCCCCAACAGCCACAGCATACCGATGGCCGTTGGGGATTTTTCAAACGTTATTATCCCATCACCAGTTATGGCCTAAAGCAAGATCTTTTCACAAGCTTTAGGTATAAACGGAATCTGCTCTGCTTAATCAATTTATACGAAGATTAGATTATACAGCTTACAGAACAAGGTCATCAAATTTGTTCCAACAATACCCGCCCTGCTGCCTATTGTAATTTCACCTTTCGTTTTCGTTGTTTCACCAATTATTTTAATCAGTTCGCTCGTTATTCCTATCCAATAGGCTTTTATCCACCCTACTTTTGCATCGTCAAAACAGTTAACTAAACGAAAAAAGACAACAATTTAGTTTTAATTATTTAGTAAAGAACACATAAAAAAACGATCATGAAAAGAATAATTTTATTGATTATGGGCTCAATTTTGTATCTAAACATGTTTGCGCAAGCAGCAAAAGCCCAAACCGACGTTATTATAAAAACAAATGGCGAAGAGCTATCGGGTAAAATCGTTAAGATGACAGATGCGGAGATAATATTTAAATATACGGGTGAAAACTTGGAGTATAACATTAAGAAAGCAGACATTTCAAAAATTACACACGCCAGTGGACGTGTAGAAAATTTTCAGCAAGCACAAAACACTAATCAAGCTGGAGTTTCGGCAAGTCAAACTAAAGATGTACGCAATAAAGTGGCGATTTTACCTTTTTCCTTTATTAAGGATAGTGAAGGCGGTGCTGATGAAGTGGGCTTAAAAGCACAAAATGATGCTTATGGATACCTAACAAAACACAGCGCAGGCTATACCATTCTTGATCCAAGAACATCGAATGCCCTTTTAATTAAGGCAGGTGTTACCAAAGATAAAATGATGGGCTATACTATGAAGGAGCTTTGTGATATCATGGGTGTTGAATACGTGATTGATGGAACCATTACCCAAACAAAAGCCGCAGCCATGACGAATGCTGTTGAAACAAATAATGCGAATATCAAGCGTAACGACAACGATAAAATTAAAGGAGCTAGTGGAAGTACGATTGCGACAAGCAATACGACACAGCGTTATGATGTTTCTGTGAGTCTTTCCATTTATATGAACAATGACAGCAGCATTTTCAATGAGAAACGTAAAGCTTTATTTGGCAATACCGATGGCTCGTACAACAGCTCGTTGGAATACCTTTTAAAACGTTGCCCATTATATAGAAAATAACAGCCCATAGCAATAAATTACAAAGGTTGATTAATAAAAGTAGGTGGTAGTTATGCAACAGCATAGCTGCCGCTTTTTACTTTTTGTAGGTTCTTGAATCGCAAATCTAACTATCCTGCGTTAGCAGAAAATCAAGCTCCGTCCCTTAAAAGTCTATAGGCTTCATTTATACGACAATGGGTCTACGTTCTTCTTTGGCCCATTATTTATTTAGTTCTAAAAGATACCGGATAATCCTTCATTGCTAATCCATCAAGCATCCTAAACGCTAAGCCTGCTAAAACAAAACTATAACCCGTATTATCTTCCAATTCTAAATCATTAAGAATAGATTTACGATCGTCAGCATCTTTCAATTTCATTGCTTACCAACGTTTTTCTGTTTATCCCAAAAGGAGAATACCGTTGCTATTTTGGGCAAAGCAAAAATCCCATCAATGGATGATGGGATTTTAAACTGCGGATTTATTAAGAAAAAACTTATAAAGATTAGCATCGCTAAAAAGCATGCCTATAGACTATCTGAAAATGCTATTTAGCATAAAGCTCGAAAAGCTTCACCAGGTCGTCTTGCTTTTTTATATTCACTTTATTATATTTTAAGTATCGTTTTAATTTTCCGGCGTCTATGGCTAGTTTTTCGGCTAGGAAAGACTCATTTTGCTTGAGCTTTACAATAGATTTATCACTTGGATTATAGACGTAGAGGTTAACGATATCTTGAACTTTCTTCGCAACATTAGCGGAGTTGTAATTCTGTGGTTCTAAAAGAACCTTATTATACTTCTTTATCAGCTGTAGCTTCCCAGCAAACAATATCTGGTAGTAGCTTAAACCGGTATGCCCATCAATTGCCGGATATTGCGCATCAAAAACATAGGTCTTTGCTCCTTTCGTAAACTTAAAAGACTTCACGGATTCTTTAAAATTATTAAGATTCCCTTCCTGATCCAGAAAAACAAGTGCATCGTTTATCACATCATATTTCACATTAAAGTCTTTTAGATTTCCCCCAGAGCGGAATGAAATGTCGGACGGCAACCAATCATCGAACAAGAAAGGGCTACCATCAATGTCCGTAAATTGATTCCGCAAAAGCGGCTTACCATCAATATCCTGGAGCACTATCTGTTGGGCTTTACCCGCATTCGTTAAACATAGCAGCACACTTATTGTGAGCATAATGGCCGTAAATCGCCAGCGGTTTTTAGTTGTATAGTTCATTGTACATCGTGTAATGAATAACCACAAAGAGGTACTATCCTAAGCATCATAGTGTCTATATCATCACCTGATTTTTAGAATAGCCCTCTATTAAACTTTTAAGGAAGCATTTTATTGCTGATTTATCGATAGTCCAATCTGCTTATGGCGATTACTAGGCAGAATTTCGGTGTTGCCCGTTAATTCCAAAACCAGCGTTTTCACGCCTGCGGCAGCACCAGCATCGAGTATCTTAACTTCGACTTCAGCAAAACTGCTATTTGCAGGGATCACCACCTTATTATCCGTGGTATAATGCGTTCCCGCGACAGCCGTTGTTTCGGTATCTACCACACGGTAACTGATTTCTGTGGCTGCTGCACGATGTGTCCCCACTAAGTTGACACGAAGCTTCACCGTTCCAGACTTTCTTGTCAACAAGGGTTGGTTGTTATTAACAGCCCCTCCATATAGTGGCACACGTGTAAATAAGGTATACTCCTTACCAGAAGAGCGTGCATTATAGGTTGCTCCATCCCACTCCACTACCGAGCCGTTGTATAGTATTTCATCGTTTTTCGCACAGGAAGAAAATACAAGTGTCCACGTAGAAAGTACTAATGTCAATATCTTAATTAATCCTTTTTTCATTATTTCTTATTTTAAATTTTGGATAATCATGCACATAACCGTGTTATGCTCATGCTCTACACCACATATTTGTGAATACCTCGTTACCATTAATAGCCGAAATTCTGTTGAATATCGCCAAAGCTTCCATCCACATCCGCCAATGGGATAGATGGCAACAACAGGTAACTGTTAAAGCTAAATACAGAGTTTGTATTTGGCTTCGGAATATCCAATCCACGACGCTTCAAATCGAAGAAACGGTGGCCTTCGAAAGCAAATTCTACACGACGCTGCAACAACACTTCATTCAGTAATTGCGCGGAAGTAAAGGTGCCAGTCAATGCGGTCAATCCACGGTTTGTACGGATGGTATTGATATCTGCTAAGGCTGCCGTTAGATTTTGTTGTGCACCAGCTTCTGCATAAGCTTCGGCACGGCTAAGGTATGTTTCTGCAATTCTTAATACCGGTACATTGTCTACGTTTACGGCACCACCTCTACCCAAAAATTTGGTTACTTCCACATTTGGACCGTTTGTTCTGTTGGAGCCACCGATTTCAAACAAGCGGTTGCGCACATCAGCACTTCTACTTGTTATTTGAGCGGCACGTCCACCGTTGTTAATCACCGTAATACCTACAGCCGTCAAGAGGTCATTTGTTGGCACCAAGTCGCCACCACCAGCTGCTGGCTTCAGCGGCAAGGAAGGATCTCTACCCACAAAATTGTCCGTAAAATTATTATCAGGAGCTGCCGAGCGTGCCGTCAGGGTAGAAAACAGGGTTTGCAACGATAAATTCACACCTAACGTCTCTGCTTGTGTGGCCGAGGTAACTTCAAAAAGTGACTCCGGATTTACAGCGGACGTAAATCCAGCAAAATAACCACTAGCCGTCAACAGCTTAGCTCCTGTCGAGGTAATTAATTCATTAGCTAGAGAAACAACTTTAGTCCAATCTTTATTATAAACAGCCACACGGATAAGTAGCGCTTGTGCCGCTTGTTTATTGGCTTTAGCAGGTGAGCCACCTAGATTTGGTAACTTTGTAATTGCATCTTCCAAATCAGCGTAGATAGAAGCATAAACCTCTGCTATGGGCGCACGTGGTGTCTTCGCATTTAAAGCACCTTCAGCCGTAGAAATAGCTTTCAAAATCAAAGGTACTCCCCCTTTATTCTGCGCTTCTATAACAGCTCCAGGAATGTAAGCATAGGTACGTACTAAATCAAAATGGTATAAGGCGCGTAAAAACTTCAATTCACCTTCCCATTTTGTCTTATCGGCCTCCGAAATACCTGTTCCACTTACCGGCGGCACAGCTTCTAACACCAAGTTTATGCGGTTAAGTGCATTATACGCTACCGACCACTGGTTAAAATGGCTACCTCTTGTATTAAGAGCTTCCCCTACATAACGGCCTGTATTTTGTGTGGCACGACCATTATCAGCCAATGCTTCTGGCACCCCGATTAATCGATTACCATAAAATACCTCGCCCTTAAGGGTAGCATATACCGAAGTAATGGTTGCATTAATTCCATCTTTAGAAGTCAATGCGATACTAGCATCGATACTATCTTTAGGGTTTAACTCAATTGAACTTTTACATCCTGCCGTCGCAAGGCTAGCTGCAGCGATAAGAACCCATATATTTCTATTAAATTTTCTATAAATCATGTTGTATCCTTTCTAAAATTTTATAATCCAAGTTGAACGCCGAAGGTGATATTTTTCGATTGAGGAATAATCCCTGTTGCCGTGCTATAAAACTCTGGGTCATAGCCAGCCCAATCACTGTATGTCCATAGATTCGTTCCTTGAACATAAATTCGAATAGACTCAAATTTGGCTTTCTCAATCCATGCTTTCGGGAAACTATAAGATAATTCGACATGTTTCAAACGGATATAATCGGTCTTTTTATATAAATAGCTCGATGCGAAAGTACTAGACACCCCTTGCGGTTCAATACTGCCATTATAAGGGCGTGGCACATCGGTAATTTGGCCTGGTGTAGTCCATCTTCTATCGGCAACGTCACGCAAGGTGTTGAATGCACGAGCACCATTTTCTGACAAGAAAGACTCCTGTCCATCCAATTGATATCTACCGTACTGGTATTGGAATAATACACTTAAATCAAACCCTTTATAAGAGAAATTATTCGTAAATCCACCAGTATACTTCGGTAAGGTTGAGCCTATATATTTACGATCAGCAGCCGATGGCGCATAGGTGATATCACCATTCACATCATAATAGAAGTTACGTCCGGTTGCTGGATTTACCCCGGCATATTCATAGGAGAAAATAGCGCCAGTATCCCATCCTATTCTAATTGCTGGATTTGTTGGAAGTTCTGTCAAGCCACCATAAAGCTTCTTAACCTCATTTTTATTGTAGGTAAAGTTGAAGTTACTGCTCCATTTAAAACCACCTGCATTTACGTTTACGCTATTCAACTCGACCTCTATACCCTTATTATCCAAGGCACCTACGTTGGTCGTGATGGTGCTGTAGCCCGAAGTCGATAGTAATGGTTGTGCCAACAGCAAATCTGTACTCCGTTTCAAATAAACGCCAGCCGAACCTGTTAGTCGGTTATTAAAAAAGCCAAAATCAAGACCTAAATCATAAGTCGTAATCTTTTCCCATTTCAAGGCTGGATTTGCTAAATTGCTCGGCGCCAACCCTGATTGTCCAGCATAAATTCCGGAGCTGCCATAAAGAGCACGCGAGGCGAAGTTACCGATAGCGTCGTTACCTACAGACCCGGCACTCGCTCTAAACTTCAATAGGTTAATCCAACGTGTATCCTTCAGGAATTCCTCATCAGCAATATTCCATACTAAAGTTGCTCCTGGAAACCAGCCAAACTGGCTATCAATTCCGAATCGAGACGACCCACTATAACGAAGAGTACCGCTAATAACATACTTACTTTTATAAGAATATTGTGCTCTGGCGAAAGAACCGATTAATCGGTAGCCGCTCCAGGACTCATTCACACTTAAAGGATTGGCCGCAGCACCCAAATTCTCCAATAATGGCGACGGATAGCCATCTCCCATCGCATAAATTTGATTGGTATCATATGCTTTATATTCAAATCCTAAAAGGGCGCTAAAAGTATTGTTCTGATTAAAAGCTTTATCATAATTCAACGTCTGGTTCGTCAAAAATGTCGACTTCCAGTCTGTAAACACCTCTCCATAACCTTTTCTCGCATACGAGTCATACGTCAACGGTGAATTAAAATGTTTACCTGTTGCAATTCTATAATCAAGGGAATAGAACGATTTAAAAGATAATTCAGGTAATATTTTGTACGTAGCACTCACCGATCCGATAAGGTTGTTCGTCGTTTGGTAGCCCACATTGTAGTGGTCACTCAACGCAACGTTATTTGATGATAATCCGGGGAAAGCTTGTCCCGAACCAGGTGCACCAAAATAGGTCCCATCCTCATTATAAATAGGATTGGAAGGAAGAATTAATGCTGCTCCCCAAGAAGGGTTGCTAAAAAATGAACCCGATGTGGCATAGGGACCTCTTTGTTTAAAGGTACTTAAGTTCACCGCACTGTTGAAGGACAGGCGATCATTCGCTTTATGGTCGAGCTTGGAATTAAAAGTACCTCTTTTAAAATCGGCTACCGACAATATTGCATCTTGGTTGTTGTATGAACCGGATAGGTAAAAAGTTGTTTTTTCATTTCCTCCACGTGCTGACAATTCATAGTTTTGAACGGTCCCTTTGCGGAAAACTTCATCCTGCCAATCATAGGTTGGCAAAGCAGCAATTTCGGCTGCTGTCAATGTCGAAGATTTACCAATCTCTTGCAAAACACGTTGTAATGGATTTGCAACGCCTGCGTTGGTATATGCTTCTGTACGCAAAGCGATATATTCTTGCGTATTTAAAACATCATATTTTTTAATAGCACTAGCTGTTCCCGTATAGGCATTGACATTAAATTTCGTTTTTCCAGCCTTTCCACTTTTTGTCGTGATTAATACAACGCCATTTGCTGCTTGCGCACCGTAGATGGAGGCTGTAGCAGCATCTTTCAATACTTCAATCGACTCGATATCATTCGGGTTAATCCCCGCTAGGCTATTACCCTGCGTGAATCCCGAAAACGTTCCGCCTGTAAGCTGCACACCATCGACAACATACAAAGGGTCTGTGCCAGCATTAAAGGAGCCTACACCTCTAATCTGTACGTTGATTGCCCCTCCAGGGATACCGTTATTGGATTGTACCACCACCCCTGCTGCACGCCCTTGCAAGGCCTTTTCGAAGGATGTTATCGCTTGATTTTCAAAATCTTTTCCCGCTACACGAACGGATGAACCACCAAACTCTTTGGCTTTCACACGTGTTCCATAGCCTAAGACAACAACCTCTTGCAGAGATGCATCTGTAGCATTTAGGGCAATATTATAAACTTGAGAAGCCGTTAAAGGAATAGTTTGCGGAGCATAGCCTAAGTGAATAACTTCTAAGCTTTTGCCCGCAGTATTTATGTTAATAAGAAAGTTTCCATTTTGATCTGTTTGCGTAGCTAAACTACTTGCTGTTATACGAATGGAAACACCCGCCAAAGGCGCTCCTGTTTCCGCAGCCGTCACACGTCCACTGACTCTTCGTGTTTGATTTTGGGCACTGATACTACTTATAAATACGGCAAATAATAAGGTGAGTAATAGTATTTTTTGTTTCATTTGTTTGTTGTTTAGATTAAAGAAGAGATAGATAAAGTTAAGACCACTTGAATTTCAAACGCTATATTTTCGCTTATGCCATTTTCAACTAAACAAGAAATAAAATGGCCACTGCACGCTGTAGGAAGCATACATACAAGTGGGTTATAGAAATATTTGTGATACAAGTGGCTTAACCTTATAACAGCATAGTTGGTCCCAAATACATGCCTATTTTTTAAAAAGCATATCCAACATAATGCTGCTACGGTTGTGTGCTAGCCTAAGTCAAGCTGAGAAAGGAGTGTCTTAAGCTAACACATGCGCATTCGCTTAATCCCGTTAAGGTTACTGTATAAGACGATGAGTACGCCCGTTTTTTTATTCAAGGAAAAAATATTCATATACTAAGTTGGTTAATAGTTGAGTGTAAAAGGAGGCTATTCAACATCGTAAATAACCGCTAAAAGTTCTATTGCAAATACTGCTGTATCTTCGTTATTAAATCTTCGCCACGAAGATTCTTAGCTACGATAACACCGTTTGGATCAAGCAAAAAATTCTGTGGTATGGAGCTTATATTGTATAGTCTAGCAACGGTATTATCCCAAAATTGCAAATCAGAAACTTGTGTCCAAGCGAGTTTATCATCATCAATAGCCTTTAGCCAGGCTTCTTTTTGTCCTGGACGATCCAACGAAACACCCAAAACGGTAAATTTCTTGTCTTTCAATGCCTCATAAGCAGCTACCACATGCGGGTTCTCTTGTCGACATGGCCCGCACCAGCTAGCCCAGAAATCGACCAATACATACTTACCTTTGAAATCGGCTAGGGAAACTAACTTACCATTGACATCTTCTTGTGCAAAGGTAGGTGCCGCTTTCCCCACAGATACAGCTCTAATTTTTTCAATCGATTCAGCATACTTCTTGCCTGCGGCTGAATTTCTTACCGCTGGTGTTAACGACAAAAAGATAGGCTCGACATCACTAACCTCTGGCGAATAACCGGCAACATTGTTGATGTTATCTAAACTGACTAAGGAATTTGGGTGTGCTGTAATAAAGGATTTCACCTTAGCTACACGTTCCTCGTTTATTTTTTCGCTCTCCGCTTGAATCTGCTCTCTGAATGCGTCACTTTTCCGCTCCTCTTCCGAAGCATTACGATAGCGTTCACCCAAAGTTTTATTCTTAGCCGTGACATCAGCAAGTAACGTATTTAGCTTATTAACATCGGCATTAATCGGGCCGCCTACCAGTGTAGCTTCCGCTATTGATGAATTGCCGGTTAGCGTTAAAGTACCTCCTTCTAGATAAATAGTCTTTCGTGGTGAACGTGCTGCCTGCGCCAAAGATTCACTGATGGTAAGCGTGGCCCGTGTAGGTTCACTAATTACACCATTCAGCTGAAAACTACCTTTGTTTATCGCTACCGAGTCATTAATGAGCTCTGTTCCCTTCCTATATTGTAAGAAGAGCTTACTTCCTACTTCAACAGCATCTAATTTTCCTTTTATATTAAAGGTGATATCTTGTGCGAAAACTGCTACTGGAAATAATAAGGCTATGAGGGATATTTTCTTTTTCATACAATTTCTATGGATTTAGTAGTTTTTATTAAAACAATGTTATACTTTTACAGTAGACAATACAAATATCAAAGTTCTTTAAGATAATTCAAACCTAGGTTTCATACCTATACTAGGAACTTTTACTACGTTAACCAAAATGTGCAGAAAGGAGATACTCATGAATAAGAGATTCATAATTGATCAGATTAGAATATTAAGGAGAAAACACAACCTATCGCAATCCGAGATGGCGGATAAGTTGCACATATCCATGAAGACTTACCAGAACATAGAATATGGTATTACGAAAATTGATTTGGATAGATTAGAAAAGATCATGGAACTACTGAATAGCAATTGGAAAGATTTTCTGGAGACAGCGGATTTACCGATTGAAAATAACGGTGACCATACAATCGTGCTGGAAAAAGTGCTGGAAGAAAGAAATCGCTATATTGAAAAGCTGGAGAGAGATGTGCTCTACTATCAAAAACTACTAGAAAACAGACTTTATTAAAATAACTGAAAGTAAACCTCGAAATATCCAGATTCTCTAATTGTTGTTAACGCTTTCGACAATGAGGCGAGGCTTTGGAGACAAATGAAGGTCATACATCTTTTAAGCGTAAGACCAATTCATCTGTCTTATTTTGCATAATAAATGTTAAAAACAATACAGCCATTAGGCAAATTATCAGTTTTTAGATGTAAAAGCTAAGCTTTACTGTATCCACCTTATAAAGAAGGTTATTTAAGATTTTTTAATCCCTTAGACTTACCTCAAAGGGATTAAAAAATTCGAATAGGTAATCTTATACTTTATGAAGTATAAGATTACTCAGTAGCCTTATAAACCGGGTTTATTTTTCTTAAACTCTTTTAATTTCTCATATCCTTCAAAAACCTTTGAAACATCAAAATAGTAAGTTTTGAGCGTTCCATCTTCTAACTGCGTTTCCATAACATCGCAAACTCCCTCCTCAAAACCTAGGCGCTGCTTTAATAAATTAGCCTTCAACATATTAAGAATAAAATATTCTTCTGCAACTTGAACAACAGGCCATGCCGTCGCACAAGATTCTCCATTTCCGTAGACAACAATAGATTTTAAAAGCCCGAATTGGATGGTTCTATACTTAATAGCGTTAGTCGTATCTCCTAAAATCTGGTACGTTTGTCTTAATATTTTATGCGCTATCATACTTGTATAATCAATACTCAACATTTCCTTTGCCGTTTGCATGGTTGCAGTATATTTTTCCTCTTCAATTTCTTTGTACAGTCTCTTACTAAGACGACTAAACAGATCCATTTTCTGCACGATTACAGCATATTGTTGGCTCTCTATCAGAGAGAAGCGAAAATCTTGATAGTCAATATCCATATTTCCTGCTTCCAAATCTTTGATATAGCGACTATACTTATCATCAAAATCTGGAACCACAATTTGTTGACGCTCTTGCGCATAAGTAGCCACGCCAATCAAACATGAAACGAGTAATAAAAGAATATTTCTTGTCATATATTTTTAAATCTTAAAGGTTAATTTTCATATGATTTGAATAAAAAACAGGAATAAAGGCAACATGCATCTCCTATCGTTTTGCTGTAAAAAATAAACTATTACATCAAAACTAGGCGCTTTAATCTAAGATGATAAATTAGCTTTATTTACACAAGCTGATTTATAAAAATTAAATAGGCTATGGAAAGTTTTTTGAAGATGTTGGTGTTTATTGGATTTACCTTATAAATAATTCAAAGAAAGTGGAATAGTTCATTGAATTGGAAGTGGAAGCTTAATTCTTAACTCATTAAGCTTTCGGGAAGATGAATAGAACTACTGCTAGGTTCCAGATGACAGAAAAAGAGCCTAAGCACATGGAAATCAACTTAGACTCTTTTATTTAAGATACCCTTAGAGTACCATACCACCATCGACAATAATTTCAGTTCCAGTGATGAAAGAAGCATGTTCATCGCTCAAATAAACGACAAGCTTCGCAATATCTCGAGCATCTCCAATCTTGCGCAAAGGAATCTCAGAAATCAATTGCTTATTTACATGCTGAATACCTTCTTCATCTAAACCCATTTTCTTTAAAACCTCGGTTTCATGAGGCCCCGGGCTCACAATGTTAACTCTAATTTTCCGTGGTGCTAGTTCGGCAGCAGCAGTTTTCGCGATGGAATTGAGTGCTGCTTTACTCGCCTGATAAATGGAGCGCGATGCATTGTGTGTGGAGGCTACTACCGAAGATAGCATAACAACAGAAGCTCCCTCATTGAGTAAAGGAATCAGTCTACTGAGCGTAAAATAAGCTCCTCGGAAGTTTATATTCATCACATTATCGAAGTTTGTAGGATCCGCATTTTCGATAAGCTCCATTGTTCCGGTGATACCCGCATTAATAAAAAGTATATCAATTCCCCCGTGCTCCTTCTTCACTATTTCATAGAGCGATGCAATATCTTCGAGCTTTGCTTGATCGGCGACAAAAGGAATAGCTCCTATCTCCTGTGCAGCTTTTTCGATGACATCTTTACGTCTTCCCGTAATAATGGTTGTTGCCCCTTGTTCCACAAGCTCTTTTGCTGTAGCGTAACCGATACCACTATTACCTCCTGTTACGATTGCTAATTTATTTTTAAATCTATTCATGTTATTTTTCTAATAAAGGTATCGCTATAATAGCATATTTTTATAGCTAGTATAACCGAGTATACCATGAACACAATACCCGACCGCTCTGAAGAATTCAGAGCTTTGCAAGATACCCTTTACTTTATTGGAGGTAAATGGCGACTCCCAATTATAAGCTCCTTATGCAATGGTAATAAACGCTTTAAAGATATTCAGCGAAGTATTCCTGGCATAACGACACGTATGCTATCTAAAGAACTAAAGGATATGGAACTGAATAAGTTGATTAAAAGAACGGTCAACGATGACAGCCCTATTCTCATTACCTATGAACCAACCAGCTATAGCCGTACTTTTGGTAAAATTATACAAGCGATGATTGATTGGGGGCGTGAACATCGCGAGGTTATCACGGAAAGAGAAATCGCTAAAAAGGTCTAGTAACCACAAATAATGTCGCTCTTTATAACGCATGAGAAAAACGTTTTGCGATAAACAGATCAATGGACAATGAATATCATTAAACAAACCAAGCTGAAAAATGAGCAGAAAGCTCAAATTATCATGTTATGGAATAACGAATATCCAGAAAAGCTTGCTTACAAATCGCGAGATGATTTTGAAAACTACTTAGATAAACTAAGTAGCGTAGCACATTACCTTCTTGTTAGTGATGCAGGAGAAGTTTATGCATGGGCAATAACATTTAACCGAGATCAGGAAAGATGGTTTGCTATTATTATATCTGAAAAACACCACGGTAAAGGAATCGGCACACAACTACTAAACAAGCTTAAGGAAGATGAAGTTTTATTAAATAGCTGGGGTATAGACCATGCTATGGATAAAAAAATGAATGGTAAGCCTTATAAAACACCTCTAGAATTTTATCTAAAAAATGGTTTTAAGGTTTGTGCAGAAACGAGACTTGAATCATCAATAATATCAGCTATCAAAGTTCAGTGGATAAAAACATAAATATATACTTGTCCTAAAAAAAAACAATCTACGACATTCCATTTTATAGAACCGCTAATTCACTGATTTAACTAACGACCCTTTATTTAAAATTTTATATATAGGTCCTATGATTCGGGTTTTAAAAATCTGCTTCTCTTTTTCATTTGCGAAAAAATTAAAGTCTCTATTCATCAAGCGTAACACACCAGATTGCGTATCATTAAAGCTGATTAAGGTTAAATGTGTATTATTACCAAAACCTCTGATGAAGGTATGAACGATTTCATGTCGATCAGCATAGTAAAAATCTACTCTTTTATTAAAAGCGAAGATATCTGGTTTTAACACCAGGCTATCTTTCTGAAAAAAAATAGCCGGATCACTTTGTTGAAGCTCTTTTAAGGCTGCTTCTACTTCTTCTATTGAATAATCAATCTCCCACTTTTCAGCAAAGGGATAAGCCCCTGCAAACGAACCAACATTTCTTCGACAAAACTCTAAAAGTAGCAACGAGAGCAAAACGATGAAACCGTAAACAAAAAATCGAAATCCTTTGGTCTTCATATAAAACAGAAATAACTTATTATACAATTGATTAGTAGCGGTATGAATTGCGCACAAACTAAGGTAGGAAAAAATCAATTTGAAAGAAGAAATTCATTAAAAAGCGAACGCAGTGCGTTCGCTACATTCCAAAATGGTACGATTAAAGGTCCATTACCAAGGCACAGGGGTATTTTGTAGTATAATTTCAATTCCAACATGGTACGATTAAAGGTAAAGACGTTTAACGCTGGAAACCGTCTTTAAAGTAATTTCAATTCCAACATGGTACGATTAAAGGTAAAGACGTTTAACGCTGGAAACCGTCTTTAAAGTAATTTCAATTCCAACATGGTACGATTAAAGGGGGTTGATCCGGCTTCAAAATAGCAGTAGATTCCATATTTCAATTCCAACATGGTACGATTAAAGGTATAATATACATCGATGATGCCGCCGAAAATTTCCCTAATTTCAATTCCAACATGGTACGATTAAAGGCCGGGGGATTTAATTCTATAGCGACCGTTGATGCTAAATTTCAATTCCAACATGGTACGATTAAAGGGATAGTAAAATTTGAATCCATATACCCGATAATAGGATTTCAATTCCAACATGGTACGATTAAAGGTAATATTCCATCCGAAGCATTGATTGACTTTAAAGTATTTCAATTCCAACATGGTACGATTAAAGGTTTGTATACGCTCGGTTCTTGCAAGCTCCTTATTTATTTCAATTCCAACATGGTACGATTAAAGGTCTGAATACTATCTGCTAGCTGTTGCTCGTATGTCTATTTCAATTCCAACATGGTACGATTAAAGGTGAGATTTCGGAAGGGCAGCAGTTTCTCTTGGCTAAATTTCAATTCCAACATGGTACGATTAAAGGTTCTTTAGAAAACACACGAGCTTCTGCGATATTTTTATTTCAATTCCAACATGGTACGATTAAAGGTATAGAGAAGCTAGAGCAGGTCAAACAGCACAATAATTTCAATTCCAACATGGTACGATTAAAGGTAATATTCCATCCGAAGCATTGATTGACTTTAAAGTATTTCAATTCCAACATGGTACGATTAAAGGTTTGTATACGCTCGGTTCTTGCAAGCTCCTTATTTATTTCAATTCCAACATGGTACGATTAAAGGTCTGAATACTATCTGCTAGCTGTTGCTCGTATGTCTATTTCAATTCCAACATGGTACGATTAAAGGAGCACGATATACAAGTGAAGTATAGAGCTTCTTCTAATTTCAATTCCAACATGGTACGATTAAAGGCTTCGTCCGGAGAATATTTCCCTCTTGTTTTTTTCATTTCAATTCCAACATGGTACGATTAAAGGGTGGCAGTGTGGGTTCCCATTGTGACACTCTCTTCTATTTCAATTCCAACATGGTACGATTAAAGGTAACGATTTCGCTAGGTCTGGATTATGTTCTATGTGTATTTCAATTCCAACATGGTACGATTAAAGGGTCAACATCTTCAACGGTGTATTCGTTAGTTTCTAAATTTCAATTCCAACATGGTACGATTAAAGGAGCTATACGTTTTAGTGCTGCGCGGTAGTTCATCAATTTCAATTCCAACATGGTACGATTAAAGGTTGTATACTGAATACGAAACGTTAAAAAATAAGATATTTCAATTCCAACATGGTACGATTAAAGGTGTGTCCTCTCCACGCGCGCCCGTTACCCTGTATACTATTTCAATTCCAACATGGTACGATTAAAGGTTTTCTCAGGCAAGATTTCGGCAGCCCCATAAATAGATTTCAATTCCAACATGGTACGATTAAAGGTTCATTATTTGAATTATAGTATGACAATGTCACCTGAATTTCAATTCCAACATGGTACGATTAAAGGAAGGTATTTCACCAGTTGGTGTACCTGTCATAAGAAATTTCAATTCCAACATGGTACGATTAAAGGTTCGGCCTTTTCTATTTCTTCTATTACTTTTTTCTCATTTCAATTCCAACATGGTACGATTAAAGGGGGGATTATCAAATTTAGCTATATTACCCAAATCCATATTTCAATTCCAACATGGTACGATTAAAGGTAAATGCAAAAATATTTTTAATTATTATCCATCAATTTCAATTCCAACATGGTACGATTAAAGGCTTTGTTAAATCAACTTCATCAATACCGTTACAAATTTCAATTCCAACATGGTACGATTAAAGGAGCATTTGTTCAACAACAATCAGATTCCGCAGCTAGATTTCAATTCCAACATGGTACGATTAAAGGCGATGAAGCAGCAGCGCAAAGATGGTGCGAAAGAAAATTTCAATTCCAACATGGTACGATTAAAGGGGCTAGCTAGTTTTTTGTTACCTTCGGGCTTTTGAGATTTCAATTCCAACATGGTACGATTAAAGGCTTTTTTGCCGCTTCCTCATAATCACCTTTTTGCTCAATTTCAATTCCAACATGGTACGATTAAAGGCCGTCAATTAAACAGCAAAAAAGCCTATTATTATAAGCAGAACAAAGATACATATTCTCATTTATCAGTTCAAAATTAGTCGATGAGCAATAACCGATTTTACCCTAAGCATCGACAACTACAATACCACACTAAAAATCAAATATTTATATATTTTTTCACAAGATATCAAAGAACATATCGGTAATAAAAGACAGCATCGACAACTAAAGGAAGGTATCGAGCTCATTTTTTTCCTTTCCAACAACTTGTTTTTCAAGCCATTTTTCTTGCCTACTCTTAAAAATAATAATGCTATCATTTTCCTTATCCATAAACAATTTAGCTGCGGCAAGCAACTCTTGCAGTTTTACTTCAGAAATTTCACCTTCAAACACCGAATTTTGTATCCAATTAAGGTAACGTCTACACAACTTAAGCATTTTAGCCACCTTTTTATCAGTGATATCATAAACTAGTATTACATACATATTACCAGCGTGCTTTAAAAGGTTTGTACTCCTCCAAACCTAAAATATGCTTACTCAATTTATAACATTCAAGTTTAATCAAATGCTTATAGCTCACATTACGTTTCAATACAGGATGCTTAAATGTTTCATTTATACGCTCTTCCCATACCCGAGTAAAAGTCTTGCGTCCCGACTCCTTCAACAAACAACTGTTTATTTGATGATCAAAGTCCTTCGCTTGAATCTCTTTTTTATTCAATAGCCTAAAAATCAAACGATCAACAAGTAGAGGTTTAAAGATTTCTGCTAAATCCAAAGCTAAGGAATAACGTCTATAGCCTGGTTCGTGTAAAAAACTAATTGTTGGATTAAGCTGTGTATGATAAATCTGACTTAAACATAGTGTATAACAGAGCATATTTCCGTATGAAATTAATGCATTAATTTCATTTTTAGGGGGCCTTTTATCCCTATTCCCCATACTAAAGTCAGCAGAGATAATATCGTCAAAAGCCGCATAATACGTTTGCCTGATATTTCCTTCGATACCCATTAATTCATCTACAGCCTTGGCATCCGCTATGAGTACCGCATAACGATCTATGTCTTCAAGAAGATGACTTAAATCTTTTTCTCTATTGATATAATACCGCAAATTCTTCGTCATATTAAAAGCCGCACCCGAGACAAATTTCTGTGCAATAACAATTCTCTTCTTCGGGTCTATATATTGTTTCGTTTGCTCAACCTGCATCTTCCCCGCTAAGAGATATTCTTTAGGTGAGAAAGACCCTGTATAATGTTCATAGTAATCAAAAAAATGAACAGCAATTCCGGCCTTTCCCAAAAAATTATACAAGGCAGAGTTGGCATCTAAACTTCCAAAACAGAAGAGGTCCGAAACACCTTCAACGGGAATATACTTTGGTACGCCCTCTACTCCATCTTCATCTATCGGAACAAATTTCAATGTATTATCCTTTCGGCTCATCCGTCCAGGATTGAATAAGTAATATGTTTTTTTCATACTATAGCTTTTGTGGCAACTTAATCCTCTTCTCCAACATAACAGAAATCCTGATAACTACAAGATTTACAAATCTGCGCATGAATCACAGCAGGACATATATCACTTTCACAAATTCGCTGTATATCAGCTTCCCATCCACAGATTGCGTGTATATCTTTCTCGGCTAATAAAACTTCTTCACGCTGGCGTAGCTTAGGATATTCAATAATCCCTATAGCACCATTTACTCCTGCCTGTCGCAAACGATAGAGATAATACTTTACCTGAGCAATATGTGCACCTTCTACCTTATCAGACTTCTTGACTTCATGCACTACCTTATTACGTGCATCATAAAAATCAATTTTCACATTCCCCAATTGCAGTTCAGTATATTTTTCAGAACGATCTGAATATGAAGTTTCTCCAATCAGTTTACCTTCAGAAACAATATCGGACGTATGTTCCATTTGAATACCGTGAGAAAACAGCCAAAGCTTGCGATTGCAGGTATGTAAATAGGCAATATGTGTAGCATTTACCAGCATAAGTTAAAATTATAAAAATCGATCTTCAACACTTTCTTCTTTCTTATAATAACCAAACTGACTATTATAAGCTATATCATAAGCGATTAAAACATTAGCAGTTTCCAATTTATGTAGCTCATTGGTCTCATACCTAAATATGGAGACGAGTAATTGGTTAGCTTCTAAAAAACGTTTTTGTTCAACTAGATCCAAATATTCATCCCTAAGGTCCACAGACAGTACATCAATCTTTTGGTTTTTCCCATCTATCAAATCTTCTACCCAATCTGACCAATTTCCAGCAATCCAATCTTGTTCAAAATTTACAATTGTAGGATGAGTCAAGCCATTTTGAAAATCTTTTTGCTGATTCAGATTATAGCCACTTTGATAAACTTTATTACAAACTCCTGTTAAATCCTGCTCAGATAACTCCATCTTATCTAGCTGATTTAAGAAAATCCAAGTATCAGCCAGTACATTTTCGTCATAAAAAAACTTGGTATTTCCTAAGCTATTTTCTACTAAATAAACAGGAACTGTATTATGGTCTAGTTGCACTTTTTCATCAAGTGGATAATACTTCTTTCCCCCTGCCCTATTTACCCTTCCAAAACGTTGAATCAAACAATCAATAGGAGCATTTTCAATAAAGGCTACGTCATAATCAATATCTAAACTTACTTCAACAGCTTGAGTAGCAATAAGCAGATTTGGACGTTCTAATTGATTACTACTCGTGATGGACTTTTCTATCTTGGTTCTATCTCTTTTTGCAAAACCACTGTGTAATAATTGAATCGAATCTTCCGAAGAAAAAGAATGAAAAAGCTTTTGAGCGGTTTTTACATTATTAACAATAATTAGTACAGATCTTCCCTGTTGCAGATATTCACGTATCAAGAAAATCTGATCAAGGATAGTTTGTTGCGATCGACAATACAATTGATGTCTTTTACGATCTAGAATCAGTCTATCACTTTCTTCCTCATAATCTGGACGAATCAATCGTGTAAAATCGCCATCATATACTTCCTTAATGATTAGATTTAACATAAATTCGGGAATGGTAGCAGACATAAAGAAAAACTTCGCTTGAAACAAACTTCGAAACAATTTCACCGTACTAAGTAACATGCCTGTTAGCAATGCATTATACGTATGGAATTCATCAATGATAAACAACCCATTCTTATAATCATACAACGCCAATTCCCATCCTTTACCTTTTAAAGAGGTTTTTAATAACTGATGTAGCGTGGCTACTTTAACAGGGAAAAATAATTCAGAGGAAAGCGTTTTTTTTGTTCTTGCTTCGCTTTCTATTGCAACATAATCCTTCTCATCATTGGAAACTTCAGTCGACAATTGTTCATAAAAAAAATCAAGTGTCTTAGAATGTAAGGCAGTAACTACAGATTCTCCATATATAGACTGTAACCGAGAAACCATCGCATTAATACTTGCTGTATAGGGTAAAAGATAAAATAATCGGCTATTATCAGATTGATTTGCCACAACCCAACTTAAGGCTGCTTCAGTCTTTCCCGAACCTGTTGGAGCATGTAATATGACATCTGATTTAATATATTGCAATCGCTTTTGAAAGGATCGAAAAGAATGTTTTACACCATTTTTACTAGGTTGAAAATCTACATAATCTATTTTTCTGTAAACAGGTATTTCATCTTCCTTCCTTGCCGACCCAATATGATCAGCAGCAATTAACAAGGCCCGCATAAAAGATAATGACACCCTATCTTCTATAACATTTTCCTGCTGCCCGCTAATTAAAATTTTACAAAAATCTAGTGGTATCGTTCCTGACAATTTCTTATCGTCTACTGGAATATTTAACTTAAAAAGTGTAAGCCAACTTTGTAATACTTCTGCCGTAAATACCTCTTGTTGCATATTAAAAAGCGGAGAAAAATACTTTGTCAGCGTGGCTAAATCCAGTCGGCCACGTTCTTGACCTCGTACGACAATTCCTTTATGATGCGTTGCTATTGCAAACAATTCATCTTTAGATAAATCAAGATAATTTAAACAGAACCATAATGAAAAAATCTCATGTCGTATAGGCTCTCCGGCAAGCCCCTGCAGCCGTTTTTGAAACTCTTTGTGGATTTTCCCTAAATCATGTAAAACCGCACATCTGATAAGCTTTCCAGTCCAATAGTATCGTTCTTCGGTCGAAAGAGGAAGGCTTTTCAATAGATTTTTTCCAGCAGTGATGACGTGACTTGTATGCATTTGCAAAGTCGTCACACCATCACTTTTAGCAAAAAATTGGTCAAAATAAATTGAGCTAGCCATTGAATGAATGCAAATAGAAATTTCGCGTAAGAAATCCTTTGGTTTGATATAGATTAGGAATATCCAATACTACTTTATTATCATATGGGATAGAAAGAAATACAGCTGATTTCTTGGACTTTCGTCCTGCACCTATCTCCTCATTTTCTTCATAAGATTCTGCTAATTGAACTAACTGTCCCCCAGCTTGCATTCCAGCAGTAAATGGAATCATACATCCAGAAATTTCTGCTTGATTAATTGCAACAATTTCAACTTCACGTACACCATCAATTTTCAAAAGGTCTTGAGAACGCCCTAAAGACGGAGTACCAATGGGTGAAAGAAAGTAAGGTTTCCAATCCAACCTATTAATCCAAATGGTTAGCTTAGGTCCAATATGAAACTCTCTAGAGTAGGCATCTGTACCTTTATTGTGTGGTTTTATCTTCTTACCATCATACTCCAAGCGATTTCGCGTTTCCAAATCATTAGCAACAGCATCGTAGCTATATTCAAAGCCTAATTCCAGCTCTTCAGAACTCACTATTCGTCCTAAGCAACAACCAATAATCCCCAGCAAAAGTGAATAACTTGGCGTATGCATACAAACAGCATTCCCAGATAAGACAAAGGGAAGTCGCGGCGTTGCAGTCCAACCAGAAAAATCTATTTCTAGGACTTTATTCATGAGCTAGATATTTCTGGTTGAATTGATTAACAATGCCCACAGGAGAATCGACTACAAAACCCGCTCCGATGGCATTCACTTCTTCCTCATTCTGCAAATATCCTTTACGTATACCTATATATATTGGTGTCGCTAGTTTATCTTTATAGTCTGTTGCTAGCTGTTGCAATAACTCAATATTTAAGTAAGGTTTTTCTCCAGAACCGTCAAATAAATTATTGAAAATTGGATTTGCAGATTCTAGGCCAGCCAAAATCAAAACTTTTGGAGCTACGTCAGATCCAAAAGCAGCCTGCTTAGCACCTCCTCTTAAAAAGGCTAAACCTTTTAATAAACCTGCAGCATTACGTTTTCTATTGCTTTCGGCATCTTTTAGTTCGTAACGTTTGAATTTTCCACCCAAGGAAGTTTCATTAAACTTATCTTGATATTGTTCTACTAATGCTAAAGACAATTCCTGACGACTACCTAAATTATCATACACGCCTAAACGAGCATATTCTAAATTAAAGAAACCTTCTAAATGCGTAGAATAAAATTTAGTACTATAAGGTAAAGGCGTACCTTCTTTAAGATGTACAAAAGCTTCATCCGTACTTGTAGCACGCATATTCTTAATTCCCTTTAATATGGAAGTTTTAAAAGGAGATGTACGCTGGATACTTTCTTCATTTTTAGCCCCAGCTTTCATATAACCAAATAAATCATCCTCTGGAAAATCTACAGGATTCAATTCCGTAGAAATTTTATTGGTAGTTCCTTTTTCCGATCCCTCTCCTACAGCCTTAAGTACACTTGGCGACCAACTATTCTCTTCATTAGTCGTATTTCTCAACCAACGACGCCATGATTGTGCAGAAACATAAGGTACCTCTTCAAATCGGCCATTTACACGTTCTTTAAAAGTCTTTGGAATAACTCTGTTTTTATCTTCGCCAGATGTCGCAATTCCTGCTCCATTTAAAAAAGATGCAGTAGCATCAATCAATAATGCTCCTGTAATATTGTTTAATATTGCCATAAATTTTTTTTTAATTTATTTGATTTTGAATAATTTCACGCGCTGCTTGTTGAGTTAAAATCAGTTTAATAGCCAATTTGCTAAAAGAATAAGGTAAATCACCATAAGGACTATATAGTAATTGCTCATCGGTCCATCGATCATTAAACACATCTTTCTCATTAGCAAGAAACTGGTTTGTATTATCAATAGCTTCCCGTAACCAAAACATAAATGAACCTGTCCCCAAAGAAATACTTGATATCAGTTTTTTGAATTTCTCTATAGGTTCTTTTTTAGTATCTCTATGCTGATATTTGGCATAATAGTAGGCCTGGTAATCAATTGCAAATTTTTCAATAGTGTCGAACCATCCTTGCAGAAAACCAACCGATGGATTAGCTACTGATAAAGCTAATTCTTGAGATATTATGATTTCTAATTCTGGCTGATTGTAAAGGATATGAAGCAATTCATTGATTCCATAATGACTTAATTTTAGCACATCCGTATAAAATACAGTCGCAATGTCTTCCAATTTAATTGAGCAAAAAGCCACAGAGCGAATAAGCATATCTGAATAGCCTACAGTTTTATATTTATGTCTATTTTTTAATTTTTCAATAATCATTACGGATTTTTGATCTTCTTGAACCAGTCCAATAATCCATGTAAGGGCTTTTTCTACTTCAGAACTATCTCCATTTTTAATCGCAGGAAGATCCGAGCTAAAGTGTTGCTTTTGATAGTAGTAATGAATAAGTTTCTGAAGTTTATAATAATTGTTCTTTATTGGTAATCCAGCTCTATCATCCAAGATTTGAAGATGATGTTTCAAACTCCATTGTCCATTTTTCGTAGCCTCCAATAAAACCGTATATAAATCGATTCTATATTCAGGTCTATTCCATGCTGAAACTTCTGATAAGTACTTTTCAAAAGATTTACTTTTATATAGGTCTATCAATCCAGCAATATATTTAGCATAATGAATAGATTTTTCATTATTTATTTGCTCAAAATATACCTCCAAAAATTTCACGGAAACGCCAGAATACCGAATTTCTTTTTTCCCAGATCCAGACACACTTGGATATAAAAAATGCCACTCGTGATTACCTTCTAAAGCTTCTAAGAAACCATATTGAAGATTAGTGTTTATTAATATATTCTTCAACTCATTTCCTAATCCGGAATCTTTATCTATTGCTATCAGTTTTCTAATCAAACTATTTGGAACGCGATCTATATCACAGCTAGCCCCCGTACCTGAATTTGAGAAACTCCACAAGTTTAAATCCGAATAACTTTCGTCAAACAATTCTTTCTCTTCTAAAAACTTAATAGCTTGTAATATATAATGACCTTTTGAAAAATCTTTCACATTTTCAATAGATTCATTTGAAGTTGTTGCTTTAATACGCTTCCACAACTCAGTCTGATTATCCACGATGATGCGTTTTGCCATCATTGTGTTGGAAGAGTCAACAACAAGTATTCCACGGTTATAAATAAAGGCCGACAGTGGTAAAAACTGCATAATAAATACACAAATAGGATGAATTTGTATTGCGAATTTACCTTGGGGTAAAGCTTGTGCATCAGAGCCAAGTCCACCTATCAATGGATACCAATTTCGATTAATCCCAGTATCTTTTTTTGATACCTCTTTCTCTGAAATACCTTTGCGAATTAATAAATCTGTATAAATCTGAGAAAATGTTTTCGAAAATCTTAATCCTGAAATTTCACAAATATTATCACCTTCAAAATCATTTGAATCAATTATTTCATTCATTAAATCATTATACAGTTGTTCATCCTTACTCTTAGAATTATGTAATAATCCATTATTTGTAAAGAGCATTGTGTAACTCTTCAACCGCTTATTAAGATTTAATAAATCAGTGTCCTTATATAGTTTTCGTAAAAAATCGTCAGTAATATCTTCTACACTTTTTAACTTCCCTAAAGACTCAATGGTCATTAAAGCGTTATTAAACATAGCATTTCCAGTGTAATTTTTAAATATTCCCATGAATTTAAAATGTTTTACGTTTTATCATAAACTTCAGTTTCTTGACAAGATCAATTACTCTTCAACAATTCCAAGGCATCCCATCCCTTGCCCAGTGTACAGGCCCGCCCCAGTATCGAGCAACAGCTCTATAAACCGACGTTCAGCCTTCACCTCCAACTTAAAATTAACAAAGCCTCGGATTTTCGTTTCTTCTGGTGTATCGGCTTTAATGGTAATTAACCGTGATTTCGGCGGAAGCCTATTATACGTAACTGTCGCAAATAGAAAGGCCGATTGGGCTGTTGCGTCGTCATAAGAAGCTTTAATCTTTTCACGCCAATTGTATATAAACGATGAAACAAAATCCGCATCCTGTGGAGATAGATAATCATAATTTCCAGCTTCATTCTTTAAGCCCGTCACCAGCGGTGATAGCGGGGCAAAGGTTCTAGCTAAAATCTCACTTTCAGCATAGGTAACTAAAAGATTAGATAAGGCTTCAATAGCTTTCACTCTAAAACTAACCTTAGACTTTTTATCGGCAATCACTATATTTTCAGAAGCAAAAAGACCTTGTACAAAATGCTGAACTGCTTCTGGCAAGTGAAAGGCGACGACAAAAGATAACTCATTCTGCTGCAAAAGCAAACGATCACCATCAATTTTAAAAGGACAGTTTATATCTGAAAAAGTAAAAAACTTAAAACCTTTTCCATAACCTTTTTCATGAAGAAAATCAGCATACTGACGATCGCCTTTTGCGATAATACGATAAATAGCGGATGACAATGGATACTGATAATTGATTGGAATTGCCAAACGTATGCCTACATCTGCAGATAAGGTTATTCTAAATCTCATTGCTCGTTAATAATTAATATATAATATTAAACAATAAAAACTAGACAATATTACGGTATGCCGTAAACACATATTTTCTCTTTCACCTAATTAATGATTAAACGCTATCCTTATTACTTTCTTCCACTTTTTCTACATAAAGCAACCAATAAAAATAAAAGAGAAAGAAAAAACAATGTAACACTAAAGCCTGATTAACAAATATTTACACAAAATATAAAATTCAAAATCTCCCAATAGACCTCCATTCTATAAACTTAAATGCTATCGTATAGAATAGCAGATACCGTTAAACATTACATTATTGACAATATGATTTCGACTTCGTACCTACACAGCAAAACAAATAATAGGAAGAATTAGAAAAACTTTTCAATTCCAGCCGATTAATACAAGAAATTCATTAAAAAGCGAACGCAGTGCGTTCGCTTAACCTGTTCTTAGCTACAAAGAGTAATTATTAACAGTCTGAAGTAGTTCATCAGAAAAGTTATAAATATCATCGAGCTGTAGAATATCGTGTTTTGTTTCTTTTTTGTCCTTATCGAACAAACCGATACGCAACTTATTCGGAGTGAAGTAAAAGCGGCAGATAGGTTTTCTGTTGTTATCATCGAGCAAGATGCCACAGTAGGATTGATTATCGCGCATGCAAACTCTTCCAACATCAATATCTTTACGAAGAATAGATTTTACAATTAAATATCCATCTATCTCTTCTTCTGTGGTCACAATTAGCGGGTCAGCATCTATTTTCGGAACTTCATTTTGGGCTTCGTTCTCTGTTTCCTTTTTCAACGCACTTTTAAGACGTTCCGCAATCTCATCATTGACAATCTTCGTAAAAACACGCTTTACTAAAGGAGTAAACTGTTCTAATACCTTAACCGTGACAGCACCATTGTATACTTTTTTCGCAAAATAGCGAACGAACTCGTCCTCTGGGTTCTGCATCTCTCCTGTGATTAACGTGCTCAACTCATTAAAAAACTTAAGATCGCTTGCCGTACTTGCAATATTATCGAGGTCAAAAACGGTCTTATGAAACTTACGTAGCTCCACAAGCTCATTATCCTTGATGTCCGTTATCTTAAATTCAAAGAATGGCTTTTCATCCATTTTATTAGGGGTAACCAAATCGGTGTAGAATCGGTATTCTAATCCATTCGTTAGCAAGCTAAATTTAGCTTCCGTGGTGTGGAAATAACGAAATAGCTGTGAATTATGTGGATCAAGTCCATCAGCATAATGCTTACACTCAATCAAAATCATAGGCTTTTCGTCTTTTAAGATAGCATAATCCACCTTCTCCCCTTTCTTAATACCGATATCAGCTATAAACTCGGGTTGCACTTCAAAAGGATCGAATACGTCATATCCTAAAATCCTTAAGAAAGGTAAAATAAGGGAAGTTTTAGTAGCTTCCTCGGTCTTAATTTGCGGTAACATGCTATCTACGCGCTTGGCAAACTGGCGAATTTCATCTTTAAAATCCATGGCTATTGTAAGTTGTTAGTTTCAAAATCGATGATTGTACATTATTGTACATCGAAAATACTGAAACACAGCCCCCTTCTATTGCGGTTAACCGTAATCAACCATTAAAACAGCATATACAGTAACTGACTAGCTCTATGAAGCTTCTTGTGGAAGCTATTAAAGCTGTAGATTTTTTAATATAGTGTATTAAAAAAAATCGAGTGGTTTTAATCCCGTTTCAGCTGTTCCAACTGTCGTTTAGCTTCGCTACGAATTAAATCCAGCTCACGATTTGTCTCTTCCGTTATCGCATCGACACTCTGCTGCATAGATATCCGCAAAGCATCAATATCCTTCTTGAGCTCCATAGATTTCCTTTTGTTGTATTGCTGTAATACGTAACCCGCAACGGCGGTAACAATAGCGACGATAATTCCCATCACCACCAAGAGGTAGTTCAGCGTACGGTGGAAATCCTCTACTCCTTCTTTATGAAAACTAATAATATCGGCTACATTCTGCTTACTAAGCTCCAGGTTGTCCTCTTTCAAATCTAACTCACGAAGCTTCGCTTCTACTTTATACTCCTGTAGCTCCATACGGCTTTCCAAATCCAAGCGTTGCGTAGCATTTTGTTCTTTTGCGAACGCGGTTCCAAAAACTAGAAAATAGAAGGACAGGATAACCGTAAATTTCATATCGGCAGGATTTTAAGTTAATAATTAGTACTATAATTTAAGTAAACCTAAAAATAAAGAAAATATTCTAAAATAGGAGGCTTTATCCGTGAAGAGATAAATTCAAGACATATAGCCCACTTTAGGGACTATTTTATTTTTGCATTTCTAATCGTCAAACTGATAAGTTTATACCCTTGATCTGTTCGTAGAAACTCATAATGGTTTTGTGTAAAATCCTTTTTAACCCGATGAGAAACAACAATTGACATTGTCGGATATTTCCAATCTTTGGCTTCGCCACAATTATTGAAATACTGCTCAAATTCCGGCCCATCATACATAAACGGGTTAAGTCCATCGCTAGAAATAAAATAATCAGTATTTGGCAGTAGGATCTCTGCAAGACCATTTTTCAATAGCGCAAAGTTATCTTTTATAAGCTTCTCTTTATTGGTTTTAGCCCAGCCCTCTTTGGATTCCCACGTGATGGTATCATAAGAAATATCATTAAGCTTTTCTAGAGTGAGATTATCTGCTACAATCCTTGTAATCCACTGTTTAAATTCCTTCTCAAAGTCTACGAAAGCGTAATAAAGGCCGTCATTTGCTAAGAAAGACTTCCTCATCTTATCAGGATTCGGCGCATTAGTTTTCTCAATAGAGAAAAAATCGAGGGGATTATCGTAGGAAAAATCTGCCACGAGCAGGTTGTTTAAGGTATCTATCAAAACCTCTTGCCCACCTACCCAGCTATAATGATTACAGCCATCCTCGTTATGATCAGACCAATATTCCTTTTTAGCATCCTTAAGACCGGCAATCATTCCATTTCTTACATTCGTTAAAGCACTATAAACAGCGGGAATAGCAATTTCACCATTCCTATTAAAGAGACCAACTTTATCTGTCTTCGCATCCCTAAAACGGATAAAACCCTCACTTTCGCAATCTGCGCCATTGTCAAAAATGTATAAGCTATCACTGCCCACCATTCGACCATGCTTCGTCAGGTAATAGCTACTCCAAATGCCGTTATGCTCTTCCGTTGCCGCTATGATATGGTCAAACCTGTTTGCTGTTGTAAAGCCGCTAAATTTGGGCGCGATTTTCACAAGCCCACTTTTGTCTTTGTAACCTATTAATGTGGTGTCATTATTCCAAAATAACCGCCAAGAATCCTCAGTTTGCCCAAAAGACGTAAAGCTCAAAATCGTCGTAAGAAACATCAATAAGTATACTTTCAAGTTCATTTTTAGGATATTTATAGTACTAATAAAACATTTTTTAGCTTCATAACGTATGCGCGTAAGCTTCCTTATTGCCGTATGCTACGAATCAAAATACAACTATAAGACCGAAATTCCTCATTTATCTAAAAAAGTAAATCCAGTACCTAAAAAAAATCCCCCTAATGGCTAGGGGGATTTTCATTTGCCCAACAGGGCTTAACAACAGTAATCGCTACGCATGCACCTTATAGCTGAGCAAACCATAAAAAACACCTATTCATCTTTCTCAAAGGTATCTGCTATGCTTGTCTGGCTACTATAAAAAGAGTGTATTAATTCGCTAGCGTGTTTTTATAGATTACACCATCTTTCATAATCAGCTTAAAATTAAGCTCTGGATTTTCAACCAATTTTATATTATCTATCGGATTACCATCAACCAAAAGTAAGTCTGCATAAGCTCCTTCTTGAATAATTCCTAAATCATGTGGATAAGGATTACGCGGACCACTTAACTTCAGTAGTTCCGCATTGGTGGCTGTCGCCATTTTTAATACCTCAAATGGCGTAAACCATCTCGTCATCTTAGCAAGCTGCGCCCCTTGTCGTGAAGCAAGCTTTTCATCAAACAAACAGTCTGTACCCCAAGCGAGCTTAACATTATATTTCTTAGCCAACTTATAAGCATTATCTGTACCATGAGTCATCGTAAGTTGCTTTTGTCGATTAATTGAACCTTCAGGAAACGGAATCGCATCTTCATCATCAAGGAAGGGTTGCATACACCACCAGATACTATTGTCGGCCATTAGTTTTACGGTGGCCTCATCAACCAACTGACCATGCTCAATACATTTAACACCACCTTTAATAGCTTCTCTTATCGCTTTTGGCGTGTAAGCATGCACGGTTACATAGGTACCCCAATTCTCGGCGGCACTTACGGCCGCGTTAAATTACGCTTCTGTATACTGCGCTACATCTAGCGGATCATAGTTTGATGCAACACCACCTCCGGCCATCAGCTTAATTTGTGTTGCGCCATTACGCAACTGCTCTCGAGTACGCATCAACACTTTATCGGCTCCATCAGCCACGATAGTCATGCCTCCTCTTTCATAATAAGAAAGTGTACCATCTCTTGGAATATCTGTTGGAAGACCAAAGTCTCCATGTCCACCAGTTTGAGAAATTGTAGCTCCGCTTGAATAAATTCTAGGTCCTATAGCCAAATTTCCGTCAATAGCACGCTGTAAACTTAAGGAAGCACCACCCAAATCACGAACCGTCGTAAAACCTCTCAGCAGTTGTTTCTCTGCAGCATGGGCAGCGAACAGATTGATATACCCCATATCAGACCCCATGATTGTGGCCATAGGAATAGACTCCATCATGACATGAGAATGGGCATCAATAAGACCAGGCATTAAAAACTTACCTCCCCCATCAATAATCCGGGTATCAGCGCTTCTATTGGTCGCAATTGGTTGTGTAGATATCGTTTTAATCAAGTTGTCTACGATTAAAACGTTCCCTTTAATAACCTTATCATCCTTACCATTAAATATTTGCACATTATTAATAAGGGTACTTTTCTGTGCAAAGGTAGCCAACGAAAAGAATAAGAATAGTGGTGAAAAAATAGCTCTCATAGAATAAAGGTTATTTTATTTACTAATTTTTTAAAAAATGAAGTTAAATTAAAATGGTTACTAGAATAAAACTCAAACTTAATAAAGTTTATCTAAAATCCAAAAAACGACTAATACTAATCCGTTTTTAACTAAAACTATAAACCAAAACTACTTCCATATTCGAATTTTATCTCTCCATTACCTATGAAATTTTCCACAAAAAAGGTCCTGCCTTTTACTTGTAATTCACCGGTTTTGGCATTTCTATTAATTCGTATTCAACACCGTGCTTATCAGCATAAGGTATCGTCAGATCATATACGATAGTATACTTTTCGTCCACTATTGGACCTTTAGTTTCATCAAGCTCAGCAATAGCCTCATCGATTTCCTCATCCGACCTACCATCGTCAATCATTTTGGCAATGCGTGGAAAATCCGTCTTGTAAATTTCATCAGCATATAGGAACATCTCCAAAGCCGCAGCCAATATCGGTTTCGTTTCAGCATTGACATCCAGCTCTTGAATAGCCTTAATATCCTTATCAAACATATGGATATAATGATTTGCTACATATTCCGTAGCATTCACCTTCTTAACCTTTCTTTCCTTAGTAACAATAACAAGGCTTCCTGCATTTAGTTGCCCTCTTATTTCCGTAAAATGCTCCTTAAAGCCCATCGGAATTTTGTTCCCATTCAGCATTACTTTATTAAACACCTCATCGGGATAATTGCTTCCCAATTGCCCACAGGACAGTACTGAAAAGCATAACGTAAATAGTAAAAAGAAGGATAAATTTCTTACTGTGCGTGTATTTCTGATTGAAAATTTTGTGACCATCTGTTTCATTTACTTAATTATTGATTAGTTCATCTAATTCCTGAGCCAGTCCCTGCATTTTTGCTTTCTTAAACGACTGGGCCAAGAAATAGCGTTTTCTTTTTCCATTAGAAATAAATCGTCCGAAGAGTACTGAGTTTACCGGAATACCGATATAACACATGGTTTCCACATCAAAACCTTCAAAATCCGAAAATCGATACTGATGTGGTTCTTTCCTCCACACACCTGCACTGATTCTGAATATTTTTTCATGGGGTAGAATCTTAGTTTTGGACGGCCTTAGCAGCATAAGAATAAAAGCAAATGTCGAAACGATGAAGCATAGCCCAGTCATAGTATTTTCGCTGTAGAAAAACAACAATATACCGATGAGAAACCATACAAAAATAGAGAAGTGAATAAACGAAAACATATTCCTTATCTTGTAGCCACTCCCGTCATGAAAGAGATATTTGTAGTGCATATTAATTTCATACGTTAACATTTTTTCCGTCTTCCAGATATACCGACATTGCGCTATTGTCCAAACGAAGGCAAACCCAATTAGCCTATAAATGCAAATTTGCCTTCAAACATTTTACCAATGATAGGCAAAGGTTTCTCAACCTCATTCGCTGCATTAATGATGCCGATGATTAACAGTACAAAAAACAAGACACTTACATACATTAAAACAGATAAACTTGGTAGAATCACAACTACGATGTTTAATAATACATTGATGATAATGCTAACAATCAAAAGACCTAGTGACTGTCTTAAATGGTATTTCAATAGACCATTGGCTTTTTCTTTACCATTGAAATAAGAAACTAACCATCCGATAAGGGTGATGTAAGATACGATAGCTAATGTTTTGTTGTCCATTTTAAATTTAAATTAAGTGAAATTTTATACCGCAAAAGTATTTTCAACAGCAGAGTAATACAACTTTACCGATACGTCAGAACAACTACAATGACAAATCAAAGCGACTACAGAACGTCTACAAAAACACCTAAGCATCTAAAAATTAATTAATTGACAAACATCAAAAAGATGCTTTTTTGAGCTCATTGTATACAATACCGCTTACGACTTTTGTACATTTGTGGAATGCTGAGATTAATAGGTATACTGATAGGCTTAAGTTTTTGCACTGGAGGATGGGCACAACAGCGCTATGTTGACAGCCTTCATACCTTATTAAATAATAGTAAAGAGCCGGAAAAAACTATTACCTTACAGCAGCAACTTGCAGAATGGTACCGCAGCGATGAACAAGAAACAGCGGCTATTGAACTCGCGGAAATAAGCCTCAAGGCAGCATTAAAAATTTCGGAAAATAACCTCGCCGTAACCAAGGCTTACGCTATTTTATCAAATATCTATACCAATACCGAAAATTACGAGCAGTCGAAAGAATATATAGACAAAGCATATAAGTCTGCGGAGAAGCAGGATAACTCCTTAGCCTTAGCTTATGCTCATTATGCTTCTGGCGTTCTTCAAATTGCGCTTTTCAACACGGAAAACACCCTAAAATCCATGCAACAAGCACTGGATAACATTCCCAATAAAGAAGCCGAACCGGAACTTGTCTGTAAGCTATATTACCAACTCTATGGCATATATACGGAGTGGAACGACGAACAAAAGTCGATGCGATATATCCAAAATGCCCTTTTATATGCTCTGAAATCGGGCAATAAAAATTTACTAGCAAATAGCTATTCGGCCCTATCGGTCACCTATTCTTTCCGCTATGAGGCCACTCATGAAAAGAAATACCTCGATAGCATCATGCAACCGCTAGACGATGCCATCAGCCTTTACAAACAGTATCCAGGGCAAGTCATGAAAAACACCTATGCTAATTGCCTCAATAACAAAGCTAGCTACTACTTAAAGTACTACGACTATAGCGATCCACAGCTAAAACAGAAAATACGCACGACCATCAGCGAAGCATTGCAGGTGGTCCCTGAGGGCAATGATGCGATTATTGCGAGCGCCTATGGTATACTCAGTGAGCTCAGCATGTCGGAGAATGACCTTACTACCGCCGACGGGTACCTTACCAAGGCCTACAACCTACTTTCTCGAAAGAAAAACCCGTATTACCATACACTCATAAACGTGCTTAACTCCTTAGTGAGCCTCCATACCAAAAAAGGCGATTATAAAAATGCCCTAGCCTACCAGCAGAAAGTGACTCACTATAGTAATATGCTCTTTGACCAAGAGTCGGCTTCCGCCACAAAAAGACTCGAAGCGCAGTTCGAATTCAGCAAGAAAGAACAGGAAATCATCGCTCTTCAGGAGCATGCAGCGGCCCGCAAAAGACAAAACTATCTACTCCTCGCTTTGTTAGGCATCGGTTCGGTAAGTGCCTTTTTCATGTTCCGCTCCTATCACTACAACCTCAAATATGCTATAGCCAGAGAGAAACAGCTGACGGCAGAAAAAAATGAAACTGCTATGCAGATAAAGTACGAGCAACAAGAACAAGCAAGACTTAAAGCGGAACAAGAATTGTTAACGTTACAGCAGCAGAAGCTAAATGATGAAGTAATGGCCAATCAGCTACAGCTACAGCATAAAAATGAGGTTCTCCTACACATGCAAGAAAAACAAGCTAAAGGCGAATCCGTAAATATCCAACAGATAATCCGCGAAGAATCTATTATGAATAGTGACTTCGAGAAAGTAAAGTTTAGTATTCAAGAAATACATCCCAATTTCTTCAAAACTTTAGGAGACAATGCAAAACATAGGCTCACGGCGCTCGACCTTAAATATTGTGCTTACCTCTATTTAGGCATGGATACTAAGCGGATAGCACAGTTGCTACACGTAGAGCCCAAAAGTGTGCGCATGGCTAAGTATAGGCTGAAACAGAAGTTTAATCTCGGCTTAGATACCGATTTAGTCAATTATCTAAAACAAATAGGATAAGCTTTGCTGTTAGAAACATAATAGCTATGACCAACCTATAAGTTTAAATTAATAGATAAAAAAACAGCCGAAGCGGGGTGCTTCAGCTGTTTTAATGGTATTATGGGTATTAATAAATTCGATTATGTTCCTGGATAGGCTTTCCTATCAAAGAAAAAGTAACAACTCTTATGCTTACGCAAAATTGTCGATGGCCATGTAGTAGATATTGCGGAGTTCATTGTATGCTTAACAGCTTCTCGCTTATGCTCGCCAACCACAACACAGAACAAACGCTCTCCCTTAAAAATGGTAGGTATCGTTAATGTCAAGGCCTGCTTAGGGACCTCCTCTATGGTCTCAAAACATTTATCAAGCACCTGTTGCATACGACAGACATCATCCAATTCAACTTCTTTAATGGTATATTCATCTTCAAAATCAGCTACTGGAGGGTCATTAAAGGCAATATGCCCATTTTGTCCGATACCTAAACATACCACATCTATCGGCTGCTCTTCAATCAATTGCGCTATGCGCTTTACCTCTTCCGCTACTGGATTCGTCGGGTTAATAAAGTACTTTGCTTTAGGCTTTATTTTGCTAAACAAGCGATTTTCCAAATAATTAGAAAATAGCTGCTCGGCACCATCAGCAAGTCCTATATATTCATCCATATTAAAGGCGACAACCTTTGACCAGTCAATTTTAGCGGAGTTAGCTAAATAATCGAGCGTATAATCTTGAGATGGCGCCGCGGCAAAAATAACCCTGATTTCCGACTTCACCTTTTGCAATTCAACCAATGTGGACTCAATGGCGCGTCCAGCATGTTCCCCTGTCTCCTGAGCAGTCTCGGACACGTCAATGTTTAATTCTTCTAAAAGCATATTTAATAATTACTATTTAATAAAAGCAACCCTACTATGGTTACTTAATGAAACGTACACTGTCAATAACAATCTCTTGTTCCTTCAAATCGGAAGGCATCTGCCCCTTAAACAACCATAAATTCATACGCAACTTTTCAGTCTTGGCTGTAGGTACATGTTTCCCTTTGTATGCCCATTCATGAATGGTCTTATCGGCTCCTTTATCATCTTTGTAACTACTTTTGAAAAGAATCTGATCAGTCTGCCAATGAAAATAATGAGTTGTAGGCCCACTATTAGGCGCTATATCAAAGCGTTGTTTATTACCAACAACCTCCGAGGGTTGCGAGGCAAACTGGGCATTTTGATTGCTCGGACTCGACCATTTCGAAAACTCAATATCGATTTCTTCCTCATCATTCAGGTAGGTAAAAAGTCCAGCTACAACATTCTGATCCAGCTTACTGACATCTGAGTTGATGTAAAAAACGTACTTCCCATAGCCCATAGACTTTTGTGCAATAACACCTGCGCAATACCAATTGCCTCCTTCTTGACGAATTTTAAGATGTAAACGTCCTTGTGGATCTACCCAAACACTATTGTCCGTATCGGAAAACATATTAGGCCCAGGGCCTTCCTTTTTACCACGTGTGGTGCGAACAATCCAATCCATGCCTGAAAACTGAATGACACGATCTGTCGGAACAGCAGGCACTTCTATATCGGAATCTTTACTGCTGCTACAGTTTAAAAATAACAACAGCATGGCACCAATCAGCACTCCCAAATTGAACTTTCTCATCAGCCTATATCTTTATAATTCATGCAATAGTAATCCTCCTCCTTATTAAAAGGAGCATCGTCAGGTTGAACGGACCATCTGATGCCCCCTTTCGGTAGGTTGACTACTTAGCCTGTACATTAAGTTTTATATTCTCTAATACGGCGCCAGCCTTATCTCTAGCCGTTAATTTTAAAGTGTTCACGCCTAGATTTTGACCATTATGGATGAATACCATATTCTTTAGATCTAAATCAAGCTGCGTAAATCGGCTTCCTTTCTTCAATACTTCGGCACCTTTCACCAACCAGCCAAACGTAGGCAAGTCTTCAATGGTGTAGATGATATCGCCAGCAGACGCCCCTCCCACACTAAGGTTTTCCTTAGATAGCACGTAGATGCCTCCATTAGCTACCTCAAAATCCTTTTGTCCTTCCAAGGTGAGCTCTGAATCGCCACTCGCTAAAGTTGCGATAAGCATCGGCGGAGCCAAAGTAGGATGCTGTCTAGAGGCTATTTCATCCGTCTCGTCCGATCCTGGCTGCCCATCGAGCATGTAAGACTTCAGTCCTGTAGGTTTCTTCTCTTTATAGTAATCTGTAAGGTCAAATCTAAACGTGCTTATCTTCGTTGTTTTTATAAAAGCAATACGTGGCGTCGTCGGAAAAACAGCATTGTTAAAGTTCAGCGCCGCTTCACTCCAAGAGGTACTAGGTGTCTCAAACAGATTAAGATCGACGCCCTTTGCTGCCGTAAAAGAAACAGCCAATTGCAGCTTAAGATCCGTCACTACACCTTCTTTTTTGAAGTCTGCGAAATCAAACATTAAAAATGCCTTACGGTCATAATCACCGTTATTCGACACGTTCTTAATTTTCAAGAGTGGATCTAGTCCGAAGTTTTTAGCAGACTCTGTTCCGCCGTTAACAAAAGCATCCTGCTTCGCAAATATGGTATCCTGCACCAAATTTGGATTCACATTTACATCGCCCGTTGGTGCCGAGTAATACACGACAGCATTTACCACATGAATAACACCATTATCAGGCACTAAGTTGGAGGTACGAATTTGCCATTGCCTGTTCGTTCCCTCATTAATCAGACCTACGTAGGTGCTCGTATGCGACAGATACATCGTTTGGCCATTTTCCGTTTCATAAGCTATAGGCCTATTACTTGGTGCCAATGCAGGGTCATTGAAATTCACAACGCTTTTCACAATATGGTAGCGCAACATGTTTTTCAAAATCGGTACAGGAATGGCACCAATTGAAGCATAGCCGTTATCCTTGAAATAACTGCGAAAGGCCTGGTTATTAGGAACGATGAAAGTAGACCCCGTCCCTGTTTCATACATAGACTCAAGTTGTGTACGCTGAATAGCCTCACTAAAAAGTGAAAGCGAATCGTTGCCTTTAATATAAGACAAAGCCGACATGTTCAACTTAGCGTTATCTGGTGCATAGTCGTAGGTAAAACTATCTTGAATTTCGCAACTAACCACCGAGAGCAACATACCAATTCCTAATAAGGAACTCGTAATTGTATATTTTATCTTTCTCATAAGATTTTACTTATAAAATTCATTTTGTTTCAGATTCAGATTTCTTAGGGTTGCACTTTCGTGCAATGGCCATACGAGGTTGTCCTCACTGCTCAAGCCGTTTATCGGTTTCATAGTAGCGATAGCTGTGCCGCTACGTACAAGGTCAAACCAGCGGTGTCCTTCAAAGCAAAGCTCGATGGAGCGTTCATGGAGTACTGTTGCGACAAGTGTTCCATACAAATTATTGGCTGCCGCTTCATCAAGCACAGCAATTCCTGCACGACGACGAATACGGTTCAGTAACTCTAGGGCCTCTGTAGGCTGGTTTAGACGCGCATGGGCTTCGGCTTTCAACAAAATAATATCTGCCAATCGTGTCAAAACAATATTGTTGGACGATGGATCCGGACTTTCATCCTTAAAACCTTGTCCGAAGAACTTCCAAATTTTACGAGGCTGCACTTCTGTAATGTCGTAGATCCGTGGTTTACGTAAGTCACCTACTTCTATCGAAGCAATAAAGCGTGCGCTAGGCACATAATCGCTATCAGAACCTAAGGCATATAGTGCGCGTAAAGCATTCGTCTGAACCTCATTATAACCGACTTCAAAAATGCTTTCTGTACTTTGGCCTTTAACAAAAATCTCGTTCCAATCGTTCATCGACACCAATGAATATTGTCCATCGGCAAGCACCTTCTCTGCTGCAGCGATGGCTTTATCGTACTGCTTTTGCCACATATACAACTGCGTTAAGAAGGCATAAGCAACACCTTTGGTAACCAATACCCTATTGCGGGCACCAGAATAGCTACTTGCAGCATTTGCTACGGCAAACAATAAATCCTCTTCTACCTGTGCTAATACTTCAGCTTCCGTATTTCGAGATACAAAAACATCCTGCTCTACACTCTCGTACGGCTCCGTCACTAAGGGTACCTGTCCCCAAATACGCACCAAATAAAAGTAAGTGATTCCCCGAAGCGCACGTGACTGCCCTAAAAGCTGTTTCTTTAATTCACTTTCACCATCCCCAAATACCTGCGGTGTATACTTAATGGCGTAGTTGGCGCGTGATATCAACGTGTAGAAGTTATCCCAGCGCGCCGAGTTGATAATCGGTGTTAATGCATTTTGCTGTAGCGCAAAAGGATCACCCGAGTGACGTGTTAAAACGTTATCTGCTCTCCCTTCTCCCCAGTAGGCAAAATTAAGGCGAAAGAGCGATTGCATACTGTTGTATATCCCATTCACGCCCGCCTGCGCATCACTAGGCTTTTTATAAAAACCCTGCCCAGAGAAGTTACTGATCGGTTCTTTATCTAAAAACGAATCCGAACAAGCCGAAGCAAACAAGATTAAAACACTTCCGAATATATATTTAATTGATCTTTTCATGATTGAATAATTTATAGTCCAAAGGTTAAACCAAACATAAACGTGCGACTCTGCGGATATGATCCTTCGTCCAATCCGACACGTAGGCCAGAATAGGAGTTCACATCAGGATCAAAACCGGTATATTTAGTCCAGGTAATCAAGTTTGAAGCTGTCACAAAAGCGTCTACTTTACGAAGACCTATACGTTTAACCCAATCAGAATGGAAAGAGTAGCGTAGGTTTACATTCTTCAACTTGATGTAAGAAGCATCTTCCACCCAGCGGCTTTGTACACGGCTATCCGATTGCTTAGGATCATCACGAACTAACCTTGGAAAATCGGTTACATCACCCTGCTGACGCCATCTATTCAAAGCATCCGTAGACAGGTTGTTGTATCGCACGATAGAATTACGTTGGTGCTTCAACTCATTATATATTTCTCCTCCTACGGAGTATTGAAAAAACACATTCAGGCTGAAATTCTTGTAGCTAAAGTCATTAGAAATACCCCCAAAATACTTAGGCTCTGCATAACCAATAATCTCTCTATCATCTTGATTAATAATATTATCACCGTTTAGGTCTTTCCAAATAGGATCACCTCCAACAAATACAGGCCCATTTGCGCCATGCGTAACGCGATTAACGTTATCCTCATCACGCGAATAAACGCCCATATAGCGCCATCCATAAAACACCCCAATAGGTTCCCCAACTTTAAGGATGTGGTAAGCACCATTTTGAATATGACCGTTCGTCAATACATCTTGTGGTAAGGACGTTACCTTATTACGGTTTAAGCTGACATTTATATTCGTATTCCATGTAAAAGGCCCTTGCAAGTTGCGTGTTTGCAAACTGAATTCAAGACCACGATTTTCGATGGTTCCTATATTTCGCGTCACATAGTCAAACCCTGTTGTGCTCGGAAGAGGCACATTATAAAGTAGATCTTTGGTCTTCTTAAGATAGGCATCTGCTGAGAACAAAATTCTGTTCTGTACAAAGCCCAACTCCAATCCTAAATTGTATTGATGGGTAGTTTCCCAGGTAAGGCTCGCATTCGGCATAATCGTAGGTGCAGCACCCGAGAATTCTAAATAATTTGTGCCGAGCGTAAACTCTCCACGGGAGGTATAGTCTCCAATAGCCTCATTACCAGTGCTACCTAAACTAAAACGTAGTTTACCATCACTAAGCCAGCTTAGATCTTTAATTCCGTCTTCCTCAATAAAGCGCCATCCAGCAGAGGCTGATGGGAAGAAACCAAAACGTTTATCACGACCAAAGCGAGAAGAACCATCCGAACGGAGGTTAAACTCCAATAGGTACTTGCTCATGTAGTCATAGGTAACCCTTCCGAAATAAGAAAGCATAGCGTGTTCTGATGCAACATTAACGCCTTGATTGGAGATAATAGATGCTCCGTTTAAGGTACGGATGTCGTCACTAGCAAAATAAGAACCGTCAAGACCTGTTCTATCATATCTCCATTTCTGAAAACTAATACCTGCCACAGCACCTAAATTATGCTCTTCACCAATAGTCTTAGTATAGGTAAAATAACTCTCATTACCCCAAGTCAGGTTACCCGAAGTACGTACACCTCCCGTATTAAACCCTTCTCTATAGTCAAGGATAGAAGGCATAAATTCATCTTCCTTCATGGCGATGTAATCTAAATTCACATTACTTCTAAACTTAAGGTCTTTATAAAAATCAATCTCGATGTATTGACTACCGATGATACGGTTGGTTTTATTTAAGTTGGTTGCATATAAAGCCATGCCCACGGGATTACGCTGCCCAATCATATAGCCGTTTAGTGACCCATCGGGTAGGTACATCGACATATTAGGCGGCCGTACCAATAAGCTACGTACGATACTAAGGTTTCCTGATCCTGCCGCATTGGTTCTGTTATTCACCGCGTTGGTATAGGAAATACTCTGCCCTATGCGTACATGGTCAGAAATATTGAAATCTACATTGAGACGAGAAGTGAAACGCTTGTAGTTTGAATTTAGAATTACCCCGTCTTGATCTAAATAGGAAGAACTCCAAGCATATTTTGTTCCTTGATTTCCACCACGTACCGACAAATCCAGCTTAGACTGTCGTGCTGTACGCATCATAGCATCTTGCCAATCGACATCGCCGTTATTCATCGGATTTAGAGAATCTATCAAGGTATAGTAAGGTTCCTCAGGGACACTCATTCCTCGATATGAATCCAAAACAGCTTCACGGTACTGTTTTGAATTTAAAACACTCAATCTACGTGTTAACGAACTAACTCCAGTAGTTGCATTTAAAAGTACTTCTGGCTTTCCCTCTACCCCGCGTTTGGTGGTAATCATAACGACCCCATTTGCTGCTCGCGACCCATAGATAGCCGTTGAAGCGGCATCTTTAAGAATCTCAATAGAAGCAATATCCGCAGGGTTTATATCAGCCATCGGATTTAATCCAGACCCTTCCGTACCATTTAAGGAAGATATAGAACCCGACTCAATCGGAATACCATCGACCACAAACAAAGGATTATTCCCTGAGTTTAATGAAGAGTTTCCCCGTACTCTGATGGTCATCTCTCCTCCTGGCGCTCCTGAATTGGAGGATACCTGTACCCCTGCTGCCCGTCCTTGCAACACCGATACAGGGTCTTGAAGTGTTGTTTTCTCAATTTCTGAGGCACCAACAGAAACAACTGACCCCGTTAGGTTTCGCTTCTTTTGGCGTCCATAACCTACAACAACCGTTTCTTCAATTTCTGTCGCTAGCGTAGCCAGCTCGACATTATAGGTTTCCCTATTATCGATCTTCACGGTTTGACCCGTATAGCCTAGAAAAGAAAAAACTAACGATTGCCCTACAGACACCTCATTTAGCACAAAAGCACCTTGGTTGTCGGTACTTACTCCGGTATTTTGCCCAGTAAGTTTTACACTCACTCCCGGTAAGGGCTGTCGCGTACTTGCGTCGATTACCTTTCCGGTTATCCGCTTTTGCTGTGCAAACACTTCACTCGGCATTAGGGCGGTTAAGCACAATAGCCAGCATGCAAGTGAGTATACACAGGTACCCCATTTAATTTTACAGTGGTTAGTAATAAATATCATAATGCAGATTTTAAGTTTATATCATCTGTTATTTAGTATTGCCAAGGTATAAAAAAAAACAAAAACTATGCAATCATTTGCATAATTATTTTTAAAAAACAATAAAAACATATAATAAACAGCATTTTAACAATGCAATCATTTGCATAAAACACAATAAAAACACTATTTGATTTCAAGAAAATTTGGGGTAACTTCGAAAATATAAAGCAGTAATGTATTATGAAAAAACAGGAAGGAGCACGTATTACTATTAAAGATATCGCTAAAGCGTTAAATCTTTCTACCGCAACGATATCTCGGGTACTCTCGAATCATCCTGGCATCAGTGAAAACACCAAGAAAATTGTCAATGACAAAGTAAAAGAAATGGGCTTTGCATTGGACCCTATTGCCTCCAGTTTTAGGAGTAAGAAAACAAAATCTATCGGTGTAATTTGTCCACGTATTGATATTGATTTCCACTCTAAGGTGATTAGTGGTATTGAAGAATATGCCTACAAACAGGGCTATCAAATTACCATCTTTCAATCGCAAGATTCCTATACTAAGGAAAAAGAAATCGTACACATGCTGGAAACATCCCTAGCTGCAGGTATTATCATTTGTCCGACCTTGGAAACAAAACGTTATGACCACCTCAGCAAATTAGACAAAGCGAATATTCCCTTAGTCGTTTATGATAGAGCGAATGAAAACCTAAAGGCAAATAAGGTTATTATCAATGACTTTGAAGCATCCTACAACGCATGTAGCCATTTGATACAAGAAGGTTGCAAAACACTAGCTCATATCTCTGGAAACCAAAATGTTTCTATTTTCAAGGCTAGGTTAGCCGGCTTCAAAGCCGCATTGGTAGACCACAACCTTCCAGTACACGAAAACCTTATTAGAGAAACAGAAAATCTCAGCTACGAGGAAGGAAAAGCACAGGCAGAAATACTGCTACAGCAGCAGAACACCCCTGACGGCATTGTATGTGCCAATGATTATACGGCCGCAGCAGCTTTAAAAGTGTTCCGAAACAGCGGGTTTGCTATTCCGGAACAAGTGGCTATTGTGGGTTTCAGTAATTACCCTATTGCTACGATCATAGAGCCTCAAATCTCTACAATCGATGATAGTGCGTACGACATGGGGCTAATAGCGGCTAAAATACTCATCCAACAGATTGAGGACAAAGACATGCAGGTATTGGACTATCAGGAGATTATCCTTAAAACCAAACTTATCGTTCGGGCATCTTCCGATAGTAAAAAACATTAACGACGCCATCTTTTCACATTGAAACCATGAAAGCTGTAGTAAATTAAGTAAGCATAACAAGGCAACAGCACCAAATAGGCATCTTTAATACCCATTGTATCGGCAAAATAACCATATAGCATTGGCATTATGGCATTTCCACATAAAGCCATCACCAGCAAGGAGGCTCCTATCTTAAGGAACCTTCCCAATCCAGACATCGCCAAGGGCCACACACCGGCCCAAATCATGGAATTTGCAAAACCTAGTAAGACCAGAAACCATACGGAAATATCCGTTTGGTAGCCAAATAAAGTATGCTCCCCCGAAAAAAGAAGGATAGCCATAGACAGCAAAAAGCCAAGAATAGTACAAACTCTCAATGCGGTGAGCTGGCTTAAAAAGCGCGGCACCATAACAATACCCAGCAGATAACCGACAATAGTAGCCGTCAGCGTATAAGACGGGAATGACTTCGCTTCCGAAAAAGATAAACCTGTATGTTGTGCATACCCGATGATGCTATCGACCGCAATAACTTGCGAACCGACATGAAAGAAAATAGCAATACTCCCTAATACCAAATGTGGAAAATGAAGAATACTTGTTTTCCCTTCCGTATCAATGGCGCTTTCGGCACCTTTGTCATGCTCTCCTTCGGTATGAATCTCTGGCAAAGGAGAAAACTTAACCAATAAGCCTAGCAGCAGCAAAATACCAGACACTACCGCATAGGGTAGCACCACCCGACGCAACAAGCCTTCTATGGCTAACTCCTTCTCTAAGGGTGTCAGTTGCGCCAAACTATCTAACGTAGACTGATCTTCGGGGCGTAAAACAATAGCCGCAAATAAAAGAGGTGCTAAAATGCCTGCCAACTTATTGCTAATCCCCATAATACTAAAGCGCTGCGCCGCACGCTCCTTATCTCCGAGTATCGTGACGTAAGGATTGGCCGCCGTCTGCAAAACAGCAAGCCCTATCCCGAGTGTAAACAAGCCCAATAGAAATAAAGGATAGCTTTGCATAATTCCGGCAGGAATAAAAAAGGCTGCTCCTAAAGCCATAATGAAGAAGCCAATCATAATCCCCTTCTTAAAGCCGACCGAGCGTAATAAATAGCCCGAAGGGATAGCCATCACCAAATAGGCGATGTAAAAAGCAAAGGCAACTAAGTAGGAATCAAAATGGTTAAGTTCAAAAGCTCCCTTAAAATAAGGTATCAGGATGGCATTTATCCAAGTAACAAAGCCGAAAACGAAAAACAAGGATACGATAATACCTAAAGACAGTACTTGCTGCCGCTTGGACAGACTTGACACCGAGACGGATGTAGCGTTACTTTTCATCGTTCTATTGTTTTATAGCTAATGATATCGGCAAACTTGAATCACCTTGCTTATTAAATGCTTTAAAAACTAACCCTGGCAGGTAAGCAACAGGACCAGCATAACGTTTACTATTTTGATTAGGTGCTGACCCATCTTCCGTATAGCGAATATCAAAGCCTGGCAATTCCATATTTGCAAATACCTGCCCATCAACCTGCTTTAGCCCGGGCGTAGGGATTCTATACGCAATACCGCCATGAATAAAAGGTAAACGTCGTAACTCCTGCGCTCCAACGAGATGAAAAAAGTTTTTAAGGGCAGCCTGATATGCGCCGTCTTGACCTTCTCCATCTTGCTCCCAAGCACCTGCTGCGGCCCATGCACGCTCACTGAACGCCAATAGTCGTGGGAAAAGCATGCGTTCCATTTCTTTTTCAGACTTAATAGTCTCCGACCATAAGGAAGCTTGCAACCCTACAATATTCTTTTTTCCTTTTTCTGTAAGTTTTTCAGCTCCAGCCAACACACGCTCCGGTAAGGGACGCCCTAGCCAATCTTGCTTCTGAGTATGTAGGTAATCAAAAGGCACGAAGCTATAAGGACGCTCCATGTCGATGAATCCTCCCCAATAAAAACCCTGCTCCCGAAAAGCCTTGTAATAAGCCATATCCATATAGAAATTGCTCACAAAGGAAAGCTTCACTTTATATCCTGCATTAGCCAATCGGTAGGCAAGGTCCTCGTTGCCTCCTAGGTTGTTCCAGACGTTTAAATAGATATTACGATCTTGAAAACCCGCATAAGGCACCCATTTCTTACGGCCATCTTCCAATACCTTCTCCATACCGACTTCCTCCCAGCCCGAAAGATCTAGCCCTCGTTTTTGCAACATCTTGTATAAAATATCGAAATGACGCGTCCACAAGTCAAAAGGATCATTAATCGTTGCATCGGCAGCCTTAAATTTGGCAAAAGCTGGAGATCCTTCCCAAACGCCATTAGGCACTTCATCGCCTCCAAAATGAATAGTCTTCAGCTCCACACCAGCTTGCTGGTAAAGACCAACGATATCATCCGTCAGCTGCTCCAAGAAAGTATATACTGATGGCAACGACACATCCATCACGTTATCATTCCATTTTTGTACCGACCTAAACTCGGAGCTATCGCCAGGAGACTGTAACAAATATTTATGCGCCGCTATAGAATCGCCTGCGGCCATAAATTTACGGTAACGGCTATTCATAGCCTGTATTGCGGCACGCGCATGCCCTGGTGTCTCCACTTCTGGAATCACCTGGATATGCCTGCTTTGTGCATACTTCAAAATTTCAATAAAATCCGCCTGACTGTAAAAGCCGCTTGCTCTTGAATTATCCAAAGATGGCCCTGAACCATAGGATGGTGGTAGCCAATCGGCATTGCCATCTGCAGTCCAGTGTCCTCGACGAGCGCCCACCGCTGTAAGCTCAGGAAACGAAGGAACTTCCAAACGCCATCCTTCATCATCATTCAGATGGAAATGTAAAGTATTGAGCTTATAAAGCGCCATCACATCGAGTATTTTCAAAATCTGCTCTTTGGTCTGAAAATTACGCGCCACATCCAACATAAGACTGCGGCTACCAAAGCGTGGTTCATCTTTGATATCCACGAAAGGTAGCGTAACGACTGCTTGCTGCTGCGCATCATATTGTGCCGGATTTACCAACAGCTTTAAGGATTGTATGGCATAAAACATCCCTGATGGAGTTCCAGCACGAAGCACTATCCCTTTTTTTGAAACATTTAGCGTATAAGCTTCTGCTGCTACTGTATTATCGTAAATCAGCTCAATACCGGCTCCTCCTCTTGTCTTTGGTTCCAGACGGCTTGATATACGAAACAATTGCTCCAATTCGGCTTTAAGCAACTCCCCTTCTTTCAAAAATTCACCATCATAATGGATAGCCACTTTATTTTTCAAGGCGTAAACTCCTTTACCTAATTTAGTCGAGACCGGTGTAGGCAAAATCTGGCCTTTAGCCAACGGACCATCAACCTGATAGCGCAAGTTTTTAGCATATATTTTTTCAGCATCCATCTCGGCATCGCCACCCACTCTATAAAAAGCCTTATCGTCTGGTGGCGTCAAAATCGTCACCGCGCCCAATGCCTCCTGCTTGTCGCCTCCCCAATCTAAGTAAAACCCTTGCGGAGCATCATTAAAATTGACAACCCATGATTTTGAAATCATCGTATAAGTAACCTGTTCTCCAGGCTTTAGCGTCTTGCCTTTCGCATTAGGCGTAAAATAAAAGTAATCGCCATTGATATGATGAACATCCAAAGGCTGCTTATCATCTACAGGCTCAGCCAACCGGATGAAGTTAAAGTACAGCTTCCATCCTTCCCATAGGAAATCGGTATCGCTCGTGTTCGTTAACGTCAGCGTGGATAAAGCATGCTCCTTGCCTGCATAGTTATTCAACAAAGGTTGCCAACTCACCTGCAAAGGATGTATTTTCTTCGATTGTGCGCCCACTTGCGTGCATAGCAACACAAAACAACATAGGACACTTAATAATCTTATATTCATAATGTTTACCTATTTATTGTTTACCTAATCTATTTATACGCGCATCTAACAATACAATCTTACTATTCCGCAACTCATTCTCCTGCGCTATTTCCGCGTCATACATCCATGCTGTATTCAGCTTTTTAAAGGTTTCATCTAAATTTTCTGCTAGAAGCTCTTTAATTACCTGCTTCATTTTCGGCAACTCCGTCGCACTAAAATCTGGCGCATTCAAGCGCATCTCTACCTCCATATATTTCAAATAACGCAGGCGAATCTGAGACATCAGAATATAGTGTGCATACTCTTCCTTATTCTTTTTAGGTGTCAATTCTTTAAATTGGCGTAATACCCAATCGGCACTATCCTTCATCTGTGTAACCGTAACGCCCGTTGCATTAGCACTAACCAGCCCTTGATTTATTTCATAAGGATTCGCTTTTAGCGCATCCCAAAATTTTACCGTCTCCTTAGCGTTGAAGCCATATTGACGCTTAGCATAATTTGAAATGAAGGCCTGAATGTCTAAGCCTTTTGTTGAACGCAAAGCCTCAACGTAAGCCGCTATTAAAATATTGAAACCCGACAACGGGTATACCCTACGTATCGGATATAGATCCACCAAGTCTTTTGGGCTTTCCCAGGTACTTCCATATAGTCCTGAGGTAGACCATGAAGTCATGATCATTCCTTTATAACCAAAATCACGTGCTTGTGGAATAAAATCGTGTATATTCTTAAAATGCTTCTCCCACTGTGTCAAAAAGTAATTATCAGGATGACTGCGTAGCGATGGTGCTCCCCAAATTTCATAGCCCGCATTCAGCAGGTTACTATGCTTACCGAACATATTCACATCCCAACCATAATTCCAGTCTATGAAAACCGTTTCCTTAGGAATACCTTCCAAAGCGTCCGGATATTTCATCGCGATATCTGCCCATAGCACAGGTTTCTTCCCCAAATCAACCACCAACTGACATAAAAGCTTGATATAATCACCGTACAAACGTCCTTTACCTACGGCTGCCACCTTTGCTTGCGACTCTTTGGAGTGTCCTAGCAGGTAAGTTTCATCACCCCCGATATGCACGTAATCAGAATGATGCGTACTGATCATATCTGTATACAAATCTTTGAAAAGTGCTTTTGCCTCTTCTTCGCGCAAAGGGTTGATCTGTGAATAATCTTTCTGGTCCTCTCGCAAATTCTTATAACGGTAATGGCGTAAGATATACTCTACATGGCCGAAGCTCTGCTGCAGCGGAATAACATCAATCCCTAATTTCTCGCAGTAATCGACAAACTCCTTCACTTCTTCGCGGGTGTAAGCAAACTGATTTGGAATCAAGGGATGATTTTCAAATGGATAAGTAGCTTCCCACTCCATAATCAGCGTGTTCATCCCTCCATCATGCAACTGCTTAGCAAACTTTTTCAAGGCTGGCATCTTCATAACTTGCACCCGTAGGTCTAAATGAAATCCGCGGACAGCAAAATCTGGAGCCTGCTGCGCCCGCAAGGAAAGCATACAACCAAATACAAGTAGAACGGTAATTAATACATACTTTTTCATCATCATAATTTTTATTTTACGCACAGGTAGGTACGTGGTTTATTAATTCTCGTAATAGGGATAATTCTCCTTACTAATTACGTCGATAGGCATATAATTTATCTTCTCCGGGATATGGTTATTCTCCAAGAGATGAAACAAGGACATCACTGCTTGATAGCCTTGTGCAATAGGTTTATGGCAGAACAAGAAGTCAATAACCTCTTTTTCTAGGTAGGCAATATTATCGGGCAAATAGTCGAAGCCCAAAAGACGTATATCGGAATGGTTATGTGCTTCAAGAAAACGAGCCACAGAAGATACCCGCGAGTTCGTCACCAAAATCAACCGTATAGCGGTATTTGAAAGTGCCGTTTGCAAACTGCTTTCTATTGTAGCATAGTCAGTATCTCGAATCAACAGCTTATGTAATTGCTGGCGCATACCTTTTGACTCCATATACTGTAAAACACCTTCTTCTTTACGCAGCAAGTGATGTTGCATCTCCATTTCTTTAGAAATATGAACGAGTAATATTTCATCGCTTGGCTGCACCAAATATTTTATTAGCTGTGCTGCCATGCATCCACTCTGAAAAAGATCGGGTCCGAAATAAGCTTTATTATTTACATTCGGTATATCCGAGTTTAGAAATACGTAAGGAATTGCATGGGTATCACAATAGGTAAAAAGAGGATGTGACTCTACGCGAAACATGGGCGCAAGGACCAGCCCATCAAATTCTTGTTCCATAAGTGCTTCTACCTGCTCGATAAAGGATAAACGTTCATTTTGATCGAACAAACGAAGGTCTATTTGAAAGCTATAAGGTTGTATTTCTGCTGATGCTTTTTCCACCCCTTGCAGGGGCGATTGCCAATAGGCCGATTCTGGAGAATCTTTCGGTATGAGGACCACTATTTGTTTCGTTTTACGGCTAGACAGTGCCCTGGCAATCATATTAGGCTTATAGTCATGCTCCGCCAATACGGCAAGCACCTTTGCTTTAGTCTTTGCCGCAACACCGGGACGGTCATGCAGCACCCGGTCAATAGTGCCAATCGACACCCCGGCTAACCTCGCTAATTCTTTAACCCCTACTAAAGGTTGCTCTTCTTTCATCATCTATTTTCGGTTAAACGTTCATATTTAATACTTCCTTCCACGATGGTCATATATACTTCTAATTCGGCATCAAAAATTACGATATCAGCATCTTTACCCTTTTCTAAGCTTCCTTTTCGATCTTGCACACCAAGAATACGAGCAGGTGTTTCGGTCATCATCCGCACGGCAGCAACCAAGGGGACATCAGCTGCTTTTATATAATTTTTGATAAGCTGATTGGCCGTGGCCACACTTCCCGCAAAAGCGGACCTATCGGGTAACTTAGCAACTCCTTCTTCAATGATCACGGGCAAGCCGTCATTCAGCCTACCCAACACACTAGGTCCTTCAGGCATAGCCGCTCCACGCATAGCATCGGTCACTAAGGCAATATGTTCAGCACCTTTAATTTTATAGATGAGCTTCATCAATGATGATGGCACATGAATACCATCGGCGATAATTTCGACATCCATACCATCGAGGTAATAGCCAGCCTCAATTACACCGGCATAGCGCTTTGCATTTTTACGGATGATGCCCGACATAGCGGAATAGAAGTGCGTAGCTAAACGAAAGCCATGATCATAGGCAAGGACAATCTCTTCAAACAAAGCATCCGTATGCGCTAACGAGGCGATTATACCTTTTGACTGAAGATAGTCTGCAAAATCAAGTGCTCCTTGTAATTCTGGGGCAGCACTCCATCGCACGATATGTGGGGAATAGGCAATGATATCTCGATACTCTATTTCATCAGGATTACGAATATATTTAGGATCTTGAGCTCCACATTGGCCCAAGGATAAATAAGGTCCTTCTAAATGTAGGCCAAGCCATGCGGATCCTTTTGTATTTTGTGGCAACGCTGCAGCATAAGCATCCAGAACGGTATAAATGTGCGATGCCTCGGCGGTAAGCGTTGTGGGGCACATCGCCGTAGTACCATAACGAACATGAACTTCCGCCACGCCCAAGAAGGCTTCTACGGTTCCATCCATAAAGTCGTAACCGCCACCACCATGCACGTGCATATCAATAAATCCAGGAGAAATATACTTTCCGCCAACATCAAAACGGGTAACGTCAGGCCCGACTTCTAGACTTCCCTGACCTACGTTTACGAGTTTACCATCCACAATATAGGCATAGCCATTCTCCAGCACAAAGTCAGCAAAAATAAGGATACCATTCTGTAGTAAAATTTTACTCATGGTTGTATAATTAGGGTTTATTTAAATTGTTAACGTACACAATGATAAATAAAATGTTTTTAACCTCCAAATAGATAGCTTATTACCGACCGCTAAAAAGCCGGATTGCCGACCTAAAATGACGCTATAGGGAATGAAATTTTATTGAAATAAAAAACGAAAATCGACGCTTTCAAAGCCATAAGGGCAGACTATCTGTTTATCTTTTTTTTAAAACGGCACTCAAAAAAATAATTGCAATAAAGAATACCGACAAACCTAAAAAGCGCTAGGACTTAAGGCCTGAAACATCCAGAGCATTTAGATATTTACTATCTTTATACATGCATGTATTGAATAGCGACAACAGCAAACATATCGTGATTCTTGTTCCGCCCGATACCTCCATCTTGGATGTAGCAGGCCCATTAGAAGTGTTTTCCAAAACGGCAGATTACCTCGTACGCCTATCCGATGGCGCAACACGCTACTACACGACACATCTTATTTCAATGAATGGCAACTTGACGCTGCCAACCAATTCAGGTATGCCTGTTATCTGTGAAGGAAGTTTCGAATCCATCAATTATCCCGTCGACACGGTCTTGATTGCTGGGCGCGGTAGCTATAGCGATGGTGCGCCAACCGAAGTACTGCAATGGTTACGGAAATGCCATAAAACATTTCCCAACACACGGATAGGCTCCATTTGTGCAGGGGCGTTTATTTTAGCGGATACGAGTTTACTGGATGGGAAAAGAGCGACAACACATTGGCAACTATCGGATCAACTCGCTGAGCAGTATCCAAACATACACGTAGAGAAGGATCCTATTTATATAAAACAAGGAAATATCTATACCTCTGCTGGTATATCTACAGGAATTGATCTGTCTCTGGCTTTGGTCGAAGAAGATTTAGGAAAAGATATCGCTATAGAAATATCACGCATTTTAGTGCTTTACTTAAAGCGTCCAGGTACACAGTCGCAGTTTAGTAACATCCTGCAAACACAAAAAACAGATTATACCCCCGTAACAGATACCATCAGCTGGATACATGAAAATCTAAATAAAGATTTATCTGTAGAAACATTGGCAGCGAAAGTAGCCATGAGTAGCCGTAACTTTTCGCGCGTATTCTTACGGGAAACAGGTATTACACCGGCCAAATTCGTGGAGAAAGCACGTGTGGAAGCGGCAAGAAGGCGTTTAGCAGAAGCGCATATCAGTTTAGATGAAATCGCTAGAGAATGTGGGCTAGGCAATGCAGATGGTTTGCGGCGACTTTTTAATCGTCACCTGCAAACCACACCTGGAATTTATAGAAAAAACTTTGGTTAATCCTTATACCTTCGCGAAGAACAACAAGGTTCGAACCATTTGCGAAACAAAGGACAATTCATTATCATACCAAGCCACTGTTTTAACCAGCTGCTTATCGCCTAAGCCTACCACCTTCGTTTGTGTAGCATCGAAAATCGATCCATAATGACTACCTATAATATCGCGCGACACCAACTCATCTTCTGTATATCCGTAAGATTCGTTTGCATTAGCCTTCATCACTTCATTGATTTCTTGTGCTGTAGTTGCTTTCGTAAGTAAGGTATACAGCTCTACAACGGAGCCCGCATGGACAGGTACCCTTTGTGAAGAACCGTCTAATTTGCCGTTCAGCTCTGGAATCACTAAGCCTATCGCTTTGGCCGCCCCTGTAGAATAAGGAATAATACTATCAGCCGCAGCTCTAGATTTACGAAAACCATTTTTCTGATCCGGTGAATCCATCAATGGTTGTGAATTTGTATAAGCATGTATCGTACTCATCTGCCCGGAAACAATGCCGAAATGATCATTTAAAACTTTGGCCATAGGCGCTAAACAGTTTGTGGTACAGGACGCAGCGCTAATCAACACATCTTCTTTATGCAGCGTATCATGATTTACGTTGTAAACAATCGTCTTCACATCTTTGTCGGAAGGTGCCGATATAATTACTTTCTTAGCGCCTGCCTGTATATGAAGGCTCGCCTTTTCTTTCGATTCGAAGATACCTGTACATTCAAGAACCACATCGACAGCGAGCTCAGCCCAAGGAAGATCCGCAGGATTACGTGCTGCATAGACTTTAATCTCGGTATCATTGACCAACAAAGCGCTATCATTACTTTTAACATCTGCCGAGAAAACACCTTGAATAGAGTCGTATTTTAGTAAATAGGCCAGCATTTCTGGACTACTAAGGTCATTAATGGCAACAATCTTTACCTCTTCTTGATTATACAATTCGCGAAGCGCCATCCTTCCGATTCTGCCAAATCCATTTATTGCTACTTTTATCATTTTGCTTATTGTTAGTGTATAAACGAAGTTAGTTACAATAAAAGATGGCTCAAATGACAATATTCATTCAATTTAAGACAAAAAAAATAATGGGATAATTTCAGCTATCTACCATAAGCTGTCCTAAGGTTTCTAAATCCATTTTTAAAGTCCACGATATTTATAAACAAGCGTAGCTACCTACTTTTGGGTATTGTCAATACATGCCTGTAGCCACTAACTTCGTGTTGTTTTATATTATTGTTTACAAGGATTCATCTTTAGTTTATTGATTATGCGCATTCGCTATAAACTCTCGTTATTCATTTTTTTACTCTTTTTTGCAGCCTGCAAACGCACCGATTTTGACCAACTGCTCAGAACGCAACAAGAGCAGCAGGAGCAAATTGACAATCATGCAAAACGACTAGAGGCGCTAGAAAAGGCTGTAAAGACGATAAACACAGACATCCTAACCCTTAAACAAATTACCACAGCACTACAGGGAAACATCAGCGTAAAATCATATGAAACGACGCCTACAGGCTATAAATTAATCCTGAGCGATGGCACTGTCCTTAATATATCCAATGGAAAGGATGGTCAAAATGGAACGAACGGCACCAATGGGAAAGACGGTAAAGATGGGATTAATGCGCCCATGCTAGGTGTAAAACAAGATAATGACCTTACCTACTACTGGACCCTTGGCGGTGATTTCATCATAATTAATGGGGCTAAACTTCCTGTAACGGGCAAAAATGGAACAGATGGCACTAATGGTAAAGATGGGGTTACCCCTAAATTGCAAATTGGCAGCGATAACTATTGGATGGCGAGTTACGACAACGGCAATACTTGGGTATATATTACCGATAAAAATGGTGCTAAAATACCAGCTACAGGTGAACAGGGAGCCCCAGGATCAAGCGGGCCACAAGGGCCTCAGGGACCATCAGGCATTAGTGGTTTTGAAATTATTGATGGTAATGGCTTTATTACCATCAAATATGGAGGCGTGCAATACAGCCTACCAAAGCTTAGCTGGCAAGTTTTCGCAGGTTATTTTAATTCTTTTTTCCTTAGTCCTGAAGGGGATTTATATGCCACAGGATTAAATAATCTAGGTCAACTCGGGATTAACCAGAACAACGATGTAAGCATTCCCCAGCTCGTTACCACACAGGTAAAATCAGTGGCTATAGGAGGAAGTTTCGCTTTTATCCTAAAAACAGATGGTAAGGTATACGCAACAGGAGCTAATTATTATGGGCAACTCGCTATAGGAAATAATAACAATCAATTGACACCGACTTATGTCACAGACAATGTTAGTTCCATAGCCGCAGGCTCGGACTTTTCGCTCGTTTTAAAAAATGATGGTTCTTTATATGGTTCAGGTACTAACAATTCTGGACAACTTGGCTTAGGGAACAATTCAAATTATAATAGCTTACAACAAATCACATCGCAGGTATCCGCTATAGCTGCTGGCCATAATTTCTTGCTCGTCCTAAAAACAAATGGAGCATTATATACGGCAGGTTCTAATTTCTATGGACAACTAGGAACAGGCGATTTTAACGATAGAAATAGTTTACAGTTTATTAGTAACGATGTACAAGTTATTGCCGCAGGAAATGCACATAGCATAATCATAAAAAAAGACGGATTTCTATATGCCTCAGGACAAAACAACTATGGGCAACTAGGTCTTGGAAATAGTAATAATAAGTACAACACCTTTCAACAGGTCGCTTCAGGCTTTTCTTCCATTAGCGCTGGTTATGATTTTTCGTTACTCAAAAAAACGGATGGTTCGCTTTGGGCTACAGGAACTAATATCTTTGGTCAATTCGGAATTAGTAGTAAAAGTGATATCAGCACTCCTACCCAAATACTCCAACAGGTAAAAAGCTTCTCCGCAGGCTCAAGACATTCGCTCATCGTAAAATCGGATGGAATACCATACAGCGCAGGCTTGAACGCAACTGGACAGCTTGGACTAGGAACCGTTGAAAATTCCTTTTTTAGCTTTCAACCCGTAAAATTAACTTCAGAATAAAAGAAATAGCAAGAAGGTATTTTTGAATAGCTATACAGCTTTTCCGACATGCTGAACGTAACTACAAAGTTGACGCGGCAAACTAATTTCATTCGATTACTTCTTTTCAAGTGCAATTCAACTATCTTTAAAAGAAATTTTAAAGCGAAAAGTAAATGAAAAAAGTTGTATTCTTATTCACCTTTATTCTAGCGGGCATAGCAGCACAAGCGCAAGAAATCAAATGGATGTCCTTCAATGAGGCACTGGCAGCGCAAGCCAAAGAACGTAAACCCATATTTATGGATGTGTATACGAATTGGTGCGGACCATGCAAAATGTTAGATGCCAAAACTTTTTCGGACGAAAAGTTTATAGCCTATATCTCAAAAAACTACTATGCAGTAAAGTTTAATGCCGAAGGAGATGAAAAGATCACATTCAAGAATAAGCAGTACACTAATCCTAATTACGACGCCAATAGAAAGGGAAGAAATGCAAAGCACGAATTTACGTCATTTTTAAAAGTACCAGGCTATCCGACTATGGTGATTGTGGATGAAAAAGGAAATATAAAACAATCAATAGTAGGCTATCATACGTCTTCTCAATTATTGAACAAACTATAAAAGACAACCTATACGAAAGTGTGTCGTTAAAATAAATGCGGAGCTTGATGAGCTCCGCATTTATTATTTAAGGCTATAATAACCTGGCTGCAAAAGATTAACAACGATACGCAAAATTAATCTCCCCCTTTCTCATTGATTATTTCCAACTTATTCATCACGAGAAATGTTCTTGAAAATATAATTATATCGTAAAGTCTTCTTATCTAACAAAGCCTCACCTAAAACCACACTAGAAAAGTCTATATCTTCTATTTTTTTTGCTGAACTATCTCTTGTATACAAGTAATGCAGGTATACATTACGTCCGACGACACTGTCTATTTTTGGTCTATAATCATCGCCTCGAAGCTCTATTTCCTCAACAAATTCATTTTTATTTTCCTTACAAACCCGTAACGTTACTGTTTCACCAAAGGCACCATGATTCGCTACATAAAGTCTAAAAACCATTTCAGAATGCTGATATTCTTGCAGCAACTTCATATCGTCAGTGACTGAACAAGACTTACTAGCATTAGCACAACAATATAAAAGCGGCGTAAGTAATAATATAAAATTATAATATCTATTCTTTTTAACTTTCATCATTCCTTGCTAACAACAACTCACTAACTACAACCCCAAAGCATATAAATTCCCATCAGTACTTGCGACATAAAGCACATTATCTAGAATAACAGGGCCACCAACAAAAGGACCTAGTTTATACAATTCATCCATCAAATGTACGGTGGTTTTATACAATTCATGCTGCCTATCGCCGGCGATATGGGCAAAATTAATCTCCTCCTTATCATCTAATATTACCTTCTTAAACGACTTGCGTCCCTCCGTTTCGAATAGCGCTGCAATAGATTTTGTTGTCAAATCAATCTGAAATAGCTTACCCGAAAAATCACCAAAAAAAGCGTAGTTACCTTGTAGAGCAATGGGCGAAAAGTTGTATCCATTAGTCTTAATAGCATATAATTTCTCACCGGTAAGCGCATCAAAAGCAATGAATAAATAGGTGTCCGAGGTTGTCACATACACAATGCCATCACGAACGGCTGCCGTTGCTACAATCCAAGCATTTTCTGCGTCAAACTTCCATTGCAATTTTCCATTTTCCGCATCTAGGGCATAGAAAAAACCATCACGAGCACCAATATACAGGTTTCCATTAGCAATCTGGGGTGATGCCTGTATACCTTCCAAACCTCCCTGATACAGCTCATCCGTCTTCGTCTTAAACTTCCACACTAGCGATCCACTTGCTGCATCTAAAGCATACACATAGGTATCCCAGCTACCGAAGTAAACCTTATCGTTGTAGAAAACAGGCCTAGACCGAATAATGCCATTTGTCTTAAACTTCCATTTCAGCTTTCCATCCTTGTCTACGGCATATAAAAATCCATCGCTACTACCGAAACAAATCGTCAAGTCATTATCGTGTCCATAAACTGCTGGTGAAGAGATAAAAACATCATACTGATCCTCCATAAATTCATCCGCCGGCTGCATACCCCATAAACCTGTACCGCTCACCTTTTGCTGTCCCCCCGTCGCAAAGCGCCAAAGCTCCGTACCCGACAACGCATTCACAGCATAATAATTACCATCCGCACTACCGATATAAACAACATCGCCAGACAAGGCTGGCGTGCTACTAACAGCGCCACCAGTTTTAAAAGACCATATTTTGTTACCAGACTTCAAGTCTATAGCGTATAGATTACCATCTTCACTACCGATAAAAGCGCGATTCTTGGATAATGCGGGAGAAGCATACAATTTGCCTGAAGCCTTAAACTTCCATTTCAAGGGGTCTATTTGTTTAGGTATAGAAGTCGACTGTCCCCGAGATAGGTTACTTAGGCCAATCAACAGCATAAAAATTACGAGTTGCTTTTTAAGCATATGACTTACAATTGGTTAATATTCGAGAAATATCACCTAAATTTAGTTTTTTTTTCCGAAATCAATTGTAGCTATTAAAATTTATCATCAAAAAGCGGTTCACATTACAAGTCGCCTTTAGGCTCCTTGAAGAATAGCTTGTGTTTCTTCAATCAGAGAATTCATGAGTAGCTTGGCTTCTCTAAATTTTAAAAGTGGCGCAATTTGACCAGACCAGAAGAAAACCAAGTCTTCACGACGCTGTGCTAAAGCAGCCTTTCGTAAATCAGCCATAAAAGCCGACTGCAAAGGAAAAGGCAAGGTATTATCCGGATTTCTTATTCCATATTGTGAAATTGTAGTACGTCCCCCTCTTCCCAATCGTCCGGTATAACTACGTGTTAAGTCGGTATATTTTGCTGACGCGGAGAAAAGAAAATCGCGGTGCACACGTGTTGCCCCCGACTCATCACAAGCTAAAAATGCCGTACCAATTTGTACCGCATCGGCCCCTAAAATTAAGGCAGAAGCCATGCTACGTCCGTTAACAATGCCACCGGCAGCAATCACGGGTATTTTCACCTTCTCGCGAATTAGCTGCACCAACGCAAAAGTGCCTACCAATGAATGCTCTGCTTTCTCCAAAAACGAAGGTCGATGTCCCCCCGCTTCAAATCCAGACGCTACAATCAAATCAACGCCCACATGCTCCAAAGCCACAGCTTCATCAACGGAGGTAGCCGTGCCTATCAAAACCATCCCTTTGCGATGACATTCTTCAACGATAGCCTCCGATAGTAGCCCGAACATAAAACTGAAAACTTTAGGCTTTATATCGAGAACAGCTTGCAGCTGGTTTTCAAAATGACTTTTAAAGCTTGGTTTCGGTGGCATCTCCAAGCCAAGCTGTTCGAAATATGGACGATAAGCCTCCTTTACTCCTTCAAAAAGAGCATCATCCACCGTCCCGATACTATCGGTATCCGATACCCACAGGTTTAGATTATACGGCTTATCCGTGTTACTACAAATTTGCTGGTGTACCTGGTATATTTCAGCAGGCGTAAGTGTATAAGCGCCAAAACCACCTAGGCCTCCCCATTTGGAAACAGCCGTCGTAAGCTCCACCGTAGAAAGTCCGCCACCGAATGGACCTTGTAAAATAGGATAGTCAATTCCTAGGATTTTTGTTGCTGCAGTAGTATTCCACATAGTGCTTAATTTTTACAAAGGAACATCGGTCAATGTTTTACTAATAATCACCCAATGACCATTAATCAAATGCAGGTTCATAAAATTATAATAGTTCGCATCATACATTTGCACATGCAGTTTTGCAGTAGCAATCGTGTTAATAACCGCTATAGACATTATCTCTGCTTTAAAAGGTTTTCCGGAATCTTTCGGACTAACTCTTCCTTGTACCCCTACAAGGTATTCCTTCACGGTCTTTTTGTAGGGTGCGCCGTTGATATCACCAAACAACAGCGTTTCCTCCTGAAAGATATCTTCCAGCAAACCTATATTACCTTCATAGATTCCTTTAAAGTAATAATTTTCTATACGTTCCCGAATAAGGGTTTCTTGTTCTTTCATCGTATTCATATTTTGAGCATGGATACTGAGATTTATGCCCAGCATCCATACCGATATCATCTTAAAGTTAAGCATTTAACTGATGTCCTGCCCCCATTCCACCATCAACATTAATGATGGCTCCGGTTACAAATTTGTTTTGTGCAACGGCATAGACCATTTTGGCAATTTCTTCCACTTCCCCAACCCGATTAAGTAGGTGTAAACCTGCCGCTTGGTCGACTTGATCACCGTGCATCGGCGTACGTATAATCCCTGCAGCAATGGTATTGACACGAATGTTATCGCGACCAAACTCAGCAGCAAGCTGTAAAGTCAAAGCATGCACAGCACCTTTACTCGCAATAGGCGCTGCAGAAGGAGCTCCACCAAAGGCATGGTAAACAAGTGGCGTACCGATATTGATGATGACGCCATCCTTTTGCTTCAACATTTCTGGAAGGGCAGCCTGGCTAGTGAAGAAAGTTCCTTTCAAATTGGTATCTAAAAAGCGGTCTAAATAGGCTTCATCAACTTCTAGGAAAGGCTTATTTTCAAAAATACCGGCATTGTTGACTAACACGTCGATAGATCCAAATTTCTCCAGTGCCGTCTGTACCAAAGCCTCACCAACCTTCTTGTCGGAGACGCTACCGGCCACGATTGCTAAATTATCTCCACCACCCAATTGTTGAAAAGTTTCCTCCAATTTGGAAGCTGTTTTAGAGTTGATAACCACATTAGCACCTTGATTTAAAAAATAACGTGCCACTTCAAATCCGATGCCCGATGAGGCACCTGTTACGATTACTGTTTGTTGTTTCATTGTTGTATGACTATTTTTTGTCTGATGATATTCCTTGTTCTCTTAAAATGGATACTTGCTCTCCATCGTATCCCCAATTGTCGGTGTCGAATTCCTGAATCACCACATGCGTTAGCATCGGATCTTTGTTTAATATTTCACCAACTAAAGCTGTTACCCCTTGGATAAGTGCTCTTTTTTGCTCGCGCGACACATTTTCGCGCGTAAGTTCAATTTTAATGACTGGCATAAGATTAGAATTTAGTGTTCGGCTGTCGCCTGAAGTTGAATGTTTAAATCAAAAAGATTGTAGATTAAGGTATCGCCAAGATTGGCGAAGAAATTTCCAGAACGGAACTTCATATTGTATTTCGTACGATCAACAGCCAGCAGAGTTTTCAGGTTAACCTGTTCATCAGCAATAGTAACCTCCAGCGTTGCAACCATAGGATGCGTAATACCTTTTATGGTCAGGTTTCCGTCGATGTGGTACTGCCCAGACCCAGCAGGTTCGGCAGTCATGATTTCGAAAATGGCCTCCGGAAATGCTTCCGAACCAAAGAAATCATCTGACGCTAAGTGACCTGCAAACTGTGTATTAGTCTCTTTATCCGTAATGTCCAAAATAGAAATAGACCGGGTATCAACGCTAACTTTTCCGGATTTCAGAAAACCATTTTCAAATAGAATATGACCTTCTTTAATACCGATATTACCGTAATGTTCTCCTGTTATTTTTCTTCCTGTCCAGCGGATGTTACTTTGTGTGCTGTCTATTTTAAAATTTTGTATGTCCATCGTTTTTATATTTTGATGGAACAAAGTTGCGACCTATGCGGGAGAAGATGGTGTGATGTACATCACCGATTTCAATTAGCCGTTATGTAGTCTGCTCAGGGTCTCGCGGGAAACACCCAGATAAGCAGCAATAAGGTTTTTAGGCACTAAATTATATAATTGAGGATACATGCTCAGCAGCTCTTCGTAACGATGCTTGGTGTCATTATTCATGAACGACAGCAATCGTTTTTGTGAAGCTACATAGCCCTTATTCGTTCGCCAACGGAAAAAATGCTCTACGGCATGAAACTCCGAGCACAGTTTCTCGCGATTTGCATTGGACAAACGTAAGACCACCGCATCGGTAATGCAGTCCACATGTATACTGGCTTTGTTATGGCTGTAAAGGGCATCAAAATCCGATGTCCACCAATTTGGCATTGCAAATTGCAGAATAAACATTTTCAGATCGTCATTCAGGTAAAATGCTTTTAGGCATCCTTCAACCACGAAATATTCATGATCTACCACATCACCTTCCTGAATAATAACCTGTCCCTTTTTGTAGGTTTGAAGCTCGAAATGCGAAAAGACATGTTCAAATGCATCCGACGACAAGTCGATCATGTTGGCCATATGCCGTTGAAGAATTTCTTTTGGATCCATCCCAGTGTTTCTTGTTAAAATATACCCTATTTCGATGCTTTAATACCTGTCGCTATCCCCATAGCCTAACAAATATAAAATATCTAGGCACATTCTACCTCCTGCTACAGCTCATTTCTATTAAAATGAAGTTACTAGCATTAGTTTATGATTATGGAGATGATAAAATAGGCCTTCATAAAGCAAGCGTTCAGTTATTAGCAATAACTGAACGCTATACCTACTGCTTAAGCTATCGCTATATTTAAGTAGCCCATGCTCTATCGCCCTTTTTATAAGGCAAATCGCCATCATACTTACCCGGTATAGCCACATACCTTAGTGACTCGGTAGCCCCAAGTTCAGAGCTAAAAAAGCCTAACATCGTCAGTTGGCGCAACAGCGTAAAGTAATGTACAGGCATTTCTGCAGTTTTAGTTTTATCATATGCTGCACGTTCTTGATCAATAGCCCGCAACAGTTCCGTACGGTCTCCTTGTTTCAAAGTCTGAAAGTCAATTCCATGTTTTTCCTTCGCTAGTGCATCTATAGATAGCAATCCGGCCAAGAAAATCTGTTGCGTATCTTCCGCATAACAATCGCGCACGATGACAGGTATTACACTCCCTACGCCTGCCTCTTTAGCACCTGGCGTAGCGGTTTTAGGCAAAATTGTTTCTGCTATATTTCCTAGGAAATCAATATTTTCTGCGGTAAACAATTGAACCACCTGTGGAGATGCCGCTCGTGAGCATCCCTCCAAAAATAGCTGACTACCTATTATTGTACCTCCAAATAATAAGGACATCCTTCTTAAAGCTTCTCTTCTATCCATTTTTATTGGTATTTAGATATTTCCTTTCTTTAGTTCACTTACGGCATAATCTACCGCACGTGCAGTCATAGCCATGTAGGTCAATGATGGGTTTACACAAGCTGAAGATGTCATGGCAGCACCATCCGTTACAAACACATTCTTAGCATCCCACACTTGATTGTTGCCATTTAAAACGGAAGACTTCGGATCCCGACCCATTCGAGCAGTCCCCATTTCATGAATCCCCTGTCCAAATCCGTAGGTATTATTATAGGTATACACATCTTTAACACCTGCCGCTTCTAACATAGCTTTAGCTTCCTCCACCATATCCTTACGCATTCTAATTTCATTCTCTCTTATCTCAGCATCCATCGCTAAAACAGGAAGACCCCATTTATCTTTTTTATCTTTATCTAAAAAGATACGATTCTCATGGTACGGGAGGATTTCACCAAAGCCACCTAAGCCTATCGTCCAGCTACCAGGCTCGCTAAGCGCTTCTTTCAAATCGCCACCAATCTGCATTTCTGCAATGTTGCGCCACCATCCTTCACGGCTAGCACCACCTTGATAGCCAAATCCACGCACATAATCGCGTTTATCATCCACCACATTTTGGAAACGCGGTACATAAACCCCATTTGCCCTACGCCCATAATAATACTTATCCTCAAAACCTTCGATACGTCCTCCAGCACCGACACCAAGGTGATGATCCATCACATTATGTCCCAATTCACCACTACTACTTCCCAATCCGTTATCCCATACATCTGTTGCTGAATTCATCAATACCCAAGCCGAATTAAGGGCGGAAGCATTTAGAAAAATTACTTTAGCAAAGTACTGGTACGTTTGGTTGTTCTCGGCATCTATAATTTCTACACCGGTAGCCTTTTGTGTATCCTTATCATAGAGGATACGCGTAACAATAGACCAAGGACGAACAGTCAAATTCCCTGTTTTCATAGCCGCTGGTAGTGTCGCCGATTGTGTGCTAAAATAAGCCCCAAAATTACATCCCAACCAACATTTATTCTGGTACTGACAATTTACACGCCCATTATGTGGCACCGTTATATTGGCCGTTCTTCCGATAATAAAATGGCGCTTACTACCATACTGCGCCTTAATACGCGCAGCGACGTCCTTTTCGACGACATTCATATCCATCGGAGGCATAAACTCCCCATCCGGAAGGATATCCAAACCATCTCTATTTCCACTGATTCCAGCAAAACGCTCTACATAGCTATACCATGGTGCTAAATCAGCATAACGAATAGGCCAGTCAACGCCAAAGCCATCTTTAACATTTGCTTCAAAGTCTAGATCACTCAGTCGATAGCTTTGACGACCCCATATCAAAGAGCGTCCCCCCACTTGATAGCCCCTAAACCAATCAAATCGCTTCACCTCTACATAGGGACTTTCCTGTTCGTTAACCCAGAAGCTCTCATTAGCCCCGTTCAACACATAATCTCGTTTTAATACCGGGTGATTCTTAATCATCTCCTGCGTACGCTCTCCCCTATGCTCAAAATCCCACGGATTTTTATTGGCATTCACATAATCTTTAATATGCACAACGTTACGACCACGCTCCAGCATTAGCGTTTTCAAGCCCTTTTCAGAAAGCTCTTTGGCCGCCCAGCCCCCACTAATACCCGAACCGATGACGATGGCATCATAGACGTTCTCCTTACTCATTTCTTATCTCTCTTTATTTAAAAATTAGTACTAAAATGTTTACAGATGCTAGCATCCTACTTAAGCCCATCATGCAAAAACAAAGTACAATCTACTTACCTAAAGCACATTGCTTATCACATAAAATGGAACACATCAAAAAAACAACAAGGCAATATTAAGCAATTTTGCATATTATTGCATAATAATATTTTAAATAGATGAATGCACAAAAAACACAAAAGATCCATTTCCATGATGATGGAACGATACCGAACAGTAAATTACCCGTAATTGTATACTACAGCATTACGGATGTAATAGATAAATCAACATGGTTTGAGCAGAACTTTGCAAAAAACAACTGGAGAAATAATTGGCGAGATATCATCCTTCCTTACGATCATTTTCATAGCAATACGCATGAAATTTTAGGAATAAGTAAAGGTATTGTTACGCTAAACATCGGTGGAGCAAAAGGGAAGCAGCTACTATTAAGCGCTGGCGATGCCCTCCTCTTACCTGCTGGCGTTGGGCATTATTTCGTTTCTTCAGCAGGAGCATATGAGGTCGTTGGCGGATATCCTGATGGCGGCAACTGGAACTTACTGCAAGAACTAGGCGCAGATAAAGATTCCATTTATGCAGAGATTGATAGCTTGGAAATTCCCCAGCTAGATCCGATACATGGATTAGATGGGCCTATGCACAAATACTGGAAGAAATAACGCTTACCAAACTAGTTACACCCTTAAAAAAGCGTTTAATATCCGACTTCCATGCAAAGGCATTAGCCGTAAAATAAAACATAAAAAAACAGGTAGCCCATAATGGAACTACCTGCTGGGTACTATTGAGGAAATAAATACTTTCAAACTAATAACGATTTAACCTCCAAAGCACCTTAAGGATTTATAAATCCCTAATTTCAAATTCGCCTACACCAAGTCATGTAAAAAACGCTCCTTACAATAAGTTCTCTTTAACGTAAGCGCTACTTTTAGTAATCGAACCTATATGATCAGGGGTATAGTTGTTTTCATGTTCTACGAAGAAATACTTCATTCCCGAGATCTTTTTAGCGCGGAATATAGACTTATAGTCAAGACTACCCGAACCAATCTCTGTATTTAAATTTGGATTCGATTTGTCAACATCTTTAATGTGCCACAAGGTGAAACGGCCACGGTTTTGTTTAAACAAGTCTTCCGGTTTAACACCCGACTTGATCACCCAATACATATCCATTTCAAAATCAACCAATTTCTTATTTGTATTTTGTAGCAAGATATCAAGACCGGTTTTACCGTCATATTTTATGAATTCAAAATCGTGGTTATGATAAGCTAACTTTAAACCAGCTTGCTTGCATAAAAGTCCCGCACGGTTAAGTTTTTTAGCTACTTCATAATAGTCTTGCCCACTGGTGCGTACGTCCGCATCAAGCCAAGGGATAGTTACATATTTTAAACCCAACGTTTTCGCAGCCGCTATGGCAGCATGAAGTTCAGTCTCATCCCCATTTTTAAAGTAAGGTGTCATATTGAAATGACCACTTACAGCATTCAATTTACTTTCTGCTAGTAACGCCTTCAACGCAGTAGCATCTAATCCCCAAAATTGATCTTTACTATTAAAACCATAAAGCTCTACTTGCGTATATCCAGCAGCAGCAACATCTTTCAAAACGCTTGCAACATTTCCTGGAAGTATCTCTCGCAAAGAGTACAATTGCAAACCAACATCTTTCGTTTTTTGTGCCTTAACTTGGCTAAAAGCAGTAAACACTAACATCGCTACAAAAACAATTTGTAGCATCTTCTTCTGATAAATAAACATAGTACGCATAAATAATAAAAAGTCTCTTCCTTAAACACGGAAACCAAAGAAGTCACAATAATAACAAACTTTTGCAATATCGCAAAAGTTCGCATTACATTCGTTACAATTATTATTGGTGTTTTGAGTACGTTAATCCTGCTTTTACTGGCTAAATCCAGCCCTATTCACAAGCATCATTAAGCCAGATTTTTAATAAACGTACTGATATCCAGCATCGCTGCAGCACCTTGCTTTTGATTTACATCCTGCTTAAAAAACTGAATAAATCCATGTTCCACTTGTGGATATTCTTTAAAAAACACAGGAACATCAGCCTTAATCAATTTATCAGCATATTCTTTACACTCATCCTTAAGGGGATCTAAACTACCCACAACGATAAGCGCAGGGGGTAAATTATCTACGGCACCAACTAATGGAAAAGCGTATGGATTTTGTGCTTCTTTCTCAAAATCGGCGACATACATCTTGCGCACAAATTCGGCTACGGCATAGGTCGGAAAATAATCATTGCCCAAAGCTTTAAAAGATGCCGAATGTGTGTACGGAGACAAGGTCGGGTAAAACAGCAGTTGTGCCAAAACGCTAACCTTCGATTCTTTTTTATCCCGTAAGTATTGCACCAATGATGCACTCAAGGTGGCACCAGCACTATCCCCTGCAACCAATATCTTATTTACATCACCACCATATACAGCAATATGCTCCTTAATCCATAATAACGCGGTGTAACAATCCTCAAATCCTGCTGGGAACTGATGTTCGGGAGATAAGCGGTAATCTATCGATAACACAAGCGCTTGGTTATCGTTGGCCAAGGCACGCGTCAACACCTCATGCGTATCTAAATCTCCCGACACAAATCCGCCACCATGGATAAATAAAATTACAGGACGTTTTTTATCCTCGCTACCTAAGCCAACAAACAGCTTAGCATAAATCGTTCTGTCCTCCTCTTTGGTTGGGATATTAATTTCATGAACCTCGACCACCTCATCTTTCTCGCCTGCTAGCGGTATCATATTGCGGTAATCCCGACGCATGATTTCTACTTGTTGTTTATCTACACTTGATATTCTATACTTTTCCATTTCTATATTATTTTAAATATGTACGTCACATTATCTACTCGATAATCTTCTTGCTATCCGATCCACTTTTTAAAAACCCGCAATACCGTTGGCATCACCAGGTAGACCATAAGGCTCGAAATAATTAGTGCCACCACTATTCCTTTTACCAAGGATGAGCTAAAATCTAAACCAACAAACAAGGCCGATACCAACTGAGGAACTATTACTGTCAGCGGATATACCGCAATAAAAGAAACAAGAACCTGCTTAGCGCGACATTTACTTTTCTCAGGCATCGGAGAAAACCAAAAAAGGTTCCGGTTTACCTGTTCAATTCTGTTCGTTATATAGTCTTTAGCATCTTCTTCCAAAAGCCTAATACGCGTCGCGGAATGCATCCATTTTGTAGCATCATCAAAAGTTCGAAAGCACAGCACGATGGTCATATTTTCTTCTTCCGCAAGCGGAGGAAGCTGAAGCATATCAATAAATCCGTCCTCCTGCTCGGTAGCTTCCTTTAGTTTTTTATACCAGCTGGTCGATTCAAAACTAGCCGCGCTCGTAAGCTTATATTTTACAATTACCGTGCTGACCATGTACACTTGCTACTATAACTTTGTAATACATCGCCAATTATGCCTTTAATACACCGGCATGGTGATAAATATGTTTATGCTCTAGAAAATCTTCCAGCGCCCCCAGCCCATTAAGCCTGCCTAAGCCGCTGTATTTATAGCCACCTTCTTCAAATTCATCATTTACTTGTGCCCAGTCATTAATCCAGACCGTACCAGCGTCCAACGCACGCACCACCTGCAAAGGCAGATCTACGTCTGTACTCCACACTGACGCCGCCAGCCCATATACATTATCATTAGCCAATGCTATGGCCTCTTCGGCAGTATCAAACACCTGAACAGTGGCTACAGGGCCAAAAGTTTCTTCCTGAACGATAGCCATGCTATTATCCGTTACCAATAGCAAAGTAGGATGATAAAAAGCACCTACTGTTAATTTCCCTTCACGAGCTTTTCCACCCCGAACCAGCACCTTAGCGCCCTCGGCAATTGCTTTTTCGACCACCTGGTCAACCCTGTCGACATTAGCACGGTCAATCATCGGCCCCATATCACTGCTGCCGTCCGATGCAGGCCCTACTTTAACCTCTGCCAATCGCTTGCCTAATTTTTCTATCAGCGCATCGGCAATCCCCCTTTGCACCAAAATTCGGCTCCCCGTCATACAAAACTGACCTGCAAATACTGTAATTGCCTTTTCCAAAGCAGGAACTGCAGCCTCCAAATTGGCATCATTAAAAACCAGCATCGGCGTCTTGCCGCCCAGCTCAAAACCAAATTTCTTCAGCTGAGGAGCACCATTTCTCATCAGTATTTTGCCCGTTTGTGTACTTCCTGTATAAGAAATAGTCGGTACATCTTTGGACTCCACCAGCAAAGCAGCACCATCACTACCACTTTCCGTGAATTGATTAATCACCCCTTGCGGCAAGCTTTTTACGGAAGCGAAAACCTCATTAATCTTAGCATTAATTTGTGCCGTTTGTGCGGGCATTTTTATCACCGCCGTACAGCCCGCTGCCAGTGCAGGAGCCAAAGAGCGGATCATCAAAATAATAGGTGAGTTCCATGGCGCAATAATTCCGGCAACGCCAATAGCCTCCGTAAGCACCATACTATACGAGCCCGGTTTAGTTTCTAAAGCCCTCCCCGTTTGTGTTAATACCTGTGCGGCATAATACCGTAATTTTGGAGCCACCATACTAAACTCAAAAGCTGCTTCACCCTTTATTTTACCATTTTCTAAGCTCAAAAGTTCAACAAGTTCCGACTCATAGACTTCAAATTGATGTGCCAATTCGTTCAATACTTGGTACCTCAATGGTCTATTACTTTTCCAATCGCTATCTTTAAATGCAGCTAAAGCAGCTGCTATCGCTTGTTCAGCCTCCTGTTTGCCACCATCAGCATAAGTGCCAATTTTTTCTCCTGTGGCTGGGTTAAAACTATCCTTATGGACACCACTATCTACCCATTTACCGTTAATCCAATTCGTTACCGTTTTCATCGTACTAAGAGATTATGTGATTAATTATACCTGTGCTTTTATCCTTAATTTCCATTTTTTATAGCTTCAGCAATCTTCTCGGCTATCATAATAACCGTCGGATTAGGCGCTGCCGAAACAGCATCCGGAAATATAGAGGCATCTACGACGCGTAAGCCTTGCGTCTTATAAACCTTTCCTGTGAAATCGACCACCGCCGTAGGATCATTTTCTTCCCCCATAGGTGCTGTCGAAAAAGGATGATGATAGGTGTCTAATGAATATTGTACCGACGCTAACAGATCTTCCTCCGTTGTTGCCTGTTTTCCAGGATTCAACTCTTGTACGACGATAGCATTAAATGGAGCCGTCTCCCCTAGCGTACGCGCTATTTTTATACCTTCTAAGAGTCTATCTCTATCCTCTTTTTCGGCTAAAAAGTTTAAGTCGATAAGCGGAGCATCCTCCGGATTGGTGCTTGCCAACTGGAGACTCCCTTTAGATTTCGGGTTTGTTAAGGCTACAGCGAGTACAACGCCAACTTTTGTCGGACTTTGCTCATGTGGAAACAAATGTGTCGCCGTGATATGCAAATCCAGTTCCCCTTCTTTAGCAAAAGAAGATTTTGTCCATACTTTAGCACCGATTACCGGAGTCTGATCACCTATCTTGTCGGCATCTACAGCATAAGCATTATAGTAAAAAGGATGGTCGTAGAGCTTCTCCCCAACGGGAAGATCCGCTTGAACAGGGATTCCCAGTTGCGCCAAATGTGCTTTAGGGCCGACACCCGAACGCAACAAGATAGCAGCGCTACCATAAGTACCCGAAGAAAGAATAATTTCTTTGCCTTTAAATAGCCTTCCATCGGCTAGCAAAATGCCAACCGCCTTTTGTCCTTCAAATACCACTTTATCGGCCAACGCATCACCAACAACCGTAAGGTTATCTCTTCCACGCACAGATTCATCCAAATAAGCCATCCCCGTATTGTAGCGAACACCATGAACAATGTTCATGGGATAAGCACCCACGCCATGCTGCTGATCGGCGTTAAAATCGTTAATTTCGGAATAGCCTAATGTTTTCGATGCCTCAATAAAGAGCTGTTGCATAGGGCTTACTTCAGCCTTGGTCATCTGATGGATAACAAAAGGGCCGGTGTTTCCATGCCATGCGCTACCTTCAATCGAAGAGCTCTCCATCTTTTTGTAATATGGGAATACATCATCCCAAGTAAACCCTTTGATATGATACACCTTCGACCAACGGTCAAAATCGGCAGGCAATGCACGTACCGCAACGGCACCATTCACACTAGAGCTACCGCCCAAAATTTTCCCACGGATAGCACCAATCGGATGGTTTACATAAGAACCTGCCACCGATTTATAGCCCCATTCATAGCGAGGGTCGCCATTGGCCCCTAATACATTGCTGCTGGCAATGGCATCGGGATAGCCTTTTTTATCAAATACAGATCCTGCTTCAAGTACCAATATCTTTTTGTCGGCATTTTCAGATAATCTATTCCCAAGAACAGATCCTGAGGAACCAGCGCCAACAATGATGTAGTCGTAATCTACATGGCTGGCTAATGTTGTGTGTTCTGCTTTCATCCTTTTAATTTTTAGAATTAATAAAACATCATTCAATCAAGTATTTACATACACATTGAATACACAACAAAATTAGAAAGGAAGGATAGGTCAGGGAAGGTAGAAACCCGAATATATGCTGTCATTTCACGAAAAAACAGACAAAACGATAGGCCATAGCATAAAAACAGAACCTCAAAAAGAGAAACTGCTCAAAAAAAAAACAGGTATTAATTGTTTGGAGAAGATGTATTTTCCAACTTGAATTGCGTAGGTGCAATCCCTACTTTTCCTCTAAAAAATTTGGTGAAATAAGAGGGTTCATCAAAGCCCATGGCATAAGCCACCTCTTTCACATTCATAGACTCATGCACCAACAAACGCTTACTTTCCAAGATGACCTGTTCATCGATCAGTTCCTTAGGCGATTTACCCAAAATATCCATCACTACCTTCTGTAGCTTGCGTTCACTAATATTGAGTTTATTCGCATAATGTTTTACCGTGGTCGCCTCCTTAAACTCCTCTTTAATCATCTTCTTATAAGTAGCCACATACAAGTAATCCTTAGACGATTTGCTATGCTGCAAATCGTTAGAGCTACGAAGCGTTGTCCAGCGACGCTCCAAAAGAAACAAGATATTGGACAACAAATTATTGAGTATAGGGGCCTGAAACTCATCATAAGGCTTCGAGAGCTCGCCTTTCATTTTTTCGATAATACCAAGTATCTCTTGGAAACCTTCGGCATCAAAGAAAAACTTAGTCAGCAGGTCTACATTATTGAAAATCTGCGCGTTTTCTATGAAAAGCTTATTTTGTACCGTCTGATAAAGAAACACTTTAGGGAAAGCGATTAGATAGCCATCATAATCCTCCGTTTTAATGAATTTATGAACCTGACTAGGCGATATGACTAAGACATCACCAACTTTAACATCAATCTCTTGAAAGTCTATCATGTGTTTGGCACGACCTTCCGATAGGATATAGAGAATATAAAAATCCGTTCTGTGGGGCACCTCTAGCGATTTACCGCCCTTTTTCAAGCGCTCAGCGATGGTAATAATATGTACTTGCTGTTGCGGATTATTAATAGGCTTAAAAAGATAAGATTCGATAGAAGTCATAGTTATTATTTTTCTACATCATTAATTTTAGTAAATCCACGTGCCCTTGCCATTCGCTCCTCACCCGTCGCCCACCAGTTATCGTCCGCACCACATATCAATAGAAAACCAAATAGGCTCAGTCCTAAATATAACGATAATCATTTGTTAAACAGCATTTACAAGCCATAAATTGTAGATAGCGCAAAAGTTATCCCGCTATCTACAGCAATAAACCACAAAACCTAAACCGCTGATAAACAACGGACCCGACTCAACACGGAGAACTAAACATATAATTCATTGGGCAATAGTCCGAAAAATCCGCTTTATAAACCGATTTTCCAAACAAATACAATAGCAACAAAGTTGCATTATATTTATATTTATTGCAACTTTGTTGCGTAATTGAAAAAGCTAATTCCATACCCTTTAATCTATAAATTTTGTGCTACGCTGCTACTATGCCTAGTGCTATTGACGAACCTTGCACCACTATTTCATAACCATGATTGTGCACATACATCATCGCATAGGGTCGAGTTTTTACGCTTCAAGAAATGTATCATTTGTGATTATCAGGCCGGCTTTCAACAGATTTCCTTGCCAGAAGAAGCTATTTCTACGCTGATTTACATAGCACAAGTTCGCTGCTTATACGTACTAACGGCCATCATCTTCGGGCCAGTTTCTTTTACGCAAAAGACTTTTAATAAAGGACCACCTCCTCTTTCTATTCTTTAAGGGAATTTCCCTATTCAAATTATTAATTACCAGCGCCTGAAATGCAATCAATCGCCTTTCAAGTGGTATTTATTCGCTATACATGATTTTTAAATATACAATAAGGCTGCTTCTACTATTGATAGTGGGTGTATGCCATGTTGCTCTAGCGCAACAAAAATTTAGCATCAGGGGAACCATTACCGATGAACAGCATGTTCCGTTGGCGGGTGTTTCCCTAGCTACCCAACAGGGAAACAACAACAGCTCTTCTAATACGGATGGTAGCTACTCTTTAAAAAATATAGCTCCGGGTGCATATGAAATTACTTTCTCGGCCGTAGGCTACCAAACAAAATCCATCCGTGTGGCGGTTGCCAACAAAGATGTAAAGCTCGATGTAATATTAGCAGAGGCGAAACATAGCATACATGAAGTTCATGTTCATGGTTTAAATAAAGAGGCTGCAGCGGTAAAAAAAATCGTTGATAACGTTATGCCCGTCACCGTTATCACGGCCAAACAAATTGAAAACCGTGCCGGCGATCTTCATGAAATACTAGCCCGACAGGCAGGTATACAGATCCGCCAAAGTGGAGGCTTAGGTAGTGAAGCACGTATTTCCGTCCGCGGATTGGAGGGAAAACGTGTACAAATTTTTATCGACGGCAACCCCTTGAATACGCCCGACGGTAGCTTAGGTATTAATGACCTACCGCTACAAATTATTGAGCGTATTGAAATTTACAAAGGGGCCGTACCAGCATGGCTCGGTGGCGATGGCTTAGGCAGCGCCGTCAACGTGATTATTAAGCATCGCGATGTCAGTTATATTGATGCTGTAGCCTCCTACCAGTCGTACAATACACAAAACAAAGGACTCATCTTAAAGAAGACTTTCGATAAACCTGGTATTGAAGTTGGCGCCGGTATTTTTGATGTCAAAAGCGATAACAACTACAAGATGGAATCGCCTTATCAACCGGGGCTATTGATATCCCGTGATCACGATAAGTACCACTCCCTATTGGTTGGGGCATCTGTGAAATTCCATAAGCTCTGGTTTGATGAGCTAGAGCTGGAAAGTGCATATATAGGAACCGACAAACAGATTCAAGGTATCCAACGAAATATTCAACATGCTGAAAGTAAAGGTAAATCGGCTGTAGTGGCTTTAAACGTGGTAAAAACAGGCTTATTTGCCAATAAGCTGTCTTTCCGAAACAACTTTATCCTGGGCTATTTTAATGTCAAGTTTAACGATACCTCATCCTACAGCTACAATTGGGATGGCAGCAGGGTGCCCAGCCTTTACGGCAAAGGAGAACTCGGCATTGGCCCAAACCTATCGACAACCATTCAGAAGGAAGTACGAAACCGTTTCAATGTCAACTACCAATTAAACGACCAATTCACCATCAACCTGAATAATGCTTTTAGGTACGGTACGCTCGATCCTACCGATGACCTCGGAAATCAGTATGCTGGAAAAAACCTATACAATTACCCGGGTTCGCTACGCTCATCCGTCACGGGACTAACCCTGGAAAGCAGATTACTAGGCGATAAACTATTAGTTTCGACAGGTTTCAAAAACTTCTACAGTTTGGTGAATGGATATAACACCAATATCTACATGAACGATGTGCCGGAAGAGGTAAACAACCGAACCAATAAATTGGGCTATACGCTAGGTCTGCGCTATAATTTCACGAAAGACCTTCTCGTTAAGTTTAGCCATGAAAAAGGAATACGTTTTCCAACCAATGCAGAGCTCTTTGGCGATGGTGCGCTCATTACGCCGGCCATTTTCTTAAAGCCGGAGCAGTCGTTCAACAACAACGTAGGCTTGGTGTACGACCATTTCGATGCTGCCGACCGACGGTTGCAGATTGAGTTTAACACGTTCTACATGAAGGTAGACCAGCTCATCCAAATCGCAGGAAATGGCCTATCGCTGGGCTATGTAAATTATGCCAAAGCGAGAATCATCGGTGCAGATATTGATGTTAAAAAAGATATCACGGAGCACCTCTTTGCGAGTGTAAACTTCACTTGGCAGAAACTCACAGATAATAATCGCTACATACCGGGAACTCAAAATATTGCGAACCCCACCTATGGTCTAACGATTCCAAATACGCCCAATCTGTTTTCAAACGTCAATATCGAATACCACCAACAGCATTGGCTAGGCAAGGATTCGAAAACCCGATTTATGTATGACGGAAGCTTTGTCAATCAATTTAACTATGGCTTTGATCTCAGCATTTATGATGAGTATAAAATACCATCCTACTATATCCATACGTTATCGGCAGAACAATCCTTTCAAAATAGCCGCTATACCCTAACGGCCGAATGCAACAATCTGCTAGATGCGAAAGTAATCAACAACTACAATCAGCCCTTGGCTGGAAGAACATTTCGGATAAAATTTCGATACCTCCTAATGGGCAAATAAAATTTAAAAACCTTTAAACGAATTAATCATGTTAAAAAACACAACTAAACTCCTCCTTCTCGCCCTGCTCGCTATCGGCGTAGCCTCCTGCAAAAAAGATAAAACGGTAGAAGAACAAAGTAATCTCGACAAGCTATTGCTCGTCACCAACATCACCAATTCTAATCCTGTAGTTGCTTATATCGGTACGCTCAGAGATCTTAGCGTACCCAATTACAGCAATGTGAAGTCTAGACAAGCTACCCAAACGCCATTTATCAAAATCTATGGCGATGATGTATTTGTTATCCCCAATAAAGGGGGCGATATTCTTAAGAAATACCATAGGCAACCTGACGGCACTTTAGCCGATGCGGGGAGTCTTACTTTCCCTGCCGCCTCCCAGTCCATTAGCATCGTGGTGGAGAACGAGACTACAGCCTATTGTTCGTTACAAAATACGGGGAAGATTGCCGTGTTTGATCCTTCGACCTTAAAAATACGTAGCTATATCGACCTTACGGCCTATGCTCTAGGCAGTGGAAGTCCTGGCCCTTCGGTTATGGCGCTCAAGGATGGTAAACTATACGTAGCCTGTGTGCAAACGGCCGATGGTTACACCAGCAATAAACCGGCACAAATTTTAATCATTGATTTGGCCAATAATAATACCATCACCTCGGCTACCGATAGCCGAACAACATGGGCGGGCAGCATCGATGAGCCTCATTCCCTTTTCTTTGATGAAAAAGGAGACCTTTATGTCTTCTGCGTAGCATCATATGGATTTGGCGGTCCAAATCAGAAATGTGGATTCCTACGTATTAAAAATGGAACGCAATCTTTTGACCCGACCTACTTTTTCAATATCGCTGACTTCGCCATTTCAGGTATTCCAAACAACAAAGTAGACTACCTGCAACACATGCGCTACTTCAACCAAGGCGTACTTTATGCCACGGGCAATATATACGCCTTAGCGAGCAATCCGCCAAACTACGCGAAAGATCGCACGATGGGTTCCTTCAAAGTAGACTTGTACAACAAGACCATTAGCAAACTCGACTTTCCTTATGCTACGGGATATTCCTCATCGGTCGGTATTTTTGAAAACAAGATTCTCTTTGGCCTATCGACCAATACGGGTATCGGCATTTATACCTACGATCCTGTCACAGGTATTGCTTCGACGGCACCTGTCGTTAATACCGCTGGCGATCCAAGCGTGATAGAAACTTTTTAAAATAGCACAGATCATTATCCCCCCTTATCGGGGAAATTATTCCCCCGCAAATCCCATCTTTGCGGGGGGATTTATTGACTATTTGATCGGAAGGACAGCCCAAATACGCTATCCATATTCTGCCATAACTCCATTTGCAAAAATATACGCAATAGCGTTAAAATGAAATAATACAGCGACTAACAATCATTCGTGAGCAAACCTTAATTTTCGGATGCATCATCATCTAGACGCTTCGCATCAGCGTCAGCAATAGGCTTAAGGATATAGGCATCGATATAAAATGTACCAAAAGGAACGATGCAGCCAATGAGTACTTTCCAAGTGGTCTCTTTAAACTTCCATCCCCGCTCGACCCCCACACTAAGGGTCGTAATAACAAACCATAGAAAAAGAAGGCCATGTATAGGTCCAACCATCCTTACCCAAAAGGGCAAATCAGCGTAATATTTTAAAGGCATAGCCACACTGAACAAGAACAACAATGAAATACCTTCTAGGTAACTGAGGAGGCGCAGTCTCCCCAACTGCGTCTTAAAAACTTGATTAATGAAGTTCATGGTAAAATATAAAAGTATGTATAATCTAAAAAGTACGTAGGTAAGGACGCTGCGCTAGCGGAGAAAATGGCCATGGAATAGCAAGGAGCAAAACCACTAAGGCAACAGCAAACCAGCACAACATCGTTTGATATTTTTGTGAACTATCCGCTATTCTCTTGGTCTTCGCCGACCCTATCGTGATAAGAACAACAGCCAATATCATCATGAAAACATGAATGTAACGAAAGAAAAGCTGATCACTCAAAATTGTGTAAGAGCCATCAAATGGATGCAAAAAACTAAAAGGCCCTTGTATATAAACTACCATACCAACCAATAATTGCAAGTGTGCAATGGTTACAGTCCACTGCCGAACAGTATTCGCGTGGGCACTGAAAGGTTCCTTTTGAAGTAATCCTCGACCGGCAATATATAGCGCATAAAGTAAGCTCGCGAGTACAAACCATCGGATGCTTGAATGAAGAAAAAGAAAAATATAATACATCGTATTAACTGATTGAATTAAAAAAATTAAATAAGATCCGCGCATCGCATTAAGTATCCTTATAGGCTTAGGCCGTAAAGCGAATTTCATTCAAAAATAAAAAACATACTACCTAGTATGTTTTACAAACATATTAAATGCTTCGCCTTCATTATATAGCTTATCGTCATTTCATCGTAAAAACAAATATGTTCCCAGCAGATAGTTTATTATAGCCTCCTAAAGTCTATTCTAGCAGAATGGTGTAGGCTAACTGCTATTATTCCACTTTGACATATTTATGACAACGGCCGTAGAAAATCTTACTAAAAGGTATATACCTTTGCAACATACTAATTGGTATGTTTATGTCAAAAGCAGAAGAAACGAGATCAACTATTCTTAAACAAGCGCTAGAGTTAATTTACAGACAAGGGTATCGGTCTACGAGTTTGGACGATATCCTGGCGACAACGCAAGTTACCAAAGGTGCTTTTTATTACCATTTCCGAAATAAAGAAGAAATGGGCGTAGCCATGATCGAAGAAGCTATTCATAATGAGATTTGGCCATTAATTCAAAAATCACTCACTTCTAGCTCAAATTTCAGAGACAACCTCTACACCATGATGAATGGTCTGCTGTTTGAACATCCCTTTATGACGGCCGAATATGGTTGTCCTGCAGTAAACCTTATTCAAGAGCTCGCCCCACTAAGCCAAACCTTCCAAATGGCGCTAAAAAAATCGTTAACCAAGTGGGAACGCGCCATAGAAGCAGAAATTGTAAGAGCACAACAAGCAGGTCAACTCGAAGCCACCCATGATGCTAATCAGATTGCCCTACACATAATCACCCTTTACCATGGTGTAAGAAACATGGGGAAGCTACTCGGAAAAACCTACTATATCACCTTTCTCGGCGAATTTAAAAGGTACCTTGATTCACTAAAATAATTTAAAGACAATATGTAACCCGGAGCATGTTTTAAACAAAGCAAAAGCATGCGCTATTTTTTTAACCTCAAAAACATACCAGTTAGTATGTTTTTATAAAATGTAAAAAATCATGAAGCAAACTGCAGAACCCGAAACATACCAGTTAGTATGTTTAATGAATTTAAATCCCTTCTTCCCTATCCTGTCTTTCGATGCACTGATCTACTGGATGACCACTTGTGATGCTGAACAAACAAGCAGTTCCACAACAACGCCAAATACGTAAACCCATGCGACAAAGAAATTACAAATCCATCATCTGGACGCTAAGTATTGCTATCAATGGCTTAATAGGATTAGCCTTTTTCTTACCTACTATTCCTGCTTTGAGCGGCTACGATTTTTCTAAACTTTCGTTGCTTAATGCGCTATTAAACGGACTCACCTTTGTTTCATTGCTCATTGCTTTGTATGCCATTTATCGTAAAAAGATAGGCCTCCATCGTGCTTTTGTATTTCTAGCCTTTTTATTTACGTCGTTATTCCTGTTTTCGTATTTGTTATATCACTTCTCCACTCCTTCCACAAAATATGGCGGAGAAGGATTACTACGGGTAGCCTATTATGTCACCTTGATTAGTCATATTGTATTAGCAGCGCTCATTATTCCATTAGCGCTGCTAACCATGGCCTACGGACTCAACAAGCAACTAGAAAAGCACCGTAAAATTGCGAGATGGACGATGCCTATTTGGCTATATGTAAGTTATACAGGCGTGATGGTATACCTACTTATCTCTCCTTATTATCCGCATTAAACAAGAATAAAAACCGCTAAACAGCTACGACTGTACCCATAATACTGCTGTAGCTGTTTAACACACATTTCTAATATCTCAATTCATTTTTATGAAAAAAAAACTGTTACATGGCCTCCTCATTCCGGCTATAATGCTTTCTTCCTGCGCTTCTAAAAATCAAGACGTGCAGCAGGCCGCTGAACCTGAAGTACCCATTGCCGTAGTAAACCAAACAGACACAATTGTTTACTCGGACTATCCCGTAAAGCTTGAAGGCTTAACAGACGTCGAAATTCGTCCACAAGTGAGTGGCATTCTCACCAAAATATATGTTGAAGAAGGTACCTATGTGGCCAAAGGAACGCCCCTTTTTCAGATAGACTCCCGGTTGTACCAAGAGGAATACAACCATGCGCAAGGCGAATTGCTAGCGGCCAAAGCGAGCGTCGCAACAGCAAAACTTGAAGTCGAAAGGCTTACCACACTTGTAGAAAACAAAGTTATCTCCGCCTATCAGCTGAAAACAGCACAAACAACTTATGATGCCGCTCTAGCGCGCGAGATACAGGCGCTTTCAAAAGCGAAGCACACACAAACAACCTTAAGCTTCACCACCATCAAGGCACCCGTTAGCGGCTATTTTGGACGCATAGGCAAGAAAACGGGTAGCCTAGTAGCTCCCTCAGACCCACAACCACTGTCGTACCTATCGGATAACAGCGAAATACATGCCTACTTTTCGATAGCCGAAGTAGATTTCTCTCGCTTCAAAGAAGGACTAGAAGGCACAACAATCCATGAAAAATTAAAAAATGCATCGGATGTGTCCATGGTTCTTTCCGGAGGCAATCCATACCCACAATCGGGAAAGCTCGATATGGTCGATGCGGCCTTTGATAAAACTACAGGAGCCATCACCCTACGTGCTACCTTTCCAAACCAGGAAGGACTACTACGTTCCGGAAATTCCGGACGCATACAACTCGGCGTCAAACAAACGGGCGTAATTAGCATTCCGCAGTCTGCAACCTTTGAATTGCAAGACAAAACCTTCGCATTTATTGTCGACGCGGAGCATAAAGCACGACAAATAGCGGTGACCATTTCAGGTAAAAATGACAACACATACTACATCAGCCAAGGGCTAAAAGATGGCGACAAACTGGTTCTAAAAGACTTACAATCGCTTAAAGATGGGCTACTTGTAAAACCTACGGTCCTGCCGACTAAAACAGTTGCCGACCCTATCTAGCTAAATCGTCCTTAACTAGGATGCTACATGCGGCAATCGCTGCGCAACAAAAATGAAGGACTACTCATCATAATAATAAAAACATGTTAAAAATTTTCATCGATAAGCCGGTTATCGCTACGGTAGTTTCCATCATGCTGGTCATACTCGGCGCGGTAGGTCTTTTAGACCTACCCATTCAACAGTTTCCTGATATCGCTCCTCCGGTTGTCCAAGTAGCCGCAAACTATCCCGGTGCCAATGCCGAAACGATGGTGCGTGCCGTAGCCCCTCCTTTGGAAGAAGCCATCAATGGAGTCGAAAATATGAGCTATATGAGTTCTACATCTAGCAATGATGGAACGCTCATCATCTCTGTATATTTCAAACTAGGCACAGATCCAGATCAAGCGGCAGTAAACGTGCAAAACCGTGTTTCATCGGCCACCGGCCTCTTACCTCCCGAGGTGGTGCAAGCCGGCATCACGACACAAAAGGTACAGAACTCGCTCATTATGGCGATAAACCTGATGAGCGATAAACCTGAACTTTATGACGCCACCTATCTCACCAACTACGCGCAGATAAATATTATTCCCGAATTAAAACGTATTCAAGGCGTTGGACTCGTAAATTTCTATGGTAGCAACAAGGATTACTCCATGCGTATTTGGCTCAATCCAGCACAAATGGCTACCTACAATATTACCCCGATGGAGGTGATGGCCGCTGTAAGAAGTAAAAATCAAGAGGCTGCTCCCGGAAGATTTGGAGAGTCGAGTGAAAGGTCATTTGAGTATGTCCTCAAATATTCGGGTAAATATACCAAGCCCGAGGAATATGGAAACATGATCATCAGAGCCAATGCCGACGGCACCATGCTCAAACTTAAGGATGTTGCTAAAGTGGAACTAGGTAGCTACACCTACAATTCCTTAAACACGGTGCACGATAAGCAAAGTGTGCTCTTCCAAGTTATCCAACTGCCGGGTTCGAACTCCAGAGAGATACAAACCAAGGTAGCCGAATTTCTAGTAAAAGCAGAGAAAGACTTCCCGCCAGGTATTAAACAGCAAATTCTGTACAACACCAAAGATATGTTGGACCAGTCGATCGATCAAGTTAAGAAAACCCTACTGGAAGCCTTTATTCTGGTGTTTATCGTGGTCTACCTCTTCCTGCAAGACTTCCGTTCTACATTGATTCCAGCCATTGCAGTTCCGGTATCGGTCATTGGTACCTTCTTCTTTATGTCGGTGTTCGGATTCTCCATCAACCTACTGACGCTCTTTGCACTCGTTCTTGCCATTGGTATTGTCGTCGATGATGCCATTGTCGTCGTGGAGGCCGTGCATTCCAAATTAAAGAATCCAAACACCAACCCACGAAAGGCGACCTTGGATGCCATGCATGAAATAACGGGTGCTATTATCTCCATCACCCTAGTTATGGCTGCCGTCTTTCTTCCTGTTGGTTTTATGAAGGGATCGGCTGGTGTCTTTTACCGACAATTTGCCTTTACCTTGGCCATTTCTATCGTTATCTCAGCGCTGAATGCATTAACGCTCAGCCCTGCCCTATGCGCCCTACTGCTGAAGGGTGAACATCATGACGAGCAAGGAGAGCCTACAAATTTCAAACAGCGTTTTTTCATGGCGTTCAATAAAGGATTTGAGAGCCTAACAAACCGATACATAGGCGGCGTAAAGCGCATGATAAACTTCAAGTGGATCAGCCTTGCCGGACTCGCCTTTGTCGCTTTAGCTAGCGCATGGATGATAAACAGAACGCCCACGGGGTTTATCCCATCCGAAGATTTAGGCTTTATTGCCATTTCGGTCAATCTGCCTCCAGGTTCTTCCATGCATAGAACGCAGGCTATTCTGGATGAAGCCGCAAACAAAGTAAGGAATATGGAGTCCAAATTTGCTTTCAATGAAGTGGCGGGCTTCAATGTGCTAACCAACTCCACGAGCCCATCGTCGGGTGTTGCTTTTTTCAGGATGAAAAAAGATGGTGAACGGGGTGATATGAATGATGTATTTGAGAATATTGCTGAAATTCAAAAACGCCTTAACACCATAAAAGGAGCTCAATTTTTTGTATTCTCTTTCCCTACAGTACCTGGTTTCAGTAATGTTGACGCCCTCGATTTGGTCTTGGAAGATAAAGCAGGTGGTAAACTAGACAAATTTGGCGCCCTGGCAAACCAATTTATTGAAGAGCTCTCAAAGCGGGAGGAGATAGCTCTTGCTTTCACCACTTTTAGAGCCGATTATCCACAGTATGAAATGATACTAGACCATGAAAAAATCGAGCTTTTAGGGATTGATGAAAAGGATGTTTTAAGCACCATGCAGTCCTACTTCGGGAGTGCTCAAGTGTCCGATTTCAACCGATTTGGCAAGTATTATCGGGTGATGATACAAGCAGAAAAAGAAGAACGTGCAGACCCTGCCGCCATGAACGGCATCTACGTAAAAAATCAAACCGGAAGTATGGTACCCTTAAACACAGTGGTTCGTTTAAAAAGAGTATTTGGCCCGGAAGTTATTACCCGCTACAACCTCTTCAACTCCATCGGTGTTAATGCCGTTCCAAAACCTGGCTATAGCACTGGTAGCGCCATTCAAGCCGTGCGTGAAGTAGCCGAAAAAGTGCTACCTGCCGGCTATGCATTTGAGTTCTCTGGTATGACCAAAGAAGAGATCTCTTCGGGCGGACAGTCGCTAGTTATTTTTATGCTGTCGCTCGTATTTGTTTACTTCCTGCTATGCGCGCAGTACAACAGCTACATTCTGCCTTTGGCCGTTGTCTTTTCTATCCCTACTGGTATCATCGGTGTCTTTATGGCCATCGGTATGGCCGGCATAGATAATAATATTTACATACAAGTAGCCCTCATTATGCTTATCGGCTTACTGGCAAAAAATGCCATTTTAATTGTCGAGTATGCCGCCCAGCGTAGGCAGGCAGGACATACCCTCATCGCCGCTGCGCTGGAAGCAGCGAAGCTTCGTATTCGACCAATCATTATGACATCCATCGCCTTTGTGGCGGGTATTTCACCGATGATGCGTGCTACAGGCCCTTCGGCCATGGGTAACCACTCGATTAGTATCGGTGCTGCCGGCGGTATGTTAAGCGGGGTTATTTTAGGCCTGTTTATTATTCCCGTACTGTTTGTGGTGTTCCAAGCACTGCATGAAAAAGTATCCCGCAAGAAGGAGTTTCCACCGGCAGAAGCTGACACGTTGACCTCATCAGAAGTAATCCACTAACAAGCATTTTACGCATGAAATATCCATTGAAAAACGTAAACAGATTTCTGCTCATTAGCAGTATGCTGATTTTGGCATCCGGTTGTAAAATAGCGAAAGACCTTCCCTTACCGCAACCTGAATTGCCCCATGCCTTCGGCGAGCAGTTGCCGACCGATACCCTCGGGATAGGTGCCCTGCCCTGGCGAAACTTTTTCCCCGACAAAGTATTGCAGCAATTGATTGATAGCGCACTGCAAAAAAACTTCGATATGGCTATTGCACTAAAAAATATTGAGCAAGCCGACTTGCTTGTCAAACAATCGAAGTGGAACAATATTCCTGTTGTCGATTTTCAAGTGGCCGCAAATTCGAATACACCGTCCAAAAATAGTCTTAATGGGCTTACCTCAAGCCAGTTTTTGGGCAGCAAACATATCGAGGATTATACCGCTGGCGCTATGCTTTCGTGGGAAGCTGATATTTGGGGACGCATTCGCAACAGCAACAAGGCTGTGCTGGCCAGCTACCTACAGCGTGAGGAGGCTAGAAAAACCCTCCAAACAAACCTTATCGCCCGCATAGCCAAGGGCTATTTCTCCTTGCTTATGCTGGACCAGCAGGTGCGTGTAGCGCAGCGTAATATTGCTTTGATTGACAGCATAAGCCACACGACCTCCGTATTATACGAAGCTGGGCAGGTTAGCAACCTAGCCGTACAGCAGGCGCAGGCGCAGCAGCTCCTAGCAGCAGGCCTTGTACCCCAACTGGAGCAAGAGATTTCCTTACAGGAAAATGCGCTAAGCATCCTCGTGGGACAGTTGCCGGGGGGTATACAGCGCCGAACAAGTATCCATGAAACTCGCTTTCCTTCGGATATTACTGCCGGTATCCCATCGATTACCATCCGCCGAAGGCCTGATATTAAAAGTAGAGAGCTCGACTTGACTATCGCTAACGCGAAAGTAGGAATTACGAAGGCGCAACTTTATCCGGCCCTTCGCATCACGGCAAGTGCTGGTGTCAACGCCCTTAAGGCTAGTGATTGGTTTAATATTCCAAGCTCTCTATTTGGTATAGTGGGCGTCAGCGTCCTACAGCCTCTATTGCAGCATAAGGAGCTGACCACGAACTATAAGCTGGCGACAATCGAGCGCGAAAAAACAGTTATCCTGTTCCGACAAAGTGTATTGAACGCGGTAGGCGAGGTGTCTGAGGCTATGACAAAAATCGAAAAATTGAAACAGCAGCACTTCATCACCGCCAAACGGGTGGAAACCCTTCAGCAGGCTATTGGGAATGCTACTTCGCTCTATCAAAATGGTATGGCCAACTATATTGAAGTTATAACCGCACAGCAAAATAAGCTACAAAGCGAACTTGATTTGGCAACCATTACCTGCCATGAACTTCTTGCGATAACAGATTTATACCGCAGCCTCGGCGGCGGCGCAAACTAAAGACAACAATTTGGCATCCCGAAAATTAGCTCCTTTCGGGATGACCTTAACACACACAAAGAAAATTAAACGATAGAAATATGATACACGAAGCATTAAGAGAACAGACAACAGTAGCGCATCAGCAATTGGAAAAAATAGTCATCACCCGTTTAAAGAATATGCGAAGCGATGCTGATTATGCGGCTTTTTTAAAAGTATTCTATGCCTACTTCCTTCGTTTGGAGGAAACGATAAAGCCTTTTATAACGGCGGCTATCTTACCAGACTATGCTGAACGCAGACATGCCGACAGCATTGCAGACGATATTAAAAGTTGTGGATGCTCGCTAAACGACCTTATCGAAGTTTCGGTGCCCATCATCGATAGCACCGTCAAAGCGCTAGCCGCTCTTTACGTCATGGAAGGTTCTGTTATGGGCGGATCCATTATTGTTAAAATATTAGCCAACCATGGCATTACGAAAGGTACCTCTTTTTTTGCTGGCTACGGTGAAGACACGAGAAGCAAATGGTCCTTCTTCACCGATAAACTAAGCTTACATATTCCGGAAGAACATTACCAGGAAGCCATAAACACAGCAACAGCTACATTTTCAAAATTTGCTGATGCTTTTGAATTAGACGCAAAACTTAGCTAAACTATATTTTAGCGTCGCCTGCTATACCTAATAGTCGGCGGCGCTAGTTTTATTGAATGTAGACATATATCGTCCTAGTGACATGGTCTAAATAGGTCTTTTAAAAAAAGCCGACCACCTTATTTGCTTCTGCAATTGCCGTTGCTTGCTTAATAGAAAGAACGCTTTTAGTGCAAACCGTACTCTTGAGAAACGAGAGTCACGTTCTTTCCACAAACAACAGGGGAATCGCTCAGCAAACAGATGGCCGACCATTATTATTTTATGGGTATTGATATTAGTTATAGCAAATAACCGACCACAATTACTGATAAACAATAAATACAATAACGCTTACTTCTTGGAGGTGCAAGAAAAGTTTGCTATTTTTAAGCTGCTTAAGAATAAAAAAACTTGCTAATCGATGACCTTTGTGGGTTTACGTACCATGCATAACATGGCTCACAATAAGGTGGTCGGTAAAGATACTAAGTGAATGCGGCCTTTGCTCTTCGGGATGATCCCTAAGAACTAACCTGCCCAAAAAGGCATAACGCATATTTCCTAGACTACCTTTTTATTATTCTTGGGATGTCCTGTTCCTATTCTTTACCTACTGTTTTCATGTAGCCAATACGCCTAATCCTAGATTTTGCGTACTTGTGCCGAGAATAGTTCCTGTACAGTCTATGTTCATTTGTTTAAGGTATAGATTAATAATTATACAATGTCCAAAATGGATTTTTACCCTTTTTGCTAAAGGATATAAAATAGTGTGGAGTCTTTTATGGAAGGGAGGTCGTCTTTATAGAGGGCTAAAAGCCTTTTTCATAATCGCTTAACCAAATATACAATACATATTCCAAAATAACTAATATTAAATAAAGGATTAATGGAAGAGATTAACGACAATAAAGATTTACAAACCGAAAATTCGATTATTAAATACATAGACAATCGTTTAATCTCTTTATCGTGGACGCTAAGTAAGCTATCAAAGCAATCATCAATTTCCCAAGGAGAAATCAGTAAAATACAGTCAGGAAGGCGAAAAAGGCTTAAAGCGGAAGTTTTCTTTAAAATATATACAGCCTTTGGCGATACCTGCGAAGCGGCGACAAAAATCGTCTACCCTAGTCTAACGCTCCTGCTTAACAATTACTCACCGAAAGAGCGAAATCAGTTCGGCAGCTTTATGAAGCAGTTTGAAGTGAACAAAAACTCAATTGAAGAGGTTGCACAGAAAACAAGAATTTCGGAAAATAGACTTAAAGACCTTTACTTCCGCATAGCTGCACCTGAAGCCCACGAGCTTCTCCTTATCGAAAAGGCCATCGGCAAAAAACAAGGTGAATTATTTGAGGCGATTTATGGTGGTAAAGAGGTTAAGGTAGAATTATAAAAATACAAAAGTCCGTAAAAACATCTACCTAGCTATCAATACTATACAACAATGCTAATGGTCCATCACTTTTAACAAGAGTAGACCATCCAGGAAAAGCGCCCCTTTCAAGTTTTACTAATAACTGATTAGAAGCATAAATTTTTGCAAAGATCTTCCCATCCACATTTCCCCATTTAACATCAATGGACGTAGCTACATCAAAAGGTGGAATATTATTTTTAATGAACTCTTTAGGATTCGCAAAAGGAAGGTCGTCTTTGTTTTTCCAATCCACTGCGTCAGGACTGTCTATATTGTTATAAAGCCACACATCACTTATGATCTGATTTTCTTCCAGTAAATAGGCATAGCAAACTTTATCATCGTCTTCAATGATAACCGAGAACGATGGAAATTCTTCGCTAATGTATTGATTGAAATAGCCCATTATTTGTTTTTTTGTAATTCTACCTAAGTTGAAACTATCTGATTTTCAGAAAAAATTCTTTTAGTCCTCTCCAGAACAATGTTTAATTATTGCAAATAAGTTTTTAGGTAAAAAGATATAAATTTCATTAGCATCCCCGAAATATTCATCACTCATTGCCTCAATCCACAATTGTCTAGCCCCTTCTTAATAAGGTAATGTAAGTCTACGCATAAACTCGGTGTATTGTCTAAAATCATTAATTACAGGTTTTTTATTTTCAGGTTGATGATACTGTACTATATCAATACGACTATAAAAAAATACATGGGAAAAATCTCCAATAATAGAATCTAAAGGCTAATCAACACAATTTGGACTGGCCCCTATCTTTTGACAAAGCCTTGTATGGTGACATATTTTAAAATCTCTATTGATTCAATCTCTGTTTTCAATAAGGCTTTCCTATTCTACGCAACCGTCTGTAGAATTTTCAATAATATCTCCACATCTATCACAAATAAATTGTTTTAAAGGTATTAACATTTATTTCTTTTTAAAGTTAAGTATTTTGATGATTAAAAGTCTCTCCATTTTGGAAATATAACATGAGAAAGGTCCCAGATTTCTTATAATATTCATATTAAAAATTCCTAATTTGAACATACCTTAAAGGAAAGTAATTTGTTTGCATTTCAGTGTGACATTCTATAATCGAAAACTTTGCTATACTAGATCTAAATTTTGCTATATTATCTACAATACTTTCAGAAGTATTGTGATTGGTATATGCTATAACATATTCAATACTCTTTCCCTTAAATTCAGAAATAAATGTCTCTTCAGTATAAAAATTTAGGGAGTTTATTTGATTAGTCTCTTCAAGTTTTTTATACATTTTCTTTAAAATCCTATTACTTCCTTGCATATCATCTTTAAGCCTTCTTGCTGATATCAGGACTTGATTCATCACCTCTCTCATTCTATTATCAAAACCATACTTTACATGAACTAGTGTTATTGAAAAGTCATCTATTTTAAGTAAATCACATATCTCAAGACAATCAAATAAATAAGTGTCAAAAACAAAATATCCCTTTAAGCCTTTATACAATAGATTGTAATGTCCTTCCTTAGAAATACTATGTTTATCCCAAGCTTTATTAACTAAATTTTCTGATGCTTTATAATTATTCAGAATTGATGAACAGGTTGCATTTAATTCTTTTATAAATGAAGATTTAAGTTTATACCATTTTGCACCTAAGTATAAAATAGTTTGATTTCCATATGTAATTTCTGTATTAAAATGAAATAAAAAATTGGATGAAACAGTTTTTACATTCTCTTTGTAACATGTAATATACACCCCTTGTATGTATGCTCTAAATGAGAAAAAATCTAAATTTGTATGAATTTGAGTCGCTCTTTCTAGCACTCTCGGATAGATCTCATTTTTATCATGAACTTCTGCAAATTGAGAATATCCACCTTTATCTGTTTTTTCCTTTAACTTAAATGTATCCGATTCATAAAATAAAGGGGTATTATTCGGATTAGTAAAATCAAACTGTAACTTCTTTTTTCTATAAGATGTATTTATAAGTTGTAAGTCGTTGTAAATATCCTCTATAAGGGTATTATTATATTGTTCTATTTCTTCATTATTTTTATCTATTTCTTTGTATGAATTTAAAAAATCAGATTCTTCTAATTCTTCTATTTCATCAAATTTCTTAACAATAGCTATTATTTCATGAAAACCTAAATCTTTACTTATTCTAATTCCTTTAGAGTAATTAACTGTAATTCTTTCATCAGATGAACTTTGTACATCTTTAAAATATTTAGAACTACGATCAACACTAGTTTTTATCATTATTTCATAAGGAATCTTCCCGAAACGTATAAAGTTTATTACTCTGAAATCCTCTCTAAATTGGCTATTTGAATTTACTTCATTTCCCGATACCCCTTTAGATTTTATAGTGATTAAATTATCATCGCTTTGGTCAATTATTTTACTATATAAGTTAATACCAAATGAATGGTTTATATAATTTACTATAAAAGAGTATGAATCACCTCCCAAAATACAATACATATTTTCATGGGTATAGATAAATAACAATAAATTAAGTGATTGTTTATAGAGTTTTACATTTCCATAGTATTCTCGAGGTAAAAATTTAGCCCATTCACTTTCTTTTTGCTCAGCTTCCTCAGTAACAAGATAAATTTCTACATCATCTATATTTTTTATTAAAATATTATAAAGCTCCTTATCCTTATTTCTTTTTAAGGCAGCATTGTTGACTATTTTTTCTACAATTCCACTGATATCTTTTATATTAGTAAATTGGTAATGTTGCAAGTCGATTTTATATATATTAGGAATCATATTAATCAATTGGTTATAAAATATTCCGCGTTGGAATCACAAACCCTAAAATACTAAAAATCAAACAATAAGGATTACGGTTTACCGTATCCTGCATAAAACTTTACTATACTCATCCTCACCTCCCCTTTTAATTCCTTGAATTTTCTTAATAAATTGCGAACTGTAAGTTAAAACAGGACAAGCGTTATGAAGAACCCGTTCGAACTGGTGTCGTTGGCAGATGCGATGACACGCTATCAAATACAGCAGAAGATTTATGAAGATGAAGGCGATTTCGATGCATTTATGGAGGCAGATAGCTACTTCTATGTACATGAAGGTGACCTGCAACTCGATACAGATTTCATACTCGATACAGATCTCTTGACAGAGGGCAATCCCGATACGTGGATAGCTGGTTATATTATCAACGGCAATTTAACGGTAAACGGCAGTGTGCTCAACGAGGAGGGCGATTATGGTCCGACATTACTCGTCACCGGCAACGTGACCTGTCGTAACTTCCTGATTGGTGGCTCTGCCGTGAATGTGGAAGGTGACATCACTGCCGAGGAGATTGTGATGCTGCATTACAATCACGGCTGGATGTGTTGTGGGGGCACCATCAAGGCTCCTGTATTTGTTGGTGATGATTTTCATTTTGTGCCCGAGCGTAAGGATATATCCGATTTTTACTACCACTCGAACGACCCTAACAGCCCGGAGGAACATGCTTGTTATGAAGATGCCGATGACAATGAGCATATCGCCGATGCCTTGACACCTTTGCTAAAGAATCCCTACATCACGAGCTTTGAGGAGCTGTGCCGCCGACTATCGGCAGGCGAATCGGTGCTGAAATCGGCCAATACGCCGCCGCATGATGAAAAATATTTCTACATGATTGTACAGCAAAACTACCGCGACCTGAAAACGGTACCTCCCGAATTTAAAAGCAAAGCTTTATGTATGCTTGCTTTGGAGCAAACGGTATTTGCCTTGGAGTATTTTCCGGCACACTTTATCGATGCCGAAGTGGTACAGCTAGCTGTTGAAAAAAATGGTATGGCGCTCCGCCATATACCGGATACGCTAATCACCAAAGAACTTTGTTATACGGCGGCCAACAACGGTGGCCTCCTGAAAACAGATATTCCGGAAAGATTTTATGAATATGAGCTACTCGTGGCGGCACTCCGCAAAAAGGATTTCCAAATAGAGGTTATTCCTGCTCCATTCATGACGGAAGACTTGCTCGTCGAATACGTAAAAATTGGTAGAGGGGCTTATCTCGACCGCTATTGCAAGACGTATGGTATCTCCAAGCAAACGGTATTAAATCGCGTTATTGCGGCCGATATCCGTTACCTACAAAATATCTTTGGCTGGCACCTCTCGGCAGATACCTACCAATATGCAAAATCGCTATACGACCACGCTACTCATAAAACGCAATGGGAGAGTTTTGTACAGCAATTTTCGACTAAAATACAACGGGTAGTAGAAGATTAGTAGGTTTTAGTTGGTAAGTAAGAATCTGATTATGGTGCTTACGAATGGCTTGGACTTAGCGATAAAAGAGTGATTTTTTATTTTCATAACTTAAGAACTAAACCAACAATATAGAGGTTAAGGTTTTCAATAAAAAAAGCAATTAAACAAGGTTTAGTGATTCTTGTTTAATTGCTTTTTTAAAATTTATGCTGACAAACTTCGTTTGCAGTTGCTCTCACGAAACAGTTATTAATCCATACTATTTCTATAAGCGGAGTACAGAAAGTTAAGAACTGTTAATTCTTTTTAACTTGCTTTAATCCGGGTGTAAACATAAAAATCAACTACGCCATCAACCTTATTAACTTTTTTCCGATCTGCAATACGAGCGTTAGTTAAAGAAACATATTCTACACCAATGAGCCATTTAGAAGAAGAATTTTTAGTATTCTGCAACCCATTTGAAGGCGAAACTTTACTGTAATGCTCAATTTTCCAACGATATACATTTGAATCCGCCAAATTATCCTCTTTCGCACATCCAACTATTAATAATGTGAGGATAATAATTTTATAAAGAAAAAATCTCATTTTTATATTAAATTAAATTTTAAAATACACTTATGCTGTGAAAGGGTTTTTTAGTCAAAAATGATACCAACAGTCTAAGTGCTCCTTTTCTTAAACGGCTGCTTTAGCGATTATCTAGTTTACCATCTAGTATTGTTTTCGTCTGCAATGAGGACGCTTGAGGATAGCGTTTGCAACGCTGATAGTAGTCTTTCTATTAATGGGGTACGTGTCCTTGGCCAGGACGGGGCTTCAAAATTTTCTTAAAAAAGGTTCTGTAAAAATCAAGGCTGTGCTCTCTTTTTGACTTTCAACTTTCTCTGTTTATATGTGACCCCGCTGGGGTCGGTTTTATAAACGTTCTATTTTCTAGAAACATGTTACCCCTCCGGGGTAATGGTTTAAATCTGTTTATTATTTTTTAGGTAAAGCTTTTTAAGGGTTTCAATCCCGAGGATTGATATATTTATAGCCTAGTTTAGACGAAGGTACGACCCTGGAAGGGTCGAATATTATTATCGTATTCGTCTGCAATGAGGAAATATGAGAAGGACTCTAAACCTTAAAATCGTCCTCGTTTGTAACGAGGATGATTGCGGATAGCGTTTGCAACGCTGATAGTAGTCTTTCTGTTAATGGGGTACGTGTCCTTGGCCAGGACGGGGCTTTCAAAATTTTCTTAAAAAAGGTTCTGTAAAAATCAAGGCTGTGCTCTCTTTTTGACTTTCAACTTTCTCTGTTTATATGTGACCCCGCTGGGGTAATGATTAGCATCTGTTTATTGTTTTTTTGGCAGGGCTTTTTAAGGGATTCAGTCCGGAGGATTGATATATTTATAGCCTAGTTTAGACGAAAGTACGACCCTGGAAGGGTCGAATATTATTATCCGTCGGCAATGAGGACGCTTGAGAATAAGTGTTTCTAAATCCTCAATCGTCCTCGTTTGCAACGAGGATGCTTGGGAATAGCGTTTGCAACGCTTAAAAAAAAGAAATTGCTTTGATTACCATGCATATCGTAATCTACCTAATAATCACAGAGGTCTTTACTTCCAGAATCCGTTTCGCTGTGCCCAAGCTTTAAAGAGCTGTGGCCACTCCATGGTGGGCGTCCCCGTTTTTCCGAGTCCCCAGCCATGGCCTCCTGTTGGAAAAATATGCAGTTCCTCGGCTACATTCGATTTTTTCAAGGCTTCATCCATCAAATAACTATTCGCGACAGGCGAAATCGTGTCGTCCGTTGCCTGTGCCAAAAACGTCGGCGGCGTATGGCTATCAACCAGCTTCTCTACCGAGAAAGCAGCTTCTTCGGCCTCGGTAGGCTGTGCACCAAGGATGCTCTTTTTAGCATGTGTCTTATTATTGGGTGGCAGCATGGAGATTACCGGATAGATTAGGGCTGCGAAATCGGGCCTTGCCGATATAGCGTCGACCGCATCAACGGGCGTATAGAAAAGATGGTCGGGTTCTGTAGCGATAATACCCGCCAAATGCCCACCAGCAGAAAAACCGAGCACACCTATACGCTGAATACCGAGCGCATCGGCTTTACTCCGAATAATACGCATCGCCCGTTGTGCATCTTGAAAAGGTACATTGGTGGTTTTCCAATTTTCCTGTGGAAGGCGGTACACGAGCTCAAAGGCGGTGATTTCCTCCGATTGTAGCCAACTTGCGGTAGGATTGCTTTCTTTACCGAGCTCTATATGAGCATAACCTCCACCGCTGATAATAAGAACTGCAGTGCCGTTAGAATGTTCCGGCCGATGAACGAGCAACCTTGGTGTTGACACTTGCGTGACCGATCCTTTAGCGCTTACCATTTCATCATTTCTACTGCCTCCCCCATCATCGGGCATAGCACCCGGCCATAACTTGATTTCTTTGGGCAAAACGGCCTGCGGAGTTGTTTTCATCGAACTTTGGGCATACAGCGTCTGCCCTATACAAAACAATAATACGGTAATAACAAGGTACGTTTTCATAGCCTAAAAATATGATGCTCTTTTGCTTAACCTCCTACAAGAATCGTGCAAATGAAGCTGGTATACACAAGAGTATCCTTACTACCTAAATTCAAAAAAAACTTTTTTACTGCCGATATGTTCCTTACTAAATAGGAAAAAAAAGTTGTCGAAAATAGTATCGTGGTTTAAGAAAAAATCTAGTCATAGCGAAGCTGTAACAAAGAAAAAGACTTTATACACGATGGCTATTTTTCTAATTGCTTAATATCGAGGATTAATTAGACTAAAAACTTCACCAGTTTAACTGCTTACTTTTTATCGATTTCGAAATTTACAAAACATCGATTTTAAAAAATGCTATTTTGCTAAAATTCGGAATTTTGCGAAGAAAACATCCGCGGAAGCAAGCTCTCCACTCGTATCATGGTAATCTTCTGGTATGGGAAATTGTGACAACTCCTTACAGAATCCTACTAAATCTTCTTTAGGGTAATAATTGTAAAAACCAGCATACTTTCTTAATAAATAAACCAAACTATCACTCCTCGCAAAGGATTTGTTTTCTATCGTCATATCTCCAAACTGTCCTATACAGACTCTTTTGGAACTATCAGCTGCAAAATGAAAATTACTTTGCATACACATCCCATATGTTGAGCCAACAGCATGAGTTGATGTATCTAGAGTTTTTAAAAATTTTATAATTTTAAAAAACTCGACTCTACTTATATAGGCAAAACCTTTATCAATAACTTCACTACTCTGAAATCCCCTTTCACAAGGACCGTCAGAATCAACATAGCCCATATAGCATAGTAAATATCTATATATTCGGTAGGATTATCTTTATTCAATTTAGATATACAAGAAATCTCTAAAAATGTCAAAAAGATAATTAATAGCAAACTTGTCTTCTGAAAGAAAAATGCGAAACTACTTTTCATAATTATTTTACTGTTTAAAAAAAGGAAGATGAAAATTTTGTGATTGAAATATATTAAATATATCTTCATTTAAGATATTAGGCCATTCATTAACTCAGTCAATCTATTTTCCAACCAAAGGACTTCATCTTTTGTCATAATTATAGTATGAAGATATGAATAATTCATTTTTTACTTAAGTCTTTATGCAAAGAGATGAGTCAAGCAGCATGGACAACAACACACACAATACTCATAACCAATATCTTAAAACAAAATACCCATTTAACTTAGTATGAAAAAATAAAACAATGTATTTTTTTTACGCCTTTTTCCTTCAAGTGCATCATGAAATGTGATGCACTTTGCTAAACACTCCATAAATGACTTAGCTAGAGTGAATGTAAGTTTATCAAGTTCAAATTTATTCAAATCTTGAATTGTTGCGCCAAGTTTATGCACATGCTACTTCTTGAATAGAAGTAGCATGTGCAAAATAAACCCAATCATATATCCTATTTGAAACCCTATTTCTGATTTCCAAACTAACAACCTTAGCACTATCGACCTCAAATTTATCATTCAAGTAAAACAAAAAATCACCTATTCCTGCATACATATTTATAACATCCTTAGGTAAAACTAGTTGCAGTTGATTCCGATTATTTTTCTCGGGCGAAGTACAAACATTTATGTAATATATTTATTTCTTAACCAATAACCTTTAATTGTTTGATATACACACGTACGAACTTCCCCATTCGGGAGTGATAAGGATTGGCCAAAAGAAGTATTAGCTATTAAAACAAAAAGTAAAATAAAAAAGAAATGAGCTATAGTTTTCATAATGGAAATATTCATTGCAATTTGTTTTATTGATAATTTTCAAGAACGTTATATGCGCCTCAACTTACCGACTTTAATATCCAACGACTTAAAAGACCAATAAAATGGTTTCCCATATTTAGCATAATCAGCTAGGCTATTTTTGATGTAGGAGAGTATATGTTGATAAAAAAATCATCTAGTTAAGTATCTGGCTCAGCTATACAAAATTTTTGAGTAAGAGTTTTCTTATATTTCCAAATTCCTTTTATACATGAATTTTCTGATTTTGAAATCATAATAACCGAATTGGCCACCACGAACTTGGGACTTTCTTAAATATCAAAAATATAAATCGGTGCCTCCACATAGTAGTATCTAAGTGTATAAAAACTAAAAATCTAGCCTATTTTTAAAACAAAAAGATTTAGGAAATGTCAGTAATAAATTAGTTGAAGCATTTGAAAAATGTTATAAAGAACATAATTAATATTCTCCCAAATGCTGATGAATATCAAATAGCCAAAATTTCATTATATAATAATGAAGACGTAAATTTCGACCAATTGTTAAAAATTATACTTAATACCTACACGAAAGCATTAGTTACTGAAGAGCAATTAATATTTTTGCCCCTTAAGGATTGGGAGATTAAACATCACATATAACAACCTAATAATATTAAAACAATTTGTTTGCTATATTTAATACATATAATATATTACTTTTCATTCTTAATCACACTTTATGGATAACTCTATCAAATTGTCATTCTGTATCACATGTAAAAACAGAATTAATCAAATAAAAAGAACATTACCAAAAAACCTAGCTGATAACTACAGCATGAAGCATAAGATTGATTTTGTTCTAATTGATTTCGATAGTACAGATGGTCTACAAGATTGGCTTATTAATAATTTCGAAAAAGAAATTAATGAAGGATATTTAAAATATTATTGGACTGATCAACTACCAGAATGGCACTTATCAATAGCAAAAAATACAGCACATATTTTGGCAAAAGGCGACATATTGGTCAATTTAGACTGTGATAATTACACTGGAAAAAATGGAGGAAAATTTGTTTTGGAACATATGCTAAAGTATGGTATAGAGTCAATAATTTTTCATCAATTTAGTAATACATTCGGTGATGGCTCTTGTGGACGCATAGCAGTTTCAAGGAAAAATTTCTTATCTATAGGAGGTTATAATGAAGATTTTCATCCCATGGGATATCAAGACATTGATATAATAATCAGGTTGATGATTAAAGGATTAAACTACATTCATGTAGGTACAAAAAAGTATAATCGAGCTATACCAAATATAAAAGAAAAAGGGTTAGAAAACAGTTCTTCAAAGTTAACTTGGGGAGAAATGAACACAAGTAATTTTATACTATCACGTCATAACATAACTACAGGTAATCTTATCGCTAATGCGAACAAGCCTCATATTGGTATAATTAAAGGAATATTTTCCTTCAAAGAAAATTAAGATAAAATTAGCATTTAAATACTATAAAATAACCTTTCATTATCTAAAATTAAAACCTATTATTCAAACAATTACACCTCTATCTATTAACAAGAGTGACCTCAATCTAAAAAATCAGATATTTTGAGAATAGGAAGTCTGAATTATTAATTTTAAATAGGAGAAAAAATGATAAAATCAAAGTTTACCGAAGCATAAATTCCCTTTGCAATCAAGCAGTGCAAGACTTGAACCCGAGTTGAGGAAGTATGTCGAAAGATGGGCATCACCGAAGCAACATTCTATAATTGGAGGAAAAAACATTGAGGTTTAGGCATTTCTAAAATACGCAAGTTGCGTCAAGTAGAAAAGAAGAATGCACAGCTTAAAAACTTATTACAGATTTGAACCTAGATAAGCAGACATTATAAGATGTATTAAGGACAAGTATTGACATCTCCACAACATCGCAAAATATTTAAGGATTTGTGTTCTGATTATCAAGTTTTCTTAAGCAGAGCCTGCCAAGTTTCACTTTTGAACAGACCCATGTGGTATTCTAAAAGTTCTAAACGTAGATACAACATCTAAAACTAGTCCATCATCAAATTGTAAAACCAATTTTTATTCTTCAATACCTTTGGTATTTATCTTAACATAAACACAGTCTTGACCGCAGACAAAACTTCCATACGTCAGTATTACTGTTAAAACAAGTCCGAGTGATATTTTTTTAATCAACATATAATTAAATCGTTTAAATAAAAGACTTAGTGTGACAATAATATTCATAACAGCCTAAGTTGATTAATTAACTCAATAACAATCAGACCCACTTCCAGGAATAGGGGTTACACTACAAATACATAAAGTCAGACCCATAGATGTTGAACATGTTCCACAAATAACATTAAAATCATGAGAATCCCATCCTAAACAAGAAGTCTTACACCTCGCCGTATACTCATACCTTTGGCATACATACTTAGCACATGACCTTCTAATTGTTTCATAATAATGAGCTGACGCTTAGGAACTACTTTAGGTTCGAATGTCCCAGATCGATCCCGTCCAGATTCAAGTTCGAAAGTACCTGTGTTTAGACCTCGAACTGTTTTCATTGTCTTGCCCTTACGACGATTAAGGGCTACTGATGCCTTATCTTCTTGTAGATGGTTCCGCTAACTCACCATCCATCATGGACTCCAATAAATGCTTTATTAAGGGCGCTAAAACGCCGTCATTGGGTGATAAACTCTTCCCTTCGTAAAGACCTTGCATAGCTTCCTCTTTGAAGCGCTCAAAGTCGAATGGGGTCTTGTCTTTCATGACCATGTCGTTTGAATAATTAAATATAAATAATCTTATTAATTTATTTCACTGATACAGTTTACGTTACAATCTCCCGTACCCCACCATCTTCCGATCCTCCAAGGATCTCCCTCAATTGCGTTCTTGATAATTGCTCGACCTCATGGAAGTTAAGTCTTTTTAATGATTTTTTTTTAATCTGTACAAAATTTAAATTATTATTTTTGTTGTCTATTCATTCCGTCCAACATTTTTAATTACCCAGTAAGTAGTATAGAATACACGATGTAAAGTGATACAAGCAGAGATATTATCGTCCCACCTCTTCTGGATATAGTAATTGAACCAGAAAAAATGAAAAAAAATTAGGGTCCTTTGGAATTTAAAACAGCTCTACAGTTCACCTCCTTCCTTTACCCACCACAAACTTCTTTAAAAAATTAGATTATGGGCATAGATATCATGCCAGACCTACCACGCCCTGATTCTAGTTCAAAAGTAACTGTATTAAGACCTCGAAATATCTTTTTTTCCTTTCCATTGTGACTATTAGAACGACCATCATCCCTATCCTTTTGAAGATGGCTCTTTGGCTCTCTATCTATCACAAATCCCAGCAAACATCTTATTAATAGCCCCAAAACATAGATTAAGAGACAGGCTTTGGCGTTACATAGACCTTACATGGCTTCCTATTTGAAGCACTCCAATCGTCGCCCCCCTCTTGAATACCTTACAAAAAAAACGCCCGAAAAATCTAATATAGACTGATCCCAAAAAGTTGGACGAAGTTACGCAATGTTTTTAAAGTAATGAGTTCGGTATTCCACCGGACTCATTCCATTTAAATTAAGCCTTATTCGGTCCCTATTATAATATTTAATATACTTTCTAATCTCAGCATGTAATTGTGATACCGAGTTATATTCATTTAGATAAAATAATTCTGATTTAAGCACGCCAAAGAAGTTCTCAATTATAGCGTTATCCAAGCAGTTTCCTTTTCTGGACATACTTTGCATTATCTGTTTATCTTTTAGTTTTTTCTTGTACTTCTCTAGCCTGTACTGCTAACCTTGATCAGAATGGAGAATTGGGTTTTCATCGTTTTTGATTTCCCTGAAACCTTTATTGAGCATATCCAAAGTTTGCCGATAGTTAGGTGATGTAGATAAGTTATAGCCTATCTACATCACCATTAAACAAATCAATTATTGGCGATAGGTATAGCTTTTTCCCTTTACCTTAAATTCAGTTATATCGGTGGCCCACTTTACATTAGGCCAATCGGCAGTGAAATCTCGTTGTAAGATATTATCCGCAGCTTTGCCAATTTCACCTTTATAAGACTTATACTTTTCACCTCTTATCTTACTCTTCAAACCTATCTGCTTCATGATTTTAGCAATGGTTTTAAAGTTTACAGGAATGTTCAATTCCTTTCTTAGGGCTAACGTTATTCTTCGATAGTCATATCTTCCCAAAGATCTTTGATACAGTTGTTTTACTTCTTTTACCAAGTCTATATGCTTATCTAAAAAAGCACTACTATCTCGATGATAATAGTAGCTACTTCTTGCTAGCTCTGCCAGATGTAAAAGATATTCCAGTTTGTGTAAGCGCCTTAACTCCGTAACTATTACGGTTTTTTCTTTTTGACTTGCTTGCTTTGAGCTAAGGCTTCCAACTTTTTTAGATAAGCTACTTCTGCTCGTAAATATTCATTTTCGATGGTTAAACGCTCTAAATCAGTCATAGAATCTTTGACCCCAATAGGGTCTTTTGTTTCATAGCCATGTCCTTTGAATAATTCAATTTAAAAAATCTTATTAAATTATTCCGTTGACATACTTTAGTTTACGTTTCAGTCTCTTGGATATTGAAAGGACATAAGTTAAAAAAAACTCTTCAATAACGTCTTTGTTTCTCACTTTAAATTTCAATTCCATATTCTTTCAAAATATTAAATGACTGAAAACTCTGTTCTATCAATAACGAAGTTTTTGTTCCAAAGATTGGATAAATAATTTTCAAGGAATTTACTAATCATTTATTTTTCTATTCATCTATTTTAACATTAATAATTCAATGATTTTACTAAGTTCATCCATATCCGCTTAAATATAGATACATCAGCAGTAATGATTTCGGCATCTGCATGTATCCCTGGTTTGAGACGAATCAGTGAGTCTCTTTCCGTACGCTCAACATCTATCCGTGCGAAGAAAACACTATCCTTAATTGGAATATCACTAATATAACTCACCTTCCCTTTAAGGTAACCATATTCCTGATATGGATAACTATGCACCTTAATTAAAACCTGCTGATAAACTTCAATTTTTGAGATCTCATACTGAGGGATAAAAGCTTCTCCATAATAGTCATCCTTATTCGGATTGATATAAAAGAGCTCTTCTCCCATTTTTACATATTGATTCTCCTGCCAGAATCCAGCATACACCAACTTACCCTCCACTGTTGCTGAAAGCACATACCGCTTCTTCCATTCTTCAGCCTCACTTATGAGGCTATTTAATGATTGTACAAATTTTTTCTCTTCCTCTAGTATCTCATTCTCTACTTCGATAATCTCCCTATTTTTAGTCAATAAATTATTCCTATTGGTAATAATACTATTTTCCATATTAGGAATAGTCTGCCTTTTAGAAAGAAGTAAAGCTTCCTTCTGTTGTAGTTCCATAGAACTTATAATCTTTTTTTCCGCTAGTTGCTTATATTTTTCATATTCTGTCTCAGCTAATTCCAGTTCTTTTCTTTGTAATTCATAAGTTTGTTGAATACGCTTATTTTGTTCATTGACATATCCTACCTCACTCTGTAGCACCTTTCTTCGTTTCTGATAGATTCCTCCTTCCTTAATTGCCTGATAATTGAGTAAGGATATATAAAAAGATTGATAACTTCCCTGCAATTCACCCAGGTTTAAACTTCCGTGAGGGATGTTATCATCAAGTTCTGCGAGCGTAATTATTTTGCTCTGCAATTCTTTTAACTTTACTAGCAAGTCAATAACATCTGCATGAGATGCTGTACTTTCAAGATAGGCGATATCTTGATTGCGATTTACAATTTCGCCATTTTTAACTAAAAGCCTTACCAATATACCATTATTGGGGTTGATGATAACCTTGGGGGAATTCGTTGTTGTAAAGCGTATCTCAGTAAGTACCATTTCCGGATACTTAATATAAAAGGACATACCTAAAATCAGTAGCACCGATAATAGAATAAAAGAAATTCCTCTTTTAAGTAGCCAAGATGGCGGCTTAGAGATAATCTCCTGTAAATCTTCAGAATTGATATTCTCGTATATTTCGTGGATTTTTGCCATAGTCTCCTTTAACTTTTTTGAATTCGCTACACTCAATTTCCTAGTTCTAACTGATTTTTCACCAACTCATAATACTGACCTTTCTGAGCAGTCAGTTCGACATGAGTCCCTTGTTCAACAACCTGTCCTTTTTGTAATACAATAATATTATCTGCATTCATGACGGTACTTAGTCGATGGGCCACAACGATGACTGTGCGATTTTGAAAGAATCTATCTAAATTGTCCGTAATGACTTTTTCATTATTAGCATCCAATGAGTTGGTCGCTTCATCAAGAAAAAGGTATGCAGGTTGCTTATAGACTGCCCGGGCAATCATCAGCCGTTGTCGTTGGCCTTGACTGATTCCTTTTCCTGCGGTGCCAATCTTGGTAGCGAGGCCAAAAGGTTGTTCAGCAACAAACTCTTCCAGATTAGCTATTTCAATAGCTTCCTGAAGCCTTTTCTCATCTGGAAATTCATCCTTAACAACGATATTCTTTTCAATAGTATCTGCATAGACATAATTGTCCTGCATAACCGAGCCACAACTGTCACGCCACAATCCGTAATTCAACTGATGCAACCGCTTTCCACCCACAAATATTTCCCCTTCTTCAAACTCATAATACCGTAACAACAGTTTCAATATGGTAGTTTTTCCGCTTCCGCTAGCTCCCACGATTGCCGTGGTCTTTCCTGCCTGGAAACTTAAGTTTAGCTGAGAGAAAATAGGATCATTTCCTGCCCCAAAATATCTAAATGTCAAACCTTTGATTGTAATCGTACAATCTTCAGGTAATTTATTAAGGTAATCCTTATTTGCATCTTCTTCTTCCTCTGTTTCGTATATCTCATTCAGTCGTTCCATGCTGATTTTCGCATCCTGATATGATTGTATAAATCCAAGTAGGGACTCGACCGGGCTTGCCACCATACCAACGATATATTGAATTGCCATCATCCCCCCAAAAGTGATTTCACCATTAATTACTCCTTTCGCTGCGATATAAGCTATTAGAATTCCTTTCGTCTGATTAATAGCCATGGAACCGATCGATTGATATTGAGATAAAGCTAGGCTGTTCACTTTAAACTTGAACAACTTTGCTTGTAAGGCTTCCCATCCCCAACGTTTTTGCTTTTCAGCATTATTAAGCTTAATATCCTTGACACTCTGGATCATTTCCACCATATAAGTCTGGTTTTCCGAAGCTATCTTAAACCGACGATAATCCAATTCCCTGCGATATTTCATAAAGAGTAGTATCCAAAGTGTGTAGAGAAATGTTGCCACAAAAAATACAAGAAATATTGTTTTATTATAAACAATCAATAAAACACCAAAAATCAGCATATTAACGAGAGAAAACAGGCTATTTAATGAATTACCTGTTATAAAAGTTTCTACTCGTTGTTGATCATTCATTCGCTGCATAATATCTCCATGTGTCTTGATATCAAAGAAACTCATCGGCAGACGCATAATCTTAATCAGTAAATCGGTTAAAATAGCAATATTAACCCGAGTTGTAATATGCAACATAATCCAAGACCGTATAAAGGAGACCGAAGTTTCACCTATAAAGAGCATTAACTGGGCAATCAGAATCAGGTTGATGAAATTAATATTTTTTGTATTGATTCCGATATCAACAACAGACTGTGTCAAAAAAGGTACAATCAACTGAAATATGGTTCCCAGTATCATCCCCAAAATCAACTGAATATAAAGTCGTTTATATTTATAGAAGTAGCGAATAACTTTTCCCCAACTCAACTTGAGTTCAGGTTCTTCGTCATTCAGTTGGTAAAAGCCAGGACCAGGGCTTAATAATAATGAAAGCCCGTTGTGCAATTCTTTAGTGGAAAACCAATTGGAGGTGAATTCCTTTTCGTCATAGCAGATCAGACCAGATGCTGGGTCAGATAGATAATACTTTCCTTTACTTATCTTGTAAAGCACGACAAAGTGATTTTGATTCCAATGAAGTATACAGGGAAGTTCTGCTTCATTAAGCTGACTAAGGCTGAATCTGACTCCGTATGTACGAAATCCCAATTTTTCGGCCGCGTCACTTATCCCCAGTAGGTTTACACCTTCTTTTGTTGTCTGACAAAGTTTCCGTATTTTATGAATCGAAACCAATTGTCCATAATATTTGAATATTATACGTAGACAAGTGGCTCCACAATCCATTTGGTCCATTTGCTTATAGTGGGGGAAACGTTTGAGCATCTAATAAAATCCTATAGTAAGGTAATAAAATAATTGTCCTAATGTTATGTTAACAGCTAAAAGATTTCCCCTTCAGATGTTCTAAAAATTGATCTAATCTTATCGATGTTGGAAGAACAATCGTCGAATTTTATACGATATAGTTCTGTTCCAAAATTATCAATAGGAATATCGGAGTATCCAAAATCTTTTTGTAGAGAAATAAAGGGATGAATAACATATTTATTGGCAGTTAAATCTGAAAGCTTTAAATCAGCTGCATCAAATTCCTGAAATTCAGCAGACAAAATGGTTTCAAAAAAACGACTATAGACAATGGTAAATTGAGCACACTGAAAACTACTAATCCAGCACAGATAATCACTTGCCGGAATAACCTGCTGGGTACTGGAAATACCTCCTAAAACTAAGTCTGCTCCAAGGTAAGCTCCTTGATAAATAGCATTCCATAGCACATGTTTATCATATCCATCGCAAAAAATGTGATCATCCTCACATATCAAAATAACCTCATCATCACTATCTTTAGCCATTTGAACAACTTTTAAAATACTTTTCCAAAGACCAACAGCACCGTTTTTATCATTTACCGCTTCTATTATGTGAACATTAAATTCATCATTAGGAGCAAACTGTTGACGAATATGCGCCAATCTATCTTTTCTACGAGCCAAATTAATTACATACGTTGGTAATTGTATATCTTCGTATTCAGAATAAACCACATACCCAGCTAATTCCTTCCAAATATGCGCAGTAACGTCTTTAATTGCCTTCCATCGTGCCTGAGTTGTAGTAAATAACTCTTCCACCTTACCGCACCTATTGTTGTCCACTGTAACGTCAGAATAACCAAAATCTCGCTGTACGGACAACATAGGAACTGCCACAAAAATAGAGTCAGATAAACTACACATCCAGGCATCTATTATATCGTGCTTATTAAAGGGGGCCTCGATAATTCTTTGGTAGAATGATTCATAAATTACTAAAAACTGAGTTCCACTGAAATTTCTCAACCAATATAAATCACTTTCCACACGCACTCCGCAAGCGAACCAACTAACTCCACCTAGTAATACATCGGCATTATATCCCTTGGCCCTAGTTATATACTCAAAAAAAAGGCTCTTATTGTAGACATCAGTAAATTCGTGATCATCTTCACATATTACAACATAGGGCAATTTGTTTTTTTTTGCATTTTTAATAATTGAACATAAAGACTTATACAACCCAACTGCGGGTACAACATCTTCTATTGCCTCAAAAATATGCAGCTCAAATTCCGGATAGCTCTTAAAATGATTTTCTAGGTAAACTCTTCGATCAACACGACGCTTCAGATTAATAGCATTAATCTGAATCTTCATTTCTACATCTGCCATAAAGCATATTATTGATTATATATTTATAGATAAACGACAAATCATAACCTATTGTATCCTGATTTACAAAATACTTAAATTAAGAAATGCCGCTATTTTACATGCGTAATTCTAATTTCCAAGAATAATTTTACGAATTCTTTCCAGATCTAATCTTCCTCCATTTTTATAGTATGAAATCTTACCAGATCGATCCAATAATAACACGGTTGGAACACTACTTATGCCCAGAGAACTGGACACAATTCTCGCTCTATCCAAACTGTTGGTCCAATTAAGCTGATGTTCTTTTACACTTTTGCTGAATTTAGTTGAATCACGATCAATAGAGATACTTATCACGCTCAACTTATCCGTTGAAAATTGTTGATGTAAGGCCTTTACATCTGGGAGCTGCTCTATACATGGTCTACACCAACTGGCCCAAAAATCTAACAATGCATAATCGCTATCCAGATTTCTCAAAGATATTGTTTTACCCTGCACATCCCTAACAAGAATATCTGGTATCATTGCCCCTTCAGTTAAAATTAGTGCAGATGCTTTTTGTTGCAACTGAATGGCGATTTTTTTCCCTTCGCCAGTAGATTTAAATTTATCAGGGAAGGTATTATTATAGTACGCTAATAGCTGATTATTATATTCTGGATCAGATTCTATTAGATCGGTCAATGATAATATCTGATCTTTAAAATAATAAAAGGATAAAAAATCGTCGCCATAAGAGCTGAGTAAATCCATCGATTTTTTATTAATTTCTTTTATCAAAAGGCTAAGTTCATATTTAATGGAATCATTACTACGGATCTCTGCCCCATGATTAACAAACAGAGTGTTAAGTTTCATCGATTCTAATTTTTGTCCATTTTTCAATTCACGATAAATCTCATTTGACACAGTGTCATATATCGGAACAACATTTGTATTTCTTTGCGTGTCAAATGAGGTTGTTTTATTATCCGCATCATAAAAGAGATTCAAAACCCCACGGTCACCAGTTATAAAATAGTTTTGAAAATACTTGTTATCATACGAAACGGTTAATCGAGCATGAATGGTATAAATAGGTCTATCGACTACTACCGTTGAATCGCCAGGATTCATGCTAATAACATCTAATACGGCGCCATCATCAAAATGCAAAACCAATTTTTCTTTTTCAATACCTTTGGTATTTATCTCAACATAAACACGTTCTTGACCGTACACGACATCGGAATAGGTCAGTATTACAATTAAAATAAGGAAGAGTGATAATTTATTAATCAACATGTAGTTAAAGGTTTAAACAAGAGACTTAGTGTGATAAGAATATTCATACCACACTAAGCTGATTAATTAGCTCAATAACAATCAGAACCACTTCCAGAAATAGGGGTTACACTACAAATACATAAAGTCAGCCCCATAGATGTCGTAGATGTTGAACATGTTCCTCTAACAGTGTTCCAACTACTATTATTCCATCCTAAGCATGAATCCTTGCATTTTACTCCCCGTACCCCAGCATCATCCGATCCTCCAAGTACATCCTTCAATTGCGTTCTTGATAATTGCTCGACCTCATGGAGATTAAGTCTTTTCAATGAAATTTTTTTCATCTGTACAAAATTTAAATTATTAATTTTGTTGTCCGCTCATTCCGTCCAACATTTTTGATTACCCAGGAAGGAGTTATGAGCTTCCTCTACCCGGGGACAAATCGACCTGCCCCGGGTATAATTTTTACTATAGTATATTTTTCAACTCATGAATTTGGTAGGTATCAGGTATTTCCCTTCCATTAATGTATACAGTCGGAGTTGCTCTTATTTTCATTACATCACACCATTTTCGCATAACTTTAATTTTTTCCTGTTGGTCTTTTAGTTCTCCATTTATTGGATATTTTTTAGCAAAAGCCACGTAATCCTTTTTATCTGCAGAATACCAGTCATCCAATGCTTGTTGAATGACTTCTACCCCATGTATCTGCTGTATTGCTAACCAATGTGCAACTGGTGGTGTCTTAATATCTGATTCTTCTCCCGTCGCTGTAAAGATAATCCTTAACCTGAAATCTGAATTATGGTGGATGATATCCTCTAATTCAAAATGCGCCTTTGAACAAGGTCCACAATAAGGATTACACACTTTAACAATTTCATGCTTTGCATCAGGGTTTCCCAATACAATACCTAGATTATCTACAGAAATAGTAATTGTATCACTCTTTTGCAATAAAGCTTGAAAAATTTCAGAATCATACCGAAGTTTCTTCCATTTTCGTTCGTAATCTCGACTGTCCTTTGCTTGTTTTAATAATGGGATTGCAAAATGTAGTAATACAAGAAAACCAGTACCTAATAAAATCGATATACTCGTAAGGTACCAATCCCATACAAATACCGTATCGCCTGTGATAAAAACTAAGGACACTATTGTATTAAACAATAATACAGCTTGTATAGTAAGACAAAGTGGACACCATTGCTTAATGACACGCCATTGATAATAAATGGAATACAAAATGTAAGGTGATGCAAACAGAAATATTATCGACCAAAGAAATATCTGGGCGACCTCTCCTGGATATAGTAATTGAACCAGAAAAAATGAAAGAAAATAGGCTCCACCATAGACTGACCAACTAATTCCAAGAAAATTCGCCCCTTTGGAATTTAAAACAGCTCCACAGTTCACCTTCTTCCCCTCCCCACCGCAAACTTCTTTAAAAAATGGATTGTGGGCATCGATATCGTGCCATAACAACAGCAGACTTGATATTAGGCCTACGGTTCCGCTAATTAAGATGGAGAGAGACATCCATCTCATACCTTCAAGAATTGAAGCAGAAAACATATAAACCAACGGTGTCAACAGGAATAAACCAACAAGTAAAAAAAGTAGTGCACGTAGCCGCTGCGTCTTATTTTCCTGGCTTAAATTCACCAAATAATTAGACTCGTCTTTTGGGGATTCTGCATCAATTAGAAGCAAAATACCCTTATCCACCTTTTCAAAATCCGGCAGTGATACTGTTTTTGTTTTTCCGGTTATTGGATCAAGATAAGTGATCTGATTATTCTCTGCTTGAATAACAACGGTAAAATCAGCAGACGGCCAATCTTCCTGTTGAATAGAACTGATATAAGGTGTCTCCACATCTTCATAAGAAAAGTCTCCTTTACGGATAGCAGTACTTACTATTCCATACTCATGGAGAACATCGTGTAAGGAGAGTAAGGATGGATAATCTGTATGATCTTCCAAGGAAATAGACAATTGCTTGATTGTGTATTTTACGTTAAAATAACTGAGGATATAACGACACACCAAAACTCCTACTTTTTGTCTTTTAGGCTTTAGTTTATACATGGTTAATTTTTATTTTACATACTCGAATGATTTCAATCGAATCACGAGCTCCAATAATTAAAATTCAAGCTAAGAATATAGCTTCATTTTTCATCCCCCTAAAGCTAAGGTGTTTTTAAGATGAACAAACATCAAAACACATAAGTGTACATTCTTAATACATGAATACTAGTTTTCAAACAACAAAATGTACTTTAGTCAAATCTACAACATGCCATTGAAGACTTACCATTTTTCAAACAGTGAATAAATATAAAAATATGCTTTAAGAAACCAATGGATTCTTAGCATATAACCAAGGACTTAATCCGTTTAATGATTTATGTGGATGATTACTATTGTAGTCAATCTGCCATTCATAAGCTAACGCATTGACTTCTGTCAGTGAATCGAACAAGTATGCATCTAATATGTCTTCCCTAAATGTCCGATTCATTCGTTCGATATAAGCATTTTGCGAAGGCTTTCCTGGCTGGATGTACTGTAACCCGATTCCGTTATCGTGACAAAACTCAATAAATACTTTAGACAAAAATTCGGGTCCATTATCCGTTCTTATGCGTTTGGGCTTGGGTCTAAATAACAAAAGCTCCTTTAATTTCTGCACCAACCTGACGCCGGGTATGGAATAGAAAGCCTCATTTATCAATGATTCCCGGTTATAGTCATCAATGACATTTAGTACCCTGAATCTACGCCCATTAGCCAGAGAGTCACTCATAAAATCAATTGACCAGGTTTCATTGACTGTGCCGGGAACCGTCAGTTTTTCTTTAATCCGAGACGGAATACGACG
>NZ_JBBGZT010000006.1:0-670 GCF_037572665.1 Sphingobacterium sp. MYb382
AAGCTGTCTACTGTAAAGATGTTCCAGCTACAGCTTTAGCGGTTGTGGCAGATGGCACGGGTACATTGACCTACCAGTGGTATAGCAATACAACAAATAGCACAACAGGAGGTACAGCTATTTCTGGCGCAACTTCAGCGAGCTATACACCAGCAACCGACGTTGTAGGAACACAATACTACTATGTAGTTGTGGGCAGCGACTGTGGTGCAGCGGCTACATCAGCTGTTGCAGCCATCACGGTTAACAAACCAACAGCCATTACAAGTTCACCAGCTGAAGCTGTCTACTGTAAAGATGCAACAGAAACGGCCTTAACTGTAATTGCAGAAGGTACAGGTACATTGACCTATCAATGGTTTAGCAACACAAGTAATAGCACAACAGGAGGTACAGCTATTTCTGGCGCAACTTCAGCGAGCTATGCACCAGCAACAGACGTTGTAGGTACACAATACTACTACGTAGTTGTGGGCAGCGACTGTGGTGCAGCGGCTACATCAGCTGTTGCAGCCATCACGGTTAACAAACCAACAGCCATTACAAGTTCACCAGCTGAAGCTGTCTACTGTAAAGACGCAACAGAAACGGCCTTAACTGTAATTGCAGAAGGTACAGGTACATTGACCTATCAATGGTTTAGCAACACAAGTAATAGCACAACAGGAGG
>NZ_JBBGZT010000007.1:0-270266 GCF_037572665.1 Sphingobacterium sp. MYb382
CGGTGGTTCTGTATGGAAGGGCCATCGCTCAAAGGATAAAAGGTACGCTGGGGATAACAGGCTGATCTCCCCCAAGAGCTCATATCGACGGGGAGGTTTGGCACCTCGATGTCGGCTCGTCACATCCTGGGGCTGGAGAAGGTCCCAAGGGTTGGGCTGTTCGCCCATTAAAGTGGCACGCGAGCTGGGTTCAGAACGTCGCGAGACAGTTCGGTCCCTATCTGTTGTGGGCGTTGGAAGTTTGAGTGGATCTGACCTTAGTACGAGAGGACCGGGTTGGACGAACCGCTGGTGAACCTGTTATGCCGCCAGGTGTACGGCAGGGTAGCTACGTTCGGAATAGATAAGCGCTGAAAGCATCTAAGTGCGAAACTAGCCACGAGATGAGACTTCCTTATAGGGTCGTAGGAGATGACTACGTTGATAGGCTATAGGTGTAAAGGTTGAAAGACCAAAGCCGAGTAGTACTAATAGCCCGAAGCTTTCTACAGCGATAGAAACACTGTTGTTTTCTTCTTTGTTACTCTTCTTTCTTCCAGTATTGTCAATTAAATAATGCAGACCCTTAATAGGTTGATATAAATTATCATTATTTATCAAGATATTCAGGTGCCTATATCGGCGGTGTCTACCTCTTCCCATTCCGAACAGAGAAGTCAAGCCCGCCAGAGCCGATGGTATTGCCGTAACAGGTGGGAGAGTAGGTCGGTGCCTAATTTTAAACAAAGCCCCTTCAGGAAACTGGAGGGGCTTTTTGTTTGTACTAATTTTCTCCCAATCATCACGCAGCAGCAAGCAGTCCCCATGCTGCAACTAAAGTAGCTATGGCTACACCTTATTTTAAGTAAAGCAAGTTATTCCTTATATAGCAGCCTTAAACCTTCCTAAACGATACTGTGACTTGTCATTCTGAGCCTGTCGAAGTACAACATCACAACCTGAATAGCTTTATACAAAAGAAGAATGAGCCGCAAAAACATAACTAATTTGCTTTGCCAAGAAAAAGGCCTAGGCATCTGCTGCGTAAATCGTAGTGCAGTAAATTCCGCAAGAGCAAAACGCTGTTTGAGCGGAGCGAGTTAGTTTTGTTCCGGAATTTGCAAGCGAAGATAGCAGTATATGCCAGCCTTGATTTTTGCTACCCTTTTCATCAAGGAAAAGTGTGAAGCCCCGTCCTGGCTAAGGACGCGCACTATAATTAAGCAAAAGATTCCAATAAGCGTTGCAAACGCTATCCTCCAGCATCCTCGTTGCAAACGAGGACGATAGACTGTGCAATAAGCCTTCCTAAACGATGCTTCGATTTGTCATCCTGAGCCTGTCGAAGGACAGCATGACAACCTGGATGGGTTGCTGCAAAACATAAATAACTTGCAGTTGCCAAGAAAAAGGCCTAGGCATCTGTTGCGTAAATCGTAGTGCCGTAAATTCCGGAAGAAGAAAACGCTGTCTGAGCGGAGCCAGTTCGTTTTGTTCCGGAATTTGCAAGCGAAGATAGCAGTATGTGCCAGCCTTGATTTTTGCCACAATTTCATCAAGGAAAAGGGTGAAGCCTCGTCCTGGCTAAGGACACTTTCTATAATTGAGCAAAAGACTTTACTAAGCGTTGCAAACGCTATCCTCTAGCATCCTCGTTTCAAACGAGGACGATAGACAGTGCAAATAAATCTTTCTAAAGGATGCTTCGACAAGCTCAGCATGACAATTTGGATGGGGAACTACAAAAGAAAGATGTGTTGCAAAACATAAATGACTTGCAGTTACTAAGAAAAGGCCTAGGCATCTGCTGCGTAAAATCGTAGCGCCGTAAATTCCGCAAGAACAAAACTCTGTCTGAGCGTAGCGAGTTCGTTTTGTTCCGGAATTTACAAGTGTAGATAGCAGCGTATGCCAGCCTTGATTTTTGCCACCCTTTTCATCAAGGAAAAGGGTGAAGCCATGTCCTGGCTAAGGACACGCTCTATAATTAAGAAAAGCCCTCAATCAGCGTTGAAAACGCTATCCTCCAGCATCCTCGTTTCAAATGAGGACGATAAACAGTGCAAATAAGCCTTCCTAAACGATGCTTCGACAAGCTCAGCATGACAACTTGGATGGGGGAGTGCAAAAGAAAAATGAGCCGCAAAACATAACTAATTTGCAGTTGCTAAGAAGAAGGCCTAGGCATCTGCTGCGTAAAATCGTAGTGCGGTAAATTCCGTAAGAAGAAAACTCTGTTTGAGCGCAGCGAGTTAGTTTTGTTCCGGAATTTTCAAGGGGAGATAGCAGCGTATGCCAGCCTTGATTTTTGCCACCCTTTTCATCAAGGAAAAGGGTGAAGCCCCGTCCTGGCTAAGGACACGCGCTATAATTAAGCAAAAGACTCCAATAAGCGTTGCAAACGCTATCCTCCCGCATCCTCGTTCAAAACGAGGATGATAGACTTTACAAACAAACCTTTCTAACACGATGATGCCTCAACTAATCATCCAAAGCCTATCGAAGGGCCGCATGACAATCTGGACGGATGGTAGATTCAGAACAGAAATGAGTTTCAGGCGAAATGAAAACGTGTGTTTCGCATTCTTCCTGCCATAACATTATTACAAAACCCTAGTCTTTTATTCCCTATTTTTAGACTTTAAATTCCAATCAATCGCTTTTATGAAGAAGAAGACCATCCTCCTATTTACGTTGTCAATTTTGCTGTTAGCAGGCCTTGTTTGGTATCGTATTCGTGAAAATAAGGAGAAAGACCTCGCTAATGCCTCGGCATCAGGACGTTCAGGTGGAGGAAAAGGATCTACCGTATTTGGTATGGTTGTGCAGGGACAGCCCTTTTCTGATTTTGTGGTATTGACAGGATCCATTGAAGCAAATGAGCAGATAGATGTGCATGCCGAGATTTCGGGTATAGTTGGTGATATTAATTTTGCTGAAGGTAGTCTAGTCAATAAGGGGCAAGTATTATTTACGATTAATGATGCCGAGTTACGTGCTCAGCTTGCACAAGCTACCACACGTAGTAATTTGGCAAGCGAAAATGAGCGACGTGCGAAGCTCCTTTTAGCGAAGGAAGCCATTAGCCAGGAGGAATATGATATAGCTTCCGCAGATTTTCGTACCGCCCAAGCACAGATTCAGCTTATTCAAGCGCAGCTTGCTAAAACCGTCGTGCGCGCACCATTTACCGGAGTCATTGGTTTCCGAAATATTTCTAAAGGAACCTATATAACACCTATTATTGCTGTAGCTCAGTTGGTGAGCCTTTCTCCTGTTAAGTTACTGTTTTCTATTCCAGAGAAATATGCACACATGGTGAAGAAGGACACACGCGTAAGTTTTACAATCCAAGGAACAGAGGAAACTTTTCAAGCTAAGATATACGCGACAGAACCAACTATCGAGGCTACAACGCGTACCTTATCGGTAAAAGCTATAGCAGAAAATGCTATGCAGAAGCTCATTCCAGGTACTTTTGCAAATGTCACTTTTCCCTTAGCTACTTTATCCGATGGACTTCTGGTGCCTGCTGAAGCGCTGATTCCTATTCAGAACGGTAAGAAGATATTCGTCGCTAAAGGAGGAAAAGCTAAAGAGGTAATTGTCGAAACAGGAGGACGGACAGACAGCCACGTGTTGATTACTAAAGGATTGAGTGACGGTGATACCGTATTGACTTCTGGTGTAATGTCTTTACGCGATGGTGCTTCAGTTACGGTAAACTTACGTTAAGTCTAGCATCATGAGTTTATCAACCTTAAGTATAAAACGACCTGTTCTCACGATAGTGATGAACTTGTTATTAATCCTATTCGGGATTATTGGTTACACCTTTTTAGGTGTGCGTGAATATCCTTCGATTGACCCAGCACAGATCTCTGTACGTACAAGCTATGCCGGCGCCAATCCTGATATTATCGAATCACAGATTACAGAACCGCTCGAAAAAGCAATAAACAGTATTGATGGTATTCGTAATATTTCTTCTTCCAGTAGTCAAGGGATTAGTAATATCAATATCGAGTTCAACTTAAATAAAAACTTAGAAGAGGCCGCAAATGATGTGCGCGACAAAGTATCGCAAGCGCAGCGCAGCCTACCACAAGATATTGATGCAGCACCGGTTGTCTCTAAAGCCGATGCCGACTCAGAGCCTATTATTACACTTACGCTACAGAGTTCAACTAAGAACGTTTTAGATCTTTCTGACTATGCTGAAAATGTTGTTGCGCAGCGATTGCAAACGATACCTGGCGTAAGTTCCGTTCAAATATGGGGACAGAAAAAATTCGCTATGCGCTTGTGGATTGACCCTGCAAAGTTGGCCTCCTATGGATTAACAGTTTTGGATGTGCGCAACGCTTTAAATAGTCAAAATGTAGAGTTGCCATCCGGTAAGCTAACTGGGCAAAATACCGAGTTGACCGTTAAGACCATTGGTAACTTAGCAACAGAAGAAGAGTTTAATAAAATCATCGTTCTAGCAGATAATAATCGTACTGTATATTTAGGTGATATTGGGAAAGCAGCCTTAGAGGCCGAAAATTTTGAAACTAAGATGTCCGATTCAGGATATCCCATGGTCAGTTTGGCCCTAATTCCACAACCAGGCACCAACTATCTAGATATAGCGGCTAAGTTTTATGAAGACTTAGAGAAATTACAGGCCGATTTGCCTGAAGGCCTTGTGATGCAGGTGGCTATCGATAATACACAGTTCGTGAAGAAGTCCGTACTAGAAGTTGCTGAGACTTTGTTGATAGCTGTTATTTTAGTAGTTTTAATTATCTATCTATTCTTCCGTAATTGGTCTATCGCCTTTCGTCCGTTGATTGATATCCCCGTTTCTCTGATTGCCACCTTCTTTATTATGTATCTCTGTGGTTTTTCCATTAATGTCCTGACCCTCTTGGCAATTGTACTGGCAACAGGGCTCGTCGTGGATGATGGTATTGTTGTGACGGAAAATATCTTTAAAAAAGTAGAAGAAGGAATGTCGCCTATTGCAGCAGCTATCAAAGGATCTAATGAGATATTCTTCGCTGTAATTTCTATTTCTATAACGCTAGCAGCCGTATTCTTACCTGTTGTCTTTTTGGAAGGTTTCGTAGGTCGTTTATTTCGAGAGTTTGGTATTGTCATTGGCGCTGCCGTGCTGATATCGGCCTTTGTATCGTTGACTTTAACGCCAATGTTAAATGCTTACCTGATGAAAGGGGGAGAGCAGAAGAAAAGTAAGTTTTATATGCGTACAGAACCTTACTTCGTGCGCATGAATACCGAGTATGGAAACCTGCTTCGTGGTTTTCTAAAATTTAAGTGGTTAAGCTTTGCTGTACTTTTGCTATGTTTTGGATTGATTTATCTCTTTTTCCATTTGTTGCCTAAAGAGACAGCGCCTTATGATGATCGGAGCTATGTGAGTTTGCGCGCTACAGCCCCTGAAGGTGTATCTTACGACTATATGGATCGTTTTATGACCGATCTTACGATGCTTATTAATGATTCTGTGCCGGAGAAGAAGGTTAGTTTAGTCATCACTTCACCAGGATTCGGGTCAGCCTCATCAAATAGCGGTGTGGTGCGTTTAGGCTTAGTGCCAGCAGAGGAAAGAGGGCGTTCGCAAGAGGAAATTGCTAACTATTTATCGAAGATTACACGTCCCTATTCTGAGGCGAAGGTTTCTGTGTCGCAGCAGCCTACTATCTCGGTAAATAGACGCGGTGGTCTTCCGATACAATATATTATTCAGGCGCCTAATTTTCAAAAATTAGAAGAGAAGATTCCGGAGTTTATGGATGAGTTGGCTAAAGATCAAACTTTCTCGATAACAGATGTGAACCTTAAATTCAATAAACCTGAAATTTATGTTACCATTGATCGGGCGAAAGCCCAAACGTTAGGTGTCTCCGTATTGGACGTAGCGCAAACGTTGCAGATGTCCTTGTCGGGACAGCGTTTTGGATATTTCATGATGAATGGTAAGCAATACCAAGTAATGGGGCAGTTTGACCGTAAGGACCGCGCTACCCCCATTAATTTAGCTTCCATTTATGTGAAGAATAAAGAAGGTAAGTTGATTCAGCTCGACAATATCGTGCATATGGAAGAGCAAAGCAGTCCTCCACAGTTGTACCACAACAATCGTTATATGTCGGCCACAGTATCCGCAGGTTTAGCACCAGGAAAAAGTATGGGTGATGGTATTGAGGCGATGGAGCGCATCAAGGAGAAAGTGCTTGATGAATCCTTTACGACAGACCTTGGTGGAGAGTCTCGCGACTTTGTGGAAAGTGGTTCGAATACCATGTTTGCCTTTGGTTTAGCCGTTTTATTGATTTTCCTGATTTTGGCGGCACAATTTGAAAGTTTTATTGACCCCATCATCATTATTATTACTGTACCATTGGCAGTAGCTGGAGCTTTGTTTTCTTTGTGGCTATTTGGTCAGACCTGGAATATTTTTAGTCAGATTGGTACCATTATGCTCATTGGATTAGTAACGAAGAACGGTATTTTAATTGTAGAGTTTGCAAACCAACTGCGGGAGCAGGGCTATGAAAAATATCAAGCTGTGGTGGAAGCTTCTGAAGCACGCCTACGCCCGATTTTGATGACCTCCTTGGCTATTGCACTTGGCGCATTGCCGATTGCTCTTTCATTTGGCGCAGCCTCAACAAGCCGCGTGGGGATGGGTGTTGTAATCGTTGGCGGTACCATGTTCTCCCTTGTGCTGACCCTGTTTGTAATCCCTGCTTTTTATATGATGATGTCTAAGAAAAGAAAACATCGTCCTGAATTTGATAATATAGAGGAATAGATGAGAAAGATTGTAAGTATACTCGGTTTCCTATTAGGTCCTTTGCTGACATTGCAAGGGCAAGAATTGTTGACCGCAAAAGAGGCGGTAGCGATTGCTTTAGAAAATAACTTTAGCGTCCGTTTAGTACAAAATGAGCTCGCGGTAGCGACCGAGAATGTGCATTACGGTAATGCTGGTATGTTGCCGTCGCTAACGGCAAATCTTACCCAGAATAATAATGTACAGAACTCTACTCAGGTGCAAAATAACGGCGAGAAGCGTTCGTTGAAAAATGCAAAGAATAACAATTTAAATTACGGTGTTAGCTTAGGGTGGACTGTTTTTGATGGATTAGGCATGTTTGCACGCTATGAGCGACTACAGGAATTGCAAAATATGGGTGATGTTAACTTGAAACGCACCATGTTGGCTACTATTGCGGATGTGATTACGTTATATTACACCATTGTCGAGCAGCGTAATAATTTGGATGCCCTTGATTCCACAATTGTCTTATCTCAAGAACGCTTACGTACTGCGGAAAATCGCTATAGCATTGGGAAAGCTTCCAAGCTGGAGGTCCTCAATGTGCAGGTTAATTTAAACACAGATATATCAACGCGCCTGCGGCAGATAGAATTGGTGAAAAACTTAAAAACCAATTTAAATAGCCTACTGGTACGTGATCTTGACGCTAGTTTTACGGTTGAAAAAGAAGTAGCTATAGATTCCGAATTACAATATGCAGAGCTATTGGAAAGAGCGAGTCAGTTGAATCCTGACTTGCAGATGATTCTAATAAATAAGCGTATTGCTGAGTTAGATTTAAAGCAGGTGAAGGCTAATCGATACCCAACTGTTCGCTTAAATACAGGCTATAATTTTTCGCGCTCTGAATCTAGTTTAGGATTCGTAGCGAGTTCCAATGCCCGCGGTTTGAATTATGGCGTTACAGCCTCTTTAAATGTGTTTGACGGCTTCAATCAACGCCGGAATGAACGTGTTGCTCAGCTTCAAATTGATCATGCTGCTTTGCAAATTGATCAGCTACAATTGCAGGTGAAAACAGGTATAAAGACAGCACATGAGACTTATCAAACAAATTTAGCCTTGACGAAGCTGGAAGAGAAAAATGCCGATATCGCGAAGCAGAATTTAGATATCACACTAGCCAAATATACCATTGGCTCTATTAGTGCGGTAGAGTTCCGTGATGCTCAGGAGAATTATATTCAAGCGGTATCTCGTTACAATAGCGCTATGTTGCAAGCTAAGCTAGCCGAAATCCAACTGAAAGAACTTGTAGGACAGATTATTCTGTAACAGTCCTTTCCCTACAACCTTGTTTATTGAGGTTGTAGATTTCCCCCTTTGAAAATTGAACAAACGTTTGCGTTTTGTTTTCGTTTTTTTTTATATCGTAATAGCTCTATACTTGTGTAAGGAAACGTCACTACAGCGGTAGATGAGGTTGACTATAACCAATTTATGCCATAAAAGTCTTTCGTATAGACATCGGTGTAATTGTATTAGGCTGTTTATTTTGTTTTTTAAAATAGGTGAATAGGTTGAGGGGGATGCTGTATGGCTCCCCTTCACTTTACTCATAATTTTCCAAGCGTATGAATTCTAATCGAAGAGATTTTTTAAAGAAAGCGAGTCTTTTATCTGGCGTGGCTATTACACTGCCAGCAATTCACCAGGCTAACGCTGCAACAAGCTCCTCATTTAATATGAGTAGTTTTGCGGCTCCAAAGATTGATAAGGTGCGTATCGCCATTATTGGCTTAGGTATGCGTGGTCCAGGAGCGGTAGACCGTCTATCCTATATTGAGGGAACAGAGATTGTTGCCTTATGTGATAAACATGATGATCGTGTAGAAAAAGCACAGGAACTACTCACTAAAAAAGGACTGCCACGTGCTAAGGCCTATTCGGGTGAGGATGGATGGAAGCAGCTGTTGAAAGATGAGAAGCTTGATTTAGTATATATATGTACGCCATGGGCCTACCATGCGCCCATGTGTATAGCTGCCATGAAGGCTGGCGCCCATGCAGCAACAGAGGTGCCGATGGGCCTTACGGTAGCAGAGTGTTGGGAGGTGGTACGTGTTTCGGAACAAACGAAGCGACACTGCATGATGTTGGAAAACTGCTGTTATGATTTCTTTGAGATGCTGACATTAAATATGGCTCGTCAAGGTATGTTTGGAGAGCTCGTTCATGCTGAAGGTGCATATATTCATGATTTGTTGTCTTTAAATTTTAATAAAAAGGGATATGACCATATGTGGCGCCTACGTGAAAACATGCGTATGAATGGTAATTTATATCCTACCCACGGATTAGGGCCTATTGCACAATGCTTAAATATTAACTGCGGCGACCGAATGACTAATTTAGTTGCTATGCAGAGTGCCGATTTCCAGATGGCAGCTAAGGCACAAGAATTGGCAGAAACGGACTCTTTCTTTCAAGAATTTGCCGGAAAAACATTCCGTGGCAATATGAACAACACCTTAATAAAAACGGAAAAAGGAAAAACTATTCTTTTGCAGCATGATGTAACCTCGCCGCGTCCGTATTCCCGTTTACATATTCTAAGTGGAACCAAAGGTTACGCACAGAAATATCCTAAAGAAGGTATTGCCTTTGGACACTCTTTTGTGAAAGAGGAAGAGCTGAAGGATTTATACGATAAATATTCTCCTGAAATAATGAAATTTATTGGTGAGCAAGCTAAGGAAGTTGGCGGTCACGGTGGTATGGATTTTATTATGGACTGGCGTCTGATTGATTGCTTACGTAATGGATTACCTTTAGATCAAAGTGTCTACGATGGGGCTTCGTGGAGCGTTATCGTTCCGCTGAGTGGTGAATCGGTAGCGAAGAACAGTAAGAATGTGTTGATTCCTGATTTTACCAAAGGTGCTTGGAAAACTAACCAGCCGCACGATATCACGTTGAAGGGTGGTGGTAATACAGGTATTCGTCCGAAGGTTGCGAAGTCAGAGAATATCCAATTGAAGTAAGTAGATTAAAACAGGATAGAGCAAGGCCGATAAAGCCTGAAAAAAAATAGCCGATCATATGATCGGCTATTTTTCTATATAGCGTTCTTAACGCTTATTGTGCATTTAAGAACATTGATTTTTTAGCTACAAGATCTCTGAAGTAAGGGTCTTGCAAATCTTTGATGAAGCGGATTGCCTCACCTGTAGATTTCATCTCAGGGCCTAATTGTTTGTCTACTTCCGGGAATTTCGAGAAGGAGAATACAGGCTCTTTAATTGCCCATCCAGTCAATTTACGCTCGATAGTGAAGTCTTTAAGTTTGTTAACACCCAACATTACTTTAGTTGCAATTTTGATGTAAGGAACATCGTAAGCTTTAGCAATGAATGGAACGGTACGTGAAGCACGTGGATTGGCCTCGATAACATACACATCTTCACCTTTAACAGCAAATTGGATATTTAATAAACCGATTACATTTAAAGCTTTCGCTAATTTAATCGAGTATTCTTCCATTTTCTTCTGAACATTTTCAGACAAACTGAATGGAGGAAGAACAGCTGATGAGTCACCAGAGTGAATACCTGCAGGCTCGATATGCTCCATCATTCCGATGATATGTACATCTTCACCATCACAGATAGAATCAGACTCAGATTCTTCAGCACGATCTAAGAAGTGGTCAATCAAGATTTGATTGCCAGGAAGGCTTTTCAGTAAGTTCACTACTGCTTTTTCTAAGTCTTCGTCATTGATCACGATACTCATACCTTGTCCACCTAATACATAAGAAGGGCGTACTAAAACTGGGTAGCCTACTCTGTTTGCTACAACTAACGCCTCTTCAGCAGAAGTCGCAACACCATATTGAGGGTAAGGGATATCTAAATCTTTTAATAAGTCAGAGAAACGACCACGGTCTTCTGCTAAGTCCATGTTTTCGAAAGAAGTACCGATGATTTTCACACCTAATGCTTCTAACTGTTTAGCCATTTTTAAAGCTGTTTGTCCACCCAACTGAACGATTACACCTTCAGGTTTTTCTAGCTCAATGATTTCACGTACATGTTCCCAGAATACAGGCTCGAAGTATAATTTATCAGCCATGTTGAAGTCGGTAGAAACCGTCTCAGGGTTACAGTTAATCATGATCGCTTCGTAACCACTTTCTTTAGCAGCTAATAAACCATGCACACAGGAGTAATCAAATTCAATACCTTGACCGATACGGTTAGGTCCTGAACCTAAAACAACGATTTTCTTTTTGTCAGATGCTACAGACTCGTTTTCCTCTTCGAAAGTAGAGTAGTAGTATGGCGTTTGTGCTGGGAATTCCGCGGCACAAGTATCTACCATTTTATATACACGGTTAATACCAAGTTCTTTACGACGGTCATAAACCTCGTCTTCACTTACATTGCCTAACAACCAAGAGATTTGAGCATCAGAATATCCTTTTTGTTTCAACGTTAAGAAGAAATCGCGTGGGATATTGTTTAGCTGGTATCTACGTAATTCCGTCTCTAATTGTACTAACTCTTGAATTTGTACTAAGAACCATTTGTCGATAAGCGTCGCTTTGCGGATAGACTCTAATGGTACGCCCAATTCAAATGCATCTTTAATATGGAAGGTACGGTCACCACTAGGGTGCTCTAAGCTATCCATAATTTCATCTAAGTTGCGTAATTGACGGCCATCAGCACCTAATCCCCAACGGTTAGTTTCTAAAGACTGACATGCTTTTTGAAGAGCCTCGATAAAAGTACGACCAATGGCCATTACTTCACCTACTGCTTTCATCTGTAAGCCTAATTCTTTATTAGCACCTTTGAATTTATCGAAGTTGAAACGAGGAATCTTAACGATTACGTAGTCCAAAGTCGGCTCGAAGTATGCAGATGTAGTTTTTGTAATTTGGTTTTGTAACTCATCCAAGTTGTAACCAATCGCTAGTTTAGAAGCGATTTTCGCAATTGGATATCCTGTTGCTTTAGATGCTAAAGCGGAAGAACGAGAAACACGTGGGTTAATCTCAATCGCAATGATTTCTTCGTTTTCAGGGTTTACAGAGAACTGTACGTTACATCCACCAGCGAAGTTACCAATAGAACGCATCATTAAGATGGCTTGGTTACGCATGTCTTGGTAACATTTGTCCGAAAGGGTCATTCCTGGAGCAACAGTAATCGAGTCTCCAGTGTGAATACCCATCGGGTCAAAGTTCTCAATCGTACAAATGATGATAACGTTATCATTCGTGTCACGAAGAAGCTCTAATTCGAATTCTTTCCACCCTAGTACCGCTTGTTCAACAAGTACTTCATGCGTAGGAGAAGCGTGTAAGCCTCTGTTCAACGCAGCATCGAAGTCTTCCTTCTTATGAACGAAACCACCACCAGTACCTGCTAAGGTATAGGAAGGACGGATTACAAGAGGGTAGCCAATTTGTTGAGCAGCTTCTTTACCTTCTAAGAAAGAGTTTGCAATTTTAGAGTTCGCAACGCCAACACCGATATCAATCATCAACTGACGGAATGCTTCACGGTTTTCTGTTGTCTCAATCGCAGCAACGTCTACACCGATTACTTGTACATTGTATTTTTCCCAAAGACCAAGTTCTGACGCTTCGATACACAAGTTTAATGCTGTTTGTCCTCCCATTGTTGGTAGAACAGCATCAATGTTTTGTTCTTGCAATATTTGCTCAATGCTTTCGCATGTTAATGGTAACAAATACACATGATCGGCAATAACCTTGTCGGTCATGATTGTTGCAGGGTTCGAATTGATGATGGACACTTTAATACCTTCTTCTTTTAAAGAAAGGGCCGCTTGTGATCCTGAGTAATCGAACTCACAGGCTTGACCGATAACAATAGGTCCGGAACCAATGATTAAAACGGAATTAATGGAGGGGTTTCTAGGCATTATTTTTCTTTTTCAAAAAATTAACTATACAATATGCTGGTGTTGTCAAAGCAAGGAATATGCCTTTGTATTGAGTGGGAATTCCGACTGCTTTGTCGGAGTGCAAAGTTACATTTTTTTTTATAAAATGTATAAATATTTTTCAATACTTCAAGGGCCCGCTAAATAAAATGCTGTTCTTGCTTATTTGCGCCTTATTCTTGCCTTATTCTCTTTTTTCGCCGCTATGCTTAAGGTATTCGTTTGTAACCTTAAGCACAGCATAGCGAAAATAGTGTAAGCTTAGTAAATAATAAGTTCGTCCGTGAAGAGGTAACCATGCATTGGGTTGCTCGCTTGAATTTTTACATAGCGTCCCATTAATGGTTTCTCTAGTTTAAGCTCAAATAGTTTAAACTTCAACTTTGGATCATTGGTGTCTTCATAATTCACCACTTCACCAACCTCACGGTAGTTTTTTCCATTGTCGGAAAGCAATACTTTGAAGGTGCCCGGAAAATAGATGCCAGGGCCTGGAAGCTGCATGAAACGCATAGCTACCGATTTTATCTCTTCTCTACGTTCAAAATCTATATACACATCAATTGGCTGTGTGAAACCTTGCCATTGTTGGTCATGATAACTTAAGCCTCCAGTGGTTCCATTGGTTAAGGTGCTTTCCTTTTGTGCAGGATAACCTGCCCATGGTGAATTGTAATATACCTTTTTGCCAATAGCTTTATGGATATCCAGCTTTACATCTTCAATAGGACTTACCCGTGCAGAGTCCAAAAAGGAAGCAGCACGTAAAGTCAAAGAACCTGTCAGCTCGACAGGGTTTGTATAGATAGTAGACTTGCGCGTCGGTTCCGTACCATCCGTAGTGTAGTAGATAACAGGTTTTACCTGCTCTGAGCTTAAAGATACCGTATTGCTCATACGATTGGGGTGGAAGGTTACTTCAGACTTTACATTGTATGAAGGACGGTAGTAGTTGATATCGAGTTGTTGCAACAGCTTGTAGTGCTTCTGCAAGCGGCTTTTAAAGTCATCCCAACTGCGATTGCTTTGATTCGTCCAGTTTACTTCCGCAAGCGCTAGTGCGCGCGGGAAAGCCATGTATTCTACCTGTTGAAAGGTCGGCATATATTCTGTCCATAGGTTAGCCTGTGCGCCTAGGATATGTTTTTCATTTTCTTTATCGACACCTTTTGGAACCGGATTGTAGGCATATACCTGATCAATGGTTACGTAGCCACCGATAGCCTCTGGTTGGGTGCGTGGGTCCGTTTGGTAGCTATCGAAGTAAAGGGGTGTCTGCGGTGTCATGATAACATCGTGGCCTGCATTGGCCGCTTTGATACCGCCTTCTTCACCGCGCCAGCTCATGACTGTTGCTCCCTTGGTTAATCCTCCTTCGAGTATTTCATCCCAGCCGATAAGCTTTCTACCTTTGGCCTGTAGGTATTCATCCAACTGGCGGATGCCGTAGCTTTGTAGTTCATGTTCATCTTTTAACTCTTCTTGTTGCTTTAGCGCTTGGCATTTAGGACATTTTTCCCAGTGCTTCATATTAGCCTCATCACCACCAATATGTATGTATTCCGAAGGAAATAAGGTCAATACCTCGTCGAGCACATTTTTCATGAACTTAAAAGTCTCCGGATTGCCGATGCAAAACTCGCCTTGGCTGTAAGGTATACCTGTGCAGGATAATTCTGGGTATACCGCTAATACTTCTTCAGAGTGGCCCGGAAATTCAATTTCTGGGATGATGGTAATTCCTTTTTCAGCGGCATAAGCAACAAGTTCTTTTACTTGCGCTTGCGTGTAAAAACCACCATAAGCATTCGGAGCCCCTTGCTCAATAAATTGACGCCCATTTGTACGCCAATCTTTCCATGCGATATGTGTACGCCAAGCTGCCTTAGACGTTAACTCTGGATATTGCTTGATTTCTAAGCGCCATCCAGCGCCATCTGTTAGATGCCAATGGAAGTAATTAAACTTGTATAAAGCCATGACATCAATATATTTTTTCACAAAGCTTAACGGCATAAAGTGGCGCGATACATCCAAATGAAGACCTCGGTAGTTAAAGCGTGGGCTATCCTCAATAGTTACAGCAGGAAGCTCTTGTGGGTTATCTTGTAATAGGCCAATTTGAATCAAGGTCAGTAAAGCTGAACGCATGGTTTGTTTATTTTGCGCTTTGATAAGAATACCGCTATGGTCAATGGTAATACGGTAAGCATTGGGCTCTAGCTTGTCTATTGCCTCTGCTTGGAAAAGACGAATACCTTGATTATGCTTCTTATTGATTTTTTTTACCAATTCGGGAGCTAATGTTTTGAGATTTGGAAATTCCGAAAGTAAGGGTGTTAAGCTTGAAAACCCTTCCATGACATACAAAGGTGTCGTATTGGAAAGCGTGAAGCTACCTTCTCCATAAACCATTTTATTTGGTTTGGGAATTAAAGGAAGATCTACTTGTTGACTAAAACTTAAGAATGGGAAAAGGAAAACCCAACAGAATACCAAAAGCTGCCGCATAGTGTTAATTTAAATGATGGTACAAATATCATCATTAATTTTAACATCAGGGGGGCATAGATTGTTTGAATAGTCTTTCATAAGCTTGTTTTGACAGAAATCTGATGTTAAATACGCGCTAATTCTTGTTTATAAATTGGCGCTGATGAAGCCGACATTTAGCTCCTTTTCTGTTTACTATTGTATGTCTTATTGTCGTGGTAATTTGACTTTTTAGGGAGGCTGCTTCTTTCTTTTGGTTCTATCTTGAATAGGTTAGTAATTACCTTCTTAACGTACGTATTGGATGAAGTGTAGGCTAACTAATTTAAACGTTAGAATTTATGAAAGCATTATGTATGTTGATTGGGTTGCTTTTTATGCAGCTAGAGATTGCTTGGTCTAGGCCAATAGTAGATTCTGGAAATAGTGGTTCGACACAAAAAAGTCGTTTTATCAAAAATACGATAGATGCGTATATTCTGGAGTTTTCTAATAACGATACCGTATTAAACGATATTCAGTATATAATTCAAAAGGCATTTAATGATGATATTGTGAACAAGAACGTTAAGGCTCTTACCAGTTTAGAGACTTCACTTGAGCAAGACGGGGGGAAAGATGTTAACTTGAATAATTATTGGATTGCGTATATCAATTGCTTGAAAACAATTGTAGCACAACAGCAAAAAGATAGCGCGACAGCTAAAGCATCTGACGAAAAAGGAATCAAGCTATTGGAGAGAAATGAGACTAAGGGTGCCGAGGATTATGCGTTGTTGGCATTGTTAAGAGGATTGTCTTTTCCTTTTGCCTCAGCGGGAGAGGAAATGAATATTTATTATGAAATAGAGCATCTATTGACGAATGGCTTAGGCCTGGATAAAAAAAATGTGCGCCTACAGTATGTACAAGCTGTTCTCGATTTTTATACCCCTTCGGAATACGGAGGTGGCTACAAGGCTGAAAAATTATTGATTAATGCTATTGAGTGGCCAGAAACAAATATTGATAACCCGCAACTGCCTACCTGGGGAAAGGAAGAGGCCTATGATTTTTTGGTCCAATATTACTTGCGGGAGAACAAAAAAGAAAGCGCAAAAAAGTATTTTAAAGAAGGTATATTTAACTTTCCGAATAGTACAATCATTCTACGCCACAAAGCATCGTTTTAAGTAGACATGACTAACGTTGTTTTTTTATTCCCCTGCGGGGAATGTTTTTCTTGTGCTGCGTGCACTTTTTGTCAGAAAAGTTAATGAGGATGGCTGCTGCTTGCTTTTTATGATATTTGAATAACAAATTATTTGATAAGCACTAAACAAATAATCCTTAACTTTGCGTTATGATTGAACTTCCAGTAATTCCGGTAACTCAAACTCAACGTAAACCTGATTGGTTGCGTGTAAAGCTTCCTGTCGGTAAAGAATACCGTCATGTTAGAAGTCTTGTCGATGAGCATAAGTTACATACTATATGTGAAAGCGGTAATTGCCCGAATATGGGTGAATGTTGGGGAGCAGGTACAGCTACTTTTATGATTTTAGGAAATATCTGTACACGTTCCTGTTCTTTCTGTGCTGTAGCTACTGGAAGACCATTGGCGGTAGATATGGATGAGCCTAATCGCGTTGCGAATTCCGTGAAGTTGATGCAGGTTAAACACTGTGTTATCACTTCTGTAGATCGTGACGATTTGAAAGATGGTGGCTCGACAATCTGGGCAGAAACAATCAACGCGATTCGTCGTGAAAGCCCGGAAACAACGTTGGAGACATTAATTCCTGATTTTAAAGGACAATGGGATAATTTGGACCGCGTTATTGCTGTTCGTCCAGAAGTTGTATCACACAATTTAGAGACTGTACGCCGTTTGACACGTGAAGTACGTATCCAAGCGAAATATGACCGTTCTTTAGAGTGTTTAAGACGTATTTCTGAAGCTGGTTTGCGTACGAAATCAGGTATTATGCTTGGCTTTGGTGAAACGGAAGAAGATGTGGTTGAAGCGATGCAAGATTTGTACAATGTAGGTGTTCACATTTTAACAATTGGACAATATCTACAACCTACGAAAGGACACCATCCTGTGGTAGAGTGGATCACACCAGAGCAGTTTGAGAAATATAAACAAATTGGTTTGAAGATGGGCTTTAAATATGTAGAGTCTGGACCATTGGTGCGTTCTTCATACCATGCAGAGAAGCATTTGTTCGATATGCAATAAGCATATTCATAATATAGAAAAGCCTTCATACGATTTGTATGAAGGCTTTTTTTTATCTTTTCTAATGGACTAAATTTTTATTTCTAACGTAAGAATACGGTCTCACCAGCGATAACAGTTCTGTTTGTTTTGATATGGCGTAATCGCTCGTTTGCAGCCGTCATGATATCTTCATCCATAATCACGAAGTCCGCATCTTTACCACGCTCGATACTGCCTCTTTTCTTTTCTTGAAAGCAAGAGTATGCGGCCCAGATGGTCATTCCCCGAAGGGCATCGATACGGCTAATGGCATCCTGCATTTGAAAGCCTCCTTTTGGATAGCCGCTATTATCTACCCGGGCTACTGCGGCATGAAAACCATACAAAGGGTTGAAATGCTCTACAGGGAAGTCGCTACCTAAAGCGAGCATACCATATTGATCAAGTAGCTTTTTGTAAGCATAGGCACCTTCCATGCGCTCGTGGCCTAAGCGTTCCTCCGCCCAGTACATGTCGGAAGTGGCATGTGTAGGTTGTACGGATGGGATAATATGAAACTCGGCAAATTTATGAAAGTCGGATGGAGCAATGATTTGTGCATGCTCGATACGCCATCTACGTGCTTTGTTGTCGTTCAGGTATTTTCCATAGGTATCCAATATAAGGCGATTGGCAGAATCACCAATAGCATGTGTATTTACTTGGAAGTCGCTATTTGCCAGTTTTTTGATGACCTGGTCAAACTCTTTAGGGCTATATAGTAGGAAGCCTCGGGTTTCAGCATCTTGATAGTGGTCGAGTAGGCAAGCGCCTCGTGAGCCTAAAGCCCCATCGGCCATTAGCTTAATCGAGCGTACCGACAAGCGGTCGGTATCCACAAAGCCGTCGCGAATAAATTTCTCAATGCTTAAAGGGTTTCCAGCAATCATCGCGTAGTCACGTATCTTAAGAGCATTTTTCTGATAGAACTTCTTCAGGTCGTCGAGTTGGTCTAAGGTTAAGCCAGCATCAACAATCGAGGTTAGCCCTACGGATAGTAAGGAGTCTTCAGCACGCTGTAAATAGCCGAGTCTATCTTCTTCTTTCGTTTCTGGAATATGTTTCGTCAGTAGGCTCATAGCATTGTCTACCAATATTCCGGTAAGGGCACCGCTGCTGTCACGCATGATAAGGCCACCTACGACACTTTTCTCTTCCAGCTTGGCAATATCCATCGCTGCGGTATTGGCTAAGGCAGCATGGTAGTCTACGCGTGATAGGTAAACTGGTGTTTCAGGGAAATATTTGTCTAAGCTGTCTTTTGTCGGAAAATCCTTGTCGGTCCATAGGTTCTGGTCCCATCCACCGCCGATGATCCATTTTTTATGTGGGTATTTCTGTTGGTAGGCACGCACGCGCTCGATTACTTCTTCATAAGAGCTGCTTCCTGTGAGATCTACCTGTTGTAGTAGGTCGGCCAACATAAAGAAGTGCGCATGGGCATCGTAGAAGCCTGGATAAATTGCTTTGCCTTCAGCATCGATTGTTTCTTTAGCCGCATATTTTTTCTTAATCTCGGCACTCGTGCCAATATCGATGAAGATGCCATTTTTTACAGCAAAGGCTTCCGCATTTGAGAAAAGAGAATCGACGGTATATACCTTCGCATTGAAGACTATTAAGTCTACCTCTTTATTATTGGTACAGCTGAAAAACAGGAAAGTTAAGACCAGGATACCGAGTATGCGTGCTCGCTTCATAACGATTAGATTTAGGCTTAAAAATACAAAAAAAAGGCTCCCCAAAAGAATGGGAGAGCCTTTAGATTCAAAAATCAAAATAAATTGATTAACAATACTCGTCGAATGCAGCGATTAGGTTGTCTGCGATCATTTGTGCAGGACGACCTTCGATCATGTGTCTTTCAATGATGTGTACTAACTTACCATCTTTGAATAAAGCCATAGCTGGTGATGATGGAGGATAAGGCAACATGTATTGACGTGCTTTATCTACGGCATCTTTTTCCATACCCGCAAATACGGTTACTAATTTCGTTGGTTTTTTACCGTTCTCAACAGCGAATTTCGCTGCTGGACGTGCGTTTGCTGCTGCACATCCACATACGGAGTTTACCACAACAAATACCGTACCTTCAGCAGGGATTGCTGAATCTACTTCTGCTGCTGATTTTAACTCTTGGAAGCCCGCGTCAGTAAGCTCTTGGCGCATTGGTGCTACTAAATATTCTGGATACATTTTCTTCTAGATGAATTGTAAATAATAATTTCTTTCTCGTATAACAAGTGTTTATTCTTGCTATGGATACAAATATACTTTTATTCTAAGCTAGCGTCAAGAGTACACTCTTAACTGAATGTCAGATTTAACTTTTATGCGCACCTTAAAACTTTGAATTGAGGTGTTTATGAACTATTTTTGTGTTCCATTAAAAAATAAAATTATGTCTACAATAGAAACAATTTATGTCCCTTATAAGGTTAAAGATATCGCTTTAGCAGAGTGGGGAAGAAAAGAAATAGAATTGGCGGAAGCGGAAATGCCAGGATTGATGAGTCTTCGTCAAGAGTTCGGTGCTGCCAAGCCATTAAAAGGTGCGCGTATTGCGGGCTGTTTACACATGACCATCCAAACAGCTGTATTAATTGAAACATTGGTAGAACTTGGTGCTGATGTTACTTGGTCTTCATGTAATATCTTCTCTACACAAGATCATGCTGCTGCAGCAATTGCAGCAGCCGGAATTCCTGTTTATGCTTGGAAAGGGCTGAGCGAAGAAGAATTTGATTGGTGTATCGAGCAAACGTTATTCTTCGGTGAAGATCGTCAGCCGTTAAACATGATTTTGGATGACGGTGGTGATTTGACAAACATGGTATTCGACCGCTACCCAGCATTAATCGATGGTATCAAAGGTCTTTCTGAAGAAACAACAACAGGTGTTCACCGTTTGTATGAGCGCATGAAAAATGGTACGCTACATTTACCTGCTATCAACGTGAATGACTCCGTTACGAAGTCTAAATTTGATAATAAATATGGATGTCGTGAGTCTTTAGTTGATGCAATTCGTCGTGCTACAGATTTAATGTTAGCCGGTAAAGTTGCTGTTGTAGCGGGTTTTGGCGATGTAGGTAAAGGTTCAGCAGAGTCTTTACGTTCGTCTGGCGTACGTGTTATTGTAACGGAAATTGACCCTATCTGTGCATTGCAAGCAGCTATGGAAGGTTATGAGGTTAAGAAAATGGCGGATGCTATCAAAGAAGCTAATATCGTTGTAACAACAACAGGAAACAAAAATATCGTTCGTGAAGAGCACTTCAAAGCGATGAAGGATAAAACTGTCGTATGTAACATTGGCCACTTTGATAACGAAATCGATGTTGCTTGGTTAAATGCTAAATACGGATCGACAAAAGTAGAAATCAAACCTCAGGTTGATAAATACACAATTGATGGTAAAGATGTAATCTTATTGGCTGAAGGACGTTTGGTCAACTTAGGTTGTGCTACAGGACACCCTTCGTTCGTTATGTCCAACTCATTTACCAACCAAACATTAGCGCAGTTGGAGTTGTGGATAAATACAGATCAATATGAAAAAGCCGTTTATACCTTACCAAAACATTTGGATGAGAAAGTAGCACGTCTACACTTAGCGCACATTGGTGTTGAGCTTGATGTGTTGTCTGAAGAGCAAGCTGCCTACATCGGTGTAACGGTGGATGGACCATATAAACCAGAGGCATATCGCTACTAGGTTTTAATAAAAGCATGAAAAATGGGCTAAACATATTTTGTTTAGCCCATTTTGTATTACTTAGCTACCTATTTCGTCAATTTTATGCGTCCGAAAAATTCGGGAGCGTGGAAATTTGGTTTCTCCGTAAGAATCTTGTTCCATGATACGAAATGGGGCGTTGGTAATTTGTCGCCACATTTGTAAAAATTAGCTTTTATTTCTTCTTGAATCGCTGTTTGCGGATGTCTGAAAAAGGCGCTGTATGGAATGACAGCAGTAAGCTCCCAGCTGTGGTTTCCTGCTTTGGTGTCAAACGGTTGGTCACCCAAGGAAGACCAGCGTTTGACACTTTTTAGTATTTCGGGAGGAGCCATTTTCCGATCACCTTTAGCGCCTCCTTGCAGTAATAACTTACCGATACAGCTGAACTCAAAGTTGTAATAGCTTTGATCAGCAAAAGGCTGTACAAAAAATTCCACGCATGCGTCTTCATAGACCCTTCCGTTATCCGCGGCAGCGACCGCTCTAATTTCTTTTTCATCCACTTTGAAGTGGATGAGGAAAGCATCAGCCGTATAGGCTAGTCTAACCTGAACAGTGGGCTTATAGGGGTAGGCATCCCAATTGACTTCGGCTACCGCCTGATATTGAACTTTCGCATCATCGAGCAGTTGCTTCACCTGTGATGCTTCTGTTGGGGTCTTGGAAAGCTTCGTTAAGGTCATCAGCTTCTGCGGAGCCACTCCGCTATCTGCCGTGGGCAGATAGCGGGAGGTAGCGCCAAATTGCACTGTATTTTCTACCCATGTCTTTCCCTCGAGGTTTAAGGCGAAGGAAAGGAGGCATAGGGCAGGGAGGAATTTAATCCAAGGTCTCATGATCCTTTAACCTTAGCATGTACTTCCTGATCTACATTCCAACCTGAAATTACACCGCCATAGAAATAGAACGTTACGTTGAATACTTCTCCACTGCTATTGTCTTTTACTTCATAGCGTTTTGTTACATCATATTGGTCAACCAACTTGTAGGTTGATAAGTTTAACTTCGCTAAATCTTTACTTTTTGTTTTTGTCTGAATATCTTTCTGGATACGTTTCTCAATCAAAGCCATAATACCTTTATTTTTGAAAGGATCGGTATTGACTGCTGTAGCAGGCTTCGCCGGATAAACTCCGCCATTTTTCTTGCGTAGCTCTTTTGCTTTGGTTGTATACGCTGTAAACTGTTTTTTAATTTCCGGACTTTTCACATTGCGCATCGTGAAGATGGCAATACCTTGTGCTCCATTTTCTAGCGCTGCATCCATTGCTTTAAACATCTCCGGTGTGTTATCAACCATGATACCGCAATACAAAGCTGTATTTTCGTTTTTGTCTCTTACATTGTCTTTGGTACAATCTTCAATAAAGCTCACATCCTCGGTATAGAAATTATGGTATACCATAGGAAATACGATGTCGAGGTTCCATTTACCCCAATCTTGTCTTACCATTCTAGAGGCCATTTTTGGTGTTGGGAATGGTGAAGCGGCCATTGTTTTTCCATGCGCATGTACGACATCAGAAATGATGTTGGCTACGTCACTGATGCGGTCGCAACGAAACTGACGCCATAGCTCATCTTTTGAAGGATCCGCTTGTTCGCGAGGGTCGTAACCATGTTCTTTTACGAAGCGCTTAATCATCTCGGGGTGGTAACCGAAATCCCACTCTGGATATTCGCGGTCTTGAACGATATGATATTTAGGCCATAGCGTTGTTGGTAAAACCACATCGACAAAGCGATGGTAATCAATAGAGATACCTTCTAAGCCTTCAATTTCTGCATACGAAGTAATTTTCTTTTTTATATACTCCTGTACTTCAGGTAAGACAGGACATAGAAATTTGTAGTAGCCTACGTATGCCGTAGTATCGGCTAAGCTTCGTCCTAGTCTATTTACACTGAACCACTCCGGGTGTTCTTTCAAGATTTTTTCGCGGTCATGCTCTAGGTTCATTGTCCACAGCCATGCATAAATAGCGATTTTGTACTTTTTCGCTACAGCGATTGCTTGCTTGTAGTCTGCTGGCGTAGGGGCATTCAGCATGACACCATCGATGCCTAGAATATTCATTTCACGACAGATGGAGTCAAAGTTCATAGTTGGGCGATAATCCAACCAGGTCCAAAACATGGGGTATTCTTTTGTTGCTTGCGCTTTCTTTTTTTGAGCATACGAAACGGTAATGCCCATGGCAAGGAGCAGGGAGAAAACAAAAATGATACGTTTTTTCATGGTCTTTGTTATATTTTAAGTTTAATATTAATTTTTTCAAGTAGTCCGACAATAAAGATGATAAGGAGCCCAAAACATAAACAGTTAAGTAAGCCTATAATCCCATGTGTCAATATATCGGGCAGCACGTAGCCTGTCAAATCCGCAAATGCATAAAATACATAAGGGATAAGGTATACCGTTAATGTTGCGGTTCCTGCCGGACGGATGATTTTAAACCAACCGATTTTATTGTATTTTTCCAAGCTGAAAAGGACAATGTAAAGCATGATTGCCACACTTAACGTGTAAAATAACCAAGGAGGTGTGCCTCCGGTTTTGGATACAATCCAAAATTGATGCGTTATCATACCTAGTAAAAATGCTCCGATGGCTAATGAAAACAAGGTTTTCAACTTCCAAGCGTCTGATTGGTTATGCTGTTTATTTATTCCGAAGGAGAATAAGACTCCACTCATCGTAAAAGCAGGTAAGATACCATTTCCGACGTGAAACAAGGCCAAAAAGCTATTGTAAAAATTTGGTTTCGAAAAGTTAACGAGGGCTTCGGCGCCATATTCTTCTCGCAAAGGGGTGTTCAAGAAACAGATAAGAATAAGCAGAAGCCACACGATGATCAGCTGTATAGGTTTCTTTCGGGCCAGCAAATAGGTTACCGAGCAGAAGAGATAGCTAAAGCCAATGGCTCCTAAAATTCCCCATCGAGCGGCGAATATTCCTCCTTTAGGATCGCTAAACGTGAGGGCTAAGTAGGCCAGGAGGAGAATACCTAACCATTGTAATACCACGATGAGGCGACCTCGCTGTGCTTTCATTTCTTTTGGGTAGGCATTCCAAATTAAAATGAAGGCGGCAACCATGATAAGCCAATAGATGCCTATGCTATAAGGTGCCTCTGCGTGAAGACGCGACTCCGAATTACCAATAAAAGCACCCATGATAAGCAGCGCTAGCGTACGTCCTAAAATATGCGAAAGGGTAGACTCTACGGTATATCCCTTTTTATGACGCTGTTCTAAAGCATAGGGAATGGATAGACCGACAACAAATAAGAAAATAGGGAATACCAAATCGGCAAGCCCTAGGAAGTCCTCCTTGTAGGCAGCGTGCTCCATCCAATGAGGAACGTCGTGTATTTTCCAAAAGTCATTTACAAATATCATCACCAGCATGGTTAATGCACGGAGGATATCGATAACCTGGTTACGTGGGCTTGTTGTTACGTTGTTTTCCATCATGATAGGCTATAAATCTGCAATCAGTTGGAGCCATCGCGCTGCCGGTGCTCCCCATAGCTCTTTGTAAGTCGCCGTATTGAACTGTGGCCAATAGGGGCTGTCTTCGTTCATATAAGACTGCATACCTACGGGAATTCCACCCACTGTTTCCCCAGGAAGGGCGGTATAAAGCTGCGGATAATTACTTCCTTCACCATAGATGATAGACTGTCCAAATGGGTTTTTCCCTACAATCCAGTGTAGCTGTTGTTCGGCAATTTCTGTCAATTCGGGGTCATTTAAAAATTTGCCACATAGCGCTGCTGAACGTCCTGTTGAAAGGTGTACCGCTGCATTTCCGCGGAAAGAATACCAAATCGGGAAAAAGCGTAAACGATGTTCTTCATCTAGGTAAAGGCCATTATTGTATTGCTCTCTAAAGTCTTTTTCTCCACCACTGCGTACAGCAACATGCACCACATAGAAATTGGCACTATCTAAGATTTCATCTTTATGGTATACACCACTCGGCAACATGCCGTAGGGCTGTACATATTTGTAAATGTTCTTTAAATAGTTCCCATGGAGTTGGATAGCTTCTTTCCATTGCGCATAAGCAGGGTGCTTCGGTTGTGTCTCACACAAACTAATCAAGGCCTCCATGAAGGCATAGTCTCGACTCTGGTGGGTGTAGTGCACGATAGAGCGTTTGTCGGTGTCGCGATAAAAGAAACCCGATAGCCCTGATTTTCCTTTCAGCGGTTCTTTGCGTTGACATGCTAAGGTGTATTCTATAGCTTTAGCTGCCTCCAGTGCATAGAAATTATCGCCTGTTGCTTGGTACAACATGCTCGCAGCCCACGATATATTGGCCGCATATTGACTGTTTGAAGCCATTGCGGCATGTCCGCCACCAATATTAACGAGCTCTTTGAAGCTGAGGCTGTCGAATCTTGTTTTTGCAAAAGCATAGTCTTCTTTCGCTATTTTAATTAAGTTCTGCTTGAGCGCTTCATCGTCGGTTATCATTCCTGAAATTGAAGCCTCCATGCCTGCGAGTAGATAATTTTCCAAGGCACTATTATGTACGCGCACAGTGCGACGGTCGCTATCATCGATAGTTCCAATTTTACCATCCGTCCATAGGTTGGTACCCCAACTTGCGGCACGGTATCCGTTTCCTAAGCGGGAACGCATCACGAAGTCTAAACCCCACAGCCCTTCTTCTACTAAACGATGGTACAAATCTGTTTGTCCTTTTTCTTTAGCCTTTTTGGCCATGCTAAAGAGCGAATAGGCAATTTCTCCCGTCTGTAAGGTCTGTTGCGACATATCTGCCGCATCATGCCAACCACCGTTTATAGGGATGATATTTCCTTCAAAATTTGCATGTAGGTCGGTATGGCAGGTGCCATGCTTGCCTGGTACAGGATAACCACAGCGTTCACAGAATAGGAAATTCAAGACACGCCATGTCGAAGATACCCATACATCATCTCCAATTTGGAAGGGCTGACTCTTAAGGTCGCCTACGTGTATGAAGTAGTCTCCAGGAGTGTTAAAGCTGGTAAAGTCTATGGTGGTAAACTGTCCGATTTCCGTTTTCTCTTGCTTTAGCTTACCGCTGAAAACTGTTTTCTGCGTTTTATGGTCTTTAATAGCGAAGGTGCCATCATTATTTTTTACCGTAACGATAGCGTCCTTTTTTCCACCGATGCTATAGCCTGTCGTGGAAAAGATAATGCGGTCTTCGGCGGGTTGCCATCCTTTGACGACCTCTGGTTTTTCAATTTTTTGTAAAAGCACTTGGTCAACATCAAAACGTAGGTTTGGCCCCATCGTAAGCTCCTGCCCGAACGTCTCGATGGCAAAGGATAGCTTATTAATCTTATCGCGGGGAAGCCCTGATATTTCAATGAAACACTCATTCCACTGTCCGTTGATAAGGTTTATCTCATGATAGCCCTCACGACCGAAGTGGTCTGGTACTTTTATCGCTCCGTCATTCTCTATGTATAGGTTTAAGTAGATACTTCTAGCTCCTTCACAATCTGGATAGATGAAAAAATGTAGACGGTTGTAGTCCTCCCAGTTTTCGTTGTCTATGGCTAAGGTAGCCATGGATGTTCCGCGCCCTAAGCCCCAACTTGGCAGCGTAGGGGAGGTAGCAGGAGCCTCCAAACGGAGACTCTGCTGACCATCTTTGCTACGTTCTGTTGTCAATGACATGGTGCCTATGCCTTTGTGGGACCATGACGACAGATTTTCCATATCGGCAAGTGTTCGACTTTTTAGGACCTTTTTATGTAATGCCCAAGCTTCAAAACCTTTGGATGGATCCAGCGGTAATGGCTTATGGATGTATCCACTTTCGATAATTTCCTGCTGTAGCGCTGCGCTAATCTGCGCCTGTAAGTGCTGATAGGAGCAGGCTAGGAGGACTAACGGAAAGAGGAGCGCTCTTAAAAAGTAATATTTCATGCTTTCTATAGTTTATAAGTTCGACTTCTTTATATCCCAGAACAAACGAGTTGCTCCATTGTCAGGACCTTTCAACATTTTTACAGCTTCGGCATAGCCACTTGGGTTTTCACGCTGCTCACTCAATGTATATGGGAATCGGCGCACCCCTTCTTCGGTAGAGATAACACCTTGACTTTCATTTTTCAAGACAGGGAATAATCGTGGATAGCCCGTTCTTCTCCATTCGGCAAAAGCATTCTTACCTTCCGGAAAGCCACCGATCCATTTTTGAGTAATGATTTTTTCTAGCCTTTCTTCATCGGATGTAGCATCATTCCATGAGGGAGATACTTTGGAAACGGCAGGCGCATCAAACTCTGCCCGTAGGGGATCTTTCCAAGCGCTTGGTTTTTTCGTGCTTGTCAAATAATCACCTACCGAGGTGCCAAACTCGGCGAAGGAGGCACCGATACCAGCTTCATAAAATGATTGCGCCGTTCCTCCAGCATTCCATCCACGAAGAGCGGCTTCAGCCAAAAGGAAATAGGCTTCGGAAGCCGATATAATGCGTGCTGGCATTTCGTCGGATGTGATATTGATGTGCGAGATAATAGCCTTGTAACGGTCTGACCATACATCCAAATTAGGCATGGCGGTGCGTACACCTATTACTTTATCCTTCTTTGCTATTCCTGCTTTCGCTAGCCTTGGATCTTCGTAGCCTTCCAGTATGGACTGTACATTCGCACTGACGAAGATGTCATTGTAGAGGATGGAGCAGGTGAACAAGGGGTGTTTCCAACCAAAGCCACGGATTGTGAAGGCATCTTCCTTTTGAAGGAGTCCTTGTGGAGCAGCGATGGCACTTTCACCTTCCTTTTTGGCCCATGCAGCATCAAATTTTACGATGCGCATCGCTAAGCGTAAACGGATGGTATTGGATAGGCGCATCCATTTGTCGAGCTGCCCTCCATAGGCCATATCAAAGTTCTTAAAGGAAGCCGCCGGTTTCCCAACATAGCCTTTAAGTGTTTCTGTCGCCGCTGTTAGCTCCATGAAGAATTGTTTGTAAGCATCTTCTGCAGAATCATATGTTCCACCAGTTTTGCTTTCTCCATACTTACTATAAATAATAGGCCCATATTCATCGACTACTCTAGACATGGCCAATACCCTCAATATGGTATTTATAGCGTTGAAATGACCATAGGTCTCCATGCTTATCTGTTCACATTTCTCTTTCACTTTTAGCTGGTTGGTCATCACCATGCGGTAGGTGTTCAGCCAATGTTCATCGTTCCAGTCGTTGGTCAGGAAATAGGTTTGATTGTTCAACCCTCCTTTAAAGTTCGTTGGTGAGGCCATGTAACCCGACCATATATCAGAGTTCAGGTTTTGAATCGTTTGAAAGCCCCATCCACCACCACCGTAGTTGTAGTAGATAGACTGTTGTATTGATGGGAAATGCATCCCGATAAAGTTATTATCTTGAGTTAGCTCTTCGTCGCTTACCCCAAAAGGAGGTGTGTTCATCTCGTCAAACCCTTTGACGCAGGAACCTGCGAGTGCCATCGTTGCTAAAGCTGCTATAATTGTTGTAATCCGTTTCATAAACAATGTCTTAAAAATTAACCTTTATGTTAAAACCAAAAGAACGCGTGCCTGGAGCACCAAAAACATGTAAGCCTTGTAGACTATTGCCTACCGAAAGGGATGATTCTACATCATAAGGCGCTTTATTAGTAATGAAGAACAAGTTTCTTCCAATTAGGGATAGATCAATAGATTTAATCACTGATTGGCCGGCTAGTTTATCTTTTGGAATGGTATATCCTAAGGAAATTTCACGCATACGTATGTTAGTAGCATCATAGATGTAGTGTTCCGATACACCATCACGACCACCGACAATAGCATAGAATGCCTGAACATCAGCGATATTTTTTCCGTCAAAGTTTACGCCGCCATTTAAGCGGTCATTACCTGTTCTTTCGCTGACCCCATATTTATCGAGTTCCGCTTCCGTTAACGACATTACTTTGCCTCCAAATCGTCCATCAACTAAGACATTGAGGTTGATATTTTTGTAGCTCCATCCATTCTGCCAGCCTAACATAAATTTAGGGGCTGTGTTGCCCACCTTTTTATAATCAGATTTATCTGGGATTGGAATACCTTTGCTGTCGTATTGGATATTACCACTGTCATCACGAAGGAAGCCACGACCATAGATATCACCAAAAGAACCGCCAACTTCTAGACGCATAGCATAACTGTTGGACGCTGTTCCTGCAAAATTGAATGGACCTAATCCGTCTACAAGTTCTATTATTTTGTTGCGGTTTAGGGAGAAGTTAACGCCTGTAGTCCATTTAAAATTCTGTTGAACGACAGGTTTAGCATTTAGCATAATCTCTACCCCTTGATTTTGGATATTACCAGCATTCACATAATAGGTAGTGTATTTGGAACCCGTTGGCGCAGGCAAAGAGAATAGCTGATCTCTCGTATTGGTTTTGTAATAGGTGAAGTCTAACTCCAAGCGACTGTTGAAGAAGCGCCATTCCGTACCCAATTCAATAGAAGCAGTTTTTTCAGGCTTTAACTCATCAAAAGGCTGTGTCGTATTAAAGTTGATAACGCCTCCACGTCCCACCGTGTTAAGTGGCATACTTAGGTAGCGCGGTAATCCGTTACCTACTTCAGACCATGCTCCGCGTATTTTGCCGAGTGTAACCCACTCCGGAAGCTGTAGCATATCCTGTAATACGGCAGATATACCTATGGAAGGATAGAAGAATCCTTTGTTTTTATACTTGGTATAGGCTAGGGTAGAAGTCCAGTCGTTTCGACCCGTTACATCCAAGAATAGCTGATCTTTAAAGCCTAATTGTCCTGCAAAAAATACAGACTGTGTTTGTTCACGGAAAGAGCCTAATGAGGGGCTACTCCCGTTATGGTTGATGTTGGCTGCTGAAAATACGTTAGGTAGGTATAAGCCACCAGGGTAGGAGTCAAAACCTATGTTTTTACCATTTTTATCCAAGATGCTTGTTCCGATGGTCGACGATAAAGCAAAGTCTTTCCATGTTTGGTTGTAAGAAACAAGAAAATCTCCATATAAGTTGAGCTCATGCGATTGGTTGGTGACATAGCGGCCATTGGTTCCTCCTGTGATGGAAGGGTCTGTCCCTGCATACATACGACTATCATAGTAGTCGGTCACAAAATCGGCATTACCACGAGTCTGAACAGTAAAATGATCGGATAGCTTGTAGGAAGCACTGATGGCCCCAAGTGTACGATAGCGTTTATCTTCATTCGGAATCATGTTGGTTAACCAATATGGATTCTGCTCAAAGCTGTTTGGTTGCGTATACCAGTTTTGGACATATAGGTTGCGGTCTTTGTTAAACACCTTATAGTTATCGCGGTAATAGTCGAACGATTCTCCTCCTTGTACGCCACCACGAGGAAACCTGTAGAGACCTACTAAAGGATTCATATAAAAACCGCCTGGTGAGGGTCTATTTTTTACTTTTTGATAGAGTAGGTTGACGTTACCATCTAAGGTTAAGCGTTGATTGAAAAGATTGGCTGTTTCTCGGAAGTTTACATTATGTTTCTCCAATTTGTTGTTCCCGATGACGCCTTTACCTAAGGTGTTTGCGTACGAGAAATAGGCCTGCATCTTGTCGGATCCGCTACTTAAGGTTAGCGCATTGATTGTCGTGGATCCTGTATTGAAAAAATCATCCGTGTAGCTGGGGCTGCCCGCTATGGGGTCGCCCCAGCTAGCGGTAACACCACCATATGAATTTTGAAATTTAGGAATACCATAGGCTGCAGTTTCCCAAGTGGTGTTGCTGCTCAGCGTGATGTTTGTTTTTCCGACAGCTCCCTTTTTTGTGGTAATCACGATAACGCCGTTTGCGGCAGCACTACCATACAAGGCTGCTGCTGCAGGGCCTTTGAGGATGTTCATGCTTTCAATATCTTCTGGATTAAGGTTGGAGATGCCGTCACCACCATCTCGGTTTCCAGCATCGTTATTCCCTCCGATAGAGGTAGCTGTCTGATTGTTGGATCCACTGTTAATCGGGATTCCGTCGATAACATATAAAGGTTGGTTGTTTCCACTGACGGATCGTTCTCCGCGGATGGTTACCTTTACCGAACCGCCAAGTCCAGAAGCGCTGCGGTTGATTTGTACACCAGAAACTTTACCGGCCAAATTATTCATTAAGTTCGGGTCTTTGGCGCGGACCAGCTCCTCGTTATCTACTTTTTGCGTTGAGTAGGTTAATGATTTCTCTTTCTTTTTGATACCTAAGGCCGTCACGACAACTTCGTCAAGTGAACGCATAGAACTGGTCAAGGTGATGTTGATCTCCCTGTTGTTGGTGATGCGTACTGTTTGTTTGTCGTAGCCCATAAGGCTAAATTCCAGTTGGCGGTTGTCTAAAGAACTCAACGTGATGCTATAACTACCGTTGTTGTCTGTTGCTACGGCCTTGCTCTCCCCCAGAACTTTAACTGTTACACCTGCTAACCCTTCGCCATCTTCTTTTCTAACGCGCCCCGTAATCGTTAGATTTTGTTTTGCTGTGGTGCCTATTGCTGATTCCGCAGGTTTCTTTTTTGAAAGCAAAATATTCTTGCCTTCAATGCTGCATGCTACATCAGAATTGGCCTCTATTTGGTCCAATATGGTGTTGAGTGATGCTTTTTCAGGTTTTATTTTTATAACCTTTGCTACATCGATATCGTTGTTGTAGAAAAACAAGTATTCTGTTTGCTTTTCAATGTCACTAATGATCTTAGACAGACTAGCATTACCGTTGCTAATCTGCACATTGTTTTGACCAAATAGTAAAGATCCTGATGCGATTCCCCCGAATAGCAGCACGGCTCGTAAAGAGCGGGAGCCTGAAAAAGACTTGAGTTTAGAGCATAGGATGCCCCGATAGCATTTTTCTATCATAATTAGTAAATTAATTAAGTTTATAGTTTAATTGCTTGGGCTGTCTGTACGTAAATTGGGATCCTTCAATGTAGCAAGGACAGGTCCATTAGGTTTAATAGTTAAAATAGGATAGTTTTTACATAAGCTCTATTTTTTTTGAGTTAACGATTTTTCTTTCTTTAAAGTTTTCATAGCGTTGTAATACGCGCATTACTTGTTCGATTCCGTCTGACATTCTGAATTTTCCGCTATAGCGGTGGGTTTTGAGCGCTGTGTTGGTTATCACAAGCTCGATATCATAATATTTCTTAACTATGTGGGCTAGTTTTTCCATGCTGATGTCGTTGAACGAAATGATGCCCTTACGCCAGTCGTATACGCTGTAGTCCTTGATACTGCGTACCACCAGTTCTCCATTTTTGAGTTCTGCAAGTTGGCCTGGCGCTAGGATAACTGACATAGTTTTTCCTGCATGATTATTTATCTGCACTTTACCTTCCATTAAAGATGTCTTGAAGTTATTACATCCGCTTGGGGCATCTACATTGAATTTCGTGCCTAGCACCTCTACGTTTCCGTAGGATGTTTCGACATTAAATTTTCGGTTCGTGTTCGGTTTTACTTCAAAGTAAGCTTCACCATCTAAGGTTACCTGTCTTTTATTTTTTTCAAAGGCTCCTGGGTAGCTCATCGTTGATCCCGCATTCAGCCATGCTAAAGAGCTATCAGGCAAAATAATTTGTACGCGGCTACCAAATGGTGCTTTTATCGTTGTCCATTGCTGAGGCTCTTGGATAGGTTCTTTATTCAAGGTGTACCAAGATAGTCCTGCTAGGCCAATCGTTAAAATAGCTGCTGCCCATCTCCAGAAGGTTAAAGGCTGTATTTTCGGTACACGCTTTTCTTGCTGTTCTTCATTTTTGGTGAGCAGCAAAAGATCAAATAGTCTACGTTCCTGTTGTAGCACCGTCCAATTTGCTGAATCAGCTTCCAGCCAGTCTCGGATAAGGGCTTTATCTTGCTCCGAACATGATCCATTAAAAAAATGATGTAGCGTTTGTTTATCCATTTTGGTCCTTACTATATACTAAACAACTGACAAAGGGTTATCCCTAAACAAAAAGTGAGAAAAAATAAAAAAGTATTAAAATAAGATAATCTTGAAGTAGTATTCGCAAGCGAGCGATAGCCTGACCGATGTGATATTCTACTGTCTTGGTACTTATATGAAGCATCTGCGCTATTTCTTTATGAGGGAGGTGCTCATAGCGACTCATGCAAAATATTTTGGAAGTCTTTTGCGGTAAGCTATCAATAGCATCGTTTATTAAACCTTGCAATTCTTTAGAAAGCAGCGTCTCGGGGTCACAGGCGTTTAAGGTTTGGATTTTAACTTGGGTTTCCCAAGCATGAAGTTCATACAAGGAGGATTCTGCTTTATTTTTTATTTTCAGGTGTTTTAAATGATTTAAACAGCGGTTTTTAACAGCCGTTAAAATATAAGCAGGTATATTTTTGCTGTGTACCGTTGCACGATGCTCCCAATAACTTAAAAAGCTATCAACAACGATATCTTCTGCGATATCCTCTTGCTCAACATAAGTCTTAGCAAAACGCTTAAAGTTATTAAAATGCGTTTTGTAAAGTAGCTCAAAGGATACTGTGGTTAAATCTTTATTTTCCATTTTTTGAAAAAATACCATAATTAGCCCTCCGCGAGGGGTCCTTTAAAATCCAATAAAAATTGTTCAATGACTTTAGCTTATAATCGGTTAGGTGTAGCCAAAAGCAATATAGGAATTAATTTCTTAATAATAGGGTTTAGTTTTCTGAAAAGCTGTTGATTATTAATTGTTTATCTGCTTATGAGCTCCGATTTGAGAAGGATTAAATTTAGGAAAGAAGCCTTAAGGAAGGATAAATGGTGAAAGCTCGTCTTTTCTTCTTGAGAAAAAATAGATTTTAGTTTCATTTTTAGAAGAGCCTGTGAACGGTAGCTTTTAAAAACTAAAGGAAGGATGTTCGTCCGTAAAAAAAAGAAGCTGCGTAGGGTATACGCAGCTTCTTATAGTATGTTTAATTTTTATTAAAATTCGGCGTTGTTTGGCGTTCTTGGGAACGGGATAACGTCACGAATATTGGTCATTCCTGTAACAAAAAGAACTAAACGCTCGAAACCAACACCAAAACCAGAGTGCGGTGCTGTTCCAAAACGACGTGTATCTAGGAACCAGTCCATTTCTTCTGGTGCAATTCCTACCTCGTCCATACGTTGTAATAATTTTTCTAAGTTTTCCTCACGCTGTGAACCACCTACCATCTCACCAATACCAGGGAACAAGATATCCATTGCACGCACAGTATTTCTACCTTCAGCATCAGGTTCATTTTGTTTCATGTAGAAAGATTTAATCTCACGCGGATAATCCGTTAAGATTACTGGTTTGTGGAAATGCTTCTCTACTAAATAGCGCTCATGCTCCGATTGCAGGTCAGCTCCCCACTCGTCGATTAAGTATTTAAACTGTTTCTTTTGGTTGGGTTTGCTACGTTTTAATATTTCGATAGCTTCCGTATAGGTAACGCGTTCAAAATCGTTGTCTACGACGAAGCGTAATTTTTCTACTAAATCTTGTGCCGAACGGTCAGCTTGTGGTTTAGATTTCTCTTCTTCCAACAATCTGCTTTTCAAGAATTCAATCTCCTCAGGGCAGTTTTCTAAGGCATAGTTGATTACATATTTTAATAGCTCTTCTGCTAAATCCATGTTATCTTCCAATTCGTAGAAAGCCATCTCCGGCTCGATCATCCAGAACTCCGCTAAGTGGCGTGTTGTATTCGAGTTCTCCGCACGGAAAGTAGGACCAAAAGTATAGATACTACCAAAAGCCATAGCTGCTAACTCACCTTCTAGCTGACCAGAAACGGTTAAGTTTGTCGACTTACCGAAGAAATCTTCCTTGAAGTCGATATCTCCGTTTTCAGTACGTGGAGGATTGTTTAAGTCTAAAGTTGTAACGCGAAACATCTCACCAGCACCTTCGGCATCTGATCCCGTGATGATAGGTGAATGTAAATACAAGAAATCACGCTCATTGAAGAACTTATGAATAGCGAAAGCTAAGGCATGACGTACTTTGAAAATAGCATTGAACGTTCCTGTACGGAAGCGTAAGTGCGCATTTTCACGTAAAAATTCTAAGCTGTGTTTCTTTGGTTGCAACGGGAATTTCTCTGGGTCAGAGTCTCCTAAGATCGTTAAATCGCTTACTTTGATTTCTACACGCTGTCCTTTACCTAAAGATTCGATTAACGTTCCTTTAATGCGTAGGGAAGCACCTGTAGTCACACGTTTTAACAACGCTGCGTCTGTATTTTCAAAATCGACTACTGCTTGGATATTATTTATCGTAGAACCATCATTAATAGCTATAAATTGGTTGTTACGAAATGTTCTAACCCAACCCTTAACGATGACTTCTTTACCAAATTCATCTGATTTCAATAATTCTTTAATACGTGTGTGTTCCATTATAATTGTAAACTACTTAAGTTTTTGATATCAATCGATTTTACAAAAATAGCTTATTATTTCCTAATTTTTTTGTGTTTTTATGAAGTAATAAGCTGAATGGTGAGATTCTTTATGTTTCGTAAAAATGCTATTTATACAGAAAGGGCAGTCTTGTTTGGACTGCCCTTTCTTTGATTTGAAGCCTAAGGCTTCGTATATGTTGGGTTATTAACCTTTCAATACTTTAGTAACCAATTCAGCAGCCTCTTTCAATAAAATTGCAGAGAATACTTTCAATCCTGAATCATCGATTAATTTTTTCGCTTCTTCAGCATTTGTTCCTTGTAAACGAACGATAATTGGAACTGGGATATCACCAATCTCTTGGTAAGCATCGATAACACCTTGTGCTACACGGTCGCAACGAACGATACCACCGAAGATGTTGATTAAGATAGCTTTAACGTTAGGGTCTTTCAAGATAATGTTGAAACCAGCTTTCACTGTTTCAGCATTTGCTGTACCACCTACGTCTAAGAAGTTAGCTGGCTCACCACCTGCAATTTTGATGATGTCCATAGTCGCCATAGCTAAACCTGCACCGTTAACCATACAGCCAACGTTACCATCTAATTTCACGTAGTTTAAGTTAGACTCACCTGCTTCAACTTCTGTAGGATCTTCTTCTGTTACGTCACGTAAAGCAGCGAAGTCTGCATGACGGTATAAAGCGTTTTCGTCAAAGTTTACTTTAGCATCAACTGCTAAAATTTTGTCATCAGAAGTTTTTAATACCGGGTTGATTTCAAATAAAGCAGCATCAATGTTGTCGTAAGCTTTGTATAAAGCAGCGATAAACTTAACCATATCTTTGTGCGCAGCACCAGATAAGCCTAAGTTGAAAGCGATTTTACGTGCTTGGAAGCCTTGTAAACCTACTTTAGGATCGATTTCTTCTTTGAAGATAAGGTGCGGAGTTTTTTCTGCTACCTCTTCGATGTCCATACCACCTTCTGTAGAGTACATAATGATGTTACGACCTTTTGCACGGTCTAATAATACCGATACATAAAACTCTTTAATGTCGCTCTCTCCAGGATAGTAAACATCCTGCGCTACTAAAACCTTACTTACTTTTTTACCTTCAGGTCCAGTTTGCGGCGTTACTAACTGCATACCGATGATGTCTGTTGCACGTTGTGCTACTTCATCATGGTTTTTAGCTAATTTTACACCACCGCCTTTTCCGCGACCGCCTGCGTGAATTTGAGCTTTAATTACAACCCAGTCAGAGTTATAATCTTCTTTTAATTTCTGTGCAGCCGATACAGCTTGCTCTGGCGTTTCTGCAAGAAATCCTTCTTGAACTCTTACCCCAAAACTTTTAAGTATTTCTTTTGCTTGATATTCGTGAATGTTCATCTTAAAAAATTTGAGGTAAAAATATGGTTTTTAAATGGAAGGGTCAAGTAAATGTTCTGTAAAAATTAGAATGTGTTGGTTCTTTTACTTAGGCTTGTGGGCTACATTATTTACGTATTCGAAATTGTGCCATTTTCATTACCTTCGTATTATGATATTGAAAGCAAGTAATATTTATAAATCATACGGTAATTTACCAATCCTTAAGGGGGTAGAACTAAGCGTTAACAAGGGCGAAATTGTGTCTATTGTCGGTGCTTCGGGCGCCGGGAAGAGTACTTTGCTCCATATTATAGGTACACTAGACCGACCTGATCAGGGCAACTTACAAATAAATGGTACCGATATAAATCAGCTCAACGAGCGTAAACTGAGTAGCTTCCGCAATCAGCATATCGGTTTTATCTTTCAATTTCATCATTTATTACCTGAGTTTACCGCATTGGAGAATGTATGTATACCTGCTTTTATTCAGGGTGTTTCACCCAAAGAGGCTACACGACGTGGCATGGAGCTGCTAGACCGTCTAGGCGTTGAAGGTCGAGCACAACATAAACCTGCCGCCATGTCGGGAGGGGAGCAGCAGCGCGTCTCTGTTGCGCGTGCGCTGATGAATAATCCTTCCTTAATTTTGGCCGATGAGCCATCCGGTAATTTAGATTCTGAAAATGCTGCATCCTTGCATCAATTATTTTTTGAATTGAGAGATACCCTCAATCAAACTTTTATCATCGTCACCCACAACGAAGAATTGGCTCGTATCTCCGATCGAACTATACACATGCGTGACGGCAATATATTTTAATTTTATGAAACGTATACTTATCACTTTTGGGACCGAACCGTTGGCCCAAAGAATTGGGAAATTGTTGGCGGATCAGTATACTTTGTTATACGCCTCGAGCCAGCCTTTTCCTGAGATTTTATTGAAGCAAAATTACCGTAAGGTGCCTACAGCGAGCAACCCTACGTATGTACATGAAGTACTGAAGCTTGCGCTAGATGAAGCTATCGATTTTATTCTGCCGCTAGGACAGGGGGAGTTGCAGGCGTTGCAAGAGGCACGTATCTTGTTTGAAGAGTATGGTATTAACCTATTGATGCCGATAAGTTTGGATGGTATTTTGATTGCCGAAAAACCAGATAAGCATTTACCAATTCAGGTCGTTCATGAAGGTAAAGACGTGTTGACAGACAACGTAGTTGCTGATTCTTCATTTTCTGGAGCAGCAATAGTGTCTGATTCTGGTGAAGATGTTGTCTTATGTGTCGTTTAGTAGCAAGATAAAGATGAAAAAAGTCGCATTTGATAAATCTGTCTATGTATTTGAGATCGATGATATTCTTTTTCCGAAACGTGATTACCTATTGCAAGTATATTACTTGTTCGCTAACTTTATTGAATATACGGAAGGTAAATCTATCGCCAAAGAGCTGGTATAATTTATGAAAAATAGTTATGAGCAAGAAGGGGAACGCACGGTGCTTGAAAAAACATTAGCACAGTTTCAACTTCCTACTACATATGTTGACAATTTTGAACGCCTAAAAGCGAATGCTAATTTACCTCTCCGCTTGCTTGTGCCAGAGGAGACAAAGAGTTTGTTACAAGAGCTTCATGCAAAAGATAAAAAGTTAGCTATTCTCACTGATGGGAACCCTGTGGAGGAGCTAAATAAATTAAAACATATAGACTGGCAAGATTTAGGCCCTATTCGTGATCAGTTACGTGTTTTTTTTACCAAAGAGTTGGTATTCCGCGAGCTGGAACCGTTGGCCTTTATAGCTGAAGCATATGCTGTATCCGTTGAAGATATACATCGATTATACTAAAATTTTTATATGAGAAAATTATTGCCTGCGATAGTACTCTTTGGATTTGCTCTGGGGTTTACGGCTTGTAAGAAAGAGATCGACAAGAAAGTAGATCCTGATCCTCCAGTAGTAGAATCAACGAAAGAGGAGATGATTAAGGACTCCGTGTTTTATTACACTAAAGTTCTCTCGCTTTGGCAGGTGTATTTTCCTCCGGCTAAGGTTGAAAATATTCTTCAAAAAGGAGTTATTCGTTCCTTTACGTCAAAGTATAAAACGGGTGAAGATGTATTGGATTGGATGTTGTCGTTGACCCCTATCGATACGAATACAGGGAAACCTATTGATCGTTATAGCTTTTTGGATCGTGAAGGGGTTGTGAGTGGCGAGATTCAGGGGGCTTTAGTTAAAAGCTTTGGCTTTTATATTTTTTATTTAAACGACGATTTATCCATTCGTATGGTGGACAAAAACTCACCAGCGGATAAGGTTGGTATGCGTCGTGGCGATCGTATCTTGAGCATCAACGGAAATAGTAAACTGGATTACAACAGTCAAGCAGCAGAGAAATTTGCTACGCTTAATAAATATCTAAATTCGAGTAATCTGACTATTCGTTTTAAAAAATCGGATGGAACAGAGTTAGAAAAGCAGTTGGTGAATGTTTCTTATGATGTAGATCCTGTATTGGATAACCGGGTATTAGAAATTCCAGGTAAGAAAGTCGGATACCTAGCTTTTAATTCTTTTGTGAGCATTCGGGATAAGGGGCAACCGACTCGTATGTATCAGACATTTGAAAATATCTTTGCTGATTTTCAAAGTAAAGGTATTAATGAACTGATTGTTGATATGCGTTATAATGGTGGTGGTTCTGTGGAGACGGCTGAATATTTAGCTAATTATATCGCGCCGCCTACGGCTGATAAGCAAAGGATGTACTACTATGAAATGAACAGCTTACTGACAGATGAATGGAAGTGGACGGCCGAAGGGGATGATTTTGGTCCTGTTTATTTTAAGAAAAAAGGAAATCTAAATTTGCCGAAGGTATATTTTCTAGTTACTAAGTCTACGGCTTCGGCTAGTGAATTACTGATTAACGCTTTACGCGCCTATATGCCTGTTTATATGATTGGAACGAAGTCGCAGGCGGTTGCAGGTGGCCCTGTTACTGACGAAAAAACGTACGGGAAACCTGTTGGTTTTTTCGGTGTTACGATTGTCGACAAAGGGATCGAGCTTTATGCGGCATCTTTCAAAACCTTTAATAATAATAAAGAAGGTGATTATTATGGTGGTTTAAAACCTAGTTATAACGTTTGGGAGTTTAGTAAATTCTTAGATTTTGGAAATCCAGAAGAGCCTATGATTGCTGCGGCTTTACAACATATTAAGAGTGGAAACTTCGCTGCACCTACCACAAGAGCCTTCGCTGCTCCAGGTGTAGCGAATCAGATAGAACGCCGTTTAGATATACAAGAAACCAAAGGATCTAGTAATATGTTTAAGTTCCCTAAAGATAAAGTCATAAAATAAACGTATCTTGGGGAGAGGAGGTATAATCGAACTTATGAGGAAAAAGCCAGCTACAATAAAAGAAATCGCCCGAAAACTCAAAATCTCCCCATCTACAGTATCTCGCGCACTAAATGACCATCCTAGTATAGGGTTGGTAACGACGATGCGTGTGAAGAAGGTGGCGGAAGAACTAAATTATGAGCCCAATCAGACGGCTATATTTTTTAAGCAGCGCAAGACGTTTACCATCGGTGTTATTTTGCCCAAGCTGTCGGAACCTTTTTTTTCATCCGCGATAAGCGAGATTGAAGAAGTGGCCGCAGGGAAGGACTACACCGTATTGATGGGGCAGTCACGGGATGATGCCCATCGGGAGTTTCAAATTATTCAAACTTTCAAGAAACATCGTGTCGATGGTATCTTGATGTCTCTGGGGAAAAATACGACCGATCTGTCATTCATTAAACTATTAACGGACGCTGAAATTCCAATTGTGTTCTTTGATTGCGTGCCTCACGTAGAGGAGGTAAATAAAGTGTCTAGTGACCTTTCTTCAGGAATGAAGGAAGCAATTGCAGCCTTTGCATCGATAGGACATCAAAATATTGCGCTCATAAATGGACCCGAGAATCTCTTGGCCTCCAAAGAGCGCGAAGAGGCTTACCGCAAGGCTTTGGATGCTAACGAACTGCAGTATGATGAAAAGTATGTGGTGAATACAGATCTAACGGAAGCCGGCAATATTGATGCCATGGAGAAGCTATTGGTGCTACCCGATAGGCCATCAGCTATTGTATCATTTAATGACTATGTGACATTGGATGTGATGAAATATGCACGTCAAAAAGGTCTAGTGCAGAAGAAAGATGTCTTCTTTATTAGTTATGCGAATTATCCACTTTGGAAGTACATGGAAAACCCACCAATGGGAAGTATAGAGCAGTATCCGGATAAGCAAGCGAAGAGAGCCGCAGAGATCCTGTTTCAAAAAATTGAAAACAAAGACGACACTGGTGTAGAAACCGTGGTGTTCCCTTCGACGTTAATCTTACAATAAAGAATCGAGGATATAAAAAAGCCCCATTGCAGATTTTGCAATGGGGCTTTTACTTTATTTAAGCTTTCGGCTTATAAGTGAATTACTTCATCATAAGCATCAGCTGCAGCTTCCATAATCGCTTCACTCATCGTTGGGTGAGGGTGGATAGCTTTAATCATTTCGTGACCTGTAGTCTCTAGTTTGCGCGCTACAACGATCTCAGCGATCATTTCAGTAACGTTAGCACCAATCATGTGTGCACCTAGAAGCTCACCGTATTTAGCATCGAATACTAATTTTACGAAACCATCTTGCGCACCAGCTGCTGTAGCTTTACCCGAAGCGATGAATGGGAATTTACCAATCTTAACTTCGTATCCTGCTTCTTTAGCTGCTTTTTCTGTGAATCCTACAGAAGCAACTTCTGGTGAACAGTAGGTACATCCAGGGATGTTTTTGTAGTTGATAGGCTCAACATGAAGACCTTTGATTTTCTCAATACATGTGATTGCTTCTGCTGACGCTACGTGTGCTAAAGCAGGGCCTTTCACGATGTCACCAATTGCATAAACACCTTCGATGTTCGTTTTGTAGAAATCGTCAACGATAACTTGGCCTCTTTCAGTTTTTACACCTACTTCTTCCAAACCGATGTTTTCGATGTTTGTAGTGATACCTACTGCAGAAAGAACAACTTCCGCTTCTACCGTTTCAATGCCTTTAGCCGTTTTGATAGAAACTTTGCTTAATGCACCTGTTGTATCTACAGATTGTACTTCTGATTTAGTAAGGATTGTGATGCCTGCTTTTTTCAATGATTTCTCTAATTGTTTAGAAACCTCTTCATCTTCTACAGGAACAATTCTATCTAAGAATTCTACGATGGTAACTTTCGTACCAATAGCATTGTAGAAATAAGCAAACTCGATACCGATAGCACCAGAACCAACAACTACTAAAGATTTAGGTTGCTCTGGAAGGTTCATCGCTTGGCGGTAGCCGATAATTTTTTTACCATCTTGTGGTAAGTTAGGTAACTCACGCGAACGTGCACCTGTTGCTAAAATGGTATGTTTAGCACTGTATTCTTTGGTTGTTCCGTCAGCGGCTTTCACCTCTACTTTTCCACCTTTTTTGATTTTACCAGCACCATTGATGACGTCGATTTTATTATTCTTCATCAAGAACTGAATACCTTTGCTCATGTTGTCCGCTACACCACGACTTCTTTTGATGATCGCTGGAAAATCGGCTTCGCCGCCTTGAACTTTAATACCATAATCTGCTGCATGGTTTAAGTATTCAAAAACCTGCGCACTTTTTAAAAGCGCTTTGGTAGGGATACAACCCCAGTTAAGACAGATACCACCTAAGGCTTCGCGCTCAACAACTGCTGTTTTGAAACCTAATTGAGCCGCGCGAATGGCAGCTACATATCCTCCTGGACCACCACCGATTACTATGATGTCGTAATTCATATGTATTTAATTTTTTTTAAAATGGTAATGCGCACCTGTTAATTGTATAGCAGCATACCTGTGTTATACTCATTCAATAATTGGGAGTTAGCCTCCATAGATTTTTTTGTATAAAACGTTCGCTGCTTTGCTGCTGTCTTACCAACGAACATCCAAAAGTACATATTTTTTTAACGATATGGCAATGGATTGTGTGGTTTATTGTCCGCTATGGATAAGAAAATGACTAAAAAATGGGAGATACTGTCAATGCTTAGTCAATAGATGATTTTGATGCCTTGATTAAAATTTAAGAATGTATGTTTGTAGGAATCAATTTCAAAAAAATATGTTACGAATTTTCCAACAAGTTGCCTTATGGGAGGCTATTTCTACGGTATTTTTATTCTTTGTGGCGATGCCATTAAAATATTTTGCAGGCGTTCCTGAAGCCGTTAAAGTAGCAGGCTCAATCCATGGCTTCCTCGTTGTTCTATTTGTTATCCTACTTATCATGTGCTGGAGTGAATACAAATGGAGTATTGGTCGTGTGGCTAAATACTTAGTATTATCACTTATCCCAATTGTTTCTTTCTGGGTAGAGGTAGACTTGAAAAAAGAAATAGCTTCTCGTAAGTAAGAAGCTATTTAGTTATTTTTTCGATACCCATATACGCATAGGTAATTTCTGTTTTGTGGTGTGGCGTAGGGTTTCCTTCCGAGTCTAGGTTGACAAATACCAACTTATCGATAGATAATATTGTTTTGCGTGTAATTTTATTACGTACTTCGCAACGCATGGTTAAGGAGGTTCTACCAAAGCTTAGCGCCTCAATTCCCATCTCAATAATATCCCCTTGCTTGGCCGAGCTTACAAAGTTTATCTCCGAGATATACTTCGTTACCACCTGTGGGTTTCCCAATTGAACAATAGCGTAGATGACGGCTTCTTCATCGATCCAACGTAATAAGGTGCCTCCAAATAAAGATCCATTCGGATTTAAATCTTCGGGCTTGATCCATTTTCGAGTGTAGAAATTCATAAAGTAATAAGGTAAAGAAAAAGGCAAGAGTGTTACGCTCTTGCCTTTATATATTTTTAAGCGTGAATTGCTCGATTTGCAGTAGCTGCTAATGCGGCTTCTTTAAATGCTTCCGTGTATGTAGGATGCGCATGGCTGATGCGACCAATGTCTTCAGCTGATGCACGGAACTCCATTGCAACAACCGCCTCAGCGATCATATCTGCAGCACGTGGGCCAATCATGTGTACACCTAAGATTTCGTCGGTGTCAGCGTGAGCCAATACTTTTACGAAACCATCTGTGTCGCCTGATGCTTTTGCACGACCTGATGCTTTGAAAGAGAATGATCCTGCTTTAAATTTAACACCTGCCTCTTTCAATTGCTCTTCTGTTTGTCCAACAGATGCAACTTCTGGCCATGTGTAAACAACGCCTGGGATAAGATTGTAGTCAACGTGTGGCTTTTGACCAACGATAAGCTCAGCTACAAAAGTACCTTCTTCTTCCGCTTTATGCGCTAACATAGCACCTTTAACAACATCACCAATCGCGTAAACGCCAGGTACAGTTGTTTCTAAGTGAGCGTTAACCGGGATTTTACCTGTTCTCTCTTCGGTTTGAATACCAATATTTTCTAAGCCTAATCCAGCAGTGTAAGCAGATCTACCAACCGCTACGATACAGTAGTCACCTTCTAAAGATACCGCTTGGCCTTTAGCATCTTCTGCCGTTACCGTTACTGTTTTTCCTTTAGCTGTAGCTCCTGTAACTTTATGACCTAAGAAGAACTCAATGCCTAATGATTTTTTCAATACACGTTGAAGCTCTTTACCTAAACCACCATCCATCGTACCGATGATAGATTTTGCATATTCTACGACAGATACTTTAGCACCTAAACGCGCATATACAGAACCTAACTCCAAACCAATAACACCACCACCGATTACGATTAAGTGTTTTGGAACTTCTGTTAAGTTTAAAGCTTCTGTAGATGTGATGATACGTTTTTTATCAACAGGTAAGAAAGGAAGCGCAGTAGGTTTAGAACCTGTTGCAATGATTACATTTTTAGCTTTCAATTCTTCGGTAGTACCATCATTTTTGGTAACCTTGATTGTGTTTTTGTCGATGAATGAACCAACACCTTCGTAGCTATCAATTTTATTTTTCTTGAATAAGAAAGAGATACCAGCTACGTTTTGAGCGATAACATCGTCCTTACGAGCGATCATTTGCTTTACATCAATTTTTAAGTCGCTTAAGCTGATGCCGTGCGTACCGAAGTTATGCGCAGCATTATGAAAATGTTCTGATGTATCTAAGAGAGCTTTTGAAGGAATACAACCTACGTTTAAGCAAGTACCTCCAAATGCTGAATATTTTTCGATGATAGCGGTTTTTAATCCCAATTGTGCACAACGGATAGCTCCAACATAACCTCCTGGGCCGCTTCCTATTACGATGACGTCGTATTGCATAAAAAAATGTTTTATTGTTTCGTTCCTCAAAGTTAGCTAATTAAATGTACTTAATTGTATTTAAGTTGTAAAAAACCAAGCCTATAATAGCAAAAAAGCACCCCTTATGGAGTGCTCTTTTTATCTTTTGTTGGAAAACCTTATTCGGCAACAATTTTACCTTGCATCATACCAAAGTGACCAGGGAAACTACAAATGAATGTGTATACGCCTTTGTCTAAAGTGAAGGTAATTTTATCTTGCTCACCAGGACCCAATAATTTTGTGTGGGCAGCGATAGATGTTAAAGATGTTTTAGGAATGTAATCGTTGTCTGCTGCACTAGTAGCCTCACCACCGAAAGTAGCTACGTCAACACCTGGTTTCAATACGACTAAGTTGTGTCCCATTGATTCTTTCGGTAACGTTCCCACGTTTTTCAATGTCAATTCTATCGGCTCTCCTGCTTTAACGCGGAATAATTCTTTGTCAAATTTCATTTGATCATTACCTTCGATAGCAATGGTATTTGAAATTTCTAGCTTTTCAACACCAGGTACAGTTTCTGTAGAAGCTGTTTCTTCTGTTGTTGTCTCCTCCGTTGCGGTAGTCGTTGTTTTGTTATCACTGCCTCCACAAGCTGCCATGGTTAATGCAATCGCGATGGCAGGTAATACAAATAATTTTTTCATAACTATGTTAAAAATATGTGTGCTTGAAACAAATCTACTAATATTTTTATAATATGGGAGTCACTTTCTTGCGAGAAATCAATTCTGTAATCTTCTTGTGTAAATCTGTTGGATTGAAGGGTTTCCCAATGACGGCATCGGCCCCTACTTCGTAGGCTTCCGCCTGCTCATGTTCCAGTACAGATGCAGAAATGGTGATAATAGGAACGAATGTTTTTACAGCATCTTTATGTTTACGAATCTCTTTAATAGCCTCAAAGCCCGACATGACGGGCATGTGCGTATCCATCATGATTAAGTCGTAGTCCTTACGGTTGATATGCTCTACCGCCTCACGACCATTTTTAACCGTGTCAATTTCACAACCCCAGGATTCAAGCATGTGAACGAGCATAAAGCTGTTGAGGTCATTATCTTCGGCAACTAATACTTTTATGCCTGAAAAGCGTTCCATTGTGGCGCTCATGGGGTTTTTTATTTGTTTGTCTATTGGGTATTCTTCCCCTTTTTCAAAAGTAGCTTCAAATGAAAACTCAGACCCCTCACCAAAAGTGCTTTCAGCAGTAACTTCTCCGTGTAGTAAATCGGCGAGTCTTTTCACGATGGCCAAGCCTAAGCCTGTGCCACCAAACTTTTTGGTAATACCATCATCACCTTGTTCAAAGGCTATAAATATCTTTTTCAACGATTCTGCTTTGACACCAATGCCGGTATCTTTAACCGTAAATTTAATACGGTAGTTGTCTTGCTCCTGAGATAAGACCTCCACGCGCAACGTGATTTTCCCTTTCTCAGTGAACTTCAGGCTGTTTGAAATGAAATTATAGATGATTTGTTGCAGCCTAAGCTGATCGCTTTTTATGTACGTAGGTAGCTTATTGTCGATATCAACCTCAAAATCTAGTTTTTTATCTTGCGCCTTTAGCTTAAAAATATTACTGATGTCGGTCAGCTTTTGTTTGATGCTGAAGTTTTCTTGTTCCACCTTCATCATACCTGAATCGATTTTGGAGATATCCAAAATATCATTGACAATAAGTAGGAGGGACTCCGAAACGTTATCTAGTCGATTTAACCAGTCACGTTGTTCCTCATCTAGGCTTGATTCTTTTAGGATATGTATGATGCCCATAATCCCATTAATAGGGGTACGAATTTCATGACTCATATTTGCTAAAAATAGCTCTTTAGATTTTCGCGCTTCCTCGGCTTCTTCTTTTGCTAAGATTAGCTCTCTTCGGGATTCCTCTAAGGCTATATTTTTTTGCTTGATTTCTTCCTGAATATGAATCTGTCTGACATAGGAAGTAACCTTCGCTATGGTAATCTCTGGATTTAATGGTTTGTATAGATAATCTACAGCACCACTTTCTAATCCTTTTAAGAGGTACTTGTCTTCCTTAGATATCGCCGTAACCATAATCGCCGTAATATGGCTTGTCTTCGGATTGGACTTTAAAAGAGAGACGAATTCAAAACCATTAATACCTGGCATTTGTACATCGACAAGTGCTATAGAAATATCATTCTTCCAGCATATTTTTAAAGCATCATTAGGATCTGTAGAGCTAATGATATTTATATGTTCTATTTGCGAAAGGAGCGCAGATAGACTGATGATGTTTTCTTCTTTATCGTCAAGGACAAGCAGATTCACATGTTTCATGCGATGGTTATTTTAATGTGCTAAAGAAGGAAATAATTTCCTCATTATGAATAATCGTTGTCTTTTTATTGATGTGGATGGCACTTTCTGGCATCGTGGCTATTAAAGCCTCATCAGGAGACTGTATAAACGTGCTTCCTCCCATATTATTGATGTGCAAAATCCCCTCTGCTCCATCTTTATTAGCTCCAGAGAGCAGAAAGGCAGTGCAGTTCCGCTCATAAACATCGGCTGCCGACTCAAAAAGTACATCAATAGATGGGCGCGAATACTGGATAGGATCAGACAGGTCTAAAGAAAATGTTTGATCCGGTTCTACAAGTAAATGATAGCCGGGCGCCGCAAAATAAACATTGCCGGGTTGTATACTTTCTTTATCTCTAGCTTGAAGAATATTACGGTCTAAGCGTTGCGCTAATGTTTCTTCAATCTTTGTTCTGTACTTTGGGTTTCTATGAATGATCACGATAATGGCAGACATGAAAGTAGGAGGGAGCGCTTTAAGAATATCAACAATTAAGTTGTAAGAGCCAGCACTACCACCAATCAAAACAATTTCATTTGCTTTAAGTGTCATTTAATTTTTTGGTAAATATTAAACTCTTTGTTTACAATTTTGAATTTAGAAGAGATCGCATGATTGATCAATGTTTCTTTTGAGCCTAAGCACAAAAAGCCAAACTCACTGAGTGATTGGTAAAAGAGATCGAAAACTTTTTTCTGTAATTCTAAGTCGAAATATATCAAAACATTTCTGCACGATATAAATTGAAACTCATTAAATATATAATCACCAGCCAAATTGTGTTGCGAAAAAAGAATGTTCTTTCGGATGTTCGCATTGATAATGGCAGCGTCGTATTTTGCCGTGTAATAGTCGGATAGACTACGTTGGGCGCCGCTAGCATTATAATTTTCTGAGTAAGTCTTTATTTTTTTTAAAGGGTAAATAGCTTTTCTAGCTGTTTCTAAAACCGTGCTATTTATATCTGTACCGTAGATAAAACTACGGTTGTATAAGCCGTGTTCTTCCAGTAAAATGGCCAACGAATATACTTCCTCACCCGTTGAGCAGCCTGCGCTCCAGAATTTTAAACGTGGATAGGTCTCTAGATAAGGGAAAACATCGGCAGCTAGTGCAGCATAGTATTTAGGGTCACGAAACATCTCTGTGACGTTGACTGTAATTTCGTTGATTAGGAAAGCTTGAAAGGAACTGATATTGATAATGGCATTCTTTAAATCTACTAAATCCATCTTCTCAAGATCCATAATACGCTGAATCCTCCGCTTTAACGAGGATTTGCTGTATCCTGAAAAGTCAAAACCTGATGCATTACGCAACAGGGTGACTAAATCATTGAGTTCTGAAAAAGTAATTAAAGAAGATGTCATTAGCTTAACCATACGCGCATCAAAGATACTAATTTATCAATGTCTATTGGTTTGCTGATGTAATCGTTCGCTCCAATCTGCATAGACTTCTCTCGATCACCTTTCATTGCCTTAGCCGTCACGGCGATAATTGGAAGTTTCGAAAATGCAGGATTCGCCCTTATTTGAGCAATAGCTTCATAGCCATCCATCTCCGGCATCATGATGTCCATCAATACGATGTCTACACCATCAGGCTTGTTATTGACGATATCAACAGCCTCTAAACCGTTGTTCGCAATTTCTACCTCCATGTTGTATTCTTGCAAGACTGTACTTAGTGCAAATATATTACGCATATCGTCATCAGCAACGAGCACTCTTTTGCCGCTTAAGCTGTCTTTATGCTTGTTGATGCTTTCCAGCTTTGCTAGATTTTTTACCGGTGAGTAGTCTTCCGAGCTAATCTTATTTAAGAAGAGGTTAACTTCATCGATAAGACGATTGTTGCTTTTACTCGACTTGATAATCATGGCCTGTGTATGTTGGCGAATATGGTCTATCTGCTCTTTACTTAAGTCGTAGGCCGTATTGATGATAATCGGTGTTTCCTGGTATTTAGGAAGCGCTTTAATTTTATCTAATAAGTGAAGGCCATCGGCATCAGGAAGCTTAATGTCTAAGATAATACAATCAATATTGTCTTCTTCCTCCAATTTCAGCATGGCCGATTGGGCAGAGAATGCCTGTATTACGTTGATTTCTTTCTCCGCAAACTCCGACTTAATAATATGACTTTGAAACTCTTGGTCTTCAATTAACAATACCTTTTTGATTCCTTCACGGATATTCAGGTTAATATTCTCAAAAGCTTTCTTTAATGATTCCTGCGTGATTGGTTTAGCTAAAAATCCGATGGCGCCACTTTCAATAAAGGCACGCTGATTAAAGCTCGCTGCCGACATCATATGAATTGGGATGTGCTTCGTCTCTGGTGTTGCCTTAAGGGTGCGTAATACTTCCCAACCGTCAGATACAGGAAGCATAACGTCTAAAATGACGGCATGAGGTTTATACTGTTTCGCTTTCTCAATACCTTCAGCTCCATCATGTGCAAGCATAACGGTGAAGCCAAAGTCTTCGGCAAAGCTTTTAAGGATATCAGCAAAGTTGTTGTCATCCTCAATGATGAGCAAGTTCTTTGGTAAAACAGGCTGTTTTGTATGCTTGGTAGCGACAGCAGTTGTATCTTCTAGTTTAAGGTTCTTAATCGGGTTTACCAGGAGCTCATCAGCGCGATTTATAGACGTCGTTGAGGCGCTTGAGTTTTTCAGCGGCAATTGAAGCGGAATAATCAAGGTAAACATACTACCTTCGCCAAGGGCGCTTTCCAAGGATATTCTACCACCAAGAAGGCTCGCTATTTCCTTACTAATCGACAAACCAAGGCCGGTACCGCCGTATTTACGGCTTGTAGAACCATCCTCTTGACGGAATGCCTCGAAAATAAGCTGTTGTTTTTCTGGGGATATACCTTTTCCATTATCGCGAACGGTGAAGCGCATATGCTCCTCATCAGCAGATATTTTTAAATCAATAGAACCTTGCTTCTCTGTGAATTTGAAAGCATTTGCTAAGAAATTCTTTAGGACTTGTTCTAATCTGTATTCATCACAAACAAACTCTGTCGGTACATTTTCCTCAACGGTGATAGAGAAGTTGATTTCTTTATCTTGCGCATTCATAGCAAAAAGACTCTCTACATTGTCTGAAAAATCAACTAAGCGGATTGTCTCGTAGTGTAGGTCCACTTTTCCAGACTCAATTTTTGCTAAGTCTAATAGCTGATTAATCAATTCTAGCAAGTCACTTCCAGCACTATGAATGACCGATGCATACTTCACTTGTTCCGGGTTCAAGGTCTTATTGTCTTGAAGAAGCTTCGCCAGAATAAGAATACTGTTAAGCGGTGTGCGCAACTCATGGCTCATATTAGCCATAAATTCAGACTTATAGCGACTCGCCAGCTCTACTTCATGTATTTTCTCATCAACCACCACCTTAGCCAAGTTGAGGTCTTCATTTCTTAATTCTAATTGCTTCGCTTTTTCTTCGAGTTCCGTATTTGTTTGTTGTAATTCTTCTTGTTGAACTCGTAATTCTTCTTCTGAAGCTTCTAATAGGTTTGTTTTATAGATAAGCTCTTCGTTCGTGATACGCAGCTCCTCTTGCTGCGCTTCTAATTCTTCTGTCTGCTGTTGAGTCTCTTCGAGCAGGTTTTCCACCAAAGCTCTGCTCTGTCCAAATTTGATGGTCATCGCAATGGTGCGTGATACCCTTTGTAAGTATTGAACGATACGCGGAAGTACTGTATTTTCATCAAATTCACCTCCAATTTCTAAAAGGCCTAGTGAAATATCTTCGTAAACAAGCGGCACCAAGATAATTTTCTTAATGGTGTCTGTGGTGAGCGAAGTCGAGGATTGCAGTGTTCTTTCGCCTTCGGCGGAAATTATTTTAATTTCTTTATGTTCCGTTGTTAAGCCCAGAAGCCCTTCGCCATTGACAAAAGCCGATAGCGGATCTTTACCCTTATCAATGCCTGAATGGTGACGTAAGGTGTACTCACCGGTGTCCATTTTAAGGACATAGATAGTACCTGCGTGGAAGTTTAATGTTTTAAGTATGGTCTCGAAACTAACGCGTGCAATTTCATCCTTGTTAACAAGACCCGTTACGGCTTCGTAAAGAATAGTAGATTCATGCAATACCCAGTTGGCATCTTCCATATCCACACGTACATGCTGAAGCTCTTCATTTAAGAGGTGTGTTTGTTTAGAACGATTGCTCAACTCATCAAAGATCTTCATGATGCGACGGAAGATAAAAATGACGAAGATAAACGGTAGTACTATTAGTATGTATCCTGTAGTTTTTAGGTCCGTAATCGTACTGTAAATAACGGATGTTTCGTTTCTTTTAGAAGTTACCAGTTTATTCCTCAATCGCAGAATCTCATTGTCCATGGTGGACTGTTCCTGAGTTAGGAAATTGGTTTTTTCTTTTATCGACTTGCTATCAAGCTGAATTAAGACTTCAGAGTCAAAAAAGCTAATCAGTAATTTTTCTAGAATTTGAATATGAGCAGATACTTCACGGTCATCAGCGAAGGTGCTCTTTAGTTGAATTAAAGGAGCATCAATCGATTGCTTTATCCCAACAAGCTTGGATAGAGGTTCTGTTTCGTTAGTAAACAGGTATTTACCTTTTTCTTGTGCTGCATTTAAAAACCGTTGGTCGATTTCATCAACCAAATTGATTTTGTCTTGTAGCTGACCAGTTACCTCCTTTATGTCGTTTACCTTATCAGTGAGCGCACTGAATATATAGAATACAACGGATATTGCAACGGCATAAGCGGCTAGTATGCTTATAAAAATTCTCCACTTTTGGATCGCTTCTTTTTTCATGCTTGTTTTTTGCTCTCTTTTTAAAAAGTACATACCCTCTGCTCATAGACTTATTTTCTACAGACGGTTATGCTACATAATACAATTGTGTATCGTACAACGAGAATCTAGTATAAGATTCTACCTGTGTTAGATACGGTAATTTAAAATTAGAAAAATCATATACTATGCGCAATTTCAATGCCTTTTTTTATGTCCGTTCACATAAAGACTTAGTTATTACCCTCAGTTCTTGTTTTTCACGATAGATAAGCCATCAGCAACGGACGTTGCTTGATTGACTATTAATGTTTTCGTGGCAAAAATAAGTATTTAATTGTTTTTTTGTATATAGCAATATTTAAAAATAAATATTATTGTTTAACGATAAAGTGGTGTTTCCATTTTTAATACGGTTATATGGCTGTTTTAGGGAATAATTACCTTTCTATTTTTCATTAAATCATCACTGCAAATATTTAAGTTTTTTATTTTTAGATGTTTAGGAAGTTTCTTAAATGCTCGTCCACAATAAAGGTATCTTGTTTTGTCGCTTGCAATGGTTTGGTATCTTGAATAAAAATATCGTTCTTATGTTCTGTTTTTTTGAACTTTTCAAAAAGATCACTGTCCATATTTATTCTCAATAGATGGCTATCCCATTTACCTTTTTCTGTTTGCCTTTGGTAAAATGCTCGTGCCAGCTCGTCCTCCAGTTCCATCAGCGCGATATAATGTGCCCATGAGAGCTGAAGGGATATTTTTTTAAAAATCGGGTAGGTAGTATAAAATTTTCTATTAAGCAGTAATTGTTCATCAGCTATTTTTAATCCGTAAGCGGCACGTAAGCTTTCGGCTAGTTGACTTATTTTTTTTAGGCAATAGGGTTCATTACGCTCCGAGTCGAAAATTAATTTTCCAACCGTCCAATTTGTGGTAATAAGTTTGTGATTTAGCATTTCTAGCGCCTGCGCTTGTGCCTCACGTAATGTTTGATTTATATCGTCGATTAATCTATTGTCACTCATACTTTAAGGGTAATTGGTTTTCTCTTCTTAGAAGGCTTTAATATAGGAATAATCAGGGATTTAATAAAGAGGGAAACCCGATTATCGCATTATTTTATTCGCTTTTTAGGCCTTTTTTTAAATAATTATGATATCTTTAGGAAAACTAATACTATATAATTTTATGGAACCAGGAATTAGCCTCATTCTAATTATAATTGGAAGCGTTGTCGCATTTTTTCTTTTGTTGTATTTATTACCTGTTAATTTATGGTTTACAGCACAATTATCTAACGTAAAAATCAGCTTGTTAAATTTGGTTTTGATGCGTTTGCGTAAAGTGCCACCAGCATTAATTACGAATGCAATGATTATATCTAGCAAGGCTGGATTACGTTTGACCTCTAACGAGATTGAAACACATTATTTGGCCGGCGGAAATGTTAATCGTGTGATAAAAGCATTGATATCAGCTGATAAAGCAAATATTCCATTAGATTTTAAATTGGCTACAGCAATTGATTTGGCGGGTCGTGATGTTTTTGATGCGGTTCAATTGTCCGTAAATCCACAGGTTATCAACACGCCACCAGTAGCGGCTGTTGCTAAAGATGGTATTCAGTTAATTACTAAAGCACGTGTTACGGTACGCGCTAATATTCACCAGTTGGTGGGTGGTGCAGGGGAGGAGACTATTCTTGCACGTGTTGGTGAAGGTATTGTGACGACTATTGGTTCAGCAGTGAATCATAAAGAAGTTTTGGAGAATCCAGATAAAATATCAAAAACAGTACTTTCAAAAGGGTTAGACTCCGGTACAGCTTTTGAAATTCTTTCTATTGATATTGCTGACATCGATATCGGTCAAAACGTTGGTGCGAAATTACAAACAGATCAAGCGGAAGCCGATTTAAAAGTCGCTAATGCGAGAGCAGAAGAACGTCGTGCAATGGCTGTTGCCAATGAGCAAGAGATGAAAGCTAAAGCACAAGAGGCTAAAGCGAAGGTTATTGAGGCGGAGTCACAAGTGCCTCTAGCTATGGCTGAAGCTTTTAGAAATGGAAACTTAGGTATTTTAGATTACTATAAAATGCAGAATATTCAGGCTGATACGGATATGCGCAGCTCGATTGCGAAACCTGGAGATATCGGAAAAGGTAAAGGATAATAAGGTGCATAGATAAGTCTAGGCTTATTAAACATTACATAACATATAGGAAAGGCAGTCGTTAACGACTGCCTTTTTTTTATGCTAAGCTTTTTTCTTTCATTGGTTAACGTTGGCAGTCAATATCAGTATTGTGTTAAACTTGTGGGTATTGGAGTATGTATCTATACGAGATCGACAGTATGGTTAATCCAGTTTTTTTCTGAGTCTGGTTAATGCTTGTTAGTCACTTTACCTCGAGTGTTTTCTTATCTTTTTTATACGCTGAAGTGCTAATTATTTGGTCGTGATTAGACCTTTGCTGTGAAGATATTCTTTTTTGATAGGGTTCAGAAGATTGCTTTTTATAAGTTGTGTATCAAATTAGTTGCAATAGAATCTATTTTTTTTTAATCCAACCTATGAATGCTTAATTATTTGTTCCAATGAATGTGAATCGTCGTAAGTTTCTGGTATTTATAAAAACAAAACCCTGGCGATGGGCGCCAGGGTTTGCTACTAACCAATTATAAACCTAAATTATGAAAAGACAATTTTAATAAGTAATTCAGTATAAAATCTATTTTTTCAAAATTTCCCCCTGAATTATACCACAAAGGTACATCAAATATTCATGCGCGTCAATGGTTTTATTTAATCTAGTTGTGAAAACAACTATTTTATGACAATTAGTTAGTGTATTGTCTTATATGAATAAATAACTGTCTTTTTTAAATTAAAATGAGCTTGTTTTAACCTTTTAGCAGATCATATTTTTCTGTTTTTCCGCTCTTTTCCTTTTTATTTTTATCCTTTTGATAAAAAAGGATATTGGTACCTTGTAGTTTTATTACATTTGACTATGATTCTAACAGATTTATCACGCGTAAGAGCGGTTTTCCTTGATGTGGATGGTGTACTGACCGATGGTACGGTTCAAGTAAACGAAGCAGGTGATCAATTGCGAACTTTCTCTATAAAAGATGGTTATGCTATTCAGCTGGCCGTAAAAAAAGGACTTTATATCGCTGTCATTACGGGCGGAAATTCGCAAGGCGTATACAAGCGTTTGCAGGGCTTGGGAGTAAAGGAGGTATTTATGGGCGAGTCAAATAAAGAGAAAAAAATGCACGAGCTTCTTCATAAGCATGGTATCGCATTAGCGGATACTCTTTTTATGGGGGATGATATTCCTGATTTGGACTGTATGAAACAGGTTGGCCTTGCTGTTTGTCCATTGGATGCAGTAGAAGAAATAAAACAAGTTTCAGCCTATGTTTCACCTTTTAAAGGAGGGGCTGGATGTGTGCGTGATGTATTGGAAAAGATACTCAAATTGCAAGGTAAGTGGAATCAAGATACAGAAGTAAAAAGTATATAAATATGGTTTTGAATTTATTAAAAGATATAAAAGTATTGCTAGGATCGCAATCGCCGCGTAGAACGGAATTATTGTCAAAAATGGGAATTGGTCATGAGGTCGTTGTTATCCCAACGGATGAATCCTTTGATGCGAGCTTAACACCTGAGGAGATTGTAAATCATATTGCTCTAAATAAGTTAAAAGCTTTTGAAGGAGGCGCTTATCCCGATTATTTGGTTATTACAGCTGATACAATTGTAGTACATGAAGGAGCGATTTTAGGGAAGCCTAGAGATAGAGAAGAAGCATTCGATACACTAAAAGCACTACAAGGAAAAAGTCATCTGGTGATGTCTTCTGTTGCATTATTGTGGGAGGGAGTGGTTCACTCCTTTGTAGAAACGACAGAAGTTGTTCTTGTCTCTTTATCCGATGCCGAAATTGCCTATTATGTTGATAATTTTAAACCGCTAGATAAGGCCGGGTCTTACGGCATTCAAGAATGGATTGGTCTCGTAGGTATTGAATCGATTCATGGATCTTATGAAAATGTAGTCGGCTTGCCTACGGCTCGTCTATATCAAAAGCTTAAAAGTTTGCTCGAAGGGTAAACAAAAAAGGGGAGCAGCGCTCCCCTTTTTTGTTGAAATATATTTTATTTAATGGTATAACGTACCCCCGTATAGAATAAGCGACCTGCAAGTGGGCCCCATAGTAAGTTAGTGTCGAAATGCTTACCAAAAGGATCTTCAAAAGCCAAAATTGGATTTTTCTGGAAGAAGTTTGTAAGGTTCTCACCACCTAGATATACACTAAAGTTCTTGCTCTCGCCAAAACTTTTGCTCACTTGCGCATTCATTGTCACATAAGCTTTCGAGCGCTCTCCCAATTGGTATTCTACAGGGTTGCTAGCTGTTGACGGTAAGCGTTTTTCACCAACCACATTTACCGTATAGTCAAAGCTCCATCCGCTGTGTAGGTTGTACCCTAGATTCACAAAACCTCTATGCTTAGCTGTCAATGGCTTTTGTAGTCTGCCTGATTGATAGTCTGTTTGCACATCTAAATAACGGTATGCCATACGAGCTTCTAAGTGCGAAATTGGCATAAAGCGAAATTCTGCCTGCAAACTGTTGGAGAATGATTTACCATCAAGATTGTAGAAACCTACAGCTCTAGGGTCTTCTAAATCTACAACCACTTGGTTTGAAAAGTTGTTGTGGAATAACTCTACAGAAAATCCTGACTCTCTACCAAAAAGCTGGAACGTCTGATCTACCGTTAGTCCTGTATTCCAGGAAACCTCCGGTTTTAAGCCATAAGCAGCATTGCTTTTGTTGGCTAGTTTTGTATAGTCAATAACTCTGCTAGATGCGAAAAGACCCATATTCTCGGCAAAGATATTTGCCGTGCGCTGGCCACGTCCTGAGCTTAAACGTAGGGTTGTGCTTCCCGTAGCAGCATAACGGATAACTGCTCTTGGGGTTGTAAACCATCCATAGATATTATTGTAATCTTGGCGTAAACCTAACACCACGTCTAGCTTTTCGTCTGGCGCGTATGTATATTCTGCGAATGCTCCACTTACCGTTTCTTTTCTATCAAAATTGTTCGCAAGTACCGATTCGTTCATCTTATCATGGGATACAGATAAACCTACTCTGTATTTATGCTGCACACTACCAATAACATCTTGGTACAAAAGGTTTGCATAAGCACTGTTTTGCTCATTATTATACGTCGTTAAACCGAAGTAGCTATCTTGTTTATAGTGAGATGCTGAAACTTGCAAACCAATACTACGTAATCTATTGTTCGGAAACACATAACCAATTTTTGCAAAACCTTCAACGCGCTCGATGTCGAAGCCCAAGCCATATTTGTTCGTTGTTAATTTATCTGTGTTTTTGTTGAAATCAATTTCTCCACCTGTACGGTTGTCATTAAGGTATTTAATACCAAATTGCGCAATTAGGCCTTTACCATTTTCATAATGCCATCTATTGATTCCGGAGAACACATTTCCAACAGGCATATCTCTATAGCCATTTTTGCTAAAGTTCATCCCTTTATTATACATAAAGTTGTCGTGTAGAAGTAGACCTACCGACCATTTGTCGTTTATTTTTTGCGCCGCACTTAAGTTGACATCTGTTCTTCCCATGTTGTTAACATAGGCATTAACATGAAGTCTATCTGTTGTATGTGGTTTTTTTAATTCCACATTGATTTGTCCTGACATACTCTCAAAACCATTAGCAACGGAACCCATTCCTTTACTAATTTGGATAGATTCAATCCATGGGCCAGCCATGCTATTTAAGCCTAATGGAGCAGCAAAGCCGCGTGGGCCAGGCAGGTTTTCGACCGTCAATTGTGTATAAACACCCGATAAACCCAACAGTTGAATCTGTTTACTTCCTGTTACAGCATCGCTGCTGATTACATCAACAGAAGCATTGGTTTCGAAGCTCTCACTTAAATCACAACAAGCAGCTTTGAACAATTCTTTTGCCGTTATCATTTCAACTCGGTTCGGTGTTAACTTTGAAATGTAGTTGGAACGTTGGTTTCTGGATACAACGATTTCTTCCAACACATTGTTTTTAGCATGGATAATTAATACTTCGTGTAAGTTTCTAACGGTTATGGTATCCGCTTTCATCCCAACAAAGCTAACCACCAATTTGGTGTATCCTTTTTCGTGTGCTATATCAAAAACACCGTTCTCATTACTTTGTAGCTGTGTTTTTGGATTTTCTAACCAGTATACATTGACGCCAGGAATAGGTGTTAAATCTCCTTTTTCATTCTCACGAACAACGACACCACGTACAGTATGATCATGGTCGTGGTCATGTCCATCTTCGGCATGGTCGTCATCTCCTTTTGCCGCATCTAGTCTTTCATACAAACAACATTGGTGAAGCGTAGCGTATACTTCATCCTTAGCACGAACCTCGTCTGTATCATGCCCTACAGCAGCAATAGCCTGCTTAATTGTGGTTGGAGAAGTAGCCTTCGCATTATACTTTACCGTCGCCTTTCCCGTTTTACTATCCCATACAGCTTCTGAAACACCATCTATTTTCGCTGCTTTTTCAATCCTTTGCTTACACATACCGCAATTTCCGGCTACATCGAACGTGATGCTTGTGTTTTTCTGTGCAAATGATGGTGTATAAATATTAATTAAAAATAATAGTATAAGTCCTTTATATAATGATTTCATCGTCTTTGTTTTAAGTTTTTTCTTGAAATCAAAGCTTAGTTGAATACAGCCCATGACCAAAGCATGGCGATTACAATAATGTATACGCAGTATGCTTTCAGTTCTATCCTAAGGAGCTGAATACCTAATTTCTTTGATTTTATTTGTTAAATCCTTACGGATGACAAGAAAAAAATCAAATTCGAAAATTACAATGAATTAAATACGTCGGATTGGTGACCGCCAACACGTGTGGCGATGACAAACGAGGCTGAGCATTTTCGTTTATTGGATCTTCATAAAGTGTAGAAATCCAAAACAACGTAATCGTTGCAGGTGAAAGGCTTAAGAAAGAGGCTGAAATCTGCGTATGCTCCGCATCATCCGTACTTTTCTTAAGGTCAATCTTAATGTCCTTACAACAGCCATTCTCGTCTAGCATGCAGGAAGCTGAAGAGGGTTCTTCGCTATGCTTCTTACACATAGGGCAATTTTCTAAGGCAGTCTTCGGGCTCGCAGGAGTAACCGAAACAACACCGCCATGACACTGATGCATATACACCGATGCCCCTGTACTGGTGAGTACATAGAAAAAAAGCAGTAGGTATGACAGCAGTATCTTCATATACTGCAAAGATAACAATTAATTAATTGTTAAATAGGAGGATACTGTGTAATTATTTTGTTAAAAATAGACGGATTTTTTTTGAATCGTGTGTTCCAACACTTATATTTGGTTGCGTAAACATTATCAATTACTAGCTTAATTAACAGTTACCTATGGAATTTGTGCAATTGTCTCCGGAAGGATCGATCGCTATAGCTGCTTTACTTTTAGTATCTGCACTTGCGGTCTTTAAGGTCTATTCAAAATATGTCAATCAAATAAAAAATTAAAAACTTTTAGGGGGTAGATTTTTAATCATTCTATCATTTTCAGGTATGTGAAAATGATAGAATGATTTTATACATGCTTAGGAACGGATGCTCTTCACAAAGTTGTCAATATGCTGCATGTAGTCTGGTTTATCAAGCGTACGTACGAATGCCGTACCAACGATGGCCCCTTTTGCATAGTCCGTCGCCTTTTGGAAGGTGTCGGCGTTTGCGATACCAAAACCGATAACCAGTGGATTTTCCAGTTCCATTGCTTTTAATCGCTGGAAATATGCTTTGGATGTGTCTTGTACCGTTAGGTTTTTACCTGTAGTAGCATTGGATGATAAAACGTAGATAAAACTTGTCGATAGTTTATCTATTTTTTTAATCCGTTCTTCCGATGTCTGCGGTGTAATCAAAAATATATTGCTGATGCCATGTTTCTCAAAAACTGGCTGATAGAGTTCCTCATACTCATACATCGGTAAGTCGGGAATAATAGCGCCATTGACACCTACTTCTGCACAGGCTGCACAGAAGCGTTCTACACCGAATTGCAATACTGGATTAAAATAACCCATTAAGAAAACAGGAATAGTAACATGCTCGCGTAGTGCTTTCAATTGCTCGAATAGCAAAGCTAAAGTCATTCCATTTTTTAAAGCTTCTTCCGAGCTATGTTGTATAACGGGCCCGTCAGCTACTGGGTCCGAATAGGGGAAGCCTATTTCTAAGAAATCAACACCAGCTTCTTCAAGTCCTTTAGCGATGGTAATCGTACTATCTAAGGTTGGATATCCTGCTGTGAAATAAACAGAAAGTAATCTTTCTTTCGTCGTATCGTTGAATATTGTATTTACTTTCATGATTTTAAAATCCAAAGTGTTTCATGTAATTGTCTAAGTCTTTGTCGCCACGTCCAGAAAGACAAACGACAACATTGTCGTCTGGTTGGAAGGACATCTTCTCCAATTGTGCTAGTGCATGTGCACTTTCAATTGCTGGAATGATACCTTCTAAGCGTGTAAGTAATAGGCCTGCCTCCATAGCCTCATCATCTGTAACACTTACATACTCACCACGACCGCTCTTGAACAACCAAGCATGCTGTGGGCCGATACCTGGGTAATCAAGGCCTGCAGAAATGGAATAAGGTTCAATAACTTGTCCGTCCTCTGTTTGCATAAGGATAGAACGGCTACCATGAAGAACGCCTTCTTTACCTAATGCGGTTGTTGCAGCTGATTCACCACTATCAACGCCGTGGCCTGCTGCTTCGACGGCAACTAATTTTACGGATTCTTCATCCAGGAAATGATAAAACATGCCTGCTGCATTAGATCCTCCGCCAACGCAAGCGATAGCATATTCAGGTGTTTCTTTACCTGTTTTTTCGAAAAGCTGCTGCTTCGTTTCTTCTGAAATGATAGATTGAAAGCGGGCAACTAAATCAGGGTAGGGGTGTGGACCAACCACAGACCCAATAATATAATGTGTATCTACGGGATTGTTTATCCAATCACGTAATGCTTCATTGGTTGCATCTTTTAAGGTTTTACTACCCGATTGAGCAGCAACAACGGTAGCACCCATCATTTTCATGCGGGCAACATTTGGCGCTTGTCGTTGAATATCGATTTCTCCCATATACACAACACATTCCAAGCCTTTCAGTGCGCAGACAGTGGCTGTAGCAACACCATGTTGACCGGCTCCTGTTTCAGCGATGATTCGTTTTTTACCTAAGCGCTCGGCAAGTAAAATCTGTCCGATGGTGTTGTTTATCTTGTGCGCCCCTGTATGGTTTAAATCTTCCCTTTTCAAGAAGATATTTGCTTTATAGCGTTCCGACAGTCGTTTCGCATGGTATAAAGGCGATGGACGACCTACGTAATCTTTTAATAGCGCTTCAAACTCAGCCTTAAAGCTAGGGTCTTCCATGATTTGCAGGTACTGCTGTTGTAATTCTTCTACATTCGGATAGAGCATCTCTGGTACATAGGCTCCACCAAAGGGGCCATAATAACCCTTTTCGTTTACTTGATATTTACTCATCTTTTATGATTTTCAAGGCTTGTTTAATTTTGTTGATATCTTTAAGGGCAGGCTCTATCTCAAATTTAGAGTTCAAGTCCAACCCGATTAATCGAGCGTCTGAAATAGCTAATGCAGTATGTAAATTCTCTAAATCAAGGCCACCACTTAAGAAGTAGGGCGTCGAGTAGGGATATTTATTCAGCAAAGCCCAGTCGAATGTTTTTCCTGTTCCACCATATTGCGCACTGCTGGTATCAAATAGGAAATAGTCAACCACCTTTTCATAAGGTGCTAAGTCTTCCCAATTGATGTCTTCGTGTAGACCGAAAGCTTTGATTAAAAGGATGCCTTCTGTCTTTATCGCTTTACAGAAATCTACAGACTCGTCGCCATGGAGTTGTACCGCATGTAAGCCTTCGTTGATTTTGTTTTGTACATCTTCTACTGAAGCATTAACAAAGACACCTACTTTTTTTATAGATGCAGGGAGCTCTGTTATGATGGATGTAGGCGTATAGCGTTTAGATTTTTCGTAAAAAATGAAACCCATGTAGTCAATATCCAATTCGGCTAAGGCCTGAATATTATCAGCTTGACGCATACCGCATACTTTTATGGCTAATGGTCGCATCTTAATTGTTTGTTACTTTACGGAAGGATGCTAGTGCGCTGCTGCCTAAGAGCGACTCTTCAGCCTCGTAATAGCAGTCGGCAAAGCTTTTTTCCGGATGAATAGTTTTGATGGCGAAAGCAGCATTCGTAAGTACTGCGTTGTTCTGCGCTACGGTACCCTCACCTTTAAGAATGGCTGAAAAGATAGCCGCGGCTTCTTCTACGGTGTCGCCACCGGCCAAGCTGCTTGCTTGTAGTGGTTCTTCAAAACCCAGCTGTGCTACGCTATATACTTTTTCTCCTTGATTATTAATGATTTTAAAATCTCCCGTTAGGGATATTTCATCGTAACCATCCAAGGCATGAACGATGCTATACTGTTTGTCTGTTTGTTGGTATAAGTAGTTGTAAAGACGAGCTAATTCAAGACTAAACACGCCTACTGATTGATACTTTGGATTGGCAGGGTTTGTCAATGGACCTAGCATATTGAAAAATGTCTTTACGCCTAATGCTTTTCGAATAGGTGCCACCGTTTTCATCGCCGGGTGAAAAAGTGGCGCATGTAGGAAACAAATATTAGCTTCTTCAAGTTGCTTGCTCAGCTCGTCTTTATCATTGGTGAAACGGTAGCCTAAATATTCCATTACATTGGAAGAGCCACAACCCGATGAAACACCTACGTTTCCATGTTTTGCGACATGGTAGCCAGCACCGGCAACGACGAAAGACGCTAGCGTAGATATATTAAACGTATTTTTACCATCACCGCCAGTTCCACATAGGTCTATCAAATCATAGCCTGGAAATTCTAGCTGCAAACATAAGTCATACATCGCGTCACGAAATCCGCTAAGCTCTTCAACGCGTATACTACGCATACCGTAGATGGTCATGAAAGCCGCAATCTGATGACTATCATACTTACCTGTTGCTATATTTGTTAAAATAGTATAAGCTTCTTCTTTTGTAAAGCTTTTATATTCAAAGAGGTATCTTAATGTTTCTTTCATGATTGCAATGGGTATAAATAAAAAAAGGCTCGCCTTAAAGGCAAGCCCACTATTCTTTGATGTAAATAATTCAAGCAATAGGTTTTCGCCACAACATTAGATGTTGTGCCACCACCAAGCTTTATTTACAATTGAAAAATTCATTTTTTGTTGTTGATTGAAACAAATATCAATAATTAGATTCTGAACTCCAAATTTTTATAACAATTAATACGTAACAAAATGCGCCTTACTGTCTCCTTTAGAAACGAGTGTGAATGAGGCTATTTTGTCTTTATCAATATAGACGGACAGGAGTAACCTGCCTTTGTATTTTAAAAAATACATTTTGTCCGTTGGTTTTCCTTCTGTATCGATATCCACCGTTTCCTTGTGTGGAAGTTTGTTGAAAGGGATATACTCAATTTGGCTTAAATCTTTAAGCTGCACATTAAGTCGTATCTCGTCAATGCTTGCCTCCAAGTAATCATAAGCATCGTTGTCGACTTCTTTTTCCATTAAGACCTGTTGGCTCAAGATTACGTCGGCACGTAGCTCGTCTTGAGCAATAGTCTCAATAAATCTATGGATAATAGCTAAATCTTGCTCCTGTGTGGTGCTTGTTGTCTGTGCTTTGCTTACGATGGCAAAAAAGAAGCATAGCGCAATACATATTCCTTTTCTCATGCATTTGTGCTTAAACACAAAAAACGCCCAAGAAGGACGTTTTTTATGTTACTTAATACTCATCTTCGTTAAAAAAGAAATCATCTTTTGTTGGATAGTCGGGCCAAATTTCTTCAATATTCTCATAAGGCTCGCCATCATCTTCCAACGCTTGAAGATTTTCAATGACCTCAACTGGTGCTCCTGAACGAATAGCATAGTCGATTAACTCGTCTTTAGTTGCTGGCCAAGGTGCATCTTCTAAATGTGATGCTAATTCTAGTGTCCAATACATATCTAATAATTTATGTTTGCTATTTTCGCAAAAATAACATAATTCTTTACTAAAACAAGTTAAAAGAAGCGTGTGTTATTTTGAATATTGTAAATAGTTGATTTTTAATATATTAAAATATTAAATTTTTTCAAAATCTGTACCCTTTTCTCGCAGTGCTTCCAAGCGTGGGCGTACTGATTTTATTTCTGGGTTGGCATAATCGTCTTCCACCAAGCCATCGCGTAGGCGAACAATTCGGTGCGCATGCTGCGCAATATCCTCTTCGTGGGTAACCAAGATAATGGTATTTCCTTTGTCGTGAATATCTTCAATAAGTCCCATTATTTCTATAGAAGTCTTGGTGTCCAAATTTCCGGTAGGCTCATCGGCGAGGATAATCGAAGGGTCATTAACCAATGCCCTAGCCACAGCAACACGCTGACGCTGCCCTCCGGATAGCTCATTCGGTCTATGTTCAACCCGATTGCCTAAGCCTACATTATCTAAAGAACGACGGGCACGAGCCTCTCTTTCCTTTTTGGAGTAGCCCGCATAAATAAGCGGAAGGGTTACATTTTCTAGCGCTGTGCTCTTCGGAAGTAGGTTGAATGTCTGAAAGACAAAACCAATTTCTTTGTTGCGAACAGCAGCCAATTCATTTTCGCTCATGTCCGACACATTAATGCCATTGAGGATGTACTGGCCTTTGCTTGGCGTATCTAAACAGCCTAAAATGTTCATCAGCGTGGACTTCCCCGAGCCCGAAGGCCCCATTAAAGCCACAAATTCGCCTTTTTTTATACGTAAAGAAACGGATTTTAGGGCATGAATTTCTTCGGTACCAATAATGTATTCCCTACCGATATCATCAATCTGAATTAAATACTCATTACTCATGTTGCTTGCCATTGATGGACGTTAAGTTACGATTTATTATGATTTTCCCAAGAATATTTCATCCGATTGTAGACTAGCTTTTCTAAGTCTTCCTCCTCCTCTTTGTCTGCCCTATGGGGGGAAATTGGACGTAACACCGTTACATGGATGGTACCAGGTTTAGAGCCGTAGGCTAAGCCATCATCCCACAGTAGCTCCCAGGCATTATGGATGACGATAGGCAAAATAAGCGTGTTGTTCTCTTTGGCTAGCCGAAAAGCCCCCTTTTTAAAAGGATGTAAGACTGGTGGAAACTCTTCATCAATTCTCCCTTCGGGGAAAATGACCAAAGAACGATGCTCCTGAAGTAATTCCTCCGCTTTTTTATAGGCTTTGTAAGCCGATACACGACTACTGCGGTTTACAGGAATATCAATCGTCTTAAAAAATGTGCGGGTAACGGGATTCTTAAGCAGGCTGTCTTTCCCCATAAAAGAACTTGCTTGTTTGCATACTTTGTCGAGTATCGATACATCCAGAATGGAGCTGTGGTTTGGACAAATAATATAGTTTTGCGACCAATCAATTGTAGCCTCATAAGTAACTTTGACGCGAAATCCCATGATAAATAAAGGAGGAAGGCTTATCCATTTACGGATAGCCGCAATTTTGGCGTAGTTTTTTTTAGGCTTTTTTGCAACGATATACAACAACGGATACGATAAAAGGAAAAATAAAAAAACCGTGGTTAGATAGAGGTACAAATGTAGTTTTCGGAAGAATTTGTTCATCAATTCAAATATATAAATTTTATCAACCTTTGGTTGCAAACAAGAAAAATAGGATAGGGACTAAACGAACAATGGCAACCGTTTCGGGTTGCCATTGCTCCTATAATTTGGAAAAGTCTTATTTACTTAACTCTGCATAATACTTGAAGAATGCAGGAATTGTTTCGATACCTTTTAAATAGTTTTCAATACCATACTTCTCGTTTGGAGAGTGTAGGTTGTCGCTATTTAAACCGAAGCCTAATAATACTGTTTTAACCTGTAGTTCTTTTTCAAATAAAGCGACAATAGGAATAGAACCACCACCACGTGTAGGGATTGGTTTCTTATTGAATGCATCTTCCAATGCTTTCTCTGCGGCTTTGTAAGCGATGCTATCTGTAGGCGTTACTACCGGCTCACCACCGTGATGCGGTTTCACTTCTACCTTTACATAAGAAGGAGCGATGCCTTCAAAGTGTTTTTTGAAAAGATTGGTAATGCGTTCCGAATTTTGGTTAGGTACCAAACGCATAGATATTTTAGCAAATGCTTTTGACGGTAATACCGTCTTTGCACCTTCGCCGATATAACCTCCCCAGATACCATTTACCTCAAGTGTAGGGCGGATTCCAGTACGTTCAATCGTTGTGTATCCTTCTTCTCCCCAAACAGCATTAATACCTAAGTCTTCTTGGTATTCTGTGATATCAAAAGGTGCTTTGTTCAAGGCTTCTCTTTCTGCTGCTGATAATTCAACAACATCATCGTAAAAGCCAGGAATAGCAATATGGTTGTTCTCATCGTGAAGCGATGCGATTAATTTAGCTAAAATTGTTGCTGGATTGGCAACGGCACCACCATAAACACCGGAGTGTAAATCACGGTTTGGACCTGTTACTTCTACCTCTACATACGATAAACCACGTAAGCCTGTCTCTAAAGATGGCTGCTCTAGGCTGATCATTGAGGTGTCAGAAATTACGATAACATCACTTTTAAGACGTTCTTTATTTTCGATAACGAATGTGCCTAAGTTTACGGAACCTACTTCTTCTTCACCTTCAATCATGAATTTAATGTTGCAGCTTAACGCATCATTAGTCATCATGTATTCGAAAGCTTTAACATGCATGTAAAATTGACCTTTGTCATCAGCAGCACCACGAGCATAGATTTTACCATCGCGCACGGTTGGCTCAAAAGGAGGCGTATCCCATAACTCTAATGGGTCAGCGGGCTGCACGTCGTAATGTCCGTACACTAAAACCGTTGGTAAGCTAGGGTCGATTAACTTCTCGCCATAAACAATAGGGTTTCCTGCTGTAGGAACAACTTCTACTTTATCAGCACCAGCGTCTTTAAGTTTTTGAGCAACAAATTCTGCTGTCTTGATCACATCATTTTTATATTTTGGATCTGCACTGACAGAAGGAAAACGTAATAAGGCGAACAATTCTTCTAAAAATCTATCCTTGTTGGATTGAACATATTCTTTTATCGTTGGCATATTTTTTTGAGTTTCTACAAAGCTACATAATTTAACGCGGCATAGTAAATGAACTTTTCTGTTTGTTAACGTATGGAATTTTACAATAGATATATCTTCATTATATACTATATGTTAAAAATGATTAAGAAATGATTAAACATTTGCTAAGTGTTTAATAATCTTATATTTTGCGACGAAATTATACTAACCATTATTTTCATGATGAGACTAACCATCTTACTAGCCTTCATGCTCTTAAGTAGCATAAGCCTAATAGGACAAACTAAAATTACGGGTGAAGTTGTTGACGAAGGGGATAAAAAAACCAAATTGACAAATGCCACCATTATGCTTTTACAAGCTAAAGACTCTATTCTCGTAGATTATGCCCGGGCTAATGACCAAGGTAAGTTTACGTTGAACAGGCCTGATACAGGGGCTTTTTTACTAATCGTAAGTTATCCTAAATTTGGTTTTTTTCAACAAGATATTCGAGGAACTACAGATATTAATTTAGGCCAGCTGGGCTTGACTAGTGTCGCCCATTTGTTGGAAGAAGTAATCGTAACGGGAAAGATTCCTATTCAGATAAAAGGTGATACTACCGAGTTCAATGCAGCTAGTTTTGCCGTTGAGAAGAATGCTAAAGTAGAAGATCTGCTGAAGGTGCTTCCAGGTATTACCGTGGATGCTCAAGGGAAGATTACCGCCCAAGGTAAAACCGTCGAGAAAGTACTCGTCGATGGGGAAGAGTTTTTCGGTAACGACCCTACCTTAGTGACACGTAACCTACGTTCCGATATGGTCGATAAAGTACAATTGTATGAAAAGAAATCGGAAGAGGCGGAGCGAACTGGGGTGGATGATGGAACACGTATTCAAACCATAAACTTAAAATTAAAGGAAAATGCGAAAAGAGGCATGTTTGGTAAGGCCGAAGCCGGTGGGGGCAGGGATAATAAATCTGACTTTTATACAGGTACCGCCGCTTTCAACCGTTTTGCAGGTAAACAAAAGATAGGCTTCTTTGCTTTAGGTGCCAATGATGGAACTGTCTCCATGAATTGGGAAGATAAAGATAAATATGGCTTTTCTGATATCTCATCGGAGGTAGGTGATGATGGTTCAGTCAATTGGTCTTGGACTGGTGGTGATGATATGGACTATTGGAATGGACGTGGTCGTCCTAAAGCCTTTAGCTTGGGTGCTTTTATGTCTGATAGTTGGAAGGAAGGTAAGCATAAGTTGAATGTTAGTTATAAGATTGCTCATGTTGAAAATGAAGAGCAGTCGAGCAGGATATCGCAAGAGAGCGGAAAAGATATCGTTTTAAATAGTCAAGAGCGATCCCAAGAGTCGAAGAATAACGATAAGCAGAAGTTTAACGGTCGTTATGATCTTAAGTTGGACTCCCTGCATACCATTACTTTTAATTTAGGAATGAGTAAAAGGAAGACGCGTATCGAATCGGAAAAAGAAGCGAGCACCTATGATCATGAGTACCTACTCAACGATAACAATGCTAAGCAAAATAGTGAGAGTAAAAATGAGTCGCTAGATTATAGTGTATACTTCACGCGTAAGTTTGCTAAAGAAGGACGTTCATTATCGCTACGGGTGAATGGTGAACATGGCTCAGGTAGAGGTGATGGATTCTTGAATGCGACAACGAACTTTTACAAATTAAATGTGTTAGATTCTATAAATAAGGTCGATCAGCGTAAGGAAATGGAAAACAAAAAAAATAGTTTCCGTTCGGTTCTTTCTTATTCTGAACCGCTGAGTAAAAGAATAACGAGCAGTTTGCAGTATGAGTATGTGTTCAACAAGTCTTCATCTTTACAGAACTCCTACAACAGGGTGTCACCTGATGGCGATTATACGGTGTTGGATAAAGAGTTTAGTAATGATTTTGATTTTAACACCACGCGTCATGCCGCCAATTTAGGACTAAACTACCGTTCGGACAAACTACGTATAAACCTGTCCCAAGGATTGCGTAGCGATAAGCTATCTCAAATTAATAATAATGAGCAGCTTGAGGTTCAGCGCAGCTATTTGACCTATAACCCTTCTTTTAACCTGCGATGGGAAATGAAGAAGAATAATTATTTAGGAATGAATTTCTATCGTTTTAATCAGCTTCCGAACTTAAATCAAGTTCAGCCATTGAAGCAAAATTCCGATCCCTTGAATATCATTGTGGGGAATCCAAACCTGAAGCCTTCCCAAGCGAATACCTATGAGTTGAGACATAATACCTATAACATCCTAAAAGATATGTATACCTATGTCAGCCTTTCGTGGACACAGCAGTTTAATAGTATTCGACAAAATGTTGTTATTGCCGATGGGGTACGGACTTTTGCCTATTCGAATCTCGAGGATGTTGGTAATAACTTACGCTTCTATGGTGGTTTTGGACAAGATGTTTGGAAGAAATATAAGTTGAAAACTTACATGCAGGGGTCTGCTAACTATAGTAATTATTCCAGTTATGTAAATGGTGATTTAAGCGATAATACAAGTTTGAATTACTCCGTTTCTTTAGGTTTTAATCGTAATACTAAGAAAAGTGTCGATTTTGATATTGAATATAGACCTGGTTTTTCAGTGCTTAAAAACTCCTTACAGCCTCAACTGAATAGCAAGGGTTTTACGCAAGATATGAACCTGTACTTATCGGTGTTCTTGCCATTGAAGGTGAAGCTATATTCTGAGATGAACTACACCTATCAAGCACCGACGGATGTGTTCGGTGAGAAATTTGAACGTATGCTGTGGAAGCCGGGTATAACCAAGAAGTTCTTGAAAAACGAAACACTAACACTTGACTTCTATGTGCAAGATGTGCTAAACAAAAATGTAGGGTTTTCTAGAAGACAGAGTGGAAGCTCTTTGGTGCAAGAAAACTACAATACCATTGGCCGCTACTTCATGCTGAAAGTAAGCTGGGATTTTAACTTTATGAAAGGAGCAACAAACGAATGAGACTAAAAATAATCTATATGACCCTACTGCTTCTAAGCAGTTTGGGCGCATTTGCACAGTATACATATTTCCCGAATTCAGGTGTTATTCACTATGAAAAGACAGTTCATATCAAGAATTATCTGCGTACCTATAATTCCTTGTCCAAGGATGATAATTATGATAAAGATATTATTAATGAACTTATTAATAAGGCGCCAACAACTTATGTTTATAAGAGTAAATTATCTTTCGATGGAGAGCAATCCCGTTATGAGCCGATTAAGGAAGAGCTTCCGGCAATCATGCGTAATTTAAGTTGGTACCGGTTTGATTTAGGGGGAAGCTACTACCAAGACCTGAAGAATAAAACTATGAGTAGTGTTTCTGATTTTGCGGGTATTGATTTGCGTATACAGGATGACTTGCTTCCTGTAAAATGGAAAGTGACAAACGAGTTTCGAGAAATAGCGGGTTATAATTGCCGTAGAGCCAACGGTGTGGTAATGGATTCTGTTTATGTGGTTGCTTTTTATACAGACGACATTCCACTATCAGTAGGGCCAGGAGCCCTGCATGGTCTTCCAGGGATGATATTAGGGCTTAGCATTCCGGATCGCCACACGAATATTTATGCGACTAAAGTTGAATTCAGTCAACCTTCTGTTTCTCCTTTAGCACAAAAAAAGAAAGATAAAAATTTGAAACGTGGAGAGATTAATAACCTGCTTAGGGAGCGTTTTAATGTTGGTGAATGGTTTACCGAAAAGCAGTTCAGTTTTAACTTGATTAGTATCTTCTTGTAATTAATATTAAAAAAAAAATAAAAAAACTAATTATTAACTGTAACGTTTTTAAACTTATAACGACTTACTGATTAGATTAATATTTTATTCTAACAGACGAACACTTTTTTATGAAGAAACTAATGCTGCTGCTAACCCTTTTTGGGATATGCAGCTTTACCGTCCTAAACGGACAAACAAAAATTACGGGTCAGGTTCGTGATGAGTCTGATCAGAAACTTATCTTAAAAGACGCTTTAGCGATGTTACTACGTGCTAAAGATTCTATTCTTATCGATTTTTCTCGTGTTGATGAAAAAGGAGAGTTTACCCTTACTAAGAAAGGTGACCAGCCTTACTTAGTCATTGTGAGTTACCCTAAATATGCAGATTTCTACCAATCGGTAGTCGCACAAGGAAATGTCAATTTGGGTGATGTTAAATTAGCTAATATCAGCCATATGTTGGAAGAGATTGTGGTGACAGGGCGTTTACCAATCACAATCAAAGGAGATACGACTGAATACGATGCAGGAAGCTTTAAAGTAGAGAAGAATGCTAAAGTAGAAGATTTACTTAAAGTACTTCCGGGAATCACCGTAGATGCTTCAGGAAAGATTACTGCCCAAGGAAAGACGGTGAAGAAGGTGTTGGTTGACGGGGAAGAGTTTTTTGGTGATGACCCTACTTTAGTGACACGTAATATTCGTTCGGATATGGTAGATAAAGTGCAGGTATATGAGAAAAAATCTGATTTAGCAGAGCGTACGGGTGTTGACGATGGGCAACGCGAACAGACGATCAATGTGAAGTTGAAGGAAAATGCTAAAAATGGTATGTTCGGTAAGGCGCTTGCGGGCGGTGGTACCGACGATTACTACATGGGGCAACTCATGCTTAATAAGTTCAAAGGAAGCCAAAAGATTTCTGCGTATGGCCTTTTTGGTAATAACGGAACAACGAGTATGAACTGGGAAGATTCACAGAAGTATGGTGGGGATTCCGGCGTTTCTTATGGTGACGATGGCTCCATGAGTTTCTCTTCGGGCGGCTATGATCCATTCTCTGGACAAGGTGTCGTGGGTGTTCCACGTGCAATTAATACAGGGCTTAACTTCTCGGATAAATTTGCCGATAAGCACAAAGTGAATTTGAATTATAAATATGGGCGTATTGAGTCTGACGGTACGGATGAGACTACACAAACAGGTATCATCAATAACCATTCTTTAAAAAATGTAAATTCAGAAAATGATTTGCACCGTGCCAATATCAAATTTGATTTAGCATTTGATACGTTAAACACGCTTTTGGTTACAGGTGGAGCTTCACGTAAGAATTTATGGACAAACACGACGCGTGATGCTGAGCGATTTGATATCAATGGTACGATGACGGCTCGTGAACATACAGAAGAGTTAGTAGAGAATAAAGTGAATTCTTACGATGCGACGGCCTTGTTTACCCATAAGTTTATGAAAAAAGGACGTTCTTTTTCTGTGTTTGCTAAGTTTTCCGATGAGGAGACTAAGGGTGGAGGTACCTTATTGTCACACGTAGACAACTTCGGGTTCGCCGCAGATTCTACTATTACAAGTACGAGGACTACTACCGACCAGTTGAAGAATAGATTACAAAGACAAAAGTTACACCAAGGAACCTTAACGTATACGGAGCCTTTAAGTAAGAAGTTAAACCTAACCTTATCGGCAGGTGTTGTAGAGGCTAAAAATAGTTCCCTTTTGGAATCTTATAATAAATCCGCTTCTGGTGCTTATGATGATTTAGATAAACGCTTTAGTAATAATTATAACTTTGATCGTTTAAGCAGCAGTTACAAGGTCGCTTTAGGTTATGTCGATGAGAAATTCCGCGCTACCTTAACAAACAGCTTGAATAACGACGATTTAAAGCAGCTTAATAACTATACGCAGGAGTCTTTGAAACGTAACTTCTTGACGTATAACCCGTCGTTAAATGCGAATTACTCTATTAGCAAGAGCAAGCAGTTATCCTTCAATTATCAAGGACGTAACCAGTTGCCTTCGTTATCACAGATTCAGCCGATTCAAGATAATGCGGATCCATTCAACCGTTATGTAGGAAATGAAAATTTAAAGCCTTCGTTCCTTAACTCGGTAAATGTGAATTTCTATTCTTTCAAAGCTTTATCGGGTACATATAACTATGTAGGTGGTTACTTTAGTACGACTAAAAACCCAATTGTACAGAGTATTCGCACAGACAACTCTATTAACTTTTATGAATGGCAAAATATTGATGGACATGCTAATGTTGGTGTTAGTTTCTGGGGAGGTCACTATGCTAAGATCTCTAAATCTTTAGGTTTGTCGCACTCGCCACAAATTAATGGTTCAAACAATGTAAGCTACAACTTCTTCAATGGCGAATTGAATAAAGTAAGCTCGAGCAATTATGGAGCTACTTACCAGTTGATTCGTGATACTAAAACAGGCTTAAACTTTAATCTAGGTCTTAGTCCGAAATATAGAGTATTAACGTCTAGCTTGCAGAAGAATGAAAATAGTAATGGTTTTGTTTTTGAATCGAATGGTAGCGTTGAATATTTCTTTGATAAAACGTTTAAATTATATGTAAACTATAACTATACCCATGAAGCAGCGACAAAAGCTTTTGATAAGCGATTCGATCAGTTCTTGTTACATCCTGGGATTAGTAAGAAGTTGTTGAAAAATGAATCCCTAGTGGTAGATTTTACCGTGAATGATGTGTTGAATGCAAATAAAGGGTTCAGCCGTTCTTCTGTTAATTCTGTCTTTACACAAAGACGTTATGATACCATTAAACGTTACTATATGTTGAAAGTATCATGGGATTTCACAAAAATGTTTATCAAATAGTCAATAAGAAAATGAGAGTAACGATAGCTATTTTAACACTTTTATGCTGTGTGCAGTTTTCAAAAGCACAGTATGCACACTTCGGAAGAAGTGGAACAATTAGTTTTGATAAGATCATGTATGCCAAGAATATTGTGGCGAAGCAGTTCATTGAAAAAGCTGATGATAGATCAAGAGGACAATTTCAACAGATGTTGCCTTCTATTCCAGAGAACATCACCCTGAAGAAGACACTTAAGTTTAATGCACAGGAGACTTCTTTCGAGCCTCAAAAAGGAGGCGATTTAGATCCACGGGTAAAACAATTGGTCATGATGTTTGCACTAGATTTTGATGCACAGACCTTATCTACCTTTTCTGATCGTTCTTACAAAAGATTCAACGATATTATCGGTGATAAAGTCATCATTCAAGATACAATGAAAACGATGACGTGGCGTATAACCGATGAATACCGTGAAATTGCAGGCTATAGCTGTAGAAGGGCTAATGGTATTACACCAGACTCTATCTATGTTGTGGCTTATTATACCGCAGATATACCTGTATCGGGCGGCCCTGAGTCTATAAATGGCCTTCCGGGCATGATCTTAGGTCTAGCTGTTCCAAGCCAGCACGTGTCTTATTTTGCGACTAAGGTGGAACTGACAGATCAAGTGGTTATCGATAAGAAGGTGTTTGATAATAAAAAGACCAAGGTAATGAGCCGTAGTCAAATTGCAGAATTGTTCAAATCGACCATGTCGAATTGGTTAAATAAACAAACTATAGAATATATCACTGAACTTAGTCTTTTGTAAGACTAAGTTTATCCCAAGAAAAAAGCCCGAATTCGCATTGCGAATTCGGGCTTTTTTATAAGGCGATACTAAAATTACTTAGTGTCGTTTTTCTTAGAAGTTACTTCGTTACGAAGTTCCTGAGCTAAAGTTTTGATGTCTTGTAAGCCTTTGCGTACACGAGTACCAGCTGCAGAGTTACCATTGTTGAAGAATTTGTCTGCATCAGCTTCTAAAGAAGCTACTAAGCTTTTTAATTTGTTGTAGTTTTCCATTTTGAATTATATAATTTTAGTTTTTATTAATTAATATCCTAAGATATCATAAATATACAAAAACAATGAATTAAAGCAGAATTTTTGCATTTAATTTAATAAATAAATTTGCTCTCAGGAGACTATTCTACAATTTTTAGTTCGTTAATGATATTTTGTGCACCAGCGAATTTATCAATGATGAACAACACGTAACGAATATCTACTGAAATTGTACGCTGTAAAACAGGGTCGAAAATAACGTCTCCAGCCATTGCTTCAATGTTACCATCAAAAGCCAAGCCAATTAATTCTCCTTTAGCATTTAAAACTGGAGAACCTGAGTTTCCACCTGTGATATCTTGATCACTTAAGAAGTTAACAGGCATATAACCAGCTTTATCCGCGTAACGTCCGTAATCTTTTGTCTCATACAATTCCATTAAACGTTTTGGTAAGTCAAACTCCTCATCGTTTGGTTTGTACTTCGCAATAGTTCCTTTTAATGTCGTGTAGTTGTTTACTTTAGCATCATTACGTGGGTCAGCAGGAAGGGCACGGATAGTACCATACGTTAGACGTAACGTAGAGTTCGCATCTGGGTAGTATTTTCCTTTTGGATTCGACGCTAATACACCAGCAATATACTTGCGGTAAGCAGCTTGGAAATCATCATTTAATTTTTCAGTTTCAGGCGTGCTTTCGCGGTATTTCGTCATTAATGCTGAAGAAATACGGAACAAAGGGTCTTTATCTACAGCTTCAGCTGATGGATTGGCTAAGAAAGCTTCTAATGTAGCTTTAGAACCAAAGATGCTGCTTGCAAATGCTTTTTCAATATAGCTTTGGAAGTTACCACCATTTTCTTTTGCTAACTCAGCAATGTAAGGCGCGATAACACCTGCTTTTTTAGCGTAAAGATTCAACTCATCAGCCAACACATCAACCTCTAGTGGTAAGTATGCTTTTTCATAAGTCTCCGTAGCGATTGTTTGTAAGCGTGGTAACAATTCAGCTCTTTTTGCTTCGTTGCTCGCAGCGTACTGTTTTAAAGCCCCACCAAGGTTTGCTGGAAGAGCAGCGAATGTAGACGAACGTAACATACCGATCAGGTAGTTGTCGTGGCGTGCTTTTTCGTTTGTGGTAGCATAGAAGTTGTTGATTGTTTTAACAACATCACCATACTGCGCTTTATTTTCTTTTTTGTTAGCCCATTTATCAAAAGTAGCTTCTTGCTTACCTTTTGTTGCTGCGGTATTGTGTTTGGTCAACGCGTCAATCATACCTTGACGGTTTTTCCAGTAGTTAGCAATACCGGAGTATTGAGAAGCATAGTTAATCTTTACAGCTTGGTCTTTATCCATGTATTTTTTCATGGCATCCATACCTACTTTAGAAGCTTCAACCCATGCAGGGTAAGCAAATTTTACGTTTTGGTCAATTCCTGCAGCAGGCATCCAACGGTTTGTACGACCTGGGTAACCCAAAATCATGGAGAAGTCACCTTCTTGAATACCTTTGATGCTGATTGGCAAGAAGTGTTTAGGCTTCAATGGAACGTTAGCTTTAGCGTAAGCTGCTGGGTTACCATCTTTATCACCATATACACGGAAGATAGAGAAGTCACCTGTATGTCTAGGCCATTCCCAGTTGTCAGTATCGCCACCAAATTTACCAATGCTGTTCGGAGGCGTACCTACTAAACGAACATCTGTATAATCTTGATAAACGAAGTAGTAGTACTCATTTCCTTGGTAAAATGATTTTACAGAAACGACGTATTTACCACCTTCGCTATTTTCTTTTTCAATTTTAGCGATCTCTTGGTTGATAACTTTTTCGCGTTCTTTTTCGCTCATTTTATCATTTACCAATCCTAAGATACGTTTCGATACATCGTCCATACGCACGAAGAAACGTACAAATAAAGATTTAGGCTTCAATTCTTCACCTAAATTCTTAGCCCAGAAACCATTTGTTAAGTGGTCATCCGCAGGCGTAGAAAGCTCTGCAATAGCACCATAACCACAGTGGTGGTTTGTGAAAACAAGACCTTGACCGGATACAATCTCCGCAGTACAGCCACCATTAAACTGCACAATAGCATCTTTTAATGAGGAATTATTAATGCTGTAGATTTCTTCAGCTGTTAATTTAAGTCCTTTTTTCTGCATATCTGCCTCATTTAGACGCTTCAAATGCATTAGGAACCACATCCCTTCATCTGCAAATGCACCCATACTCACTGAACACAGGAGTAGGAAAACCCATATTTTTTTCATATTCAACCTTTTTAGTAGCCACAAATTTGATTTAATTCCTGTTTAATTCAAAATTATAGGCCAATAAAATGCGTAGATGCTTAGATAATGTCATATATTATGGAATAATAAATCGATATAGATGCTTTTCTTTATCTTTGCAGAATGGCATCATTTGAAGATTTCAAGTTTAACAAACAAATACTAAATGCAATTGCAGAAGCCGGCTATCAAGAGACGACTGAAATTCAGCAGCAAGCAATAACCCCAATTTTGAGTGGTCAAGATGTGATGGGAATTGCACAAACCGGAACTGGAAAAACAGCGGCCTTTGTGCTTCCTTTGTTGATGCAGTTAAAGTATGCACAAGGAGATGACCCTCGTGCACTCATTCTCTCGCCAACACGCGAGCTGGCTATGCAGATTGAAGAACACATTCGTCTTTTCTCGACTTATTTAGATTTGCGTACCGTTTTGTTGTATGGAGGTTTAGGACCGAAGACGCAGAAAGAACAGCTGGCTAAAGGTTGTGATATTATCGTAGCAACACCAGGTCGATTCCTCGATTTGTATTTAGCAGGCGATATCAATACTAAATCCTTGAAGTTCTTGGTGATGGATGAGGCCGATAAAATGATGGATATGGGATTCATCAGTAAGATTCACCGTATCCTTGAAGTTGTGCCCCGCAAGAGACAAAATCTATTGTTCTCCGCAACCATGAGTGAGTTGGTGCGTAAGATTGCAGGTGACTTCTTAGCATTCCCTACTGTTATTGAGGTAACAGAGCAAGCAACGCCAGCGAAAACAGTATCTCAGTCGGTTTATCATGTGCCTAATTTAAAGACTAAGCTCAACCTTTTGCAGCATTTGCTGGAAGATAGCGAGGCTTTTCATCGCATTATTATTTTCTGTAGAACAAGACAGGTAGCGGATAATGTGTTTCGTTTTATGGAGCGTAAGCATGGTGATGAGCAAGTACGCGTAATCCACGCTAATAAAGGGCAGAATACACGTATCAATTCGATTAATGCCTTTAAAGAAGGTAATGTTCGTATTTTGGTAGCTACCGATGTGGCAGCACGTGGCTTAGATGTTTCTAAAGTGAGTCATGTTTTTAACTTCGATGTGCCTATTGTTATTGAAGATTATGTACACCGTATTGGGCGTACTGGTCGTGCTTTCAGCGAAGGGGATGCAATAACCTTTGCGAATGAATCGGAGTTGTATTATGTATCAAAAATTGAAAAATTGATTCGTCAGAGCATTCCTGTTAAAGAACTTCCTGAATCGGTATTTATCGAGAAAACAGGATTTGAAGAAAAACAGGCTATTGCTCGAGAGATTGATAATCAGAAGAAGAAAGATGACCCTGATTTCCGCGGTGCTTTCCATGAAAAGAAATATGTAATCAAGCAGCAGGAGAATAAAGCTGGTGGTAAAGGACGTCCTTCTGCTTTCGGTAAAAAATCAGGAGCGAAAGCTGGTGCAAAAGCTGCGGCGAAAGCAGGAGCAAGAGGTTCTGCTAAGCGTGCGAAAAAAAGATAAGATGAAACTAAGCCCACTAAATATTGCACAGGCTTGTTTGTTGGTTTGGTATATCGACGAATGGGGAAGAGATCAAGCTATATTTCCCATTTGGCAGATAAGTCTATTTCTGATTTTGCTATTGGTTATAGATTTGATTTTTCGATTTTATATAAAAGAGCTACGCAGGCTCTGGATGAGTGAAATTGGCTTTATCCTGATGACAGGAATATTGGTGGTATTAATAAAAATAATGTAAAAAGGGCTTTGCCTTTATTAGTATAAATGAACGTATGAAAACAGCAGAAATAAAACTTAACGTAACGTTAGATGATCAAAATGTGCCAGACACGATTGATTGGTCATCGACAGATGGAGAAACTTCGGATGAAATGCCTGCAAAAGCTATGTTCTTAGCCTTATGGGATGCGCAGTACAAAAACTCCTTGCGTATTGATTTATGGACTAAAGATATGCCTTATGATGAGATGAAGCGTTTCTTCTATGAGACGTTGCAAACTTTAGGTGATTCTTTTTTACGCGCTTCCGCGGATGATCCAATGGCAGCTAAAGTGATTGGTGATCTACGCGATTACTGTGCGCATTTTGCCGACAAAATGGAAGTCTTAGAACAAGAAGGTCGTTAATCTTTTTTAATAACTCAATTATGAATTATTTCTTAGTAAAATCAGAGCCTTTTAAATATAGCTGGGAACAGTTTGAGAAGGATGGACAAACGTTCTGGGATGGTGTGCGTAATTACCAAGCTAGAAACAACATGAAAGCCATGAAAAAAGGAGACTTAGTCTTGTTTTATCATAGTAATGAAGGTAAAGAAGTAGTAGGTATTGCTAAAGTTGTTAAAGAATTTTACCAGGATCCTACCACCGATGATACCAAATGGGTAGTGGTTGATTTAGCCCCTGTGGAGCGTTTGAAAAAATCGGTTACCTTAGAAATGATTAAAGAAGATGAACAGCTTCAGCATGTCGCATTAGTGCGTCAAGGTCGATTGTCTGTGATGCCTTTGAAAGCAGAGGAGTTTGATCGTATTATTGCCTTAGGCCACGGCGAATAAAAATATAACTATAAAAAAGCGGGAATACATAATTTATGTATTCCCGCTTTTTTATGCTTATTAATTTAGCCTTTATGATTAAAAAGGTTTACCAAATCTTTTAAAGCAGTAGCATTTTCCGGCTGTAACTTCTTGCCCAAAATAAGACGAAGCTCTCTACGTCTTAATGCTTCATCAAACAATTGGATTTCCTCTTCAGTTTCTGGCACTAACTCGGCCACCTTGCGTGGTTTATTGTTTTCATCAATAGCTACAAAAGTGTAGTAAGCCTCGTTAGTCTTGATACGCGTACCCTCCGGTAGATTGTGGGCAAATATTTCCATGCGTACTTCCATCGATGAAGAAAAAGCACGCGATACTTTCGCTTGTATAGTTACCACTTCACCCAATTTGATCGAACGACTGAAGGATACGTTGTCGACCGATACGGTTACGACAGGGCTATTAGAATGCTTCTGTGAAGCCATAGCGGAACAGATATCCATCCAATACAAAAGACGACCTCCCATGAGGTTGCCAAACGTATTGGTATCATTTGGAAGAACGAGCTCATTCATTTCCGTATAGGATTCTTTGGCGAATTTCTTATGCATGTTGTTGTAGTTTTTTTAACTGTATATCTATTTGTTCAAAGCTCGCTGTTAAACTTGTCGGTTTAAAGCCGAGCACTTGATGTGCTTTATCTAAAATAAAGCCTGTTTTGCGTGGACGGTTTGTGTCTTGGCCAATTTCTGCCGCAAGGATAGGGCTAATTAGCTTTTTGTCCAATTGCCAGTAATCAGCCACCAACTCTACGACTTCGATAATGCTGTAAAGCTGAGGTCCCGAAATATGGAAAATCCCTTCTGCTTTCTTGTCTGCCGCTAAGATACAAGCTTGTGCAAGGTCGTCTACCCAAGTAGGCATACGCCATTGGTCGGCAACCACCTTGATAGCTTCTTTTTGTTCAAGCTTACCTTTTGCCCATAACACAAGGTTGGAACGTCCTTTATCTCCGATGACGCCGTACACTAATATCGTGCGTAGTATTGCTGCCTGCGGATTAACGGCGAGAATAGCCTGCTCAGCCTTAACTTTACTCGCTCCATAAGCATTGCATGGTCCTGTGGAATCGCTTTCCTGGTATGGCCCTTGTTTGCCATCAAACACAAAGTCGGTCGAGAGAAAGGTATAGTGGATACCTTGCAGATGGGCCAGCTCGGCCAGTTGCTGTGGAATTGTAACATTGATAAGCTGCGCTTGATCAGGATCAGCTTCACAGCGTTCAACACTACTAATCGCCGCACAATGGATAATATGTGTAGGAGCGAAGGATTGAATCAATTGTTGCATACCTTCCCAATCTGCTAAATCTAATTTCTGGAAAGTATAACCCGCTTGCTGCGGATTTCGGTTTTCGCCTCTTGAGGTACACAGCAAAGTAATGTCGTCCCTTAAGAGCAGAAAATCAGTCAGCTTTTGGCCTAGAAGACCATTGGAACCTGTTAGGAGTATGCGCATAGGTATAACGTTAGTTTGTCCAGGTAAAATTCATTTTTCCTTGTTTCATGGAGTTATCAATAACCTTTACTTCAAGCTCTATTATTGCTTTCAGCGCTTCGTAATTAATTTTATCCGCATCATCAGTAGGCATGTGGTAGTCTTCATGACCTCCAGTATGGAAAAATAATACCGGAATATTTTTCTTGTAGAAAGACGTTTGATCAGAACCCCCATTACCATCTTTGCTGAGGTTAAACTTTAAAGGGCTCTGGATATCGGCGAAAATTTGTGGAAAAGCAGTGCTCGTACCATATCCGATAACAGCTACACCATTGTCTGGATTGTAACGGCCTATCATATCCATGTTTAACATCCATTGGATATTCTCCAAGGGCAGGGTAGGGTGCTCCGTGAAATACTTTGAACCAACTAGGCCCAGTTCTTCTGCGCCGAAGGCGATAAATAAAATGTTGTAAGGTTTTGGTGTTTTATCAGCACTGTAGTGACGTGCTAATTCCAGTAATCCGGCAACGCCAGAAGCATTGTCGTCGGCACCGTTATGAATCTTGCCAACGCCTAGTGAGTCTTTAGAGCTTCCTTGGTGGCCTGTACCTAGGTGGTCATAATGCGCACCAACAACAATGGTATAGGGAGCTCCTTTATCTAAGAAGCCAATGATGTTTGTCGCTTGGCGGATGCTATCAGGCACGACCACGCGGCGTACTTTGGCTTCAAAATGCTGCCTATAGCCTTGTTGACCTTTAGGGGTAAGGCCATATTTTTTGAATTGCTTCTCGATATAATCGGCAGCTTTTCCGACCTCCTTAGACCCCGTTCCGCGGCCTTTCATCTGATCTGATGAAAGGTAGTAAATATGTTTTTTGAGATTTTTCGGTTGTATTTGAGCCATCCCAGAAAGGGATAAGGCTAAGAATAGGATGCTCGTAAGAGCGTATAAAATGGGCCTGCGTTTGTTCATGCCCAAATATACGTATTCGACTTGGCAAGATAAAAGACTTGCTTAGTCTTCTAGAACTTCACTATTAATACTTTCTTTTTCGATGATTTCTTCTTTGAAATATCTTCTTTGGAATAATAGAATTAAGAAGACACCAATAGAAATTGCTGTGTCAGCAATGTTAAAAACAGGACGGAAGAACAAAAAGTGTTCTCCACCCCAAAAAGGAAACCATTCAGGGAAGTTACCTTCAATCAAAGGGAAGTACAGCATGTCTACCACCTTACCATGGAATAGAGGGGCATATCCGCCTCCTGCAGGAAGGAAACTTGCTTTTTCATAAAAGGAACTCTCACTAAAAAGAACCCCATAAAAAGTAGAATCAATGATGTTACCCAAAGCACCAGCAAAGATTAACGCTACGTTTAGAATAAAACCACGGTGGTATTTATTTTTCACCATATAATGAAGACCGTAGCCAATTCCGGCAACCGCAATAATTCTAAAGAGCGTCAAGAATAGCTTACCAAATTCACCGCCAAACTCCATCCCATAGGCCATGCCATTGTTTTCGATAAAGTGGATAATGAATTTATTGCCTAGAATATTAAAGTCTTGACCGATGGTCATGTTTAGCTTAATCCAAAATTTAACAATTTGGTCAGCCAATAAAACCAGTGCAATAAGAAGTAGGGGTTTAGAGTATCCTTTCATATAGTGTATAAAAATGGTCTTTGTTTTTAAGCAAAGACCATTTCAAAAATCTTCAATTAATATTGTTTGTTTTTCGCTTCGATGCTAAGCGTGGTATGCGGAACAGCTTTAAGCCTTTCTTTCTGAATAAGCTTACCTGTTTCTCTACAGATACCATACGTTTTGTTTTCGATGCGTACTAATGCTGCCTCTAAGTTGTCGATGAACTTTTTCTGACGAGCTGCTAGTTGGTTGGTTTGCTCTTTTTCAAGCGTTGCCGACCCGTCTTCTAGCGTTTTATAAGTTCCTGCTGTATCGTCAGTACCGTTCGCATTACTATTGCTTAAGGTAGAGGTCAAAGCACCAAGTTCTTCTCTAGCCACACGAATTTTTTCCAAGATAATATCTTTGAATTCTTGGAGTTCCGCATCGCTGTAGCGTGTTTTCTCGTTTGTAGTTCCCATAATTACAATTTATCAATTAATACTCTTAATTCGATACCATCAATTTCAATAGTATCACTTGGCTCGGTTAATATTTCTTTAAATTCTAAAGAAGTTGCCAATATTTCGGTGCAAATATACGATAAATTATCTTTAGCCGCGTCTTGTATATCAGCGTCTTGTGTTATTGTGACGTTAATTTTATCCGTTACTTCAAAGCCTTTCTCTTTACGTAGGTTCTGAAGACGGTTAATCAATTCGCGTGATAAACCTTCTTTTTTCAATTCAGCGGTAATATTTACATCTAAGGCAACTGTTAATTTACCTAAGTTAGCTACTTGCCATCCCGCAACGTCTTCCGCAATAATCTCTACATCTTCTGGTGTAATTTGGTAAGCAGGTTCGCTTAGAGCCAATGTACCCGTTTGTTCTAATAGATTAATCTCTTCGTCCGTTAACGCTTGGATAGCTGCAGCAACAGCCTTCATGTCTTTACCAACTTTCGAGCCAAGAACTTTGAAATTAGGTTTTATTTTTTTCTTAATAATACCTGTTGTATCCGTGATAAACTCAATAGATTTGATATTTGTCTCTGATAGAATGAGTTCTTTTACTTTTTCTACTTTATCTTGGAACGTTTGATCTAGTACCGGAATCAAAATCTTGTTCAACGGTTGACGTACATTGATACTTGTTTTTTTACGTAATGACAAGGTCAATGAAGAAATATCCTGTGCCAAAGCCATACGTTCTTCCAAATCTTTATCTACCAACTCGGCATGGAACGTTGGATAATTTGCTAAGTGTACGGATTCAAAATTTTCCTTATTACAGTTTTCATGTAAATCTAAATACAACTGATCAGCAAAGAATGGAGAAATCGGCGATATTAACTTAGCAATCGTATCTAAACAGGTGAATAAAGTCTGGTATGCCGAGATTTTATCTTCTGTGTAGTCACCTTTCCAGAAACGACGACGACATAAACGTACGTACCAGTTACTCAAATGCTCATCGACAAAATTCTGAATAGCACGCGCCGCTTTTGTCGGCTCATACTCTGCATAGAAGTTGTCTACCTCTTGTGTTAAGCTATTTAATAAGGAAATTACCCAACGGTCGATTTCTGGACGATTCTCAATAGCAATATCAGCTTCGCTGTAGTTGAACTTATCGATATTTGCATACAGCGCAAAGAACGCATAGGTATTGTATAAGGTACCGAAGAATTTACGACGTACTTCATCAAGACCCTCAATATTGAATTTTAAGTTGTCCCAAGGAGCAGCGTTGCTAATCATGTACCAACGTGTTGCATCAGCACTGTATTGATCAATCGTAGAGAACGGGTCAACACCATTGCCTAAACGCTTAGACATTTTGTTTCCGTTTTTATCCAATACCAATCCGTTTGATACCACATTTTTGAAAGCTACAGAGCCTTTAATCATGGTGGAAATTGCATGAAGCGTAAAGAACCATCCACGTGTCTGGTCTACGCCTTCCGCGATGAAGTCTGCAGGGAAGTTTTCGTTGAACCCTTCTTTGAAAGGATTAGGGTCTCCATTTGCTAATTTCTCATGGTCTAAGCCCCATTGTGCATATGGCATAGCACCCGAGTCAAACCATACATCGATTAGATCAAGTTCGCGGAACATTTTCTGTCCGTTGATAGATACCAAAATTATATCATCTACGTATGGACGGTGTAAGTCTAATTCTTCTGTACCGAATTTCGCTAAGTAAGCCTCGTTTACTTTTTGCTCTTCAGCAGAAAGCAATCCCGACTGGATAGATTCTTCCAATAGTGTTTTTAACTCCGGAAGGGAGCCGATACATACTTCTTCATTCTCATCTTCTGAACGCCAGATAGGAAGTGGAGTACCCCAGTAGCGTGAACGCGAAAGGTTCCAGTCTACTAAGTTTTCTAACCAGTTTCCGAAGCGACCTGTTCCTGTAGCTTCTGGTTTCCAGTTGATTGTTTTATTTAATTCCACCATTTTATCCTTTACAGCCGTTGTTTTGATAAACCAGCTATCTAATGGATAGTATAATACAGGTTTATCCGTACGCCAACAGTGTGGGTAGGTGTGTTCATATTTTTTAACATCAAAAGCCTTATTGTCTTCTTTCAGTTTAATCGCAATCAATACATCTGTAGGGCGGAAATCAGGGTTCTCACGCTCTTCATTGCTGTAGTATTCTTCTTTTACAAAACGACCAGCGAAGTCGGTAATTTCATGCACAAAGCGACCTGTACGATCTACAGTAGGCACTTCTTTACCATTTTCATCTTTCACAAGAATCGCCGGTACACCGTTTTCTTTACATACTCTAAAGTCATCCGCACCATAAGTAGGCGCCGCATGAACGATACCTGTACCATCTTCCGTCGTTACGAAATCACCCGCGATAACGCGGAATGCTTTTTCAATAAGTTCTTCATTGCTGATATAAGGCATCAATTGCGCATAGCGTAAACCTACTAGCGCATCTCCTTTGAACTCGCCTGCAAGCTCCCAAGGCACAACTTTGTCGCCTACTTTGTAGTTTTGGAAGTCTGCGTTTTGGCCTTCTGCTTTGAAATGTTTAGCGATTAAGTTTTTTGCCAAAATAACGGAAACAGGGCTTCCTGTATATTGATTGAAGGTTTTTACCTTCACATAATCGATATTTTTACCGACAACCAAAGCCGTATTACTAGGCAATGTCCATGGCGTAGTCGTCCATGCGATAAAAGCAACGTCCTCTTCAGCCGACTCTATCAACGTGTCAATTAAAGGGTGTACCTGTGTTTTATCCAAACGGAACTGCGCCACAATAGTGGTGTCTTTTACATCTTTGTATGTACCTGGTTGGTTCAACTCGTGCGAGCTCAATCCTGTACCAGCAGCCGGTGAATACGGCTGAATTGTGTATCCTTTGTATAAAAGATCTTTCTTGTACATCTCCTTTAGTAAGTACCAAAGGGTTTCGATGTATTCATTTTTGTAAGTTACATACGGGTTTTCTAAGTCTACCCAGTAGCCCATCTTTTGGGTAAGGTCATTCCACACATCAGTGTAGCGCATAACCTCCTTACGGCAGGCATCATTGTATGCTTCAACCGTAATTTTTTTACCAATATCTTCTTTTGTAATACCAAGTGCTTTTTCTACAGCGAGTTCAATAGGGAGACCGTGTGTATCCCATCCTCCTTTACGCTTTACTTGAAAACCTTTTAAGGTTTTGTAGCGACAAAAAATATCCTTAATGGAACGTGCCATTACATGGTGAATACCAGGCATCCCATTTGCGGAAGGCGGACCTTCGTAAAAGGTGTACGGCTTGCTAGCCGGACGGTTCGAAATACTCTTTTCAAAGATGTTATTCGATTGCCAACGCTTCAATACTTCTTGCCCTATCTCAGGTAAATTTAACTGCTTATATTCCTTGTACATCCGAAAATTGCTATTGTTTTTTAAAGGTCGCTAATTTAAACAATTTCAATGTAAAGGGTGAACCTTTAGCATGAAAATCATTTTTAAGCATGTATTTGTGTGTTTTTATGGGTAAAATACCCAATCCTTGTCTTTTTTTTGAACCAAAAAAGACAAGGGAAGGAGGGATTATTTAGGCTGAGAACGAGCTGCCGCAACCGCAAGTGCTGCTTGCATTCGGATTGTTGAAAGTGAACCCACGAGCCTCAAGGCCGTTTTTGAAGTCAATTTCCATCCCTGCCAAATAAAGTCCGTGTGCTTTATTCATAAATAAACGAATACCTTGAATAGTATATTCTGTATCGCCATCTTTCTTTTGATCAAATCCCAAAATATAGCTCATACCCGAGCATCCACCACCTTCAACGCCCACACGTAGGCCGAAGTCTGCACTAATCTCTTGTTGATCTATTAGTTTTTTTAGTTCGTTTACAGCGCCCAACGTTAACGATACGGGTGCTGTAGCCACTGTGCTATCTGTACTCATTGTGTAAAAATTAAAACCGTTCTAATCAAACAAAAATACATATTTTTAGAGACATTTCTTCGTGTTTACTATTTTTGACATGAATAATACATTTTATTATGAGTAAAGATTTTATCGATTTTTTTGTCCAGCTTTTGACTGTTGCTTTTGGTGTTTTTGCTGCCGGTTTGGTGCTTTTTGGGTTGCTATGGCCTAAAGTAGAGAATTACCTATTGCGCATAAATGCTATCAATCAGAACCGTGAGTTTACAAAGGAAGCTCAGCAGCTACGCTTTGCGGCCTATGAAAGGTTGCTACTGTTCGCTCACCGCATTGAGCCGCAAGCGCTAATGGTGCGCAATCATCAAGAGCAATTAAGCGTCGATCAATTTGTGCGATTGCTGCTCGCTGAAGTAGAGAATGAATACCAGCATAACCTAACACAACAGCTCTATGTGTCGGATAGTGCATGGCTTTTTATAAGTGATTTAAAGAATAACACGTTAGCCTTGATTCGCAATGCGAAAGCAGCCTTGCCACAGGATGCCAAAGTAGATCAGTATGTGGGAGTTGTATTAAAACATGTGCAGGAATTTGAGCAAAACCCTTACACATCTGTGCAGCTGATACTTAAAAAGGAATTGGGCGTTTAGAAATATAGATTTTCGCTCGTTCTTTTATTGTTTTTATACTATATTTGCAGCGAAATTAATAAATTATTATAATTTACTCCTTAAGAATACAATAATGGAAAGAGATCAGGCCGTTTTTAATCTAATAGCTGAAGAGCTAAAACGCCAAGAAGAAGGTATTGAGTTAATCGCTTCAGAAAACTTCGTAAGCAAGCAGGTCATGGAAGCTGCAGGTTCTGTTTTAACGAATAAATATGCTGAAGGACTTCCAGGCAAACGTTACTATGGCGGTTGTGAGGTTGTAGACGTTATCGAAACGATTGCGATTGATCGTGCTAAGCAACTTTTTGGTGCTGAATGGGTGAATGTTCAACCACACTCCGGAGCGCAAGCTAATGCTGCTGTATTTTTAGCAATTTTAAAACCAGGTGATAAAATCTTAGGATTTGACTTATCACACGGTGGTCACTTAACGCACGGTTCACCAGCGAATTTTTCTGGTAAATTGTACCAACCATTATTCTACGGAGTTAAAGAAGATACAGGATTAATCGATTACGAACAGTTGGAAGAAACTGCGCGTGCAGAAAAACCTAAAGTAATTATCTGTGGTGCTTCGGCATATTCACGTGATTGGGATTACGCACGTATCCGTAAAGTAGCAGATGAAATAGGCGCTCTTGTTGTTGCTGACGTTTCTCACCCTGCAGGTTTAATCGCTCGTGGCTTATTGAATGATCCACTTCCGCACTGTCATATTGTAACAACGACTACCCACAAAACTTTACGTGGTCCTCGTGGTGGTATGATCATGGTAGGTAAAGATTTTGAAAACCCTTGGGGTCTTAAAAATCCAAAAGGTGAAACCCGTACCATTACACAATTGTTAGACTTAGCGGTATTCCCTGGTACACAAGGTGGTCCTTTAGAGCATACAATTGCTGCAAAAGCGATTGCTTATGGTGAGGCTTTATCTGATGATTACTTAGCTTACATTCACCAAGTACAAAAGAATGCTGCTGCATTAGCACAATTCTTCGTAGAGCAAGATTATAAAATTATCTCTGGCGGTACAGACAACCACTTAATGTTGGTTGACCTACGTAACAAAGATATTTCAGGTAAAGAAGCTGAAGCTGTATTAGGCTTAGCGGGTATTACTACAAATAAAAACATGGTACCTTTCGATACACGTTCTCCGTTTGTAACTTCTGGTGTTCGTTTCGGAACAGCGGCAATCACAACGCGTGGCGTTAAAGAAGGTGAGATGCTTCAAATTGGTGAGTTAATCCACGACGCTTTATTACACCGTTCAGATGAGGCTAAATTAGCAAGCATCCACGCGAAAGTAAGAGAGATGATGGCGCAATTCCCATTATACGCATAAGCATAGTTTAAAGCAAGGCGCGAAGAAGGCCGGCTAAATTATATAATATTAGTAAAGGCTTTACTCAACAAATTGTTGGGTAAAGCCTTTACTGTTTTTAACAGTTTCGGCGTTATATGTAAAGAAATGTTAAAAAACAGGCTGTTAATTTGTTTTACCAGTATTTTTTGGTTGTTTTGAAACAATAAGTCATCTAAAAACGAATTGCCTATATAACACAACTACGCTCAAAAGAATTATTCTACTAAATCGAGGAGATTTATTATGAAAACATGGAACGAAAAGAGTGATCTTGAATTGATCCAAGCGTATGTGTCAGGCAATGAAACTGGTATAGAGATTTTACTGAACAGGTATAAATCTAAAATATATACATCTATTTATCTACAGGTAAAAGATGAATATCTCGCCGAGGATATATTTCAAGAAACATTTATTAAAGTAATAAGAACCCTGAAAATGGGGAAGTACAATGATGAAGGTAAGTTTTTACCTTGGGTCATTCGTATTGCTCAAAATATGGTAATTGATCATTTTCGAAAAGAAAAACGAAGCCCTACGGTAGTGAGTAGTGACGGCTATGATATTTTCAGTGTATTGGATTTTTACGATGAAAGTGCCGAGTCGAAATTGTCCGTTAGCCAGCGTGATGTCGATTTGAAAAAGATTATTCAGCGTCTGCCCGACGATCAGAAAGAAGTTTTAATCATGCGCCATTTCTGTGATATGAGCTTTAAAGATATTGCTGATGTTACCGAAGTGAGTATAAATACCGCTTTAGGAAGAATGCGCTATGCCTTGAATAATTTGCGTAAAATGATCGAGGATCACAAGATGATGCTCAACGTAACGTAGCGGTTTTTGCGCAAAAATGACAGTTATACTACGCTTTTGCTGTTTTTTGACTGACAAAATGCGCTGTTTTTTGTATCTTAGGCCATGTTCCATCAGCGTGGAATAGCATTTGATACGTTAAAAACTAAAAGACAGAAATATGGGAATCTATTGGATATTATTTATTGGGATTGCACTTATCAGTTGGGGTGTTCAGTCGCGTTTTAAGAATAAATTTAAGAAGTACTCGGAGGAACCATTAACCTCAGGGCTTTCTGGTGCAGAAATAGCGCAGAAAATGTTGAACGATAATGGTATTTACGATGTGCAGATTTTAGTGGCAAATGATGGTCAACTTTCTGATCATTATAATCCATCCAACAAAACTGTTAATCTAAGTGAGGAAGTTTATTACGGACGTAGCGTAGCTTCTGCAGCGGTAGCAGCACACGAGTGTGGGCATGCTGTTCAGCACGCCACCGCTTATAGCTGGTTGCAATTTCGTTCCGCTATGGTGCCTGTTGTAAGCATCGCTTCACGTCTTACCTCTTGGGTATTGATGGGTGGTGTATTGTTGATGGCTTTTCAAGGTATTCCATGGGTTTTGATGATTGGTGTGGCTGCGTTATTTTTAACGACGTTATTTTCATTCATCACATTGCCTGTTGAATTTGATGCCTCAAACCGCGCTTTAGCTTGGTTGAATACCGCTAATGTGACAACGGGTACACAAGAGCATGATGGAGCTAAAGATGCATTGAAGTGGGCCGCAATGACTTATGTTGTAGCCGCATTATCGGCCTTAGTAACTTTACTATACTACGCTTACATTTTGTTTGGTCGTCGCGACTAAGGAAGTAGCGTTTCAAAATACAGGATGCGGCACCCGAAAGGTGCCGCATTTTTTTATGCGCCTAATCTGCGCTAGCTTTCATCTGTATTTTGTACCTTTGGCACTTAAGCTATTAAAGACGAAAGATTAACATGTTTCAGAATTTACAAGACAAACTTGATAGAGCCTTTAAAGTACTAAAAGGACAAGGAAGCATTACAGAAATAAACGTCGCAGAGACGATGAAAGAAATTCGCAAAGCATTATTAGATGCCGATGTGAATTATAAAACTGCAAAGACCTTTACCGATGAGGTTAAGCAAAAGGCTATGGGTGCGGATGTTTTAAATAGCATTTCTCCAGGCCAATTGTTAACGAAGATTGTGAATGACGAGCTTACTGCCTTGATGGGTGGTGCCGTAACAGAATTGGACTTAACAAAGAATCCAACTGTTATTTTAATTGCCGGATTAAACGGTGCGGGTAAAACTACCTTCTCGGGTAAGTTGGCAAACTACTTGCGTGAGAAAAAAGGTAAAAAACCGTTATTAGTTGCTGGTGACGTTTACCGTCCAGCAGCCGTAGATCAGCTGCAAGTTTTAGGTGAGCAGGTTGATGTTCCTGTTTATGTAAACCGTGAATCTAATGACCCTATCGCTATTGCAAGAGAAGGGGTGGCAGAAGCAAAACGTAACGGACAAAACGTTGTTATTATCGATACTGCCGGTCGTTTAGCTATTGATGAAGCCTTGATGGTGGAGATTACAGCTGTAAAAGACGCTACGCAGCCACACGAAATCTTATTCGTAGTCGATTCGATGACTGGTCAAGATGCGGTGAACACGGCTAAAGCTTTTAACGATCGCCTAGATTTTACAGGTGTTGTATTAACCAAATTAGATGGTGATACACGCGGTGGTGCGGCTTTATCTATTAAGTCTGTTGTTGATAAGCCTATTAAGTTTATCGGTACAGGCGAGAAAATGGAGGCTTTGGATGTTTTCTATCCAGAGCGTATGGCTTCCCGTATTTTGGGTATGGGTGACGTTGTTTCCTTAGTGGAGCGTGCTCAACAGCAATTTGACGAAAAAGAAGCAGCCGAATTACAAAAGAAAATACGCAAGAATAAATTCGACTTTAACGATTTCAAAACTCAGATTCAGCAAATCAAGAAAATGGGTAACATGAAAGACTTAATGGGGATGATTCCTGGCGTTGGAAAAGCATTGAAAGATGTAGAGGTAGATGATAATGCATTCAAGCCAATTGAAGCTATTATCGACTCTATGACACCATTCGAAAGAGAGAACCCAGATGCTATCGACCCTAAAAGAAGATTGCGTATCGCTAAAGGATCCGGAACAGATGTTAATGAGGTAAATAAATTGATGAAGCAGTTTGCTGATATGCGTAAAGTAATGAAGCAAATGTCGAATCCAGGGATGGCCGCAAAAATGATGCGTAACATGCCGAAAATGCCAGGTAAATTCTAAAGGAAAATCCCTTTAAAAATATTGAAGATAGTTGTAGATGAAAGTTTACAACTATTTTTTTTGGATTTTTTAGTACCTCTCTTATTATACATATTTGTGTAGATAAAGCGGGTAGAAGTGGCTTAAGAAGCTTTTATTCGTCTATCTTCGGGTTATTTTCTTTAGAATTAAGTCATCTAAAGAAAGAGATAAAACAAATGAAAAACATATGAAGTTTGGTATTTTAGAAGTAAAGGGTAATGTTGATTTAATGCCGAGTTCTCACTTTCCAGATAACGCCTCTTTATACCGGGCTATTATTACGGAAGCTGATGAAATTCATGTGCAATTGGATTACCACGACGTGGTGGTACCACCTTACTCCATTTTGTATGTATCTATTGAAACAGCCCTTGCCTTGAGTAAAGAGCATGAAGGTCGTTTCTATTTCCTATACTTCACAGAGGTCTTTTATAGAAGAACATCTTTCGATGATGACCTGTTGAATAGTCCCGAAACTTTCAATACGCCACAGGGCTTTAATGTCGTTACAATTGAGGAAGAACTACGTGAATATTACGCTTCGCAGGTACATTTCTTATACGACGTTTTTTCGCACAAAAACTTAGTTGTTTTTAATGATTTAATACATGGACTGATTAAGCAATTATTGTTGTTAGGTAGTTTGATGGGGAAACAAGAAGAGAAGCTTGCTCACCATGTTGATGCCGACCATGAAGTAGTCCGTTCTTTCCGTGGTTTAGTAGAAGAAAATTTGGCTGTAGAGAAGTCTGTAGCCTTCTATGCTGAACGTTTAGCCATCTCTCCACGTAGGTTGTCTTTTGCCTGTAAGACGGTTTTGAATACCACTCCAAAGCAGTTTATCTCTAAGTGTATTGTGAAAGAAGCAAAGAGAAGATTATTGTATACCTCGGATAGTGTACGGGAGATTGCTTGGAAACTAGGCTACGAGGAAGAAAACAACTTCAGCGCCTTCTTCATGAAAGAAACAAAATTATCACCTAGCACCTATAGAAAAGCCTACCACGGGCGCGGTTAATTTTATTTTTGGCTATTTGCCCTTCTGGCGAAGGGTTATGCCTTCGCGGTATTCATCATTTTAACGTTGCCATTTCCGTTAAGTTTGTTCTGATTAAGTCGTTAAAATTTGTTAACGGTTTTCATGCTGACATTTTATTGACTAAATGTTGGGTGAAATTTTATAAATTTGAGAAAAAGGGAAAAGATGGAATTACTTAAGATAATCGCTATATTCTTCATTGGTTATTACGCTATCAAGTATTTGTTTCGCTTATTAATGCCATTTGCTTTACGTAAAATGGGGGAGCGATTGATGCGTAAAGCACAGCAATCAGCCTACCAAACTCAACAAGGAGCTGGAGGCTACCAGCAGCATGGAAATCCGTATGATCAGTTTAAACAAACGAATAATCAGCGCAAGGGTGAAGTGCATGTAGACTTCATTCCGCAAGAGGAAGCTAAGAATAGAAAAGGCACACAAACAGCAGGTGAGTTTGTCGACTTTGAAGAAATTAAATAACCTTTTCTTGCAATAAGAAGCGTATCTTTGGCCTATGTGGCTTAAGCACCTTTCTGTTTTAAATTTCAAGAATTATACAGAGTCTTCTCTCGAATTCCTTCCGCAAGTAAATGCCTTTACGGGCGAAAATGGGGCAGGGAAGACTAACTTGTTGGATGCTATCCACTACCTTGCTTTGTGTAAGTCGTACTTCAATCCGATTGATTCACAGCACATAAAAAAAGGAACCGAATGGTTTATGGTGCAAGGTGAATTTGACCGTCAAGACATACCTGATGTCGTGTCGTGCAGTCTCAAAAAAAATCAAAAAAAACAATTCCGAAAGAATAAAAAGGACTACCAACGATTGGCTGACCATATTGGCCAATTTCCATTGGTTATGATTTCTCCTTATGATAGCAGCATTGTCTTAGAAGGCAGTGAAGAGCGTCGTAAGTTTGTCGATAATGTTATTTCACAAACAGATAATCATTACTTAGATACCTTAATTCTATATAATAAAATCCTTTTACAGCGTAATACGTTACTCAAAGATGCTGGACGTAGAGGTCAGTTAGACTTAGGTCTGCTAGAGGTAATGGATATGCAGCTAGTCGATGTAGGTGAGCGTATATTTGACCGTCGTAAGCAGTTTATGGAAGAATTCCTTCCGGAGTTTACGCGCTACTATCGTTTCTTGACTGAAGAAGCGGAGGAAGTATCCTTAGTTTATGAGTCACCACTGATGAAACAGGACTTTCCAAGCCTACTTAAGCAAAATTTAGAACGTGACCGAATCCTTGAGCGCACCAGTCAAGGGGTGCATAAGGACGATTTGCTGTTTACTATTCATGAGCAAATGCCGTTGAAGAAGTTTGGCTCTCAAGGGCAGCAGAAGTCCTTTTTAATTGCATTAAAATTAGCACAGTATAGTTTCTTGAAGCAAAAAAAGCAAGATAAACCCTTACTCTTGTTGGATGATATCTTTGAGAAGCTTGATGACAGAAGAACAAGGAAGCTGATGCAGCTGGTTTCTGAAGATGAGTTTGGACAAATCTTTTTAACAGATACTGATGCTTTGCGTGTTCATAAAATCTTTGAGGAAATATCACAACCCATTCGTATTTTTGAAGTAAAAGGAGGAAACATTGGCATATAAAAAGAAAGCAGACGAAATTCCAACACGCGATGATGTCGGAATAAAGCAAGCTATTGAAAAATGGCTGGAAGTATATCGCTTGCGCTCCAAGTTTGATGAGTCCTCTATTGTTCGTGCCTGGCCACAGATTATCGGTAAGGCTATTGCTAATCGGACACAAAAAATATATATCTACGACAAAAAACTATTTGTTAAGGTAGAATCTGCAGTTATCAAGCATGAGCTCGCACTGATGCGTAAGCAAATTATTGGTCGTGTAAATGAATATGTAGGGCAAGTTATCATCGAAGAATTTATTATTCTATAAGCTGTAAGCGTCTAAAATTTCCATCTTATTCTTCTTTTGTATGCTAGTTAATTAAAGTGTTTTTCCTTTTTCTGGAATCATTATCCCCTTTTTTTAATCTGTTACCCACAAACTAGGTTAATCCTCTTGGCTTATTTTTTTTTGTAGAAAGCGCTAGTTAACAATTATTTATTGTTTTATGTTGAAAAAACATCATTTGCAATAGGTATATTTATGTCAAGTTAGTAGTAGTTCTTTTATGACTAAATCATTAGTTTATGGAATGGCAAAAATACAATGGCGAAAATATTCGTATGCCGATTACACAGGCTGTCGAAGAGATTATTAGTAGGGAGACCCACCTCGGAAATAAGCTGAAAGTCTACATCGGCACCGACTCCCAAGTTAAAAGGGGGATTATCGATTTCGCAACCGTAATCGTTTTTCTCCGGGAGCATAAAGGAGGTTTTATGTTTATCCACAAAGATAAACGCCAGCGGCGGATGAGTATTAAAGAAAGGATGCTCCTCGAAGTCCAAAAATCAATAGAAATAGCCTACCACCTGTGTCCACTCTTAGACCAATACCACGTCGACCTAGAGGTTCACGCCGACATCAACACCAACCCAAATTTCCAATCTAATGTAGCGCTGAAAGAAGCGATGGGCTATATCATGGGGATGGGGTTTCAATTTAAGGCTAAGCCCGATTCTTTCGCTAGTACAAACTGTGCGAATAAGATGGTGCAATAGGGAAGAAGGTTATTTATTTAACAATATCGTGTATCTTTAGATGATGAATATTTAAAGATATGCCAGACTTTTTCACTAATTTTTACACCCAATTTTCACAAACATCCCTCCTTGAATGGGCAGCAACTTTAAGTGGTTTCTTTTGTGTCTATTTGGCCGCCAAGGAGCATATTCTCAACTGGCCAATCAGTATTATAAGTGTTAGTATTTACGGCTATATTTTTTACCATAGTAGACTCTATGGGGATGCTGTATTGCAGATTTACTTTTTAGGAACAGCTATCTATGGATGGTACTACTGGAGCCGCATGCACGACCAAACTGAGGTTCCTATTCGTCGTTTTTCTCGAAGGCAAATGCTGTTTACCTTTCTAGCTATTCTAGGGTTAGGTTTGCTATTAGGTGGTCTTCTATCATATTTTACCGATTCAGACGTGCCTTATGTTGATGGCTTTTGTACGGCTACGAGTTTTGTCGCTCAGTTTTTGATGACGCGAAAGATAATACAAAATTGGCTGCTATGGGTAGCTGTAGATATCTGTTATATCCCTTTATATATCCACAAAAATCTACTATTGACTGCTGTACTTTATTTAGCTTTTGCTATTATTGCATGGAATGGATATCGGGGTTGGCATAAAACTTACCGGGGCTATCACCTAAAAGAAAATTAAGTGAACGATAATATAGTAAAGAAAATTGCTGTTGTAGGACCTGAATCGACGGGTAAGTCGACGATGGCACAGCATCTTGCAAAAGTGTTGGAAACAGTGTGTGTACCTGAATACGCCCGGTATTATTGTGCTAATCTAAATAATGAGTATACGCTCGCCGATGAGGTAAACATGTTTTATGGACAGCAAGCCTTAGAAGAAGCGTTGATTCCGCAGGTTAAACATAATATGTTGGTCTGTGACACGACTATCATGACCATCAAAATATGGTGTGATCATCTTTTTGGGGATACACCAAAAGAAGTGACGGACGAGATTAAAAATCGCCCGTACGACCTTTATCTATTGATGGACATCGATTTGCCGTGGGAGGACGATCCGCTGCGTGATTTCCCAGAACAGCGTGACCACTTTATGCAAGTGTGGCTCAATGAGCTCGATGCATTGGGCGTTAAGTATGTGGTGGTATCTGGTTTGGGCGAAGCCCGTCTACGAGAAGGAGAGAAGGCACTAGACCTTCTCCGTTAACTTTTCTTTTTGGCTGCAGCCAAAAAGTCGTAGTATTGTTTTAATGCATTTAGTATTTTAGAATTCGGATAGCGTTTTACGCCTTCGATTAAGATTTCTTTGTCTTGATTTAAATCATATTTGTTGGTCGCCAATTGTGCTGCGTACGTTTCGTAGGCCTCTTGGCTAGGACGAAATGAGTCATACAGTTGGAATGACTTTTTTGCATCTTCAATTTTTCCAAATCTCGCGGCTAATGTTACCCGTAGTTTATAGTCTGCCTCGCTATAAGGCATTTGATTATGGATGATTTTAACGTATTTGTAAGCCGAATCTAGTTGTTGTTGACGTACGTATACTAATAGTTTTAATCTTTCATCATGGAGCGCATATGGTGCATCTTTGGCTCCAATGTCTGCTAGTGCTAAAGCTTCCTTATCTTTTTTCTCAAAGTAGGCATATTTTCCTTTCTTGATACTTATCGGTTCGCCACCACGTGCACCAAGCACGGGGAAGGTGTAGTCTAGCATTTTATTAACCTGTGCAAGGTTAAATTTTGTCTTTGGGTTCGTTAGGCTTTGATTTTCGGAGTCACTATCTACTAAATATTGACTTTTTCCAGAGGCATATAACTGATAATTTATATATAAAGAAGCTATGCCTAAAAAGATGATTGAAGAGTAGATAAGTACTGGCCATCTTGGTTGTGGTGTCGTTTCTACATTTTCTTCTTCTTCTTTTTTTCGTCCACCTAAGAAGTTGATAATGATGAGCGTTAAGATGAGTAGAAATAGCACGTTCATATTTGTCCGTAACAGGGGAAAGTTAAAGAAAGAATCGACTAAAAAGCCAAATCCCGCAGCAAGTAATACAAGGGTAACGAGCTTACGTTCCTTGCTATAGTTTTTTCCAATAAGGATGCGAATGCTAAACCATAAAGCAAGGATAAAAAGGCCCGTATAAGCTAGAAAAGCAAAGAGACCACTTTCAAAGAGAATCTCTACGAAATCGTTGTGGGAATGGTTAAAGTATACGTTGGTTGAATAGTGCTTACGTGTGATTTCATCAGAATATATACGGTAGTTACCAACACCATAGCCCAATAGTGGTTTTTTTGTCCAAGCATGTAAAGCTTCTTTCCACATAGCGATACGAATGCTGTTGGAAGCATCGTCAGTAGAACCAATACTTGCTAGTCGGTCTCCTAAAAAGGAGTCTGTTTCTTGTGTTCTATAGCCACTAGGGGCCTGTTTACTTTTTGCTAATTCTAGCACTTGGTAATGGGTTAGCGTTCTATTTGATAGGAAAAAAGCCAAAGCAAATAAAACTAATAAACTTAAGCTTCCCGCAATCGCTTGGCTACGATTTTCTTTTTCTTTAACAAAGAGTAATAGGTTACCAATGGCTAAAATAAGAACAGTGGCAGCTAAACTAATATAGGCGGCACGTGCGCTCAAGAAAAAGAGTAAGAGAATGGTTATAAATACCGTTAGGTACGAGAATAGTTTATAGAAACCTCGTGTTCGTAGGCTAGCATAACAAGCGAAAGCAAGTTTGATTACGATTGTTGCGGCAAAGATGTTTTTGTTGCCTGTGTTCCAGGTAAGCTTCATTATCTGAGACATCAATTCCTCTTTCCCCAATCCTTGGTAAAAGGTGTAAAGCTCCATGCTCACCTGATAGAATAGCGTAAAAGTAACGATTATGGCTACCGCTTTTATGTTGTTGCGTGCAGCAAAAAGTAACATGAAAAGGTTCGTGAATACCCAGAAGTTGGAAACATAGCTCGCTAAATTTATTAAGCCCTCTATTTGGCTATAGGCCACAAATAAGGAAAGGAACGCAAAAAAGATAAAACCAGCATATAAAATAGGAATACTGTTTGTAAAGAAATTAACAGCATGCGATCTATACTTGGCAAAATTACGGAATATGTAGACCGTAGCTGCGATATTAATGAGGTCGATATAAAGTCGGTGCTGGTAGGAGGTATCTATTATTTTATCTCGAGGGGAAATGTCGACGAGTAGATACAGCGCGATAAAGATTAAATAAAGGTAATCTTGAAGATTATTAGCTTTATTAACGTCCTCCTTTTTCTTTGTTACAATTGGTCTTTTTACCTTTTTGTTTGGCATAGTAGTATGCATAAAGTTTTTTTAGTACGGGGGCGATTGTTTTAAAGTTAAACAATTATTTTAAAATTTTGTTGGTGAATATTATTGGTTAATTTTGTTTTATATAGAAAAGAGATAAGTATGCTATTAAGAATATATGAGGATAACCCACAAGAAAAAGCTATTCAACAAGCGGTGGATGTCTTAAAAAAAGGTGGCGTAATTATTTACCCTACGGATACCGTTTACGGTATAGGTTGCGATATTACGCAGCAGAAAGCCATAGAGCGTGTTTGTCAAATTCGCGGTTTAAAGCCTGATAAATCTAACTTATCGTTTATATGTTATGATTTAACGGATATTTCGCAATACACAAAACCGTTTGATACCGCTGTTTTCAGGGTGTTGAAAAAGTCCTTGCCAGGGCCATTCACTTTCATTTTTAATGCCAGTGGACAGGTACCTAAATTGTTGAGCTCAAAAAAGAAAACCGTTGGTATTCGTGTGCCCGACAACGCCATTGTACGTGCTTTGGTAAAGGAATTAGGCAATCCAATTGTAACGGCCTCTATCCGTGATGAGGATGATATTTTGGAGTATTCTACCGACCCAGAGCTAATCCACGAAAAGTACGAAGATCAAGTTGATCTTGTTATTGATGGTGGCTATGGTGGCAATATCGCATCTACCGTTGTTGATGTAACATCGGGAGAATTCGAGGTTATTAGGGAAGGAAAGGGCGACTTATCGCAATATTTGTAGGGTAAGGATTATTCTTTACCCCCGTAGGCTAAATCGCCAGCATCGCCTAATCCAGGCACGATATACGCTTTAGATGTCATCTCGTTGTCTACAGCACCAATCCATAAGGTCGCTTCAGGAAGGAAGGCACGTACATGTCGTACGCCTTCGTCAGAGGCGATAACAGCCGCAATATGCAATTCTTTGATGTTGTAGTCGTTTAGTAGGTCCTTGCAGGCAACAACAAGGCTATGTCCTGTTGCAAGCATAGGGTCTGCGATGATAACGATGCGGTCGTCCAAATTGCAAGCACTAGCATATTTCTTGTGGATTTCAAACTCGCCACTTTTTTTGGTGTGTCTATACGTCGCAATAAATGCATTGTCGGCTTGATCAAAGACATTTAAGAAACCTTGATGGAAAGGAAGTCCCGCACGTAGAAGGGTTCCTAAAACCGGTTGCTCCGTCAGTAAATTCGCATTGGCAATACCTAAGGGTGTTTCTACCGTAGTTGGCTCATAGGTGAAGGTTTTACTGATTTCATAAGCCATTATTTCGCCCAACCTTTCCAAATTTCTACGAAAACGCATACGATCTTTCTGAATGTTATGGTCGCGTAGTTCTGCTAAAAAATGATTAGCAATACTATTTTATTTTGTTAGGATAGTGATCATAATATCTGTGCTTATGAGATTTCTACTAAGATAATATAATTAAGGTCTAAGTAGAAGAGAAAATAAGGTTACTTTCTTATAAAATTGAAGGTGAGCGATATTTATTGTGGCACGATGATATAGAATTGTATTTTCGTAAGCAATTTGATTTCCTTTATAATCATGACGTTTTGGTTATAAGTCTTTCTTCTTTTTTCAGTATTTTTATACTTTATTGGAAGGACGGATACATGAATTTTAAATTAACATCAGAATACAAACCTACGGGTGATCAGCCGCAGGCTATTAAAGAGCTAATCGCTGGGTTACAGCAAGGCGAGCGTTATCAGAATTTGTTGGGTGTTACTGGATCGGGGAAAACGTTTACGATGGCTAATGTTATTCAAGAGACACAAAGGCCAACGCTAATTTTGAGTCATAATAAGACATTAGCAGCACAGCTTTACGGTGAGTTTAAGCAGTTTTTTCCGGAGAATTCCGTTAATTATTTCGTGTCCTACTATGATTATTACCAGCCAGAAGCATTTATTGCTTCATCCAATACCTATATCGAGAAAGATTTACAGATTAATGAAGAAATTGAGAAGCTACGTTTAGCAACGACCTCTTCTTTGATGTCTGGCCGACGTGATATCGTGGTGGTATCTTCTGTGTCTTGTATCTATGGTATGGGGAATCCGGAAGATTTCTCCCGTTCTATTTTTCGGTTTTCTGTAGGAACGGTTGTGAGTCGTAATGGTTTCTTACATCGTTTAGTAGAAATTTTATATGCACGGACGACTGCTGATTTTAAGCGTGGTACCTTCCGTGTGAAAGGTGATACCGTTGATATTTTTCCGGCTTACCTAGACCATGCCATCCGTATATCCTTCTTTGGTGATGAGATTGATGAGATTAGCGAGATTGACCCTGTATCGGGAAAAACACTGAATAAGGTTGCCGATTTGGCTTTATTTCCTGCCAATCTTTTCGTAACGCCGAAGGAGAAATTCACGGAGTCTATTTGGGCGATTCAGGAGGAGCTGGTACAGCGTACAACACAGCTGGAAGAAGAAGGGAAAATGCTGGAAGCTAAGCGTCTGGAAGAACGTGTTAACTACGATTTAGAGATGATGCGAGAATTAGGGTACTGTTCGGGTATCGAAAACTACTCGCGATTTTTTGATGGTCGTGCTCCAGGTACACGTCCTTTCTGTTTGTTAGATTATTTTCCAGAGGATTACCTTTTGGTGATTGATGAGAGCCATGTTACCTTACCACAGTTGCGTGCCATGTATGGTGGTGACCGTTCACGTAAAGTATCGCTCGTTGAGCATGGTTTCCGTTTGCCTGCGGCGATGGATAATCGACCGTTAAACTTCTCGGAGTTTGAGTCGCTAACGAATCAGACGATTTATGTATCGGCAACGCCTGGTGATTATGAATTGCAACAAACCGAAGGGGTCGTTGTAGAACAGGTTATTCGTCCTACAGGGTTGTTGGATCCTATTATTGAAGTGCATCCAGCCGTTAATCAGGTTGATGATTTCTTAGAAGAAGTAGAGAAGACCATCAAAGAGGGGGGACGTATTTTGGCAACTACTTTGACCAAACGTATGGCCGAAGAGCTGACGAAATACATGACACGCTTGAATATTAAAGTCCGATATATCCACTCGGAGGTGAAAACATTGGAACGTGTGGAGATTTTACGTGGTTTGCGCTTAGGAGAGTTCGATGTATTGGTTGGTGTCAACTTATTGCGTGAAGGATTGGATCTTCCAGAAGTTACCTTGGTGGCTATTCTTGATGCTGACAAAGAAGGATTCTTGCGCTCTGAGCGCTCCTTAATACAAACGATAGGACGTGCTGCACGTAATGATAAGGGTCGCGTTATCATGTATGCTGATAAGATGACCGGTAGTATGCAGGTAACGATTGATGAAACAAATCGTCGTCGAGAGAAGCAGATGGCCTATAACACGTTGCACGGTATCACACCGCGTACAGTTGGTAAAAGTAGGGAAGAGATTATGGAGCAGACTTCTGTGGCCGATTTCAAACCAGGGGAGGCGAAGGCTTACGTGGAACCAGATGCAGCAACCATGTTGGCCGCAGACCCAGTAATGGAATATTTGAGCGAAAAAGATATGCGTAAAGCTATCGAGGTGGTTCGTAAGAAAATGGATAAAGCATCTAAAGAGATGGAATTCTTGGATGCTGCTCGATTCCGCGATGAGATGTTCGTGATGGAGCAGATGTTTAAAGAACGATTTGGATAAAGAATAAACATAAATATACAAACGAGCCGGTCCCAAAGGAGCCGGCTCGTTTTATGTTGTTGGAAGGGGTGTTGTATTATTATTTACGTTCTGCATATATTGTTTTTCCTTGATGGCGTAGCGACCAGCAGTGGTCTTCTTCCACCAATTGATAATCTCCTTTAGCATATAAAACGGGAGATACTTTGTCTAGCACTAGACTGTCTGCTTCGGATACAAAAACTTCCATTTTTTGCTTGCTTGAGTCCGTTAATGCAAAGCCTGCTGTTTCTGCACCTTCAGCCTTATTAGTTGGGTGCAGCTGTATGCTTTCTTCCCACGGGCGAACACATTTATTCTGCACGATGGACCAACGGTAACCTGCCGAAGCGATGCAGCCATGGCTATCTTTATCGTTACCAACTATGTTGGATTTCGTGTTGTTATTGTTCTGGCAAGCTAAAAACAATAAAGGGGCGATACTAAAAAGAATATATTTTTTCATAAGGCTCTTTTATTAAGTTCGTTCCATAAATCATACCAAACTCATTTACCGTGCTCTTGCTTTGGATATTAATCCTTTTTTATAATTCCGTATTTCAGTTTGATTAATCCTTAAATTTTAAATAAAAAAGCGTTGTAATAATTTATTTTTTATAAAAATGCTTGTTACATTTACAATTATCTAAAAATATAAATCTGTCTTTGTTATTTTTTTAATTCATGAAGAAGCCTATTCTGGTTATAAAGTTTGGTTCAGCCTCCATCACCACTAAAGCGGGGGAGATTGATGAGCGCATTGTGTTAGAGATAGCACGCCAAACGGCTGCCTTGCAAAGTACCTATAATATTGTGTTGGTTTCTTCGGGAGCGGTAGCTGCGGGCAAGAAATACCTGAAGCACTACAGTGGTACTTTATCCGAAAGAAAGGCGGCGGCAGCATTAGGCAATCCTATGTTGGTGAATACTTACAGCAACTATTTTAGAGCTTTTGGTATTGCCTTAGGGCAGAGTTTATGCGAACGTCAACACTTTGCAAATCGAGACCAGTTTCTACAGCTTAAGGATACTTATGAGGAGCTGTGGAAGAATGGCGTAATTCCGATTGCGAATGAGAATGATGTGGTCAGCAATAAAGAATTGAAATTTTCTGATAATGATGAGCTAGCTACATTAATAGCCGTAGGCTTCGGGGCTAGTAAATTACTTTTTAGTACTTCTGTACCTGGGGTTTTGGATGCTGAAGGCAATGTGGTACGCGAGTTAAGTATCATTGATAAACAGGCGCTCTCGCTGGCGCGGAAGGATAAATCGTCTGTAGGATTAGGGGGGATGACGTCTAAACTGAACTTTGCCCGCCTGGCTAGTCAGATGGGTATCGAAGCCGTTATCTTTAGTATGCAAACGGAAGATGGTATTCTTAAAGCCGTAAAAGGAGAGACGGGGACGGTATGCCTGGCGCAAGATAAGAAAGTGTCCTCACGTCATAAATGGTTGGCTAGCGGTGGCTTGATTCGTGCACTGGTGACCGTAGATGCGGGCGCTGAGCAGGCTCTGCGCAACCGTAAAAGCTTATTGGCGGTAGGTGTACTCGCAATAAACCAGCCACTAGAGACGGGAGAGGTATTTCAAATTGCTAATGAAGATGGAGAGATTTTGGCTGTCGCAAAAGCTAAAGTTGATGTGAAGGATGGAACGGCAATAAAAATGATGAAAAATGTGGCTATAGCCCATACAGATGATATAGTATTGTTATAATGGAAAATATTCAAACGCAATTACGCGCTGCTCAAAAGGCTACATGGTCGCTCCGTCGTAGCAGTGATGCGCAGCGTCAGGACTTTTTATTTCGACTAGCTAATTTATTAGAAGCTTCGGTGGAAGCTGTGCTGGAAGAAAATAAAAAAGATTTAGCGCAGATGGATCCGCAGGATCCTAAGTATGATCGTTTACTGCTTAACGAAGCTCGTGTCCTAGCACTTGCCGTTAGTGCGCGTGCGGTAGCCGAATTACCTGACCCGACGGGACAGTTGCTTTCTACCCGTCAATTAGATAATGGGCTATTAGTGGAGAAAAAAACTGTCGCCCTTGGTGTTGTTGGTGTGATTTATGAATCACGCCCCAATGTAACGGTCGATGTGGCGGCTTTATGCGTGCGCTCAGGCAATGTTTGTGTGCTTCGTGGAGGTTCAGATGCTTGGTATACCAATAGTGTGTTACTGGTCCTAATACAGCAAGCTTTAGTAGACAGTGGCCTAGATGTACATACGGTGCAGCTACTACCGACTGACCGTGCTTTTGTGCAGGAGCTTTTAACCGCCACTGCTTATGTGGATATTATTATTCCACGCGGGTCACAAGCCTTAATTGACTTGGTGCGTTCGCAAGCTACTGTTCCCGTGATTGAAACGGGTGCTGGCGTTTGTCATACCTATGTGGAGGCTACGGGCGATTTGGATAAAGCGGCACGTATTGTGGCTAATGCTAAGATTTCACGCCCTTCGGTGTGCAATTCCTTAGATACGGTGGTGGTCGATGCTGCGGTTGTTGCTGATTTTATAGCAAGGTTACAACCCTACTTTGAGCAACATGAAGTAGAAGTTTTTGCAGACCCTCGTGCCTATGCCGCTCTTAAAGAGGGAGGATATAGCCTGCTGAAGGAAGCTACGGAAGAGGACTTCGGTCGTGAGTTTTTGGCTTTAGCCTGTTCGATAAAGGTCGTGGATAGCTTTGACGAAGCTTTACAGCATATTTCTACCTATTCATCGAAGCATTCTGAATGTATTGTCTCTAGCGATGCTGAAAAGATTGCGGACTTCATGAATACGATTGATGCGGCCGCAGTGTATAGCAATGCCTCTACTCGTTTTACTGATGGAGGCGAATTTGGATTGGGTGCCGAGATAGGTATTTCGACACAGAAATTGCATGCGCGTGGTCCTTTTGCATTAGAGAAATTGGTGACCGATAAGTGGTTTGTAACAGGTGATGGACAAGTACGAGAATAATGGGTATACGCTACGAAAAAGATACGATCCTCAATTGGATCAATGAGATTGGTAAGTTCTTACGCTTACTTGTCGATAAAAGAGAAGGTATGCATGCGGTGGAGACGGCAGCAGTTGATGTTGAAGCGGGGTATATGGATTTCTTTGGAAAAGATAGAGCTTTCTTCCAAGAGTTGAGTGATAATGATTTGCTGGCTTTTGTGGAGGATCTTGACCCTAAAAAAATAAGACCTTTAGCTTTGCTACTGATGCATGATGGATTTTTAAATAAGCAAGCTCTACTATTGTCGAAGGCAAAATTCTTGTTGGAAAACCAAATGCGCATTACCGGTGAGTTTTCTTTTGAAGACTATGCGTATCTCGCCGATATTGATAAGCAGTTGAAATTATTAGAATCCTAGCTTATTACTAAAATAAGCTAGGATTTTATTTTTTATCGTAAGATATCGCGTGCAATAACTAAGCGCTGTATTTCTGAAGTTCCTTCATAGATTTGCGTAATCTTAGCATCGCGCATAAGGCGTTCTACGTGGTATTCTTTTACGTAACCATAGCCACCGTGAATCTGTACCGCTTCTATCGTTGTTTTCATAGCCACTTCTGATGCGTGTAGCTTAGCCATAGCCGCTGCTTTTCCATAAGGAAGTTTATTATCCTTTAACCAAGCGGCTTTGTAGGTCAACAGTCGTGCTGCTTCAATTTCAACCTCCATATCTGCAAGTTTAAATTGAATCGCTTGATGCTCTGCAATAGGCTTACCAAATGTTTTACGCTCCTTAGCATAAGCTAAAGCTAAATCATAAGCGCCTGCGGCGATGCCTAAAGCTTGTGCGGCAATACCAATACGCCCGCCATCCAAAGTTTCCATGGCAAACTTAAAGCCAAAGCCATCCTCACCAATACGGTTTTCCTTAGCAACTTTTACATCCGAAAAGAGGAGCGAGTGGGTGTCCGAACTGCGGATACCTAGTTTGTTCTCCTTAGGTCCAATCGTGAAGCCTTCTTGTCCTTTTTCGACGATGAATACATTGATGCCTCGGTGTGCCTTCTCAGGATGTGTTTGCGCAATAACAAGGTAGATATCGGCTTTGCCACCATTGGTAATCCAGTTTTTAGTACCGTTTAATAGGTAATAATCCCCTTTATCAATGGCAGTGGTATGTTGAGAAGTAGCATCAGAGCCCGCTTCGGGTTCAGAGAGCGCAAAAGCACCTAACTTTTCGCCGCTAGCCAAGGGCTTTAGGTATTTTTCCTTTTGGGCCTCGCTACCGTATTTGTTTAGTCCAAAAAGTACAAGTGAATTATGTGCAGACATGATTACGCCCGTAGATGCGTCTATTTTGGATATTTCTTCAATAGCGAGTACGTAGGCTAAGGCATCCATGCCTGCGCCATTGTAGGTTGGGTCGACCATCATCCCCATAAAACCTAAGTCACCCATTTGCTTAACGAAAGCAGTAGGGAAGGTAGCTTGTTCATCACGTTCGATAACACCTGCTTTTAAAGATTTCGCAAAATCCGCAGCAGTTTGGCGTATTAATTGATGGTCTTCAGATAGTTGGAATTGCATAACGTTTATATTGATTTACTCAAATATACATTTTATTGTTATGCAAGCATAGTAATATTTATTTTTTTAAAGTAAAGCTTTTTTTTGTTTTCATAAGTACGACAAAATCTAGTATATTAGTATATTATAATAAAATAGTGTTTAACTTAAATTAAATAGTGATGAGTTTAAAACTAGGAGACGATGCGCCTAACTTTCAGGCGGAGACCACAGTAGGTCCAATTGATTTTTATAAATATATCGAGGGAAGCTGGGCAGTATTATACTCACACCCTTCTGATTTCACGCCTGTATGTACGACTGAATTAGGACGTACCGCACAATTGAAAGGAGAATTTGATAAGCGTAATGTGAAAGTGCTTGCCTTAAGTGTAGACTCTGTGAAAGACCATTTGGAATGGGTGAAGGATATTAACGAAACACAAAATACAACAGTCAATTTCCCTATTATTGCTGATGAAAATAGAAAAGTAGCGGAGTTGTACGATATGATCCATCCGAATGCAAATGCTACAGCAACGGTACGTTCTGTGTTTGTGGTAGGTCCAGATAAAAAGGTGAAATTGACGTTAACATACCCTGCTTCAACAGGTCGTAACTTCAATGAGATTTTACGTGTGATTGATTCTTTGCAGTTGACAGCCGAGTATTCAGTAGCAACACCAGCGGATTGGAAAGACGGTGAAGATGTTATCGTTGTGCCAGCAATTAAGACGGAAGATATTCCTGCAAAATTCCCGAAAGGATTTACAGAGGTGAAGCCGTACTTAAGAACGACACCACAGCCAAACAAATAAAAGGAGAATGGAATAAATCATCAATTAGCGTTACTAACCTAATCGATGATTTATGAGCTTTGTAAAAACATTAAAGGGTTGACTTTTCGTCAACCCTTTAATGTTTTTATTCCTTAGCTATATTGCCTATCAAAATTCGTTAGGCTTAATCTTTTTTAGTTGTATTAATACACTTTCACCAAATATACGTAATCCTGCAATTTCTTCAATTGATCGGTACGCGATAAATTGTTCAGTGTGTTTTTATTCGTCAACACGACGTTACCACGTAACACATCTGCAGGAATGCTGTTTAAGGTCTCAATCAATGCTTTCGTCTTAATCGCAAAAGCTGCTCCGTCTATTCCTTTCTGTTTGCCCGAGATAATTCCAATCACGTTTCCTTCTTTATCTAAAACAGGACCTCCGCTATTTCCTGGGTTTACCGGGATAGAGATTTGGTATGCTAAGGTATCGCCCGCATAACCTGTTGAAGAGCTCAAGTAACCTTGACCATAAACGGCTTCGTCACGAGGAAATCCTAAAGTATAGATGTCTTCACCTAAGTCAGAATTTTGTTTCTTGAACGTATAAGGGATATTTTTATGTGCTTTAAACGTAGAATCGTTGATGTGTAGAATCGCTAAGTCCTTCTCTGGACTCGTAAAGATGATATCTGCTTTAAACGATTGGCCACGTTGGTTTTGCAAGTGGATAGAGTCAGCACCACTGATGACATGATAGTTGGTTACTACATAGCCATCGCGCGTAATCATGAAGCCTGTAGCCCCATAATGGATAGTTTCTGTTTTACCCGTGCTGTTAATGTTTTTAATAGCATCGTTATGCGCATTTACATTACGTTTTACATTGTTCATGTCACGACGTAATGCACTATAGTCAGAAGATGTTTTCTTTAGATTAGAGTAGTAACCAGTTAACCATAATGTAGAGAAAACCGATATAATAGCGATTGCTGCTGCAACGCCAGCATTAAATTTGTAGCGGTCCCATAGTGAAATTACTTTTACAGGCTCTTTCTCTGGGTTTTGCTCATGATAATCTTCCGCTGCGCTTGTTAATACAGCTTTGAAGTCTAAGCGTTCTTGTGCTTGGCGGTAGTCTGCTAGAAAAGATTTATGCTGCGCAAAGCTTTCTTGATAGGAGGGGTTTTCGGCGCAGAATAGCTCGAAACGCTGACGGTCTGCTGCTGTCAATTCGTTTCGCAGATATAAATCTGCCCAATCTATAAACTCTTGTTGATTTAAACTCCTCATGCTTTTTTTACGTACTAATTTGAAAAAATAATTTTTTTAGTCGCTGCAGACATTTATACTTCTGCGTTTTGGCATTGTCTGAATTGGTATATCCGAATTTTTCGGATATCTCCGTCATCGACCGGTTCAGGATATAGAATTCATGTATAATGGACTTACAAGGTTCTCCTAATCCATTTAATGCTTCTTCCATCAGGGTCAGATTGCTTTCTAGAATCTCATGTTCTTCGATAGCTTCATCAGCGACCAGTGTATCTTCCATATCCGCAATAGAATCTTTGCGAAAGCGGGATGCACCACGAGTAAGTTGTTTTAGCCATAAACGTTTGGAAACAGCATACAAGAAAGTTTTTAACTTGCTCGATAGCTCAAAATTACCTTTGCTTATTTTATCGTATAAGACCATGACGGCCTCTTGAAAAATATCTTGGGCTTCTTCGGCATTGCCATTGTTGTTGATAATCATCTTGGCTACCGTAGGGTAATAAAGCTTATACAATTGTTGCACGGCTAAATTGTTCCCCTGCTGTATTCCTAAGATGATTTCCTCATCACTACGAATGTCGCTTTTCTCCTTACTCACTTATTAATACCTTTTTAGTCAAATAGTAACCTTCTCCGGAGAGATATTTTTATTTTCTTGCAAATGGGCAGTTCATCATCGACCATTAGTATGTCGATTCTACGTGTGCTCCTTCTGCTATATTAGTCAAAATAAATTTAAAAAGGAACGATAAAATGCATTTTATCGTTCCTTTTTAAGTCTTTCTGTCTTCAAAAAAAAATACCTAAAAAGAGTAAGCTGCTTTTTAGGTATCTTCTTTAAGATTTGTATATTTTAATTAGTGTGGAGAGCCTTTACTAGTTTTTGCTCTACCGCTACTTTTCCCTTTTGATGTTGGTCCGAATACATTTCCAACCATCGTCATTGCACAACGGAATCCCGTCATCGCATCTGATTCATCTTGTTGCATATGTCTACGTGTTGCTGGATTTAACCAGTACGCTCTATCGTTCCATGAACCTCCTTTGTAAACACGACTTTTGTTGTTCACTAAGCTTGTCTTTCCGTAAAGCTCTTGTGTCTCTTCGTCTTCAAAGCCACGTGCATCATACGCATAGGTAGATGTCGTTGTTGCTTCGCCACCTTTGGCTGCTTGCAATTCTTCCCATGTTTGTTTACGTGCTGCTTTCGCAGGAACTTTAATTGGGCGACCGTATTTATCTTTTGCTAGCACACGGCCATCTGCATTTTCATATTGGTTATCCATGAAAACGTTTCCACGGAAAGGGTTGAAGTCTTCGAAATCTTCAAATGACAACTGACGATATACGTCGTTAACCCATTCGTTTACGTTTCCAGCCATGTTGTATAAGCCGAAGTCATTTGGTGCATAGCTTGTAACAGGTACAGTGATATCACCTCCATCATTCAAATCACCAGCAACCCCCATGTTGTTACCGCTTGTAATTTTGAAGTTGGCTAACATACGACCTTGCGTTTTACGCTTGTCGGAACGAACACCAAGTCCACTCCAAGGGTAGGTGCGGCTATTTTCGATATTTCCTTGTACAGTATTACCAATTAAACCTAAAGCAGCATATTCCCACTCCGCTTCTGTAGGTAGGCGGTATGGTTGTTTTAAGATACCATCTTCCATGCGGATGGTACGCTTAGCACCAGCCTGTGCACCAGGTTTATTGTCTGTAGGCATATTTGGTCCATCGATACCATCGCCTTTCAGCTGTCCATTTAAGTAGATGTCGGTATTGAAGGCATCGTTGCCTGTTGCTTGACGCTCAGAGCGTGTTTTGTAATCTACTAAAACACCCGAGTTGCGTAAAATATTTTCATTTACACGGTCAGTACGCCATTGACAGTAAGCTGTAGCTTGCTCCCATGATACACCCACAACAGGATAATCTTGGAAAGAAGGGTGGCGTAAGTATAAATTTACGTAAGGCTCATTGTAGGATAATGGATGACGCCATACCAACGAATCGGGTAGTGCATCATAATACAGTTTGCCATCGTCAGGGAAGTTTTGCGCAATCCAGTGTAGGTATTCTAACCAGTCTGCATTGGACACCTCCGTTTGATCAATATAGAAAGAAGCAACCGTTACTCGGCGCTTCAAATTGTCGTGCGCATAACCTAAATCTTCATTTAAGCTGCCGCCCATCACAAAGGTACCACCCTCAATCGCTACCAATCCTGGTCCTGGTGTTTCTTTTACCTTTCTGTTAATGTGAAGCCCACCGTTGTTAGGGTCATTATAAGCAACGCCAGTTTTCGGGGAAAGATCTTTGTTTTTTCCCGACTTGCTAAGCTTGCTACAAGCACCTAATAATACAACAGAAGAAAGGGCTACTACGACAGGAATCACTCTTCTCATAGCCATACGTTTATTAAACATCATAAAATGAAATTATGAATTTATCTTGTCAAAAGTAAGAAATAAATTTTATTCTCGCTTAAGATGCTAGCTGAATTCGTACCAAGGTTAACAAATCAAACCTTAAAAAGTGTTAAAATTTGTAAAAGGTCGCTCTAAGCGCTCCATTCGCCAATTCGTAAATCTCTATTTATTGACTAACTTCGTTTTTATGAAGATAAAAGTAGGATTTGGATTTGATGTGCATCAGTTAAAAGATGGGCATCCTTTTGTTTTAGGTGGGGTAACACTCGATCATCATGCTGGTGCCTTTGGTCATTCGGATGCTGATGTTTTGGTGCATGCTATTTGTGATGCTATTCTTGGCGCAGCAAATTTAGAAGATATCGGTTATCACTTTCCAAATACAGATGCGAAGTGGAAAGGAATCAGTAGTTTGATTTTACTGGAGGAATGTGTGAAACTGATTCAAGCAAAGGGTTTTAATTTAGGTAATATTGATGCGATGTTGTGTCTTGAAGAACCAAAGATTAAACCTTACTTGCCAGCGATGAAAGAGAATATTGCTAAGGTGGCAGGTTTGACGGTTGAAGATATCTCTATTAAAGCAACAACAAACGAAACGATGGGCTTTATTGGTCGTCAAGAGGGTGTTGTGGCTTATGCTGTTTGTTTGATAGAAAAGCAGACGAACGCTTAAAATAGTAGAACGCAATCGTAAAGGCACTAAGGCCTAGCAGCCCTGCTGCTAAAAAAGGAGCACCAGGAAAATAAATGGTTGTTCCTTTTTTTGTAAAGCCTGAAAACAAACTCGTCATCAGTAAGGGGCCAATGATGGCCGTTAAGCTGATGACAGAAGCAATTCCGCCTTGTATCTGCCCTTGCTGATTGGATGGCGTGAGGTTGGATATCATACTTTGAATAGCAGGTCCAGCAATGCCGGCAAACACAAATAAGACACTATAGGCAAAAAAGATAGTGCTGTTGGGTGCAAAGCCCATGAGCGGAAGCGATAGGCTATTAAAAAAAAGACCAACTAATATAGCTCTTGGTAGTCCCAATTTCGGGATAATGACACGTAAGAGTCCCGCTTGAACAATAGTTAATAGTACACCAATAACGCCTAAGGAGAATCCGACCATCCGCTCATCCCACTGAAATTTTTCCATGGTAAAGTATGACCAAGTGCTCTGTACGGCATGAGCCCCAATATTGATGAGGAAGATGCAAGCGACAAGTGCGTATATCTGTGGGTATTGTTTCATATGCTTAAAAGCACCAATTGGGTTTGCATTACGCCATAGAAAGGGTCTTCGAAGGTTGGGCTTTAGTGATTCTGGAACGACAAAATAGCCGTAAACTAAATTAGCGAAACTTAGTGCTGCGGCCGCAAAGAAAGGAACCCGTGGGCCATAGTGGCCTAAAAGTCCCCCAAGGACGGGCCCGATGATGAAGCCTAATCCAAATGCGGCTCCTAGGAGCCCAAAGTTTTGTGCTTTTTTCTCGGGTGTACTGATGTCTGCAATGTAAGCGGCAGCCACGGTATGGCTAGCGCCCGTTACACCGGCCACTAAGCGACCTATGAAAAGCCAAGCGATGCTAGGGGCAAAGCCCATCAGGAGGTAGTTTATGCAAAAGCCAAATAAGGCAAATAGCAATACAGGACGACGACCATAGCGATCACTCAAATTGCCTAATACAGAGGCAAAGATAAATTGGGTAAAGGCATAACAGAAGGTCAGCCATCCTCCATATTGAGAGGCTAGACTTAAATCGCCATGAATAAGATTTTTTATTAAAGCAGGCATTACAGGAATAATAATACCGAGACCTATCGTGTCGATGACAACCGTTAGGAAGATAAATAATAAATCAGCATTACCTTTTTTAGCCATAGAGGAGGGATAGAGCTTATAATTATAAAACTAATGTAGGGTTTAAATTCCTTGAAATGCAATATTTTCCTGTTAATTCCTAGTTAATAAGGGGGAGTGTTTGTCTCCCCGATAGGCAATTAACTATTTTTAAAGTTTTTATAGTCTATAATTATACGAATATTGGTATTTTTGTGAGAACTATTTGCCTGTTTTTTTGTTCAGGTTAAAGATTGACTTATACATGATTGTAAATTTAAAACGTAACATCTCGAAACGATTTCCTTTGGTATTGGTCGTTTTTGCCGTTCTTTTGCTTACCGTTTCTGCCTGTAGTTTTTTGAAAGGTAAGAGCAACCGGTCTAGTAAACAGGTTAAGGATACTTCAAAAACCGATTTTTATCAAAATCTGACCTCCAAGTATAATATTCTTTATAACTCTAATCTTTTGCTGGATGCGGAGCGTAAAAGTATTTACGGCAGCACGAATAAGAATTACCAAGTTCGTTTGACTGTTTTTGACGAGCCTACGGCAAATGGGGATCCCCATAAAGCAATGGATTCTTTAGTCCAAAAAGCCTATAAAGTGGTGAATACAAGGCAAGAAAGTAAGTATGTGCATGAAGCCTACTTCTTGATTGCTAAGGCTTATTATATGAAAGGTTCCTACTATACAGCTATTGAATTTTTTGATAAACTGATTAAGGAAGATGGACCAGAGCTTAAGTACAAGCCGGTATCCTACGCATGGAAATCACGTGCTTTATTACAGATTAATAAGCCTGAGAAGGCAGCCATGGCTGCTGATTCGGCCTTTATGTTTCTAGGCAAGAGCCTGAAGACGCGTACTTTTGTCAATGCGGCGAAAGCCAATGTGTTGATTCGTACAGGTAAAGAGTTGGCTGCAATTCCGTACTTGGAGTTTGCCATGGAGTCCAATAAAGATAGCTACGATAAGCATCGCTGGCGCTTTTTGTTGGGACAGCTGTATGCCGACAACAAACAAGATGCACAAGCATACACCTTGTTTGATAAGATATCCAAAGCGAATGTGCCTTTTGATATGGCCTTTGAAGCGAGCTTACAAGCAGCCTTTCTGAAAGGAGCGCTGCATGGAGGTACGTTAGCGGAGCAGGTGAAGCCGCTGAAGTCAATGCTTAAGGAAGGTAAAAACGAAGATTTTAAAGATCAGATACTTTTTGAAATAGGACGTATTTATTTGGCAGAGAAGGATGAGAAAGAAGCTTTTGCTTATTTTCAAAAATCATTGAGTGTGCCTAATCGTAATACGTACCAGGCGGCAGAAACTTACCTTACACTAGGAGATTACTTGTTTCAGCAGCAAGATTACCGTGGTGCCAGCAACTATTACGATAGTTTAGCCACCGTTTTACCTCAAGATTATACCGATGTTGACCGTTTGCGTCGTAAGCTAGTTTATATGAATGAGCTTACCGGCTTGTATATGGATAACCTGTGGCAAGATACGCTTATCAACTTGGGTAGATTAGATGAAGCAGGAAGAGAAGAGCAGGTTGCAAAATATGCAGGCGCAAGCCTCATTAAAAAGCAAGGTGAGTTGGATCGTGCTGCTGCATTGGCAAAGAAAGGTAAAAAAGGTGCTGTAGCGTCAAATAGTGGTTTTGTAAACAGCAATGTTTTGGCAACCAACCCGACGAATAATACGTATGCCGATAATCGTTTCTATTTTAATAATCAAGATGCCTTACTACTAGGAACAGCAGATTTTAAACGTAAATGGGGAAATAGACAGCTGAAAGATGACTGGAGATTTGCTGGCGATAATAGCCCTAATCTGTTGGCTCAGTTAAACGCAAATACAGATACAAACCAACAGGTAGCGAAGAAAGATACGCTGGATGCGGTTGCCTTCATTCAAGGAGAGCGTGATCGTTACTTGACGTCAATTCCTCAAACACAAGAGGATTTCGATAAGCGTACACAGAAAGTTCATGACAATATGATTGTCATTGGTAATATTTATAGAGATTATACGAAGGATAATAAAGACGCTATTTTAGCATATGAAGCCTTCTTAGGGCGCTTCCCAAATACGACTGCGGGAGCAGAAATTTATTATTCTTTGTACCGTATGTATGATGGTGTCAACCAAGCGAAGAGCAACGAATATAAAAGTCGCTTGATTACCTTGTATCCAAATTCATTGCATGCTTTGGTGGCGAAAGATCCTTATTACATGGATAAAATCAACCGTGATAAGCGTGTGCTTGATCGTGCGTTTGACAAGCTATTTGCTTTATACACCGAAGGTGATCACGTTGAAGTTATCAAGCAGGCTAATGAAGAGCTTGAAGGCGTATTCCAGACTTCCGGAATGGTCGCTCAGATTGAATATTTGAAAGCGCTAGCTATAGGTCGTGTAGGCCGTGTTGATGATTTTACAAATGCGTTAACTAAGCTTGTGGAGAAATACCCTACAGATAGTTTGGTGACGCCACTTGCTAAAGATAACATCGCTTTTGTCGAAAACAACCCGAACATGTTTATCAATCGTGTTAATGCATTACAAGATATTGATAGAAGCCGTATCGCTTTTGTGGATGAACCAGATATGACGCCTTGGCCTGATTTGTTTATTAATGGCGATTACCGTACGGGTGTTGCTCTCGTGAAAGATAAAGCGAAAGAGGAAGTGAAGAAGCCTAAGGAGCCGGTGAAAGTTGAGGAGAAGAAAGTAGCAGAGAAAGTCGAAAAACCGAAAACAGAAGAGCAGAAACGTGAGATTGCTGAGTTGCTTGCTGGTGAGATGACAGGAGCGAGCAAAACGGTGAAGTCTACGGTTGGCGGTATCAATGCTGTCGCTAAGCTAGAGAAGAAAGAAGGCGCTATTGTGGTTGATTTGGGTGAGATTGAAGACGAGAAGTTAGAATTGGCTTTAGGTCAAAGTAAAGTAAATACAACTATAAACACCAATAAACTGGCGACAGGTGCCGTTAAATTAGACGGTAAGACCATGGATGTTGGTAACGTTTCTATCGAATATGGTCCAAATGACTATCGTGATAAGCGTATATTTCCAGATACAGCTGTTTATTATTTCACGATTAATGTTGGTGACCCACGTGTTAATTTAGCGCCTAGCCGTTATGGTATTGGACAATTTAACCGTAGTCGCTACGCACGCATCGATATCAACCACCAATTGAAATTAGTTAATGCTGAAAATCAGCTACTTTTCATTGGTCCATTTGAAACGTACGAAGATGTGAAAACTTATGAATCAAGAATATTACCTTTGCTTCCTGAAATCATGAAGGTGCCAGTCGAAGATTATAATTATTTCATCATAACAAAAGAGTTCATTGAGACGTTAACAGATGGGATACAAATCCGAAACTATCACCTGATTTATACAGAACAATAAGCGAATAATGGTGGTTTATGAACCCCGATAGCTAGACGGCTTGAAGTATCATGCTTCAAGGTGGTTTAGTTTTAGGTTGGTAACAGAGCACCGCAATAAAAAGATTAATAAATGAAAAGAGAGTCGAAGCAAAGCAAGCTTACGGAAGAAGATGTAAAACGGTACACCAAAAGACTATGGCAAGTATTCTTGGTTATAGTAGGTCTTGCATGTTTGTTTATCCTGAGTATACGCATTGGGGTGTTTGGTAAATTACCTTCTTTTCAGGAATTGGAAAATCCGAAAAGTAACTTAGCTTCCGAAGTATTATCGGAAGAGCTTGAAGTGTTGGGTACATACTATAAACATAACCGTTCTAACGTTAAGTATAGTGAACTGTCGCCCTATTTAATTCAGGCCTTAATTTCTACGGAGGATAAGCGTTTTTATGAGCACTCGGGTATTGACTACTCCCGTACGTTGACTTCTGTACTGCATACTTTAACGGGTAGCAAGCAGGGGGGAAGTACCATTACCCAGCAGTTAGCCCTTAACTTATTTTCGGAGCGTCGCGAGCGTAGTAGTATCAAACGTATGATGCAAAAGTTCCAAGAATGGCTAACAGCCGTTCGTTTGGAGCGTAGCTATACGAAGGAAGAGATCATTACGATGTATTTTAATACCGTAGATTATGGATATAAAAACACGTATGGTATTAAATCTGCGGCCCGTACATTCTTTAACACCACACCTGACCAGCTGAAGCCTGAAGAGGCCGCTATTTTGGTCGGTATGTTGAAAGGTACGTACCTTTATTCTCCGATTAAGTTTCCAGATAACGCATTGTCACGCCGTAATACGGTATTGAACAATATGGCTTCACAATCTTACATTACCCAAGCACAAGCGGATGCTGCAAAAGCAACACCTATCAACTTGAAGCTACGTATCTCCAATTATGGAGAAGGTTTAGCGCCTTATTTCCGTGCTGTATTGAAGGAAGAGATTAAGAAAGAATTTCAACGCTTATCCATCACGAAGCCTGATGGCACACCTTACGATTTAGATAAGGATGGTCTTAAGATTTATACGCCAATCAATTATGCAATGCAGCAATATGCTGAAGAAGCACAAAAAGAATGGATGACGAAATTGCAACGTGACTTTGACCGTCAGTATAAAAATTCTGATCCTTTCCGTGGTGATAATGCGAAGCTTTTAATATCAGGTATGAAACGTTCCGATCGTTACCGTGCTTTGAAAGATGCTGACTACAGTGAAGAGGATATCAAAAAAGCATTTAACACGAAGGTGTCGATGACGCTTTTCACATACAAAGGAAATGTCGATACGGTGATGACACCGATGGACTCTATCCGTTATAATAAGCTTTTCTTACGTAACGCCGTGATGTCTATGGAGCCTAAAACAGGACATATTAAAGCTTGGGTTGGTGGTATTAACTTCGAGCATTTCAAATATGACCATGTTAAATTAGGTCAACGTCAGGTTGGTTCAACGGCGAAGCCATTTACATATGCTGTAGCCATTGATAATGGGTATTCGCCCTGCTTCACGGTACCAAACCATATGCAAACGTATGGCAATTGGACGCCACGTGGAACAGTGCAAGGTGGTGACCCAATAACATTGAAGAATGCTCTTAAATACTCGCAAAACTTTGCATCTGCTTACGTTATCAACGAAGTAGGCGCTTCAAATGTGGCCGCTTTAACGAAGAAAATGGGAATCACTTCCGAGGTGCCTAACTATCCGTCGATAGCTTTAGGTGCTTACGAAGCTTCAGTATATGATATGGTAGGTGCTTATTCAGCATTCGTGAACTTCGGAACATGGATTGAGCCGACGATGATTTTGCGTATTGAGGATAAAAATGGTACGCCAATTTATGAAAAAGCACCTAAGGTGGTGAAAGCTATCAATAGCGAATCGGCTTACATCATGGTGAATATGTTAAAAGGTGTGGTTGATGGCGGTACAGCTTCTCGCTTACGTAGAGCAGAGTATGGTGGTTTGACGTACCCTATGGGTGGTAAGACTGGTACTACCAACGATAACTCGGATGCTTGGTTTATTGGTATTACACCAGAACTTGTAACGGGGGTATGGACAGGAGCTGAAGATCGTGGTATCCGTTTCCACAGCATGGCCTCTGGACAAGGAGCAGCGGCAGCCTTACCAATATTCGGTTTATACATGAAGCGTGTGTATAATGATAAGAAACTGCACTACAGTAAAGAGGATTTCCCACAACCTCCAGGCGGGTTAACGCGGGAGATGGACTGTGGGAAGTATGTTCCTTTCAATGGGAGCGGTGGAGCTGAAGACGAGAGCAACTCGCTTAATGACGATCGATTAGGATTTTAAGATCACTAGATCTATATATACTTGCCGAACAGTAAATATTTACGAAATTTGCTGTTCGGCATTTTTTATGCAGGCTTAGAAGAACGTAACGCTCAAAATCGTTATTTTTATTCGAGCTAGCTGTTTAATTTAAAAGGCTTTTATTGCTATGCAACTGTTTGATTATAAAGAAGAATTAAAGAAAATCCCACATAAACCAGGCGTTTATCAGTATTACGACAAAGATAATGAGCTTATTTATATCGGGAAAGCTAAGGACTTGAGAAATCGGGTAGGTTCTTATTTTATCAATGAATCGCAGTTAAATGGCAAAACGCGCGTATTGGTGCGCAAGATTAATCGTATATCTTTTACGATCGTTGATACCGAAATTGATGCCTGGTTGCTTGAAAATAACCTCATCAAGAAATATAAGCCTCGTTATAATGTGTTGCTTAAGGACGATAAGACCTATCCGTGGATTGTCATCAAGAATGAACCGTTTCCGCGTGTGTTCTGGACGCGCCAATATGTGAAGGATGGGTCTAAATATTATGGTCCTTATGCTTCCGTAGGCATGATGCATGTTATCCTTGACATGATCAGAGAGCTTTTTCCACTACGCACCTGCAACCTTAACCTTTCGGCATCCAATATTGCCAAAGGCAAGTATAAAGTGTGTTTAGAATACCAAATCGGTAATTGTAAAGGTCCTTGCGAAGGCTTTCAGGAGGAGGATAACTACCAGGAGAACCTGGCAGATATTAAGGACATCTTGAATGGTAAAATCGCTGTGGTAACTAATAAAATTAAAGAGAGTATCCAAGCGGCAGCTGTGGATCTCAACTTTGAACTCGCCCATCAGCTAAAGAGCAAGTTGGATAAACTATCGAACTATCAAAGTAAATCGACTGTCGTTAACTCTTCCATTACCAATGTTGATGTATTTAGTATTGCTGCGGATGATAGCCATGCTTTCGTGAATTACTTGAAAGTGGTTCATGGAGTCGTTACGCAAACGCAGACTTTAGAAATGAAAAAACGATTGGATGAGTCGGAAGAAGAGTTGTTAGCACTGGCCATCTTGGAGATTCGTAATCGCTTTAAGAGTACCTCTAAAGAGATTATTGTTCCGTTTCCGATAGATATTGAAACGGATACTACTATCAAGTTTGTCGTGCCTAAACTCGGAGAGAAGAAAAACCTGCTGGAGCTATCGATGAAGAATGTGGCTTACTTCAAGAAGGAAAGAATGTTGCAGTATGAACGTTTAAATCCGGAAGTGAAGACCGATAGACTGCTTACGCAGATGCAGAAAGACCTGCGCATGAATGTGCTTCCGCGTCATATTGAATGTTTTGATAACTCTAATATCCAAGGTAATTTCCCTGTTTCGGCTATTGTTGTCTTTAAGGATGGCCGACCTTCGAAAAAAGATTATCGCCACTTTAATGTGAAGACTGTTGTTGGACCCGATGACTTTGCAACGATGGAAGAGGCTGTTTTCCGCCGCTATCGCCGCGTTTTGGATGAAGAAGGTGAATTACCTCAGCTTATCGTTATTGATGGTGGTAAGGGGCAGCTAGGAGCTGCAATGAAGAGCTTGCGACTGTTGGGTATCTCCCGCCAAGTTACCGTAATCGGTATTGCGAAGCGTTTGGAGGAGCTATATTATCCGGGGGATCAATACCCATTGTATCTCGATAAAAAGTCGGAAACGTTAAAAGTTATTCAACATTTACGGGATGAGGCCCACCGTTTTGGAATTACCTTCCACCGTAATCAACGTAGCCGCAAGACGTTTGTCTCCGAATTGGAGAATATTCCAGGTATCGGTAAGACCTCCGTGGCAAACCTACTGAAGGTGTTTAAATCGACGAAAAGAGTGAAGGAAGCTAGTGATGAGGAGTTGAGCGAAGTGCTTAACCTAAAGCAGATTAGAGCACTTCGTCTATATTTTACGCAACAAACGATTGGTTAATCGTCGTAGCCGAATCTTTTTAGATAATTCTTTTTACTGCGCCAGTCAGGGATTACTTTCACAAAAAGCTCTAGGAATACTTTGCCGTCAATAAATTCTTCAATGTCTAGACGTGCGTAGGTTCCTACTTTTTTTATCATGGAGCCTGCTTTACCGATGATGATATTCTTTTGGGAATCGCGCTCAACGATGATTTCCGCAGCAATACGTGTGATTTTTTCTTCTTCTTTATAGGAAGTCACGATAATCTCCGTACTGTATGGTATTTCTTTGTCGTACAATTTGAATACTTTCTCGCGGATGATTTCTGAAACGAAGAAACGCATATTCTTGTCCGTTAACTCATCCTTAGCATAGTAAGCAGGGTGTACAGGAAGTTTTTCTTTGATATAATCCATAATAGCAGGTACGCCATACTCATGTAAAGCTGATATTGCGAATACAGTATCTGGATTTAACGTCTCTTTCCAATACTCAATTTTACTGCGTACTTCTTCTTCGGAAGATTTGTCAATTTTATTAATAAGCACAGCCACGGGCGAAGATGTTTTACGTAGTTTTTCAATCACATCACTCTCGTCGTGTTTCTCGTTAATATCCGTTACGAATAGAATAAGATCGGCGTCAATTAAGGATCCTTGCACGAAATTCATCATCGATTCTTGCAGTGAATAGTTCGGTTTTATCACTCCCGGCGTGTCAGAAAAGATAATTTGGTGCTCTTCATCGTTAACAATTCCAATTATTCTGTGTCTTGTTGTTTGCGCTTTTGGCGTGATGATAGACATTTTCTCGCCTACTAATGAGTTCATTAGGGTGGACTTGCCTGCATTCGGCTTGCCTATGATACTTACGAATCCTGCTTTGTGTGACATTATTTGTGTGCTTTATTTGGATTACAAAGAAACAAATAATATCTTTGTGCTCCAATAAAAGAGAACGTAATCTTGCATTTAAGAAAAATAAACGCAGGTTTTATAAAAAATATATTGCGGGATGGAGCAGTTGGTAGCTCGTCGGGCTCATAACCCGAAGGTCATCAGTTCGAGTCTGATTCCCGCTACTAAAAGAACAAGGTGAAATGACCCTTCGTTCAAAGAGACTAAAAATATATTGCGGGGTGGAGCAGTTGGTAGCTCGTCGGGCTCATAACCCGAAGGTCATCAGTTCGAGTCTGATTCCCGCTACTAAAAGAACCAGGGCAATGACTGGTTCGAAGATATCTAAAATACATTGCGGGATGGAGCAGTTGGTAGCTCGTCGGGCTCATAACCCGAAGGTCATCAGTTCGAGTCTGATTCCCGCTACAAAAGAACCAGGGTAAAACCTGGTTCAAAGATATTAAAAATACATTGCGGGATGGAGCAGTTGGTAGCTCGTCGGGCTCATAACCCGAAGGTCATCAGTTCGAGTCTGATCCCCGCTACTACGAAAAAGCGCTATAGAAATATGGTGCTTTTTTCTGTTTATAGACCTTTTATAGTGCTAGAATTTGTGTGGTAGAGCGTATGCCAAAATACGTGCTCAGCCTTTAAGATAGATACATACAAATTCCATGATGGCTCACAATCCCCGTAGCCTGCCAAGTACTATTCTTAGATAACCATTTTCCCGAAAAATCAACTGCTTTATGCTTAAGAACTCCTCTAGTTATGTTACATCGCCCTTTTATGCAACCGATTGTTCGATTTTACGCAACCGTTTTCGTTTGCTTTCTACACGTAGATGTATATTTCTTCACTTATTATTGAGTATTAAACCAATTCTGGAGAACCATAATTGGGCCATAACCAAAAAATTATTTTATGATAAAGCGATTGCCATTTTTTTTCTGTGCAAGGAACCTTAGGCGGTTATCATTTCTCGTAGGGATAGCCTCAACGTCTTTTTCACAACCGGTCTTTGCCTCTACGGTAACAATTAGTCCTATTAGTCAAAGCCTCCTTCGGGGACAGGTGTCTTCGGCTCAGGGACCAGAATCTGGTGTTACCGTTTCTATTAAAGGGAAGGCGTCTATTGTTACGCAAACCGATATTAAAGGTAATTTCTCTATTTCTGCTACAAAAGGGGATGTTCTTGTTTTTTCTGCCGTAGGCTTTAAAACACAAGAAGTCTTGGCGGATAAAGAGGACCTTAAGGTATTCTTTATCCCAACGGATGAGTCTTTGGAAGAAGTCGTGGTGGTGGGCTACGGTGTGCAAAAGAAGGAAAGCCTTACTGGCGCCATGCAAGTGGTGAAGGGGGATGCTTTGCGTGATGTAACGAACCCATCGGTGGAAAACCTCTTGAGTGGTAAGGTATCGGGTGCTTTTGTAGCGCCAGGTTCTGGACAGCCGGGTTCACGGGGGGCAGTGGTAATCCGCGGGCAAGCGAGTTTGAACGGTACGACGAGCCCACTATGGGTAATCGATGGCGTTATTGTTGGCTCGGGTGTTGGCGACCTTAATCCTGATGATATCGAGAGCTTGACGGTACTTAAAGATGCAGCATCCACGGCTATCTACGGTTCGCAAGGTGCTAATGGCGTTGTCGTCGTTAAAACAAAAGGAGCTAAGGTAGGAAAGACAACCTTGACCTTCTCTACACGTACGGGGTTCAACCAACTGACCAATGGAAACCTTAAAATGATGAATGGAGCCGAATTATATGACTATTATGCCTCCTTCGCGAATGCCGATAAGATTGCCTTTCCACGATGGAATGCCGATTTGCGCAATAGTAACTTCGATTGGTGGAAGCTAGCTACGAAGACTGGTTTTGTGCAGAATCATAATGTCTCTATCGCTAGTGGTACCGAAAAGCTACAGTCTTACTTATCTGTCGGACTTTATGATGAGAAAGGTGCCGTAAAGGGGTACGACTATACGCGTTATAATGTACGCCTTAATCAGGTGTACAGACCTTATCAATGGTTAGCGATTAAACCATCAGTTGTTGCTTCACGCCGTGGCGTGGATGATCGTCAATATTCTGTAACATCGATGTATTCAAATTTACCATGGGATAGTCCTTATGATGCCAATGGCAATTTGGTGCCACATCGTTCTAGTAGCTGGGTAAATAGCTCGAGCACCAACTATTTATATGATTTGCAATGGAACAAATCGGCAAATGTGAATTACGAATTGATGGGTAACCTAGATTTCGAAGTGAAACTGACCAGCTGGCTAACCTTTAACTCCGTAAACAATTACAGATACAATACCTATTCCGCGAGTGGCTATACCGATCCTCGCTCTAATGGAGGGATAAGTGTGCAAGGTCGGATATCTGATTATCGTACAGAATATGCACGTCGTTATACGAACCAGATGTTGACCTTTAATAAAACATGGGATAAACATGCTTTATATGCTGTCGCGGGGTATGAGTTTAATGATTTTTGGAGTAAAGGCTTAGATGTTTATGGTACGGGATTCCTTCCTGGTTTCGAGGTGCTCGATGTGGTAGCCAAGCCAGAGCGTACAAAAGGTGGAATCAGCGAGTGGGCGGTACAGTCTATGCTATCCAAAGTAAACTATGCTTATGATGGTAAATATTTGATAGAAGCTTCACTTCGTCGAGACGGCGCTTCCAATTTTGGAGATAATGCGAAGTATGGAAATTTCTTTTCCGTTAGTGGAGGCTGGAATATGCATCATGAACAATGGTTTAAAGCAGATTGGGTAGATGTGTTGAAGTTGCGAGCTTCTTATGGTAATGCTGGAAATAGACCTGACGCCCTTTATCCGCAGTATAATCTCTATTCTGTATCAACAAGCTACAATGGTGATTCTGGTATTTTAATCAATCAAATAGGAAATAAAAACTTGACATGGGAAAAGACTTATACAACAGGTGTAGGTTTTGATGCTGCATTTTTTAAGAATAGACTACGTGCAACAGTAGATTATTACAATAAAAATACGAGTAATATTATTTACAGAGTACCGGTTACGAGCACTTCTGGCGTAGGTAGTATATGGCAAAATATTGGCGAGATGAATAATAAAGGAATTGAGCTGACGATAGGTGGTGATATTATTCGTAAGCAAGATTTGCTATGGTCTGTGGATTTAAATTTAGGACGCAATAGGAATAAACTTACGAGCCTCTACCCTACAAAAAATGCGGACGGTAGTTATTCGATAAAGCCTGTTCTTATTGGTGATGGGTCTAATATCGCGGGCTCAGCGCAACGTATTCTGTTGCCAGGCCTTCCTGTTGATACCTATTATTTGAAAGAGTGGGCAGGTGTTAACCCCGATAATGGGTTGCCGATGTGGTATAAGTTAAAACGTGATGCCGATGGTAACGAGGTAGAGCGTACCACGACTAGCAAATATCAAGAAGCTACTTTTGAACGATTAAGCAATGCTGCGCCTAAGCTCGTCGGAGGCTTCTCTACAGCTTTGCAATATAAGCAGTTTGATCTAGGAGCTACTTTTGGTTTCGCCCTTGGTGGTAAGATCTACAATTATTCCCGTCAAGAGTATGATGCCGATGGTACTTACACCGACCGTAATCAGATGAAATTGCAGGAAGGATGGAGTCGCTGGGAGAAACCGGGAGATGAAGCGACACATCCTGTAGCCAAGTATAATAATAGCGATCAAGGCAATCTAGTATCTTCTCGCTATCTCGAGAAAAATGACTTTTTAAGACTTCGTTCCCTAAGCCTTGGTTATAAGTTCAACTTAAGTCAATACCACATAAAAAATGTACGTCTATTCTTTACAGGTGAAAATCTAGTCGTATGGACTAAATACTCAGGGGTAGATCCTGAAATACCGGCATCAGATGGTAAGGTGTTAGGTTCCGCAGGGCCTGCCGTTTATCCAGCGACACGCAAGTATATTCTAGGTCTAAATGTTTCCTTTTAAAATATGAATAATACTATGAAAAAGATATATATACTACTCGTGCTGGCCTTGACAACGACGGCCTGCAACTTAGATCGTATGCCTTATGGATCGATGGATTCCGATCAAATAACGAAAGACCCTGAAGCGTATTTAAATGCATTACTTAATGGTACCTATGCACAGCTAAAAACATGGTCAGACCCGATGCACCGTTGTGGGGAGTATGCAGGCGATAATATGATGATTCGTGGCGCATCAACGGATGCATTCTATGAGTTTATCTCTTTCTCGCGCTCCGCGAATAATGGACGACTGGCGCAGTTTTGGGATGCTGGATATAAGGCTATTGCCCAATCTTCCAATATTATGAAAATGATCCCCGAAGGGCAGAGTGCAACAATTGATAGCCGCCTAGGGGAAGCCTACTATATTCGTGGTTTGATGTATTTTTACTTTGTACGTGCCTTTGGCCGTCCGTATTATCAAAATCCAGAAACAAACTTAGGGATGCCGATTGTAAATGGAACGCCCGATGATGTGTTGAATACGCCATTGCCTGATCGAGCAACAGTGAAAGCTACTTATGAGCAGATTATTGCCGACTTAAAGAAAGCAGAAACTTTAATCGATAAAGATAATGTGCCTATCTATGCCACGAAAGGAGCTGTGCAGGCCTTGTTATCACGTGTATATTTATATATGAGCGGAACTTACGAGAACCCAAATGCAGCATATGCACAACTGGCGGTTGAATATGCTGATAAGGTGATTGGTTCAGGTAAGTACAGTCTTTTGTCAAGAGAACAATTTATGAAGTATAATACGTTGACACCAGAACGTAATCCAGAGACTATTTTTGCCGTTAAAAGAGTGGCTGCAGAGTTCTCCGGTTCGGATCATTTCTATGGTGTTGGTGGGATGTATGCTAATATTGGTGGTCAAGGTTGGGGTGAGATGTATGCCAGCGCCAAGTACATTGATTTGCTGAATGAAACAGGGCGTAATGATTGGCGTCCTGAAAAGTATAAATTGGTGGATGCACGAGCAGCCTTTATTGAGCCTACTTATACTAAAAATCAGAAAACAGGTGCTTATACGGAGGTATTCCGCTTTATAAAAGGTTCCGCTGCAACAGATCTAAGCTATGTACAAGCTGTTGTTACGCGAAATGGGTCTACCATCAGTTGTACCGAGGATAAGGATACCTACACGTTGACTGCTGTAGATGAAGCGCAGGAAATCTATTCTATTAAGTATAAAGATGGGGTAACTTATACGGGCGTATTGGATAATTTCATCACGTTAAATCGTGTTTATCCGCAGTTTTATATTACCAAATGTTCGCGTGAAGGGGAAGATACGCATTTGCATTCTCCTGTAATTAGCCGTCTGGGGGAGATATACCTCAATCGTGCAGAGGCCTATGCCAAGCTTGGTAACTATGGAGCAGCTTTGAGTGATCTGAATAAAATTAGAGAGCGTTCCATTGTCAACGGTGGATATGCTGCTTTAAATGCTGGGAATGCGCCTACGCTAATTGATAAAGAGCGCCAACTGGAGCTCGCTTATCAGGCAGAAAGAAGCTATGATGTGTTTCGAAATGGAGGTCAATTGAAGCGTGCGTATCCTGGGCCGCACAGACAGTCTGAAGCCATTGGATCTACAGATTATAGAGTGACCTATTACATTCCGCAGGATGCGATTAATGCCTATCCAGGAACATTGACGCAAAACCCAACGCAATAATTAAAATCTTTTTAACAATACGTATAAATGGCTTTGTTTCACGACAAAGCCATTTTTGTTAAGCCGGCAAAATAATAGCTTATTTTGTGTAACTTTGTACCCTTATATTATTTATAAAATGAGTTGCCGTGAGGTAACGCGCGAGAAAAAACACAAAAGATATGGCAAATATTGTTGCAATTGTTGGTCGTCCAAACGTTGGTAAATCGACCTTATTTAATCGTCTGACAGAAAGTCGGAAAGCTATCGTGGATGACTTTAGTGGAGTTACCCGTGACCGTCATTACGAATCTGCAGAATGGATTGGTAAAAAATTTACAGTTATTGATACAGGTGGTTTTGTTCATGGTTCAGATGATATCTTCGAAGAAGCTATCCGTGATCAAGTACATATCGCTATTGACGAGGCTTCGGTTATCGTTTTTATGGTGGATGTTATTACCGGTATTACCGATTTAGATGATGAAATTGCTGATATTTTAAGACGTACGTCTAAACCCGTTTACGTGGTTGCCAATAAAGTGGATCATGCAAAATTACACCATGCATCAGCAGAATTTTATGCTTTTGGTTTAGGTGATATCTATAACGTATCTGCTGCTACAGGATCAGGTACAGGAGAGCTTTTGGATGCGGTTGTTTCTAACTTCCCAGAGCCAGAAGAAGAGGAAGAAACACAATTACCAAAGATTACTATCGTTGGTCGCCCGAATGTGGGTAAATCTTCGTTGACGAATGCACTTTTAGGTGTAGATCGTAATATCGTAACAGATATCGCTGGTACAACACGTGATTCTATCCGTATTCACTACAATCAATTCGGTCACGAATTCTTGTTAATCGATACAGCTGGTTTACGTAGAAAAACTAAAGTAAACGAAGATATCGAGTTTTATTCTGTAATGCGTACAATCAAAGCATTAGAAGATTCAGACGTTGTTATTTTGATGATCGATGCAAACGATGGTATTGAAGCACAAGATATCAATATCTTCCACCTTGCTGAAAAGAATAAAAAAGGAATCGTTATTGTGGTGAACAAATGGGATACCATTGAGAAAGATCATAAAACGATGAAAGATTTCGAAGCACGCATCAAAGAGAAAATTTCTCCTTTTGTTGATGTGCCTATTATCTTTACTTCCGTAACAGAGAAGCAACGTATTTTCAAAGTTGTAGAAACAGCAATGGAAGTATTTGCTAACAAAATGAAAAAAATCCCTACATCGAAATTAAACGATGTGATGCTACAGGTAATTGAAAACTATCCACCGCCAGCATTAAAAGGTAAATATATTAAAGTTAAATATGCGACGCAGCTTCCGGGTAGAGCGCCAATGTTTGCTTTCTTCTGTAACTTACCTCAATATGTCAAAGATCCGTACAAACGTTACGTAGAGAACAAGTTGCGTGATAACTTTGATTTCAAAGGAGTACCTATTCAAGTATATTTTAGACAAAAATAATTTTTGCTTTTCAATCGTATGGAAAATAATCTTGTCCTTTATAATACGTTAACCCGCACGAAGGAGAAATTTGAACCATTGAACGCCCCATTAGTGGGTTTATATGTTTGTGGTCCAACGGTGTACTCTGATGTACACTTGGGAAATTGTCGCACATTCGTGTCTTTTGATCTTATTTTCCGGTATTTGACACACCTTGGTTTCAAGGTGCGCTACGTACGTAATATTACGGATGCCGGACACCTAGAGGGGGATCGTGATGAAGGGGATGATAAATTTGCGAAAAAAGCAAAGCTCGAACAATTGGAGCCTATGGAAATTGTGCAGAAGTACACCCTAGGTTTCCATGAGGTTTTACGCTTGTTTAATACCTTGCCGCCAAGCATCGAGCCAACAGCTACAGGCCATATTTCGGAACAAATTGAGATGGTGAAAAAAATCATCGACAATGGATTCGCTTATGAGGCTAATGGTACGGTCTATTTTGATGTAGATAAATATGTCAAAAATCATGACTATACCGTGCTTACCAACCGTAAGTTGGAAGACCTGCTGAATGGTACACGTGAACTTGGTGGTCAGGATGAGAAAAAAGGACGTTTAGACTTTGCACTATGGATTAAGGCGAAGCCTGAGCATATTATGCAATGGCCAGCACCATGGAGCGTAGGCTTCCCAGGCTGGCACATTGAATGTTCGGCGATGAGCAGCAAATACCTAGGTGCTCAGTTTGATATTCATGGTGGGGGTATGGACCTTGCAGCAACGCACCATACAAATGAAATTGCCCAGTCGGAGGCTTGTAACCATGTACACCCAGCTAAATATTGGATGCATACCAATATGTTGACGGTAAATGGTTCACGTATGTCTAAATCGGCAGGTAATGGATTTTTACCACATGAGCTTTTCACTGGAAATCACCCACTATTGACGAGAGGTTACTCGCCAATGGCTGTTCGTTTCTTTATGATGCAGGCACACTATAGAAGTACGTTAGATTTTTCTAACGATGCGCTTGATGCAGCAGATAAAGGATACAAACGCTTGATGAGTGCCCTAGCTTTATTGGATAAAATTGAAGCAGGCGATAAAGCGGATGCTAACTTCTCGGTGGTTGATGCACGACGCAACTGTTATGCAGCGATGGATGACGATTTCAACAGTCCTGTTTTAATAGCAGAGCTTTTCGAAGTAGCGCGTTATGTAAATAGTGTGTACGATGGTAAAGCGTCAATCGATGCAGCTACGTTAGCCGAGCTGAAGCAGTTTACACAAGACTTCGTCTTTGATGTATTAGGATTGAAAGATGATACATTGGGTGCTGACGCAGATTCTATGGACGAGCTGATGCAAATTATCATTGATATTCGTAACGAAGCAAAGAAAAATAAAGACTTTACGACTTCCGATAAAATCCGTGAAGAGTTGACAGCTATTGGTATTCAACTAAAAGATAGCAAAGAAGGAACACTTTGGAATAAGATTTGATTAAGGAATACCACCCGCTAAAGGGCCAATCAGTTTTATTTTAAAAATCGAATTATTAGATGCGTAAAATTAGTAATATCTATTCCGTAGTAGTTTGTTTGTTGGGCTTAACCTCATTTACGGCGCAGGCGCAGTTGCCTGATCGTATTGGTGGAATTGTCTCTGCAGATCGCTCTGCGGCTAATATTTCGAAAACCCTAAGTCCACATCAGGCATTACTTTCCATCGTTGATAAAGAATCAACGTTATATGTGCCATCACCAGTGAATGCTTTAAACTATTTGAATAATAGACCAAACATTCCAGACGTGATGAACTGGGCTCCGAACTTTGCATTGGTTTCACGAAGCCTCGATTGGGGAGTAACTTCAGGACCAATGGATTTCCAAAAAGTAGGCGCTGTAAAACGTAATGGTCAGTATTTGACCGTATGGCGTCGTGATAAAAAAGGAAATTGGAAGATTCATCTGCGTGCAGAAGTTGAAAACTACGGTAAAGGACCAAAGTCCGATTTTATCTATCATGAGCCTGATGATTCTTGGTATTTGAAACATCGTTCCAACGTACGTTTACAGCAACGTGAGGAAATCGTTATGCAGAGTGATGAACTTTTCTCTACCGTGCTTAAAGCAAACAATGAGGAAGGTTTTAAAGAGTTCTTAGCTGATGATGTGCGTTACTACTACCCATGGGAAGAAGAAATGGAAGGGAAGAAGGATGTTTTAGCATTCTTGAAGAAAAAGCGTATTGAGATTACAACCGAGCCTTCAGGAGTTGGGCGTGCCTACAGTGGTGAGTATGCCTACACGTCGGGTACGGCAACGGTACATTCCAAAGATAAGGCTGTTAAGTTTAATTACATCCGTATATGGCAGCTTAAAGATGATTTTCAATGGCGTGTTATCTTAGAGATGATGTTTGAACGTTAATCTTAGTCAACATAAAATATTAAAACGGGTTCTATTTTTAGAGCCCGTTTTTTTATGTCATGAGAAGCGATATAGCTGCATCCTTTCACGACCGATAGTGTCATATACTCTTATACATTTTCTTCTGCTTCAATCTGTTGATATTTCGTTTGCGAATAGCTTCCATTGTCTATCTTTTCTTTGGAATGCCCTGTTCTACGCTTGTTTTGCTGTTGTTTTGCGCTCGTGCCTCGCGAATGTATGAAGGATAGACATAAATATTCTAGGTTTAATCAATGCTTGGTTGGATGTGCCGCTGATTTTGTAAGTGCTTTCTTTACCCATAAGAATCAGGGCTGCAATCTATTGCTATTACTTTTGTGGAATGAAATTATGCGCTAGTTACAGCTGCTTAAGCATAAAAAAACGGTGCTTCTTGTGGGAAGCACCGTTTTAAATTCTTTATAAACCTTCTTGTTAGTTGGCTGCTAATGTTTTTTTCTCATCAGGTAACCATAGTTTAAGTTCATCACACTGTAAGAAATCTTCATTGATATGGATGAATGTATTTTCTTTACGCTGTTCGAACCACTCACTTAGCTTTCTGTGTACTTTATCCTGTTTTGCTGCTTCTTGAATTTTCGCAAAATCCTGATCTAACGTTGCTTTATGAGGCGCTATTCTAGATTTAAGGTACATGAACTTATATACAGGGTTTGCTTGTGGATTCTCTTGGAAGATAAATGATTTGGAATATTGTCCTACTTCTAACGGGTCAATTGCCATGAATGTAGCACGATCTAAGGCATCTACCGGAATTAAGCTGGAGCGATCTTCAGGATTGCTCAACATACCACCGGTGTATTTCGTTTCGTTATTTTCAGAATATAAGGATGCTGCGGTGTGGAAACTTATTTTTCCTGCTACTACGCGGTCATAGATACTGTCGATTTTCGCTTTAGCACGCTCCAAACTTGCATTCGTAGGTTTGGATTTCACCAAGATGTGGCGTACGTTTACCTCTTCACCGCGACGTTGTAATACTTGTAAGAAGTGGAATCCATACATCGTTTCGAAAACAGGAGATATCTCTCCTTCTTTTAGACGGAAAGCCATAGCGGAGAATTCTTTTACATAGCTATCACGTGTTGCGAAGCCTAGCTCACCACCTTGAACGGAAGAACCGTCATCAGAATATAAACGAGCGATAGTTCCAAAGTCAGAACCACCAAGAACCTGTTTGCGGTAGCCTTCTGCTTTTTGGCGGAATTGATCTTTCTCTTCTTTCGTCAACACAGGGTTGATAACCAACTCACCAATTTCTACTTCTGTATTGAAGTAAGGAAGGCTGTCTTGGTTTAAGCTCTCGAAATAACGTTTCACTTCTTGTGGCGTTACGTTAATCGATGAGATAATATTTTGTTGCATCTTTTGTGCTTTCAATGACTCTCCAACACTAGTACGCATTTCTTCTTTGTACTGCAATAGCGAGCGGTTTAAGAACTCCTCAAGGCGTTCTTTTCCTCCAGCATTCCTAACCATCATCTGCATCTGACGATTTAATCTGTCATCAACCTCAGATTCAGATACCTCAACAGAGTCAATAACTGCTTGCTGTGAAAGAAGTTTTTCTGTTACCAACTGCTGCATTAAGTAACATTTTACTTTCTCATCTGGTTTTTCACCTCTAGCAAGCTGTTGCGCATATTGCATTTCTAATTCCGATTGGAGGATGATGCTGGAACCTACGGTGGCTATCACGCGATCAATCAAACGGCTTTTTTGTGCCGCTGTCTGCGCCACTAAACCTTTAACGCTAAAAATAGTTAAGATAGCTAATAAGCTGATATATTTCTTCATCATAAATTGCATGTCTGAAAGCATAACAAAATTACTAGATATAGGCTAATAATTCTCTTCTTTCGGAACTTCTCAAAGTTACTAATTCTTCTATGCGCTAAGGTATTAAAAATCTTAAAATTTAAGGGGCCTTTAACCATATTTAACAGCTATTTAGGGCTAGTAATTTTTAAAATAATATGTAACTTGGGATTGTCTTAAAAAAAATACTGTTTATGAAACAATTATGGATCCTGGTTTTGTGTCTATTTGCCCTGAAAAGTGAAGCACAACAAGTACCTTTCTTTGTCGGAACTTATACGGATAAAGGAAGTCAAGGTATTTATTTGTATATGCTCGACCTGAAGGATGGTAGCTCCGAGTTGTATGCCACAACAGTCACAGATAACCCTTCCTTTGTTGTGAAATCAACAGATGGAACACGCGTTTATGCGGTGAATGAAATGGGCGATCAGCGTGCTTCTTTGTCGGCCTATACATTTGATGGCGACAACCTTTCCTTCGTGAATGCGCTGCCTACACAAGGAAGTTATCCTTGCCACATTGCAGTAAGCCCGAAAGATCCATTAGTGATTGTTTCAAACTATGGTGGCGGTTCTGCTACCGTATATAACCTTGATGAGCACGGTGAGTTAGCACAGCAGGTGCAGCTACTACAGCACACGGGGAGTGGTCCCAATAAAGATCGTCAGCAAGCAGCACACGTACATTCGGCTTTCTTTACACCCGATGCTAAGCATGTATATATCCAAGATTTAGGATCTGATAAAATTACCATCTATGCGGTCAAGAAAGATCAGGGCTTATATAAATTACAAGAAGAAGGAAGTCTTGCCACGCCAGCAGGTGGTGGTCCTCGCCATATTGTATTCGATAAAAAGGAGAAAAACTTATATGTATTGTTAGAGCTTACAGGCGAAGTTGTACATTATAAAAAGAGTGGCAACACCTGGGAAATATTGAAAGTATCATCTATCAATGAGGCCGATTTTAAAGGCGGTAATGGTGGTGCTGAGATTCGTTTATCAGACGACGGCAAGTTTTTATATGCTTCAAATCGTGGCGATGCCAATTCTATCGCTCTTTTTGCTGTTGATAAACACGGTGAGTTGGAGTTGAAAAAGGTATATGGTACCGAAGGAACAGGTCCACGTAATTTTAACTTCTCGCCTGATGGTAATTACCTATTGGTGGCTAATCAAACAACGAATAATATTGTTGTCTTTAAGCGCGATAGCCACACAGGTGAGTTGAGCGCCACAGACCAAGAAATACAAGTAGCAAGTCCGGTCTGTATCGCTTTCTAAACGTTACTTCGTTTCTTTCGAAGTAACGGCAATATTTTCACGCTCATCACAGTTGGGGTCAATATGATTTTCCAACTCATGCGTTTCTTTATTGTATCGACCCGCTAGTTCGTCTACCACGGTGCCCTTCCAAAGTGGGGTGCCGGTGAAGTAGGCCGCTCTTCCAATCATATGCGCCGCAATAGGTGCTGTAATAATCAAAAAGAAAATAATCGCAATAGCTTTCGTTGTTACCGATACATCCGGGAACATAATAGCCGCACAGATTAATAATAAGCCTACACCTAAAGTAGATGCTTTTACCGTTACCGACAAACGCAAATAAAAGTCGGGCATCCGTAAGATACCAATGGATGCAAATAAGATGGATAGCGCACCAACGGTGCTTAATATGGCTAAAATAACGTTAATCATCTTGTTGTTTTTCTATATAGTAAGCAAAAGCAACTGTACCCAAGAAAGCAATAAGCGCAAGGATAATAGCTACATCTAATAAAACCTTTTGATCGGTACGGATGCTATACACCGTAATGATACCAATACCAATCGTAATGATAAGGTCTAGCGCAATAACGCGATCAACCACAGCAGGCCCTCGAAATAGGCGAATAAAGACAAGCATAACCGAAATGGCTAATATCGGTAGAATGACATAGTCGAAATAGGTTTCTAAAGTGATCATCTTAAAATTTCTAAAAGTCTACGTTCTAATCCATTTTTCGTTTCGCGCACGAAGGTCTCCGGATCAGTAAGGTACATGACGTGTATATAAATAGTCTTTTTATCTTCACTAATATCAATAATCAACGTTCCCGGTGTTAAAGATATCATCGTGGTGAGTAGATTTATCTCAAAGTCTGTGTCCGCATTCATTGGGTAGCTCACAATCCCTGGTCTGAAGAAATACCTCGGCGTTATCACATCAAAAGCAACCTGTACATTAGACTTGATAAGCTCGTATAGGAAGTAGAATATGAAACTGATAACCTTCGGTACCCGATAGAAATAACGTTGGTCTTCCTCGGTACGGTTCATGATCCACAGCACAAAGAACCCCAGCATAAAGCCGAAGAGGAAGTTGGTATAATACATCGAACCTGTTAGTGCCACCCATATTCCGGAGAGCAACAGGTTCATTAAAAAAGTCTTTATCATTATCCTATTTATTTAGCCCCAATACAGCATCGATGTAAGGGGTTGTATCTATTAATTGATCTGATATTTTCTCGGCAACGCGAACAATAACTTCCGCATTAAGACCGATGTATAACGTAACACCCGCTAGTATTGCGATAGGCAATACCATTAATGCTTTACGGTAAAATTGCATAGGAGCGAAGCGGTCTTCGATGGTACCATCAGTAGGTGCATCTTTCCAAAATACCTGAGCCCACATTTTGGCAATGACGTACATCGTAATAAAACTACCCACAATCAAGGCAAATACAAAGAAGTATTGTTGCTGGTTAAAGGCCTCTTGGAATAAGAAAACTTTAGGCCAAAATCCGGAAAGCGGCGGAATACCCACCAGAGAAAACAATACCACAGCCATCAATAACGATAGCTTAGGGTACTCTTTGTATAAGCCCCCTAGGTTGTTCATGTCCAAAGTACCACGCAGTTGGCGAATAAGACCTGCCATTAAAAACATATTCGTTTTGACCATGATATCATGAATCAGGTAGAAAATGGTTCCCATTAGAGCCAGATGGCTAAACATCGCTAAACCACCCACCATGAAACCAATATGGCACACAATAAGGTAGGAGAATAAACGTCTGACATTCGTTTTTATCAAGGCGCCGAAAGCTCCGGTTATAATGGTGAAAATCGCTAATACCATCAATAGGTTACGGGTGAACTCATCAGGAATAAAAATCAAGCTGAATACCCGTAGCAAAGCATAGATACCAACCTTCGTCAATAGACCTCCAAAGGTAGCCGCAACGACCGATGGTGGCGTATGGTAGGAGGATGGTAGCCAATAGTAAAGTGGGAAAACGGCCGATTTAATACCAAAGCCTACCAGGAAAAAACAAGAGGTAATACCTATCAAAGCCTTATTTTGTACGGTCTGTATCTTTAAGGCTAAGTCGGCCATGTTTAACGTACCAGTAATCGCATACAAAATGGCAATACCCGTCAAGAAGAAGGTAGACGCCAAGATGTTCATCGACATATATTTTACGGCTCCCTCCAGTTGTGCTTTACGTCCTCCAAGGGTCATTAAAACAAAAGAAGCAATGATGATAACCTCGAAGAATACATATAAATTGAAAATATCACCCGTTAAAAAGGCGCCCTGAAGGCCCATGATTAAGAAATGAAATATAGGGAAGTAACCATAAAGCATCCGTTGGCGGCTTAAGCCTACAGAGGAGAATATGGAAACAGCAAAACCTGCAATAGAGGTGAGCAACACGAGGGTTGTACTCAATGTGTCGGCCACAAAGACAATCCCGAAAGGAGCATCCCAGTTGGCAGCATTCATGGTTAGAATACCATCTTGATAGACACGTGCAAATAAACGTATAGCAACAAGCACGCCGATTAAACTACCACCAACACTCAAGAAGCGTTGCGGAATCGTCTTACGCCAAAAGATAAGTTGAATAATAGCCGTGAATAGTTGTACAAAAACCGGCGCTAATAAGTGGTTATCAATCATAAATCTTCTTCTTCTGGAGTGTTTAAGTCATCTAAATCATCGGAATCTACCAAAGCGTACACCCGTTTTAAAAGTACAATAGCAAAAGAAGTCAAAGCGAAGCTGATTACAATTGCCGTTAAGATTAATGCCTGTGGAATAGGATCGGCATAGATATCTTGAAAAACCTTGTAGGCTTCATCGATAACGGGAGGTTTTCCCTTTGTGATCTTTCCCAACAAGAAGATTAACATGTTGGTGGCATTTCCCAGCAACATGATTCCGAGCAATAGTTTCACCATGCTGCGACGGAGGATAAGATAGATGCCACCAGCATACAAAAGGCCGATGACGATAATCATTAGTAATTCCATATTATTCTTCTAAAGCTATGGTGAACAAAATAGTAAGCACAACGCCTATCACAACAAAATAAACACCTAAGTCAAAGAATAAGGCTGTTCCAATCATCCCAATAACAGGGATGGGCTGCTCGAACCATAGACCGGTCATCGGTGGTAATCCACCAACCAAAGGAAGGATAACGCTCAACGCAGATATACCCAATCCAATAGGGATCAATGAAAGTGGTTTATAACGAAGTATCTTCATGGTATTTTCGGTACCATTGGCGAAGCTGTGTAATACAAAGGCAATAGAGGCGACTAAACCGCCTACAAATCCTCCTCCAGGATAATAGTGACCGCGAAGGAGTAGGAAAAATGAAAACAACAGTAAAATCGGTAATAAATACCGTGTTGCGGTCTGTAAAATGGCACTTTTCATAGACTATTCTTTTTCGGAAGATTTTAAACGTAACTTAATTAAACTATACACGCCGAGTGCAGCAATGGATAGTACCACGGTCTCAAACATGGTGTCAATACCCCGGAAATCCACCAAGATAACATTGATGACGTTCTTTCCTTTAGCGAGCAAATAGGCATTTTCAGCGTAGTAACTACTGATAACGGTGCTATTTGGTTCGTATAAAGCTCTTAAGGCTATTAACGAAAGAATCGTACCGAAACCTAAAGCAATACATGCGTCGCGTAATAATATTGCTCTTCCTGCTAAGTTGATGAAGCCTGGCAATTTGTAGAGTACAAGGACAAACAAGACCGTTGTCAAGGTATCAATACTAAACTGCGTCATCGCCAAATCGGGAGCACTATAAAACACAAACATCAAACAGATACAATAGCCGATAACGCTCGTCGACACGACGGAAGTTAACCTAGATTTTGTCGTTACAATGATGTATAAGGCGCCGATAAGAACCAAAACAATAACAACTTCATACCACGATAGTGGTGTTAATTTAGAGAAGTCAATATGTATAGGTCCACTTAGCCATAGCTTATAGCCCAAAAGGACCTCGGCAAAGAGTATAATTTTAAAATTATAGGAGCGTAGGTAGCCATCATGGAATAGATGTGTAAACCAATCAGCAAGACGCATGATAGATTTTCCAAAACCAACAATGATGGTTTGCGGAGAAATAACATTGAATTTCTCTATGGCTGCTAGCTTTTGAGCCTTAGGTTTGTTTAGGATATAAAGTACCGTACCAGCAGCTAGCGTCGTCAAACTGAGTATAAGAACAATGTTAAAACCATGCCATATCTTAAGGTGCATTTCGCTATTACCGTGCAAGATGCTGTCAGCAGCTTTATAGTTTAGTAAGTCGCCAATTGTACCCGGCATACATCCAAACACAAGACCGAGGATAGCCAAGATAAGTGGAGGTATCCACATCGACTTGTAGGGAAGGTGAACCTTCTCAAAGGCTTCTGGTAGCTTCCCAACGAAGGGCTTTATACCGGCCATGAATCCTGCCGCTACAAGTGCCATATTGGTGATGAAAGCTAGAACTGTTAATCCTATGATCAAATGCTCCGGTTGATGCAATGTCGCTTCGTAGATTAAATCTTTTCCAATGAAACCAAAAGTTAGTGGTAATCCGGCACTCGATAAGGCAGCCAAAAGAGCCGCAACAAACACAGGGAATAGCACCTTACGCAAGCCCGCAAGTTTTGTCAGGTCACGTGTATGTGTCTCATGGTCGATAATACCCGTCACCATAAATAGTGTCGCCTTATAGAGGGCGTGTACTAATATAAATACGCTGGCCGCGATAACTGCTTCACGTGTGCCTAGGCCCAATAGAAAGGTAAGGATACCTAGTGCCGCGATGGTCGAGTAGGCAAGTACGCCTTTCAGGTCAACGCGGAATAGCGAATGAATAGCCGCATATAGCATCGTAAAGCCTCCCACAGCCATCAACGTGTATATCCAGAAGTCTGTATTTCCAAGCACTGGAGAAAAACGAGCAAGGAGATAAATCCCTGCTTTTACCATCGTTGCCGAGTGTAAATAGGCCGATACAGGCGTCGGCGCTTTCATGGCTCCCGGCAACCAAAAATGGAAAGGGAACTGCGCCGATTTAGTGAAGGCACCGATAAACAGTAATCCGGTAAAAAGTGGGTATAGATTGTGGTTGATAATGATATCACGACGCTCGTATAGCTCACTGATAATGTAGGTGTCAGCAATGTTTCCTAACAATATTAATCCGGCAAGGAGGAAAAAGCCACCAATACCTGTGATGCTTAAAGCTGTCATTGCACTCTTACGTGACTCTGCACTATCGTTGTTAAAGCCGATTAAGAAGAATGAACTTATACTGGTAAGCTCCCAGAATATGAATAATGTTAAGAGGTTGTTTGATAAAACGACACCCAGCATGGCACTCATGAAGAGGAAGAGGTAGCCGAAGAAGCGGTCAAAGTAGGGATGACCTTTAAGGTAAGTTCGTGCATAGAAAAATATCGCTGCTCCAATTCCTGTAATTAGCAAAGAAAAGAGAAGGGCGAGTCCGTCAAGCCGTAAATCGAAGTTGATACCTAGTGAAGGCACCCAAGGAACGCTCTGGACGAAATTGGTTCCGCCGGAAACCGCCGAAATATGCAGAACAAAATAAAGAAATAGCAGTACAGGTATGAAAGGGAGCAATATACTCCATTTCGACTTAATAAGCTTGCCGAAAGGAACGAAAAGGCTCGATGTTATTAATCCTGTTAAAACAGTAAATAGCATGCAGTCTTGAATATTTAATTTTTGGAAACGTCATAAAAATACAAAAAATCCGCACTTTTTCGTTATTTTTTTCGACAAATCTTCCGCTTAAGCTGTGAAAAATGTGAAAATAGCAATACTGATTTAAGGTGCTGTTTTTGTCATTATGTGCTTCAGCAATCGCTTAAACAAGTATGGATGATGGAGGTTGAACGCTACGATTTTCTGTTTTATAGGCTGAGCCTCAGGTTTATTCATGCACGATGTGTAAACGAACAACGTTACAGGAAATGTCTACCTCATATTTTGAAATTAAAGCCGTTTGAAGGTGCAACTTTGTGTCGTTTTTTTTCTGTTATAAAAGCTGCTTCGTACACGTTCTTTAGCAAGAAAAGGAAGGATTTAGGCTTGTTGCGTATGCTAGAAAATACATACAGGCACCCTAGGGTGCCTGTATGTATAGCTATTTATTTTTACTTTTTAAGTTCTGCAGAGCCTTTGATTAAAGCTTCCACGACTGTAGGATCTTGTAGTGTAGAGGTATCACCTAGGTTTTCTGTTTCACCTTCGGCGATTTTACGTAAGATTCTACGCATGATTTTTCCGGAACGTGTTTTCGGTAGGTCTGTTACGAACTGGATAATATCCGGTTTCGCAATAGCACCAATCAAGCGTGTGATCGTTTGTAGGATATCTTTACGAGTGCTGTCCTCATCGATGTGGTGGTTTGCAATAACGTAAGCATAGATACCTTGTCCTTTGACAGGGTGTGGGTAGCCTACGATAGCAGATTCTACAACATCAGAGTGCATATTAATAGCATTCTCTACTTCGGCCGTTCCGATACGGTGGCCTGAAACATTTAATACGTCATCTACGCGACCTGTGATTTTGTAATAACCGTTAGGATCTCTATAACATCCATCGCCCGTGAAGTATTTATCGGCATAGGTAGCGAAGTAGGTTTGACGACAACGCTCATGGTCGCCCCAAGTCGTGCGCAACATACCAGGCCAAGGGAACTTGATACACAAGTTTCCGCTAACATCGTTTCCTTCAATTTCTTGACCATTCTCATCCATTAAGCAAGGCTGCACTCCCGGAAGTGGAAGCATAGCATAACTAGGAATCGTTGGTGATATACCCGCCATTGGTGCAATAAGGATACCTCCATTCTCGGTTTGCCACCAAGTGTCGGCAATTGGCGCTTTGCCTTTACCAATTTTCTCGTTATACCAATGCCAAGCCTCTTCGTTGATAGGCTCACCAACAGAACCTAATTTTCTGATGCTGCTTAAATCTTTATTATCTACGTATTCATCACCAAAGGCCATCAACGAACGGATAGCAGTAGGTGCTGTGTATAGAATATTTACTTTGTGTTTATCTACGACATCCCATAGTCTGCCTGCATCTGGGTACGTAGGCGTACCTTCAAACATTAAGGAAACAGCACCTTGCGATAATGGTCCGTAGATGATATAGCTATGTCCGGTAATCCAACCGATATCTGCTGTACAGAAATAAACTTCACCAGGTTGATATTGGAACACATTGGAGAAAGTATAACCAGTATACACCATGTAGCCGCCGGTGGTGTGTACTACCCCTTTAGGCTTACCTGTAGATCCCGATGTGTATAAAATGAACAAAGGGTCTTCAGCATCCATTTCTTCTGCTGGACATGGCGGATTGCCTTGTGTCTCTACTTTGCTGATTTCATCTTCCCACCATACGTCACGACCTTTGATCATCGATACCGGTGTGCGTGTACGTGTAAGGACGATGACACGCTCTACGCCGCGACATTGCATTAAAGCATCGTCAACGATAGATTTTAGTTCCAATACTTTGTTAGCTCTAAAGCCGCCATCAGCTGTTACAACCAATTTACATTCAGCATCGTTGATACGGTCAGCAATAGATTGCGCAGAGAAACCACCAAACACAACGGAGTGGATAGCACCAATACGAGCACAGGCTAATACGGCAATTACCAACTCAGGAACCATCGGTAGGTAGATACATACACGATCGCCCTTTTTAACGCCGTTATTTTTTAAAACATTAGCAAAGGTTTCTACTTTGCTGAGTAGTTGTTTGTAGGTCAAAACACGGTGTGCTTCGTTCGGGTCGTTTGGTTCCCAAATGATAGCTGGTTTATCCCCTAAATTATAGATATGTCTGTCTAGACAGTTTTCGGTAATGTTTACTTTTCCTCCCTCAAACCATTTGATATTCGGTTCGCTGAAATTCCAATTTAATACATTTGTCCATTTTCTTTTCCAAAAGAAATTTTCAGCAATTTCTCCCCAGAATGCTGCCGGCTCATCAACACTACGTTTGTAGACTTCTTGATATTCCTCGAAACTTTTAATTTGTAGGCTCATATTTTTTGGTAATATTATCATACTTTTATTCAATACGGACAATCATTTATTCAATCACGTCTGCACTGAAACTCAATGAGCTAATTTAGTTTTTTTTGTGATTATTGTCAATTTTAAATAGGATAATGACTTATTTTGAGTAATTTAATAACTAGTTGTTAGTTTTTTAACATATATGCAATTTTTAAGAAAGGGCTATTATTTCTTAGTGTTTACCAATCTTTTGATTGCGTTGGCCGCTGCTGCCCAATGTGCACTGACATACCTTGTGTTTGATCGACCTTATCAGCCTTTTATCATCCTTATAGAAGGAGCTGCTACGTTGCTTTTGTACAACAGTAGTTTGCTTTTGGCGAAACCAAAAAATCCAGCCGCTTCGCCTTATCTGCGTACACGATGGATATTTAGCCATACCTGGCTGATGGTCTTAAATATGGTTATTGCCGCGATTTTGCTCGGCTATGCACTCTTTCAGGTGCATCTATACAGCTTTTTGTTTCTAGGATTTATAGGCTTCATAAGTTTTCTGTATTCCGCTCCGATTATTCGGCGTGAAGGTAAATGGGGAGGATTACGACAATTGCCCGCCTTGAAAGTATTTCATATTGCTTTGGTGTGGGCATTGAGCTCTGTAGCCTTGCCTGCCGTGGAGTTGTATGCGCAGGGTACTCCGGTCGCAACAGACTTATTTGTCACGTTATTTGTCTTTAAGTTTGTCTTTTTAGTGATATGTACCTTGCCATTTGATATTCGCGATATGGCACAAGATTCCTATTACCACTTGAAGACAATTCCTACTGTTTTGGGAGAGCGGAAGGCTATTCTATTGTGCTATGGTCTTTTGTTAGTCCACAGTCTTTTACTGTATTTCTCGGTTGTTAGTTTTCCGATTAAGGTGGGCATATTGGCCACCAATCTCTTGGTGGCTTTTATACTGCGTTTCTTTGTGTTTAAGAAAAAAGAACATTATCACTATACTTACCTGCTAGATTTAGCCTTGGTATTGCAGTTTGTAATCGTCCTTTTAGTCTTATTTATTTTTTCGCTGCTGCGATAATTTTATCCGCTAATACATCCGATAGTTTGTAGTAACTTTCAAAAGTCCAGCCCGCTACGTGTGGACTCAATAATACGTTGTCTCGTGATGTAAGGTCTGTAAACCATGTTTGCTCAGCCAGTGTAGGGAACTTCTCTACAGGTAACACATCGAAAGCTGCTGCAATAATTTTCCCTTCGTCGAGCGCTTTAAGCACCGCTGGTATCTTGGCGATGCCTCCACGAGCACCCATCAAAAAGAAAATAGGCTTGCGGAAGTGGAAGAGATATTCCTCATTAATCATATTGCTCGTTTCGTGCGTCAACGGAATGTGGTAGCTTACCACATCAGCATGTTTGACCACTTCTTCCATGGATACTTCTTGTGCATAGGCATCCGAGAATCCTGTTTTATACTTGTCGTAAGCGATAACTTTAACGTCAAATCCGGATAGTTTCTTGGCCATAGCCTGTCCGTTATGACCATAGCCAATCAAGGCTACAGTTTTACCCTTAAGCTCATGTCCTCTATTTTCTTCGCGATTCCATTGTCCTGCGGCAATCTGGCGATGTCCTCTATTGAGGTTATTCATCAAGCTTAGCAACATACCAATCATGTGTTCGCCTACGGCGTCGCGATTTCCTTCATTAGCAGGAATAAGATGGATGCCTCTGCCTACGGCAAATTCCTGGTCTATATTATCCATACCGGCGCCAGCACGTGCTATAAACTGTAGGTTTAAACCAATGTCGATGAAACTTTGGTCTACCTGAAATTTAGAACGTATAATCAATCCGGTATAATTTTCAATGACCTTCTCCGCATCGGCACGCGTAAAATCCGGTTGGTAATCAAAATCTATATGTGCAGCACGTAATCTTTCTAATAAGATTTCGTGAACGTCGTCGACGATAAGGATGTTAGTGTTTTTCATTAGCATTGATTTTCATGAAGTCAACGGATAATAATCTATTTATTTGGCTTTGTTTAAGCTTGTTCGGCATAATTTTCATGAGAAAATTACGGATATTAATCAATACGGTGTTATCCCATTGGGCAATTTGTCCGACTCTCCAAGAGGTGTTCGTGATGTAATTTACGCGAGCTAAGCGCCTTCTTTCCACATTTTTGAACGTTTCCGAAAGCGTTGTGTGCTTTTTAAGTTCATCAATAAGTACGGCTACATCTTCAATGGCTTGACAGGCGCCTTGTCCCAAATTGGGTGTCGTGGCATGTCCTGCATCCCCCATCAGTAATATATTGTCAAAAGCGAGTTGTGATAATGGTGCAATGTCAATAATGTCATTCCATAGCAAATCGCTCTCTTTCGTTTCTTGAATGATACGGGGTATAGGGGCGTGGTAATCGCTAAAGTTAGCTAGTAATTCACGTGTTGTCCAGTTTTTCAGGATAGGGTTTTGAGCCTCGCTGTTGATACATGCATACCAGTAAATACGGTTTCCGACAAGCGGAGTCATGCCAAAGCGACCCTTCTTGCCCCATGTTTCCGTACTTTTTTGTAGCTGTATACTGCTGTTGTCGATAGTTGCACGCCAACAGGTATACCCCGAGTAGCGTGGTGCCGACTCCGGAATAAGTTGTTGACGTAAAAGAGAGTGCACACCATCGGCAATCAATAGGGCTTTGCCTGTCGTGGAACTTCCATCGGAAAAATGAACGGTAACGAGCTCTTTTTCTTTCGTGAATGAAATCGCTCTTTTGCCTAGGTGAACCTGCTCCGCAGGAATTTTACCTAATAAAAATTGATGGAGGTCGGCCCGATGAATGGCGAAATTGTCTTGATTGTAGTTGCTGCTAATCGACTTGGTGTCGGGAGCAACTAGGATATGACCTTGGTCATCAAGGATATTGTAAGAGTCTAAGAAATGGCCCAGTTTGCTGATGTCATCACGCAAGTCAAGGTAGGCTAAAGCTTGCATGGCATTGGCCGCAAGGCCGAAACCTGCGCCAATACCTTTAAGTTTTTGTGCTCCTTCATAGACATGGGCTTCCATACCGATAGATTGAAGACCGATAGCAGCACAAAGGCCAGCTATTCCTCCTCCAATGATGATAAATCTATCAGTAGTAGCTTCCATAAGTTATAGGCTTTGACCTATCTCTTTGCTTAAACTGATAAAGTCTTCCACGGTTAATCTTTCAGCACGTAGCTCGTACAAAGGATTATCTGACATTTTATCCTTCGGCACTACCGCAGAAAGGGAATTGCGTAGCGTTTTGCGGCGTTGGTTAAAGCCTGCTTTAACAACACGCCAGAATAACTTCTCATCGCAATCCAATGTTTCACGCTTATTACGCGTCATCTTCATAACCCCCGATTGTACTTTTGGTGGCGGATTGAAGGCTCCAGCTTTTACTGTAAATAAGTATTGCACATCGTAGTAGGTTTGTAAAAAGACGGAAAGAATACCATACTCTTTAGAACCTGGTTTAGCAACACAACGTTCCGCTACTTCTTTCTGGAACATACCCGCCATTTGTATTACGCGGTTGCGCTCTTCCAATATTTTAAATAAAATCTGTGATGATATATTATAAGGGAAGTTACCGATAACGGCCATTTTTTCGTCAAAGTGGGCCGAAAAATCTAAGGCTAAAAAGTCACCACTGATAAGGCGGTGTTCTAGCTGTGGATATTTGTCGTCCAAGAAAGCGATGGATTCTTCATCGATATCAATCATCCACGTTTCGTAGGATTCATTTTGTAAAAGGAAATCTGAAAGTACGCCCATACCAGGACCAACTTCCAGAACTTGTTTAAAACCAAGTGAAGGGTCTAAAGCATTGACAATTTTTTGTGCAGCATTCTTGTCGTTTAAGAAGTGCTGTCCTAGGTGTTTTTTCGCGCGTACTGTACTCATAGTATAAAGAATAGAATACAAAGATAGTTATTCCTAACAATTTGCTTTTCAAACGGCCTTTTATATGGTAAATTTTGTATTTTTGAATCAAAGCTTTTAAGAGATGAGTGAAAAATTAAAAATTGGTATTACCGTTGGCGATGTGAATGGCATTGGGTTGGAGGTGATTATTAAATCATTGCTTGATAATCGTGTGCTAGATTATTTCACACCTATCGTTTATGGAAATACTAAAGTAGCTTCATTCCACCGTAAAGCTATCGGAATCCAAGATTTTAGCTTCAATGTTATTCAGTCGGCAGATCAAGCAAACGCTAAGCGTGCAAATATGATCAACTGCTGGCAAGAAGATGTAAAGCTTTCCTTGGGTGAAGACAATGAAATAGGAGGTAAGTATGCTTTTCTATCCTTAGAAAGAGCTGTTGCCGACCTAAATGCAGGCCTTATTGATGCCCTTGTTACGGCTCCAATTAATAAGCATAATATTCAACAGGAAGGATTTAACTTCCCTGGCCATACCGAATATCTACAAGCGAAAGCCAATGCGGATGACGTGTTGATGTTTATGATTACCGATGAACTTCGTGTTGGGGTTGTTACGGGACATATCCCTGTGAAAGATGTCGCATCGACCATCACCGAAGATGCGATTATTCATAAGCTGAAAATGATGCACGAGAGTCTTAAAAAAGACTTTTGGATTCAAAAGCCTAAAATTGCTGTGTTGGGCTTAAACCCACATGCAGGCGATCATGGTATTATTGGTAAAGAAGATGACGAAGTGGTGCGTCCAGCAGTAGAAAAAGCGAATGAGCAAGGTATCTTCTGCTTTGGTCCTTACCCTGCGGATGGCTTCTTTGCGGCTGATGCCTATACCAAATTTGATGCGGTTTTGGCGATGTATCATGACCAGGGCTTAATTCCTTTTAAACATATTGCAGCACGCAAAGGGGTAAACTATACCGCAGGATTACCTACGGTGCGCACCTCTCCAGATCATGGGACAGGCTACGATATTGCCGGTAAAAATGTGGCGTCTCATGAATCTTTCCTAGAGGCTATTTTTACAGCGGTACATATTGTTAAATGTCGTAGAGAACAGGCTGAGTTGACGGCAAATCCATTGGCATTCCGTAGACTTTCTAAGGATAGAGATTAGTCGTTAAGACCTTTTATCCCACGGAAACTACCGGATTATACCTAATTTTCCGTATTTTTGCCCGCTAATAGATTTCTACCTATACAGGTTTGCTATGCGAGAGAATTTACAACATCCCATTTTTCAAAAAATCAGCCATTTAGCAGATCAGGAACAAGTCGACTGCTATGTGATTGGCGGTTATGTTCGTGATCGAATCATGGGACGTGCCTTTAAGAACGATGTGGACATTGTGGTGGTAGGCAGTGGAATAGATTTCGCTAATAAATTGGGTGATATTTTACGTACTAAAGTAGCTGTATACAAGAGTTTTGGTACTGCTATGTTGGTGCACGACCATATCAATATTGAATTTGTTGGTGCCCGCAAAGAGTCCTACCGTTCCAATTCCAGAAACCCTATTGTAGAGGATGGCACTTTGGCCGACGATCAAAATAGACGTGACTTTACAGTTAATGCTATGGCTTTTTGCTTGAATGGCAATCGCTTTGGTGAGCTGGTTGATCCTTTTGATGGATTAGCAGATATAGAAAGCCGTGTAATCCGTACGCCGCTAGATCCTGTTATTACTTTTTCGGATGATCCTTTGCGGATGTTAAGAGCGATACGCTTTGCCACTCAGCTTAATTTTAAGATTGATATCAAAGCCATTCAGGCGATTACGGATCAAGTAACGCGTATTCGTATTATTTCGAAGGAACGTATTACTGATGAGCTGAATAAAATAATATTGTCTAATCGTCCTTCGGCAGGTTTTAAGTATTTGTTTGATACAGGCTTATTGAAAGAGATTTTTCCAGCGATGTACAACCTTTACGGGGTAGATACCATCGATGGAAGAGCACATAAAGATAATTTTTACCATACACTAGAAGTGTTGGATAACGTGGCTGAAATGTCGGACGATTTATGGTTGCGTTGGGCAGCTATTATGCACGATATTGCTAAACCTGCAACGAAGCGATTTGATAAACGTGTAGGATGGACCTTCCACGGGCATGAAGATCGAGGTGCTAAAATGGTACCTAAGTTGTTCGCTGAGTTGAAACTTCCGCTTAATGAAAAGATGAAGTTTGTGCAGAAGTTGGTACAGTTACACTTGCGTCCTATTGTTTTGGCACAGGATATTGTCACTGATTCGGCGGTACGCCGTCTACTTTTTGAGGCAGGTGATGATATCGATGGATTGATGTTGCTGTGTCATGCCGACGTGACGACAAAGAACGAATTTAAAAAGAAAAAATACCGAAACAACTTCGAGCTGGTAAAACAGAAATTGAAGGATGTCGAGGAGCGTGATCAGGTGCGAAACTGGCAGCCTCCTGTTTCTGGTGAAGATATAATGCACCTTTTTGGGCTTGCGCCGGGGCGTGTTATCGGGACGCTAAAAAATGCCATGCGTGAAGCGATTTTAGAAGGTGATATTACCAACAATCGTGACGAAGCTTTGGCCTTTGTTTTGCAAGAAGGTGAACGTATGGGATTGAACGTTAAAAATGAAATCCTCCCTTAATTTTTTTAAAAATTATTGTAATTTTAGGATTGAAAAACAAGCATAGGATATAACAAAAATGGCTATTTACAGATTTCGAGTTACTTTTGAGGATTATGAAGATATTTATCGGGAGATAGATATGCCCTCTAAGAGTACCTTTTTGGAATTGCATGCTGCAATCCATAAAACTACTGGGTATAATCAGGATGTGTCTTCGTCTTTTTACGTGAGCAATGATCAATGGAAAAAAGGAACGGAGATAGCTTTTCTACCAACGGATAGAAAAACTGCTAGCGGTGTACTAAAGGTGGAAGAGGTCAAAATGAGTAAATTTATTGATGATCCACATCAGAAATTCTATTACATCTATAACTTCGATCGTCCGTATGACTTTCATGTTGAACTGATAAAAATCTTAAAGGAAGAAGATGGAAAGGAATATCCGGCATTATTTAAGTCGGTTGGTGAGGCTCCAAAAAGTGCTGCAGCATCGTTATTCCCTGTTGCTACTGATGTAGACGACGACGATGATGAAGAGGATGTACCAGTAGACGATACAGAATATGGCGTAGATGATGATGAGGACTTTGACTTGTTCGACGGTGAAGATGAAGAAGAGGGTGGTGAAGGAGAAGAGAAGCCAGAAAGAGGATTCGAAGACGAATATTAATGCTTACTAACGCTATAAAATAAAAATTAAGAAAATACCTTAAACTTGCGTTTAAGGTATTTTTTTCATCCGTTATGCAGAAAGATAAAAAACGTTTGATTGTTGTGGTTGGACCTACTGCTGTAGGGAAGACTGCCATGGGGATTCAGTTAGCGAATCATTATGGTACGGAAGTCATTTCGGCTGATTCTCGACAGTTTTATAAAGAGATGACCATTGGGACGGCTAAGCCTGATTTGGAAGAACTCGCACAGGCAAAGCATCATTTTATAGACTCCCATAGCATCGCTGAAGACTACTCGGCGGGTGATTTTGAACGTGATGCATTAGCAAAGCTTACGGAAATTTTTGCCCATAATGATGTCGCCGTTATGGTTGGTGGATCTGGTTTATTTGTGCGTGCTGTTTGCGAAGGCTTAGATAATTTGCCGAAGGCGCCAGCAGAAATTCGTGAGCAATTAAACGCTACGTTTGAAGCTGAAGGGATAGAACCTTTGCAAGAGCGCTTAAAGGGGGTAGACCCAGCTTACTATGCTACCGTAGATATCTCCAACTCGCAGCGTGTTATCCGTGCATTAGAAGTGTATGAGGCAACAGGCAAGCCTTTCTCTTCTTACCATGTGAGTGATTTAGCACGTCGTCCTTTTGAAGTGGTTACAATTGGTTTGAATATGGACCGAGCTAAATTGTATGAACGTATCAATCTGCGTGTGGGGATAATGATGGAAAAAGGACTACTAGCAGAAGTAGAATCCTTAAAAGCATATCAGCAGAAGCCAGCTTTACAAACGGTGGGCTATGCCGAGATATTTGATTATTTTGATGGTAAGTTATCGCTTGAGGAAGCTGTTGATAAGATTAAGCAACATTCAAGACAATATGCGAAACGACAAATTACCTGGTTCAAGAAATATGGGAACACCACTTGGTTTGAACCTCAAGACATAACGGGGATTATTCAGTTTTTGGAAACTACACCATCGTGTAGCGTCCTAGAATAGGTTGACGTATAAATTTAACGATAACTATCCTTACTTGATTAATCAAGTAAGGATTTTTTGTTTATGTACTTGACCAGGCGTTTTATATTTTAGCGCTGTATGTGGTCTTCTATTATTGTATAATTTAACTGATTGCCTGATCATTGTGTTCGCTTGTTTTATGTTTTTAGGTTTACTAATCAGAAATTCATTTTTTAATATACCATTTATCCTTTCAGCAAGAGCGTTTTGATAACAATCATAGCCGTCAGTCATTGAACAAGTAATATTGTTTTTACGCTGTATTTCTTGATACTGATTTGAACAGTATTGTACCCCTCTATCAGAATGATGTATCAACGGAAGATGGCTTTTTCTTGATTTAATAGCCATTTTTAATGCTTTGGCGACACCATCAGTGCTTAAATCATGGTGCAAATGAAATCCTATAATTTTTCTAGACCAAGCATCTGTTACTAAACTTAAATAGGCAGTTTTTTCATGAGTTTGGATATAAGTGATGTCTGAAACCCAGATTTCTTCTGCTCTGATAGCCTTTTTCTCTTTTAGTAGATTAGGGTACTTATGCAACCAATGTTTTGAATTGGTTGTTTTGATGTAACTTCTTGCTGGCTTTATTAATAAATGTTCCGAACGTAAGAAATTGAATAGTGCATCTCTGCCTATTTTGATATGCTGCGCATTAAATCGTTCTTTCAATATAAAGTATAGCTTACGTGTTCCTAAACGAGGAAGGTACATCCGTTCTTTGAGAACTTCCTGCTTAACTTGTTGCAATTCTAATAACCGAGAATGAATACGATTTAATTTTTTGTAGTAACCTTGCCGACTAATCCCAAACAGTTTACAGACTTTGGAAAGGCTGATTATCCCTTTTTCCCGAAGTCTTTGGATAAAAGCTTTTTTGGCACAACCATACCATATTCTTTTTCCATAATCTCAAACATCGTTTTATAAACAAGATTGCGATCTTGTTCATCTTTCAAAGCCTTTTCTAATAACTTAATACGTTGCTCTGGGCTAGGGTCAATATGCTTATTCATAGTGTATTGCTTTGGTAAACTCCAATCTAAGTTACCAAGTTTTCTTAACCAGACCAAAACCGTACTTCGGCCTTGAATACCATAATGAGATTGTGCTTGCTTGTAGGTCAGTTCGCCTTTTTCTACTTGACGAACAACAGATAATTTAAAAGCCAGACTATAATCTCGCTGACTGCGTCGTAAATTGTTCTTTAGTGCTTTTTTCATGATAAGTTGAGTTAGCTGTCAACTTATTTCAGGACGGGACATCGGCATAAAAAAAAGCCATCTTCTAAAAGATGGCTTTTTCGTTATTTATATATGCTTACACAATATTGTTCCATCCAAAAGGATCTTCAATTTTACCGTAACGTAGTTGGTTTAAGTAATCTAATACCTTGTTGGAGAATTCACGTCCTTCTACAGGAGGCAATTCATAATCAACACCAGCTAAGCCGATTTTAGAAATATGTGTAATGGTAGCTGCTGTTCCTGCGGCGAAAGCCTCTGTAACAGTACCATTTTTAATACCGTCTAATAGCTCGGCAACAGATACTCTTCTTTGTTCAGCTTTATATCCCCATTTTTCAGCTAGTTCGATAATCGTACGACGGGTAACACCATGTAAAATAGTGTCGCCATGTGGCGTAATAATCGTGTCGCCAATACGGAAGATTAAGTTGGCTGTTCCAGCTTCTTCAACATATTTATGCTCACTAGCGTCAGTCCACATAATTTGGTCATAACCTTCATCATTTGCCAACTGCGTTGGATAAAGAGATAAAGCGTAGTTACCCGCATTTTTAGAAAAACCAACACCACCTTCAGCAGCACGTGTATAATGTGTTTCCACTTTTAAGCTGATAGGTTTGCTATAGTATGCACCTACAGGACAGCAGATGATTACAAATTTGTACGATATAGATGGGTGTACGCCTAGTGCTGCTTCTGTAGCAAACATGAAAGGACGAATGTAAAGTGCCGTTCCTTCTAAGCTTGGTACCCAAGCACGGTCGATGTCCAAAAGGGCTTTTAAGCCACCAATGAAGATATCTTCTGGCACTTCTGGCATTTGTAAACGTGAAGCTGATTTATTGAAACGCTCCAAGTTTCTGTCCGGACGGAAGATACTGATTGTTCCGTCAGCAAACTTATAGGCTTTGATACCTTCAAAAATAGCTTGTCCATAGTGAAGAGCTGACATAGAAGGACTAATCGATAAATCACCGTAAGGTACGATGCTGACGTCTGTCCAAGTGCCGTTTTCATAGTTAGCAACTAGCATATGGTCAGTCATAATCTGACCGAATTTCAAGTTATTGAAATCTACCTGCGAGAGTCTTGATTGTTGGGTTGGCTCTACGCGAATTGAATTAATATTCTTCCCGCTCATTACATAATATTTAGAATGCGCAAGTTAAAAAAAAGAATCAATAGAAAGCCCAAAGTGAGGGGCTAATTTCGATTAGAAGGGTATTTGCTTGAAAAATAAAGACTAACTATTGATGATTTTTAATAGCGAGTCTAGATATTCTCGGTTGTTAGCAAGACGAGGTACCTTATTTTGTCCGCCTAATTTACCTCTAGATTTCATCCAGTGGTAGAAACTATCTGGACCAGCATTGTGTATGATAGGAGCTGTCAAAGCCATGTCTTTGTAGCGCTTCGCATCGTAATCGGAGTTTATCTCCCGAAGGGTGCTATCTAAGGTTGTGCAGAAGGTATTAAAATCGGTAGGTTGTTTTTCAAATTCGATAATCCACTCATGAGCACCCGCTTTGCCATCTTTAAAATAGGAAGGGCCAGCGGTATAGTCTTTGATAATGGCTTCCGTTCTTTTGCAGGCTTCATGCAATGCCTGTTCAGCATTGTCTACAATAACTTCTTCACCAAAGGTGTTGATATACTGCTTTGTACGTCCTGATATTTGAAAACGGTAAGGTGATAAAGAAGTGAATTTGATGGTATCCCCAATTTTATAACGCCATAAACCAGCATTGGTAGAAATAATCAAGGCATAATTTTTTCCGAGTTCTACTTCGTGAAGAGCTAAAGTATGTGGACGCTCGTCATCAATATTTTCCATTGGTAGGAACTCATAGTAGATGCCGTAATCGAGCATCAGTAGGAGGTCTTCAGAGTCAGACTGGTCTTGAAGGCCAAAATAACCTTCTGAAGCATTGTAATTCTCCAAGTAGTACATCTCATCCGAAGGAATCAGTTGCTTAAACTGCTCACGGTATGGTTTGAAGCTGACGCCACCATGTCCATAAAACTCCAAGTTAGGCCATACTTCCAGTAAATTATCCTTTCCTGTAATCTCAAGCACACGCTTAGCCATTACGATGTTCCACGTTGGCACACCTGCCAAACTGGTTACATTTTCTTTGATGGTGATCTGTGCTATTTGTTCAATCTTCTCTTCGAAATTAGGGTTTAAGGTTACCTCCAAGTTTGGCGTACGCTTGAACTCCGCCCAGAAAGGGAGATTACGAATTAAGATAGATGATAAATCTCCATAGTAGGAGTCAGGGCTAAAATTGTTAATCTGTGATGAGCCACCGATAACCACCGATTTTCCTGTGAATACTTTATTTTCTGGCTTGTTATGGCAAAAGATGGAAAGCATATCTTTCCCTCCTTGGTAATGACAATCTTCTAAGGCTTCCAAGCTTACCGGAATAAATTTGGAACGGTCGGAAGTGGTGCCCGATGACTTCGCAAACCATTTGATATCCGAAGGCCAAATTAGGTTTTGCTCTCCTTTTATCATGCGGTCTACGTATACTTTTACATCATCGTAGTCTTGAATAGGCACACGATTTTTATACTCTTCAGGCGTAAGGATACTCGTGTAGTCGTATTTCTTGCCCCATTCTGTAGCCTCTGCTGTAGAAATTAAACTTTGGAACCACTCCTCTTGTACATCATGTGGATATTTCATGAAAAGCTCAATTTGATGTATGCGCTTTTTCATAATCCAAGTAAACAGAGAATTTAGTAATGCCATAATTTTCTAGGATGTAAGAGGCTAGGTTAAAGTTTTTTCCTTCTTAATTCAAAGTGACGACCTAAGTAGAATTTACGGGCAAGTTCATTGCTCGCGATTTCTTCAGGCGTGCCGGTAAGCATGATTTTACCTTCCGTCAGTAAGTATGCTCTATCGGTGATAGACAGCGTTTCTTGCACATTGTGGTCGGTAATTAATACGCCGATATTCTTGCGCTTTAATTTAGAAACGATGGTCTGAATTTCTTCTACCGCAATAGGGTCTACCCCAGCAAAAGGCTCATCCAAGAGGATGAAGCTTGGGTTTGCAGCAAGAGCGCGTGCAATCTCCGTACGTCGGCGTTCTCCTCCCGAGAGTAAATCACCACGGTTTTTGCGTACACGGTGTAAACTAAATTCCGTCAACAGCTCCTCAAGCTTTGCTAAACGCTCTTCCTTATTTGGGTAATGGATTTCCAGAACAGCAAGGATGTTATTTTCTACAGAAAGCTTACGAAATACAGAAGCCTCTTGTGCTAGATAACCGACACCTTTTTGAGCACGCTGAAACATCGCATCTTGTGTGATCTCTTGGTCGTCGAGGTATACATGTCCATCATTTGGCTTAATTAAGCCAACAATCATGTAAAAGGAAGTCGTTTTTCCAGCACCGTTTGGGCCTAATAGACCTACGATTTCCCCTTGTTCCACATGAAAGGAAACATCGTTGACAACAGTACGTTGCTTATATTTTTTGACGAGGTTTTCAGCCTTTAGTATCATCTTCTCTGTTAATCGTTTGATTACAAATATATTCTAATATCGAATTGCTTTGATATTTAATTGTAAATTCTTTTTGCCACGCCAGTTATTTTCTTCAATAGTATAGCAGATATCAAAAGGTTGTCCGCTATTGATGAAATCTAAATGCTCCGCTAATCCAAAGCCTATACATTCAAAATTTGGCGTGTCTGCTTGGCGTATAGTTACTTTTAAGTGGTTGTTACCAACAATATATCCCGTTCCTTGCACTTTCTTCGTTAAAAAGATAGGTGCTTCGTTTTGTGGACCATAAGGCTCAAACTGTTTAAGGATACGGTAAAATTTAGCTTCGATATCATTGAGTTTAATCTCCGTTTCAATCAATACTTCCTGCTGAAGCATTTCCGGTTTGATTAATTTAGTTACAACTTGCTCAAAACGCTCTTGAAAAGCTTCAATTTTTTCCGTCGACATCGTTAAGCCTGCGGCATATTTGTGTCCACCATACTGCTCTAGAAGGTCTTCACATTCGCTTAATGCTTCGTAAAGGTCAAAGCCGATAACCGATCGTGCCGATCCCGCAACATGTCCATTGGTCTTCGTAAGCACAATGGTAGGGCGGTAATATTTTTCCGTTAGACGGGAAGCCACGATACCGATAACACCTTTATGCCAATCCTCCTTGTAGAGAACCGTTGACTTACGTTTTATCAAGGCTTCATCACCACCAATAAGGGCTAGTGCTTCTTCCGTAATTTTTAAATCTAAATCCTTACGTTGGTTATTTTGATCATCTACCGTAGCCGAAAAATCCTTAGCCTCTTGCAGTGATTTTGAGATTAAAAGCTTTACAGCATCTTTAGCGTGTTCAATACGTCCTGCCGCGTTGATCCGTGGACCTATTTGGAAGACGATATCATTAACGGAGAACTGTCCTGTTTTATTGGAGGAAAGATTGATAAGCGCTTGCAGACCACAATTAGGGTTGGTATTCAGCTTTTTTAATCCGTAGTGTGTCAATATTCTGTTTTCTCCCGTAATCGGAACGATATCCGAGGCAATACTCACCGCGACGAGGTCGAGGTACTGATAAGCCAGTTGGATATCCATATCATTCTTCTGGATGAATGCTTGAATAATTTTGAAGCCTATACCACAGCCCGAAAGCTCTTTGTAAGGGTAGGCACAATCATTACGCTTCGGATCCAATACGGCTACCGCCTGAGGAATTTCATCGCCTGGCAAATGGTGATCGCCAATGATGAAGTCTATATTTTTTGATTTTGCGTAGTCAATTTTATCATTCGCCTTAATACCACAGTCTAGTGCAATGATTAAGGAGAATCCATGCTCAGCGGCATAGTCAATACCTTGGGTAGAGATACCGTACCCTTCGACATAGCGATCGGGGATGTAAAACTCAATACCAGAATGGAAATCTCTGAAAAAACTGTAGACAACGGAAACGGCAGTAGTACCATCGACATCATAATCTCCGTAGATTAAAATCTTTTCTTTATTGCCGATAGCTTGTTCAATACGGTATATTGCTTTATCCATATCCTGCATCAAGAACGGATCATGAAGCATGTCCAATTCCGGACGGAAGAATAGCTTGGCCTCATCGAAAGTGCTGACATTGCGGTTGAGGAGTAACTCTGTAATGACTGGGCTTACACCCAATTCATTCCTTAGTTTTTCGGTTTTTGTAGCATTATTTTTTGGCTTTATTACCCACCTTTTTTGCATATCTTTGCCCCTGTATTAACGGGTAAATATACGTTTTGTAAATTGGTTTACCTAATCCCGAAAGGCTTGGGTGGACTAATATTCTGAAACCTACTTGTTTACAATTTAATTTGATATGATACAAGCTTATACACTCTACGAGGGTTCTTTTTCTGTCGATGCAAGTAAGGCTTTTGTGCCTTTTGATGCTGCAAAAGACGACCCATTAACGCGAAAAGGATCCATTTTTGTACATGTACATCCTTTCCTTATTGTGGCGGATGACGGTTTAATTTTATGTGATACGGGTTTAGGCTTTTCGAATGAAGATGGCGGCTTGATGATTCACGATAATATTCGCCGATTGGGCTTCGAGCCTGAGGATGTAAAATATGTGCTGATGTCCCACCTGCATAAAGATCATACCGGTGGAATGGTTGATTTTAAAGATGGCGTAGCACGCGTTGCTTTTCCTAATGCAGAGTATTATGTGCAGCGTGAAGAATGGGAATATGCCTTTAGTGGTGAAAACCCTTCCTACAAAACAGAAATATTCGATGTGATTCAGCGTAGCGGAAACCTCGTTTTATTGGATGGCGATGGACAGGTAAATCATCAGATCTCTTATCAGGTTAGTGGTGGACATACACCGCACCATCAAGTATTTCACATACACACCGGCGGAGAGCATTATTTCTTTGGTGGCGATGTGTTACCAGAGCCAGAAGAGATCTTTAAAAACTTTGTCGCTAAGTACGACTTTGATGGTCGCTTATCACGTGATTTACGTAAACAATATTGGGAAGAAGGAAGAGAAGATGATTGGACGTATCTTTTCTACCACTCCAAAAGTATCTCCATTGGTAAAGGAGAGCAGCAGCCCGACGGAAGCTTTAGAATCGTCGATGTTGCTATTAAATAGCATAAAAAAAGAGCCCGAGTAGAGGGCTCTTTTTTTTATGTCTTACTTCGTTGCTTTGATTTTGATGTTCAGTGTGAATTCATCTTCAATAGCTTTGTCACCTAAGTCTGTAAAAAGACTTTTCGAGCGGAAGCGAATATCATAATCTAATCTATTAATCTTAATATTGCTGGCTTCCGCTTCTACGCCTTGGGCTGAGATTGCAGTTACCTTAATAGGGAAAGAAATAGATTTAGTCTTTTCTTTAATCGTTAAATTACCCGTTACCACAGGCTGCGCTTTGCTGTTATCTACTTTCGTAATCACGAATTTCGCCGTTGTAAATTTGGTTACATGGAAGAAGTCTTCATTCTTTAAGTGATCCGTCGCTTTTGGCGCATCTGTACATAGCAAAGATGTCATGTCGATGGTAAATTCACCACCTGTAATTTTGTTCTTATCTACGGCTATTTTTCCGTCTTTGATACCAATGGTACCTACGTGACCACCAATCACTTTTTTAGCTTCCCATTGGATAGAAGAGCTTTTAGTGTCTAGTGTAAAGTTGTTTTTTTGTGCAATAGCCAAATTAGTAATGGCGATGAAGAAAAGGAGAATGAAGCTATTTTTTTTCATGGTGTTTATTAGTATTTATTCAATCTAAAGATAGATAAAGATTTGTAATGCCTAGAGTTGTTGTAGACTTTTTTTGTATCTTTTTTAAGACAAAAAATGGCTTTATTTTTAGGTGATGCTCTTTTGTATGCGTTATTGGGGTAACTTGTTGTTATCTTGGTTTTTATGACAATGAGTCCATACGTAAACGGGCATTATAGGTCTCCTTTTTAAAATTTTTGCTAAATTTGTAGCAGCCAATATTTATTTTGGCGTTAATCAATAAATTTTTTTGCTATGTCAATAGTTAGAGAAAGTGACTTGATTGGTATTGGGAAGAAATATCAAATCGAGACTGAAGCGGGCGATAACATGGTTGTCGTTATCCACGATGACGGAACACGTGAATTGTACCGTGCGGATGCTGAAGATAATGAGACCCATTGTGTAATGACCCTTTCGGATGAAGAATCTCGTCAGGTAGCCGGCATATTAGGCGGATTGTCTTACAAACCAAAAGCACTAGAAACCATCGAAGTGGCTCTTGATGATTTACGTATCGAATGGTACAAAGTCGGAGAGGCTAGTGATGGCGTTAACAAAAGTATCGGTCAATTGGAAGTACGTCAACGTACAGGAGCATCCATCATTGCGGCTATCCGTAATGAGGAGAGCCTTATCAATCCAGGACCTGATTACATCATCACGCCGGGTACGACATTAGTCATCGCCGGAAAAAAAATGAATATCAAACTACTTAAAGAGATCCTAATTTAATTCTATGCTGTCACCTACCTTAATACTTGAAGTCGGAGTTGCTGTTTTCTTAGTCGCCCTTGTTGGTTTATTGGCAAATAAGTTGCGCTTTTCGGTTATTCCGTTTTTCATTATTATAGGTATGGTTCTTGGGCAGCATGCTCCTCAGTTTTGGCATATCGATCTTAGCTTTACCGAGAGTAAGCCTTTTATCGACTTTATGGGAAGGCTAGGGGTTCTCTTTCTACTATTCTATTTAGGATTAGAGTTCTCGGTGAGCCGACTGATGAAGTCGGGTAAATCGATTGTCACTGGAGGGACGGTCTATGTGCTGATAAACTTCGTGTCGGGTCTGCTTGTCGGTTGGTTAATGGATCTACCCTTCAAGGAGATGATGGTGCTTTGTGGTGTGATGACAAGTTCTTCAACGGCCATAGTAGCTAAAGTGCTTACCGACTTGAAGCGTACGGCCAACCCGGAGACGGAGGTCATTATGGGGATGATTATGTTTGACGATTTATTTATCGCCATGCACATCTCTTTCCTTTCAGGGCTTATCCTTACTGGAGGAACTTCCTTTTGGGCCGTTGCAGGAACGTCGCTTTTAGCGTTGGGCTTTATCCTTACTTTCCTGGTGCTTGGCAGAAAGCTAGTGCCAGCCATTGATAAAGTACTCGATAAAAAAAGCTCCGAGCTCTTTATTCTTATTATTTTTAGCTTGCTATTTTTAATTGCAGGATTCTCAGAAACCATTCATGTGGCTGAAGCAATTGGTGCTTTGATGGCAGGTTTGGTATTCGCCGACTCTAAATATATTAAGAAAATTGAAGGCATGATTCTGCCTTATAAAGACTTCTTTGGGGCTATGTTTTTCTTCAACTTCGGGTTGACGATAGATATGTATACCCTAGGTGGTGCGGTAGGATGGGCGTCTCTTGCTGCGGTAGTTACCATTATCGGTAACGTGGCATCTGGATATTTCGCTTCTCGTTTCTCCTCCATGAAACCTAAAACATCTTTCGATATTGGTTTTACCCTGTCTGCACGTGGTGAGTTTTCCATTATCATGGCTAATATTGGTAAGGCAGGCGGATTGATGCCAATGCTGCAATCCTTTGTCGTAGTGTATGTATTGATTTTATCAATTGTATCGCCCTTGTTGACCAAAGAGTCAAGAACGCTATGGACGAAGCTGTTTGGTCAGGATGCTACGCCGATTAAACCACGAAAAACATTAAGTCAGCTAGAAGCTGGAACAAAAGAGTAAAATCCAGCATGAACATCTATATAAAAAAGAGCCTACAACTTGTTGTAGGCTCTTTTTTATATAGATGTTAAGACTATAAAAATCCTAATTCTAATTTTGCTTCTTCCGTCATCATGTCTTTTGTCCATGGTGGATCAAAGGTAAGCTCTACAAGAGCTTCAGAGACGCCTTCTACGGCGGCAACTTTACGTTGTACCTCATTCATAATTTCACCAGCCACAGGGCAGCCTGGTGCTGTTAGGGTCATTACAATCTTAGCGATGCCCCCTTCTTTGGTGATAATCTCATAAACCAAGCCTAAGTCGACAATATTAGCCGGCTTTAACTCTGGATCGTAAACCGTTTCCAGCTGTGCTTGGATCTCTTTGGCGAGATTGAGTTTGTCTAATATAATTATGCTCATTGTCTTAATTTTTAATTTGGACTTCCTGATAGATTGCCAGTAGTCTATGCATATTTTGTGCTACGGTGTAGTTCTTTTCGTACACCTGGCGACAATTATTACCGATTTCTTCCTTCTGTGCTTGACTTAAAGCTATCCATTCAGCTAAAGCTCTTTTGATACTTTCTTTTTGATAAGGATCGAAAGATAAACCGGTGAACAAAGGTACGACCATTTCTTGTAAAATGCCAATGTTGCTCGCTACTACAGGAGTTCCTTTGGCGAAAGCTTCGAGTATGCTCATCGGCATGCCTTCATAGCAAACGGAAGGCACGATTAAAGCCGTAGCAGTTTCTAATTCTTGACGTAATCGCTCTTGGCTATGGAAGCCCATATATTCAATGTTCGTATGTTGGGCTTGCAGTTCTTCCACTAGCGCCTGTTGTGGACCTGTTCCAAATACTTTGAGCGTAAAAGAGGTGTCGGCAATAGCCTGTAGTAAAGGGATAATCCCTTTCTCTTCGGATAGTCTACCGATGTAAATGAACGTATGTGTACGTTCCTGTTGCAATCTTTCTACATCGACAGCATTGGGCCTAACGGTAAATCGTTCGGCAGGAACTGGGAAGGTAGATTGTACAAAATTGTTCTTAGCAAAATCAGAAAGCACAATATAACGTGCTACTTGATTCCATGTGCCAAGCCTACGGTGCCACCAGTAGGTGAATCCAGTAAGGAATGTTTTAAGAAACGAATGGTCTAGAACTTTATTCTTCACAGCTGTCCAAGGAAAATTTTCTTGTAGACTAGCCCTGAAAAGTTGGCCAGCAAAAAACAATGTTGCCGAAGGGCATAAGAGTCTGTAGTTGTGTAGCGTCATGACCACAGGGATTCCAAGCTTATAAATTTGACGAATCAGCCAGGGGCCCAACGCGTAGTGAAGGTTGTGTATATGTACCACATCGGGTTTAAATACAGCTACTCGTTGCGCTATTTTTTTCGCTTCGCGGATGTTGAAAGGATACGATAGATATTGTTGAATTCCTTTGAATCCCTTTTTATTTTGACAGGTGAATGTTTCTACTTGATGTTCTTCGGAGAGCGCATGAACTTCCTGTTGGAAAACGGCATCTTCGCCTCCAGCATGTTGGTAGAAATTGTGAATAATAAAAATGCGCATATGGTCCTTTCTACAAATATAGTATTTTGCCATTAGGGAAAACTACAAGAAATATTATAGTTATCTTCGCATGACTATACAGAAAACAGATGTTCCAAAATTTAGCATACGCAAAGCGCTTTCAGCAGCATTTAGAAAGTACCACGTTTCCCGAAAATCCAGCTCATCTATACGATCCTATTCGTTATATTTTGGCCTTAGCGGGAAAAAGGATTCGTCCGCTTTTGGTATTGATGGGGGCGGAGCTCTTTGATAAGGATACCGTAGAAGCCGCGTTACCTGCGAGTACAGCCATTGAGTTTTTTCACAACTTTTCTTTGATTCATGATGATATTATGGACCGCGCGCCATTGCGTCGTGGTGAACCTACCGTTCATCATAAATGGGATGATACCATTGCCATCTTATCGGGCGATGCCTTACTCGTAAAATCATATGCCGAGTTGGCTAAGTGTGAAGCAGCGAAGGTAGCCGAGCTTTTGCATGTGTTTAATAAATTGGCTATTGAGGTCTGTGAAGGACAACAGCTGGATATGGATTTCGAGAAGTTGGAGCGTGTTCAAGAGGAGGAATATATCCAAATGATTCGTTTAAAAACATCCGTTCTGTTAGGAGGTGCCCTTCAAATGGGGGCAATTATCGGTCATGCCGACGCTGAGGCGCAAGCCTTAATCTATGACTTTGGTGTTAACCTTGGTATTGCCTTCCAGCTTCAGGATGATATTTTAGATGTATATGGCGATCCTGAAACTTTTGGTAAACAAGTAGGAGGAGACATCTTGTCCAATAAAAAGACAATACTTTATATCAAGCTGAAGGAGCTTATCTCGGAAACAGACCGCCCATTATTGGAAGATTTGTTGAATAGTACGACCATCGCTGACGCTGAAAAGATTGAAAATATGAAAGCTTTATACGCTAAATACACAATTAAAGCGTTAGCAGATAAGAGAAAAGAAGAATTTACAGCCGTTGCTTACGAGAAGTTGCATGCAATTAAGATTGCTGACGAGCGTAAGGAACCTCTATTTGCTTTGGCTGATGCCCTTATGCATCGCGAAAAATAATAGTATTTTAATTTAATTAGTGAAAAACTATTCCTTTTTTGTTACATTGTCAAAGTAACATGTTTATTTTAGCGAAAAGTTCAGTGTAGGTATGGAACCATTAAAGATTACAATATTTCAAGCGTATTTGTTTTGGGAAAATGTAGAGAAAAATTTGCAAAATCTTTCTTTGCGTTTGTCTGCTTTGAAGGAAAAAACAGATTTAATCATTCTGCCTGAAATGTTTAATACTGGTTTTACCACGAATGTGGAAAAATGTGCGGAAACAATGAAAGGGCAAACCATGCACTGGTTGTTTGAGCACGCTAAATCCTATGCTTGTGTTATCGCAGGCTCCTTAATCATCGAAGAAAACGGACACTACTACAACCGTTTTGTATGGATGTATCCCGATGGAAGCTTTGTTCATTATGATAAGCGCCACTTATTTGGCATGGGCAATGAAGACCAAGTATTCACCCCAGGCAGCTCCCGCGTCGTTCTTCAATTAAAAGGATGGCGTATCTGTCCGATGGTCTGCTACGATTTACGCTTCCCTGTGTGGTCACGAAATGTAGGTGATGCCTATGATCTTTTAGTGTATACAGCAAGCTGGCCTGATAAGCGTTCGGCACATTGGCGTACCTTGATTCCTGCACGTGCTATTGAGAACCAAGCTTATGTAGTTGGTGTCAATCGTGTAGGCCATGATGGTAATGAAGTGTATTATTCGGGCGGGTCGATGTGTATTTCTCCTGGTGGAGACGTGGTTTATTATAAACCAGAAGATGAAGATCTATATACGTTTACGCTGAATCCTGCGGATTTACAAAAGTTTAGAGCAGACTACCCATTCTTGAAAGATGCTGATATTTTTTCCTTATAAGCGGCATCGAGAAAGAAACCCGGTATAAATAATCCAAAGAGCAGCTTCCTAATCGTTATTTTCTTTGCATAGGTGCATAAAGCCTCCATGCGGAACAGCTAGTGCTATGTGCTGCTATTGATAAGGGCGGTTTAAGACGGCTTCTTGGATAATCGCTTCACGTAAATTGAACACGGGATGGCCATGGTTTTCCACTTTATTTTCCACATCCTGTGATTTACTTTCTTTTTTTATCGATTTAGGAACCGGTTTCTGCACAACTCGTGCTGTTGGTGCCGGTGCTGGACGAGATTCTTTGAACGATTCTTGTGTCGGAGCTTTGTACTTTTCTATAGGTTTTGCTGGCTGAGTAGCATGTCGTGCAGGAGGAGTATTGGGCACAGCAGTAGCTGTAGGCTTTCTTTTACGAGCCTTCTCCTGTTCTTTTTGGTATTCAGTGTATATTTTGTAAATTGCAGCACCTATTATAAAAAGCGCTGGAAGAAAATTTTCCATTAAGGTAAATATAACAAAAACGGATAAATATTAAGTATTATTTGTTTTATACCGCGTTTTTTATTTTGTTTGTATAAACAACTAACCTAACAGTACTAACAATTTATTATGAAAGCTAACTTCGAACATACTGACGAGTTTTTTTCTTTCTTAACAGGGAAAGCCTCTGCAGCCCTTGCCCGAAGGTTGCAGAAAAATCTAAAAGAAGAAGGAATTAAGATGACCTCTGAACAATGGTCTCTGCTGTATTACCTGTGGATGGAGGAAGGAAGAACTCAACAAGAACTTGCTTGTCTCACTTTTCGTGATAAACCTAGTGTATCACGATTAATCAATAATTTAGAGAAGAGCAAACTTGTGATTCGGGTAATCGATAAGGATGACAAGAGATCCAACCTTATCTTTTTAACAAAACAAGGTCGACAATTGCGTGATAGCTGTATGCATCAAGCAAAACGAACCATCGGTGAAGCCCTAGATGGGGTGAACTACGAAAAGATGGTCGATGCACGCGACACCTTGGAAATGGTGTATACCAACCTAATCTAAACCAAAAAAAAGGGCTGATTTAAAATCAGCCCTTTTTTATTAAAATTCTTGGTGCTCAAATGCGCTATGGCTGTTGACCAACTTGCCTGTATCCTTAAAGTAGATATCTTGAAAACTTAACGTGTGTACGTTGTCCACTTTACGGAAGAATTTCTCTGCGGAAACATCATCTAATGTTCTAAAACCACAAGCTTCCATAATTTCTACCGTTGCACGTAAGGTGTTGCGGTGAAACTGTGCTACACGCACATATTTATCTTGAACATCTAATGCTTTATAAAGATGCGGTTTCTGTGTAGCTACGCCCACCGGACAAACGTCTTCATTACAACGTAAGGCTTGGATACATCCAAGAGCGAACATCATACCACGCGCGCTATAACATGCATCAGCACCTAAAGCAATAACTTTAAGTAAGTCGAAGCCTGTAACAATACGGCTTGATACAATAAGCTTGATATGTTTCTTAACACCGAACTTGATTAAAGTGGTTGTAACAAATGATAACGCATCGTATAATGGCATACCAATGTTATCCGTAAACTCTAAAGGAGCAGCTCCTGTACCACCCTCAGAACCGTCTACCGAGATAAAATCTGGATAAACTTGGGTCGTCAGCATGGCTGTACAGATATCAATAAATTCTTGTTTATCACCAATACAGATTTTGAAACCTATAGGTTTGTAGCCTGATAATTCACGCATCTTTTTGATGAACAACATCATCTCAATCGGTGTGCTAAAAGCACTGTGCGCAGGAGGAGACATAACGTCTGTACCTGGTACTACGTGACGAATAGCAGCAACCTCTGGTGTATTTTTAGCCGCTGGCAAGATACCACCGTGACCTGGTTTTGCTCCTTGTGAAAGCTTAAGCTCAATCATCTTCACGTAAGGCTTGCTAGCTTTTTCCGCGAAAAGATCCGCATCAAACATACCCATATCGTTACGACAGCCAAAGTAACCTGTACCTACTTGCCAGATTAAGTCACCACCGCTAATGTGGTATGGACTAATTCCACCTTCACCAGTGTTGTGCGCGAAGTTTTGTAGGGCAGCACCTTTGTTTAATGCTGTAATTGCTGTTTTACTCAAAGCTCCATAACTCATTGCTGAGATATTGAAAACACTTAAGCTATAAGGCTGCTTACACGCTTCGTTACCAACGGTAGTACGTAAATCATGGCTCTCAATGTGGCATGGGAAAACAGAGTGTGCCACCCATTCGTTACCGATGGTTTGTGGGTCTGTCTGCATACCGAAAGCTACTGTTTCACGTTCATTTTTTGCACGCTGGTAAACGATAGAACGTTGTCTTCTATTGAATGGGCGTCCATCGGTGTCTGATTCCCAAAAATACTGACGCATCTCCGGACGAATAGCCTCGAAGAAGAAACGAAAGTAACCCAATAGCGGGTAGTTTTTTAAGATCGCATGTCTTGTTTGAACACTGTTGTAGTAAGCCAAAAGTAACATCGGAAGTGGTACAATTAGTAACCAGAACCATTTTGGCGTAAAAATAATCCCAAAAGAAATGATGATGAGATTTATTATGACTATTGTTGCAAGAATTAATTTTCTAACTGCCATGATTTATCGTGGAAAATGTTGCTTATTTCTATTTTGAATCGTTATTTTTCTTTTACCCTACTCTTTTACTAGCAAAAGACGAGCCATATCTACGTCTTTTATTTTTGTTGAGCATAGTGACCATAATCTTGTGGTTTAGTGCAAAATTAGAAACTTCTTATGGTATTGCGAAAAAAGAACGTCGTTCTGTGAAGATTTACTTTTTTGATAAAATATTCATTAGGAATTAGCTTTCCTGCGTATTTCTTCCGAAAGTTGTTGATATATTTTGAGCCAAGAAGGCTTTTCACTAAGAAAATTCAAATGCCTTTCTAGCGTTTGTTGGTCTCCTCTTTTGGCAGGGCCTGTCTGAACCTCATCAGGACGCTTGTTTTGCACCTTTTGTGCCGTTTCTAAGATGATAGGACGTAACAAATCGAAGGATATTTCATGCTCCGCAAGGAGGTCATAGCTGATTTGAAAAAGGAGATTGCTGAAGTTATTGGCAAACACAGCGGCTACATGCAATGCTAAACGTTGAGCTGTCGTGCAAGGGAAAGATTTAGGTGCCATCGCTTGCATCGTTTGCAAGAGTAGAGCTTGTACAGCAGGTGTATTTCCTTCTATAGCAAATGGAATAGCAGCAATAGGGCTACTTACATTTTTGGATATACTTTGGGGTGGATAGATGACGCCATACTGCTCATAGCTCGCTAAAGCGGTTAGTGGCGTAGCCCCCGAACAGTGCACCATAATACCTTGGCCGATGGCTGGCGGCGTCTGCATGAGCTCTATAATGGCGCTATCACTAACTGCTAGTAGGTATAAATCGGCATCGGGCAGCAATTGGGATAGTTCATCTGTAGCATCAGCCTCAAATACGGAAGCCAATGCATGTGCATTGGCTTTCGTTCTACTATATACTTGGATGATTTTGTGGCCTTGATGGCTGAAGTTCTCCGCCAGATAACCGGCTACATTACCACTTCCGAGTATGACAATTTTCATTATTCCGTAGTTGATTTTGCTAGTTTAGCATCCTTCACGCGACGATAGATGGCCATGAAAAATCCGATGGTCATAATAATCGTTCCTGCCCAGAAGAAGTTGATGTAAGGGAATTTAATTGCTTTAAACACGACCCATTTTTTCTCAGGTAGTGGTTTTTGGTACAGCATGATTTCCAACTTATCGGCCTTCGGTAGGATATTCGTGAAACGGAAGCGTAAGCCTTGTTCGTTAACATCTTTATTGAAGTCGTACGTATTACCATCTTTAATGATGAATACAGGTTCTACTTCGTGTGTTTTATTATCCGCAGAAACTACTTTGATTTTTAAGCCTACGAAAACATCTTGCGGACCTCTAGGGATATTATTAATCTTAGCATCTCTATTGATACTTTCTATCACATAATAACCGTTACGGTAGCGCAAGGTATCGCCTAAGCTTACTTGGTAAGTAGCAGGCTCATCATAATCTTCATAGCCTGTTTTTTCTTCTTTTGGAACATTAGCTGCTTTCGCTTGCGAATCGGATGCAGCGGCAGTGATTAATGTGTAAATATCGTGTGTAACATAATGACGTGTCGCTGGCGTACCAATCAAACCACCCATGTCTGGGTTATTTTGTGCGAAAGGACGAAGGACGAAGGATTCTGTAACTTTTCCACTTTCCTCGTCTAATTTCTCATATTTTATCTTGTAAAATACGTTCGGTGCAGCCACACTATCACCGATATACGTCAAACGGTACTCGCCCATTTGAACAGGTTCACCTTCTGTTAAGAATAAGTTTTCACCTGGTTTTTCTACTTTATCAAAATCAGCTACTTGGATATAACCCGAATTGTTTAACGAGATTACTTTGTTTGTCGCCGCAGCGATAAGCGCACCTAAAAGTAGCAGTGCAAAACCAATATGTGAAACCGCTGAACCTGCTAAGCGCCATTTTCCTTTTAAAGCATCGCCCAGTACACGGATATTCGCAAGAATACAGAATACGGTAGTGAACGTTAATAGGATATACATCGCATTCGCATAAACCTTCGTGTAGTAAATAATTATTGCTGAAAGAATTAAAGCAACAACTAAAGAAGCAACACTCGATGCCCAGAATTTCTTAGAATCGGTGCGTTTATATTTTAAGAACTGTGTAAATCCAGTGACAAGCATCACCACAACGGCAAAAGCTCCTTGCCATTTGTTATAATGCGGAATAGGGTCGATAGGAGGAGCAACGTTAGTACCAAACAAAGCGTTAAATACAGGAATAGACGTTGTCGCAATCATCTGAATACAAGCAACCGTCAATACCAAGGCACCAATGAACAACCAAAACTCACGCGAGTAGATATCTTCTTCTTTCTTCGTTGTCGGTAACTCTTTGTAACGCCAAATAAGTAAACCAACCATAATAAAGAAGAATACCGCATTGAAGATAATTAGCTGTCCCGACATCCCCAAACTGGTGAAAGAGTGCACCGAAGTTTCTCCCAAAATACCACTACGGGTTAAGTATGAAGCATAAATAACAAGCACAAAGCTAATCAGCGCTAACAATGTAGCGGTGAAAAATCCTTGTCCAGAGTATTTGAAAGCTAAAATAACGTGTACAGCAGCAATTAATGTCAACCAAGGGATGATTGATACGTTTTCTACCGGATCCCAAGCCCAGAAACCACCGAAGTTTAATGCTTCATAAGCCCAAAATGAACCCATAATAATACCTGCACCCAAGACCATAACGGCAAATAATGCCCAAGGCAATCCTTTTGTAGCCCATTCTTTGTAGCGTCTAGTCCATAATCCTGCCGCTGCATAAGCAAACGGAACAATCATAGAGGCGAAGCCTAAGAAAAGGGTAGGTGGGTGGATAACCATCCAGTAGTTTTGTAACAAAGCATTTAAGCCTCTACCATCTGGAATTAAAGCTAGATAATTAGGGTCACTAAAGATAGGTGCCTTTAAAGCGTCGCGAAGTAGGATAAACGGAGAACTACCAATACGAACACCAAAGACCTCAATACCCAATAGCATGGACGCTAAAAATACTTGACACAGCATGACGAAGGTCATCACAGGAGATTCCCATGATTTAGCTTTGAAAAGTAAAACAGAACCTAATACAACTTGCCAGAACATCCATAGCCAGAAGCTACCTTCTTGTCCTTCCCAAAAGGAAGAAATAATAAAATGGGTAGGCAATGCTTTAGAAGAGTGTGCATATGCATAGTGGTATTCGAAAAGGTGATTGTAGATAATATAAAATAATATACTACCAATACTAACTACCGAAATTAGATTTAGCCAAAAAGAAAGTCTTGCAATTTTCTTCCATGACTTGTTCTCTGTTTCTTGAGTAGCAAAGAAATAACTGATTAGGGACAGTAGTGCACTACCAAAAGCTAGGATCACAAAAAATTGGCCTATCTTTCCTGGTAATAAATTCTCACCAATATAATTAACGTCCATTCGTGTTTGAAATATAGAATATAAAAATTAGTTCATTGCTGTTTTAGGAGCAGCATTACTTTCAATGACTTCCATTTCATTTTGATTATACTTGGAAGGACATTTCATCAGAATTTTGCTTGCATGGAAGACATTGCCTTCCATTTTACCGGTCAATACAATTTGTTCAGAGCGTTCAATATCTTGCGGTTTTGATCCGTTGAAAACAACTTGACACTCTGTACTATCTTTGTCGTACATAAAGAATGAGAAATGATTCGCATCCTTAATTGGGTCGTAGTGTAAATCTTTTTGTTTGTTCAATACACCAACAACATACAACTCTGTTTTTTTCTCCTTCGCTTGTGAAAAGGTAGAATAGGTACTCGAGTCCGTGTAAATAACTAAAATCATTGCGATAGCTACTGCAATGATGGCAATAAGTATGATTGAGCTTTTCTTCATGTTCCGCTATATCTGTATGTTACGCAAAATTACAAAATGCAAATGGAAGGAAGTAATTTGTTAGTTCTAGCAAGTTATTTGTAATTGTTCTAAATAATTGCTTGTTCGATGTTTATGAGCCTTAGAGCAAGCTTTTTAGACTAAACTAAGGTAAGGCCGCATAAGGAGGCTAAGGTGCTTAACAGCAATATTACACGATTTAAACAATTGGGTCTTGTTGTGGTGTGAATTTTTCACCAGCAAACCGCGTAACAAGCATGGCCGCAACTGTATCTCCTGTAGCATTGAGGACGGTCGCTAGTGGGTCGACCAAGGTCCCGATGATCATCACGGCAGGAATAGCCTCAGGCGGTAAGCCATAGACGGAAATCATTAACATCTCGCCGATATATCCTCCGTTGGGTATTCCGCCTGCAACGACGGTTACTAAAACGGTTATCGCCACGGCGGTAATGATGGTTTGTGGTTCAAAGAAATTCCAACCCAACAAAGAGAATGCGACATATATTTTTAAAATCGATGAAAGGGCGGATCCATTTTTGTACAATGTATTTCCAAGAGGAACAACTACGTTGGCAACAGTAGGAGGGATGCCAATGCGTTTTGCAGCCGCTAGGTTGCTCGGCATGGTCGCTAGACTGCTGCAGGTGCTTAGCGCCGTTAAAGAGGGTAATATATTATTTTTCCAGTAGTTCGGAACGCCTTTTCGTCCTTGTGCAACGAAAGCGTACACGCTGAAGGCTACGAAAAAGAAGATGATACCAAATATATAATATAGCGCTAATGGTTTTGCATAAAAGCCGAAAAGCTGTGTGCCGATAGTTTTTACCTGAAAGGCAAAGTAAGCACCAAGGCCAATAGGGGCAATCTTCATGATTAAAAGTAGCAGTTGCTTCATGACCTCGTTGCCCGATTGAATAAAGTTGATAAAGCCTTTTGCTTGTTCACCAGCATTACGTGCTGCAATACCCACCAAAAAAGAAAAGATAACGAAAGCAAGGATGCTTTGGCGAGAAAGAAGATTGTTAAACTCACTAACGGTTAGAAAACTAACAATACGGTCGCCCCAGGAGGTGGTCGAGCTGCTTAAGGTATCTTCAATATGGTTTCCTGTATCTATGGCTGAGTTTACTGGATAGGCATAAAGAGCGGCCACCATCGCTAATGAAGCAATAATAATCGTGACTAAGAATACTAAGGCCATGATTCCGATAATCTTACCTAATTTCTTCTGATCCTCAATTTGGGCTACTGAGGTGGCAATAGCAAAGAAAAGTAGTGGAATTATAGAAACAAAGAGTAAGTTTAAGAAAATATCACCGAAAGGTTTTATATAGTCTACTGCGTCGGGATAAAATAAACCGACAATGCTGCCAAGGATAATGCCAGCGAGAAGAAGAAGGATGCTTCCGTAGTTTTCTAATACTTTGCTCATAATGCTTGACTAAAGTAGTAGTTTTTTGTATTAGTTTTGTTAAAAAAGATAATTATGGAATTTGTAACGACAGGTGATGGGTCAAAAACATTGTATCATGAGGCTATTGGTGAACACTACCATTCCAAGCATGGCGCTCTGCAAGAGAGTAAGCATGTCTTTGTACAATCAGGATTAGCTTATTTTTTAGAAAATAATGAAACCAACCATTGTGCTATTTTAGAGATAGGCTTTGGTACGGGTTTAAACTTTTTGATGACGAGCTCCTTCGTCGCTGATAAGGGAGTCACCGTAGATTATTGTGGGGTAGAAGCCTATCCTTTGGATTCAGCTATTGCGCTATCCACAGGCTATGATGCTTTTGTATCGCCCGAAATATGGGAAAGCTTTAAAGCGCAGTATAGCCCGGCGCAAGAAAAGTCTGTAGATTTTAATGACCAGGTAAAGCTGGAAATTGCGGTTCATAAGATTATGGATTTCCAAGCGGAAAAAGGCTTTGATTTAATTTATTTCGATGCTTTTGCGGCAGTGCATCAGCCAGAGATGTGGACCGAAGAAACATTAGCCCATGTTTGTAAATTTCTTAAACCAGGTGGTGTTTTTGTTACCTATGCCATTACTGGCCAATTGAAACGTACGATGAAAGCATTGGGCTTTGCCATAGAAAAAGCTCCTGGTGCCCCTGGGAAGCGAGAGATGCTGCGTGCCGTAAAACTTTCTTAGTCCATTATCGGTGATGTATACGTTAACGTTTTCTTTTCTACCTGTACATACTTTTTAAAACGATGGCTACAGCTAACGAACTAAATTAAATGTGCAGAAAAGAAATAGCCATAAAAAAACAGCTGCCCATTTGGGCAGCTGTTTCTTTATCACACCGAAGTGTTATATTTTAGTACTTACGCACCTAATTGTACACGTTTGAAAGCGTTTACAGTTAATCCTTTAGAAACTGAGTCTAAGAATTGAGCGATAGTTTTTGAAGAATCTTTAACGAATTCTTGGTTCAACAAAGTGTTTTCTTTGTAGAATTTGTTCAATTTACCAGCTGCAATTTTCTCAACCATTTCTTCTGGTTTACCTTCAGCGCGGATTTGCTCTTTAGCGATTTCTAATTCACGCTCGATTGTGTGTGTATCAACACCATCTTTATCGATAGCTACTGGGTTCATCGCTGCAATTTGCATTGCTACGTCTTTACCAGCTTCTTCAACACCTTCAGCATCAGCAGAAAGACCTACTAATACACCTAAACGGTAGTTACCGTGGATGTAAGCAACGATTTTCTCGCCTGCAACGATTTCGTATTTAGAAACGTCAATTTTCTCACCGATAACACCAGTTTGCTCGATCAACAATTCAGCGATAACTTTACCATCAACTGTTAAAGCTTTAAGCTCTTCCAATGTAGCTGGTTTGTTTTCTAATGCTACGCTAGCGATTTTTTCTGCGAAAGCAACGAAATCAGCATTTTTAGCCACGAAGTCAGTCTCACAGTTTACTTCTACAACGATACCTAATTTACCGTCTGTTGAAGCTTTAGCAATGATAACACCTTCGTTTGAATCACGGTCTTGACGGCTAGCAGCTACTTTAGCTCCTTTTTTGCGTAAGTAGTCAACAGCAGCTTCGAAATCGCCGTTTGCTTCTACTAATGCTTTTTTACAATCCATCATACCAGCGCCAGTTTGTTGACGCAATTTGTTTACATCTGATGCAGAAATTTGTACTGACATGTTTTATTCCTTTTATAATATTAACAACCTAGTTCTTGTATGTACCGAGTAATCCTTTGTTGTTTTGTATGGACTTGTTCGATGAAAAAAACCGGACAAACCATGTAGACGCTTTGAAGTATAACCCCAAAAAGACTAACAATGTTTATCCGGTTTTAGATAAGAATATTATTCTCCGTCTTTCGCTTTACGAGGGCGTTTACCAGCGTTTGCGTCAGCGTCACCGTTATCTACTGCGGCTTTAGCAGCTGCAGCTTCTTTTTCAGCGTCTTCTTCTTTGTCGCGTTTACGCTCATCTAAACCTTCTTGGATAGCTTTACCAATGATTCCAGCGATTAAGCTAATAGATTTCGTAGCGTCATCGTTAGCTGGGATTGGGAAATCGATATTTGAAGGGTCAGAGTTAGTATCAACCATAGCAAAAGTAGGGATGCTTAATTTCAACGCTTCTGCAACAGCGATATGTTCTTTTTTCACATCGATGATGAATAAAGCTGCTGGTAAACGGTTCAAATCAGCGATACCTCCTAAAAGGCTTTCTAATTTGATACGCTCGCGCTGAATCATTAATTTTTCCTTTTTAGATAATACATCGTATGTACCATCTTTTTGCATTTTGTCGATGTTAGACATTTTTTTGATAGACTTACGAACTGTTGTGAAGTTTGTAAGCATACCACCTAACCATCTCTCTGTTACGAAAGGCATGTTAACGTCTTTCGCTTGTTGTGCGATAATTTCTTTCGCTTGTTTTTTCGTTGCTACGAATAAAACTTTACGACCTGACTTAACGATTTGTTTGATAGCTGAAGCAGCTTCTTCTAATTTCGTTAATGTTTTGTTCAAATCGATAATGTGGATACCGTTGCGTTCCATGAAAATGTACTTAGCCATTTTCGGATCCCACTTACGAGTAAGGTGACCAAAGTGAACACCTGCATCCAATAATTCTTGATATGTTGCTCTTGCCATGTTGTGATCCTCCTTGATTAACGTTTACTGAATTGGAATCTTCTACGTGCTTTCTTACGTCCTGGTTTCTTACGCTCAACCATACGGTCATCACGAGTAACTAAGCCTTTTGCACGTAAAGCTGGTTTAGCTTCTGGGTCAAGCTCTACTAACGCTTTAGCAATTGCTAAACGTACAGCCTCAGCTTGGCCTTTTACACCACCACCTTGAACGTTAACTTTCACATCAAAATTTCCAGCAACACCCGCTACCTCTGTAGATTGAGTAACGATGTATTGTAATGGCAATGTTGGGAAATATTCTTTGTAATCTTTACCGTTTACGATAATGATTCCGCTACCAGCAGTTAAGTAAATGCGGGCAACAGCAGTTTTTCTTCTTCCTGAAGTATTAGTTGTTGACATGTTTGCTCTCCTTAAAATTTAACTGGTTTTGGACTTTGTGCCTCATGTTTGTGCTCAGATCCAGCATAAACAAAAAGGTTTTTGAACAATTGACGACCTAAACGGTTTTTAGGTAACATCCCGCGTACCGCTTTCTCGATGATGCGCTCTGGGTGTTTCGCTAATAATTCTTTCGGAGAAACAAAACGTTGACCACCTGGATAACCTGTGTAGCGAACATATGTTTTGTCGCCTAACTTGTTTCCAGTTAATTTAATTTTGTCTGCATTGATAACAATAACGTTATCTCCACAGTCTACGTGTGGGGTGAATGTTGGCTTGTGCTTGCCACGAATAACTTTCGCGATCTCACTTGCTAAACGCCCCAAAATCTCTCCTTCAGCATCAACAACAATCCATTCCTTAGTAACGGTGTTCTTGTTGGCAGAGACAGTTTTGTAACTTAACGTATTCACTTGCTTTTATTTAATTAATTAATAAATGTTCTATCCTAATGGTAGATGCTACAATTAGGTCTGCAAAAGTACGATAATTATTTGAAAATAAGAAAGCTATTTGACTTTTTGTTTTTTTAACATGTTTTAAGACTACGATAAGCAAACTATTGCTTTTTTTTGCCATCTTTAACAATATGTATATTTTGAGTTTAAGTAGAAGATTAATGAAAATAGATAAACGGGTAGTGTGGGTTAGTCTGGTTGTTTTCTTAGCTATGCTGTCTCCGCGTGTGGTAACAGCGCAGCAAACAACAGTGGATAAACCCTACAAGGAGGATTTGATTTTAATAGAAGCAAAACTTCGTACAGGTGATTTTGGTGGCGCGTTGGCAAGTTTGGACGAATTGATTGCTAAATATCCCGCAGGGCCGGAAGCTTATTATGCTAAAGCCTTGCTCTTTGGGCAAGCACGCAATTTTGAAATTGCTATTCCTTTAGCCAAGCAGGCCTTTACTATAGAACCTGGTAATTTGTTGTATGCAAATTATCTGTTGGAGCTTTATAAAGGAAACCGTGATTTGAATGGTGCTTTAGAGACTATAGATACTGTTTTATCACGCTTCCCAGAGAATGAAGTGCTGTACCGCGAAAAAATAATGCTACTTCATAATGGTAAGCGTTCGGATGAAGCACTGTCCTTATATGATGAGGCCGTAACTAAATTTGGTGTTTCCGATACGTTGGATGCTATAAAAGGAGAAATTCTTGTTGATCTTAAGCGTGGTGATGAAGCCGAGAAGCTGTTGCTTCCATGGGTTTCTAAAGGATCCAAAATCAGACAGATTTACAGTACAATTGGTTATATCTATCTTGATCGCAAAAATGTAAAAGCTGCCGTTCAAGTATTAGAGAAAGGTGTTGCCAACTGTTCCGACAATTTACTGTACCTCGATTTAGCGGATGCTTATACCTCGAGCAAGAAGAATAAACAAGCTTTTGAAGCTTTAAAGAAAGCCTTTGATGCTCCTGATGTAGATTTCACGGAGAAGTATAGAGTGATGATGGCTGCTTTGGGCGGGAAGACTTCTTTAGAACTAGGACAAGTGCAAGAGTTAGCGAATATCCTTGTACTTCGTTATCCACGTGTTGCCGATAGCCATGTCGCGAAAGCGGAGGTGAGCTGGCGTCGTGGAAACTTGCAAGAGGCTCGCTCTTTATTTTTAACGGCTATAAGCATGAATAAAGGGCATATCGACGCATGGCGTATGTTGATGAATGTTGACTTAGCGTTGAATCTTCCAGATGATGCTATTGCACATGGATTTGAAGCTATGGCAGCTAATCCGAATAATGCAACGCTTATGTATTTTACTGGATTAGCCTATCAAGTGAAAGATGATACGGCAAACGCACGTAAGATGTTGGAGTCAGCGCTTGATAATAGTAGTGAAGATATCCCTTATTTACAGTCTTTAATCTATACGAGCTTAGGCGATTTATATCATAAACTAAATCTAGTTGATATCTCTGACGTTGCTTATGATGAAGCTATAAAATTGGATAGCACAAATGCTAATGCGATGAATAATTATGCTTACTACCTTTCTGAGCGTAATGAGAAGCTAGAGCATGCAGCATCGATTTCTAAAACATCAAATGTCTTAGAACCAGGGAATGCCGCTTATCAAGATACTTACGCATGGATTTTGTTTAAACAAGGAAATTATGCTGAGGCATTAACATGGATTCAGAAAGCTATGGGTACGGGTCGTCAGACGGGTTTGTACCATGCTCATTATGGTGATATTTTGTTTAAGGCGGGCAATGTAAAGGAAGCACTCAAGCAGTGGGAGAAAGCATTAGCGCTGGGCGATTTGAGCGAAGCTGAGTTAACAAAATTAAAGACAAAAATAGCGAATAAAAGTTATGTGGAGTAGGTTAGGACCGTTGTTGTTGATCGTGCTATTGGCTGCTGGCTGTAAGACAAAGCAGAAGATTGTTATTCCGGATAAAGGAGCGCCAGTTGATGTTGTCTCTGCACATGCATCGGAAATTAAAAGCTTTGAGTTATCCAATTTGGATTTTCATACTTTCTCCGGACGAGCGAAAACACGCATTGAGTTGCGCGATGGTGCTCAAGATGTAACATTAAACTTGCGCATGGAGCGTGATAAATCCATTTGGGTATCGGTGACTGCTATGCTTGGTGTAGAGGTTGCACGCGTTTTAATCACGCCGGATAGTATTAAGATTTTGAATAAGCTTCAAGGCGAGTATATTTCTAAGCCTTTTGACTATGTACATAAGTATACAAATAAAGGTATTACCTTCCCGATGTTGCAAGATTTATTGTTAGCCAATGTTTCTCCTGTGTTGTTACGTACCGATATGGTGCAGGTGGCTAGTGCGGAGGATGAGTTTCTTGTTGTAGGTATTAAAGACGAGTTGTCTTATAAGTATCGTATTAATAAAGATAACCGCCCCTTCAATCTTTCGCTGCAACGGATTGGTGCAAATCAGAGCATGGAAGCTTATTACAGCAACTACAATAAAACGGCTGGATACAATTTTCCGCTACGTATAACGTTAAACATGGCAGGAGATGACTTTACCTTGAAATCACAAATGGATTTTAATAAGGTAGAGTTTAATGAAAAAGTAGAACTTCCGTTTACTATTCCTGCTCGTTATAAGGAAGTTGAGTAGCCTTTGCGGAAGAAAAAAATAAAATAGTTAGCTTCATACTTGGTATATACTTATTTTTGTTGACTTAGTTTAAGCCGATAGAAAGACAAAGACGGTTCATGAATTTTAAAAAAATATTATTTAGTTTCTCTTTTATGGTTTGTTGCTACCTGCCTGCGGCTTTTGCCCAACAGAGTAGTGCCGAGCTTAAAAAACAACGTGAAAAGATCGATGTTGAGATTGCTGAAATAACAAAGATATTAAGAGCGAAAACGCAAGAGAAAATTCTCTCTCAGCAAGAGGTTAATGCGCTTAGTCGACAGTTGGATTTACGGGAAAGTAAAATCACGACCATCAACGCCGAGTTGCGTTTGATTAATGGTAATATTCAGTCGAATACTAAAGTTGTAGATGGACTGAAAGCCGAGCTTGAGAAAATGCGTCAAGATTATGAAAAGATGATTATGTTCGCTTTTCGTAATAAAAGTGGTTACAATAAGCTGATGTTTATTTTTGCTTCTAAAGATTTTAATCAGGCGTTCAAGCGTGTGAAATATTTACAGCAGTTTTCTGATGCAAGGAAAATCAAAGGTGCTGAAATCGATGAAACGAAAAAACAAATCGAGCTTAAAATAGCCCAATTAGAGCGTGATAAACAGACCCAAAATAAATTACTACAAGAGCAGCAACAAGAGCGTAGCATCATTGCTAAAGATAGGGCTTCGCATGCAAATGAGTTAAGCCAACTGCGTAAGGAAGAGTCTAGCTATAAAGGGCAGTTAACAAACAAACAGCAAGAGAAGAAACGTATTGATGCCATGATTAATGCAGCTATTCGCCGTGAGATTGAGGAGGTGAGACGTAAAGCGGAAGAAGAACGCCGTAAAGCAGCAGAAGTAGAGGCTAAGCGTACCGGAAAGACAGTAGCCGAAGTTGAAAAAACAACGCCACGAAAGTCTGATAGTGAGATTTTACGCTCTACACCAGAGGCAGCGCGCTTGTCGGCCGACTTTAAATCTAACCGTGGACGCCTACCATGGCCAGTGGCGCAAGGTGATATTGTTCGTGGATTTGGATTTGAGCGTGTTGAACGTTCTGTAGGTGTCGATAACACGGATGTTGCTATCCGTACCGGAAATAATGCAGCAGTGAAAGCGGTGTTTGAAGGTGAAGTGGTGCAGGTGATCGGTAGTGTGGTTGTTATCAAGCACGGTGAGTATTTTACGTCATACGCCAACCTGAAAAGTTTGTCTGTAAGTCGTGGACAAAAAGTGACACGCGGACAGCAGGTAGGAACGGCAGATACAGACCCTGATGCAGGCTACTCTGTGGTTAACTTTGGTGTGTTCCAAGGACAGACGGCAATGAACCCATCTTCCTGGTTAGCAAAATAGTTACAGAGATTTAGAAGTAGAATTTATATATTTGTGGAATACCTTCGTTGAGGAGGCTTGTAAGAAATTAAAATTATGTATACATCGGGATTATTATTTATCGGAACACAAGAGATTCTTGTAATCGTTATTTTAGTGTTGTTGTTATTCGGAGGAAAAAAGATTCCAGAATTGATGCGCGGTTTAGGTCGTGGTGTTAAAGAATTCAAGGATGGACAGAAAGAAGATCCTTCAGAAGATAATAAAAACACAACAAATAGCAACAATAACCAAAACTAAATAGTTGTTGTAAAGATTAACAAAAAGTTTCATCACAGATTTGGGATGAAACTTTTTGATTTTAAGGCATACATACCAAAATCCTTTTTTAGGCGTTTAATTAGGAGTGTATGGCATATTGTAAACCTAAATAGAACATCATTCATACCCTTAAAACTTATGAAGAAATTTTATTTGCGGGTCTTTTCTCTTTCTGCAATTAGTTTGTTATCGCATGTTTATGCGCAGGAAATGATGGTCCGTACAGCAGAGGAAGAGAGTATATCTTTTCTCTCAGAAGCTGTGTCTGATCAAAAAAGAGGAATCGTTGCAGGATTAGATTCCTTAAAAAAGTGGTCTGCGGAAGCAGAGGCTCAAATGGATGAAGATTCGCTGATTAACATGCGAATGCGACAGATTCAACGAACAATTCCCTTAGTCTATAACGATAAGATTAAGTTTTACTTGGATAAGTATATTTCGTCGAATTACAATCCTTATATGAGTAAGTTGCAAGGTCTTGCACATCATTATTTCCCCATCTTCGAATCTATTATCGCTGAAAACAGCCTGCCTGATGAGGTAAAATACCTTGCCGTGGTAGAGTCTTCGCTGGATCCTCATTTGGTATCCACTTCGGGAGCTGTTGGATTATGGCAATTTATGTATGGAACGGCGAAGGGGTATGATTTAACGATGGATAGCAATGTCGATGAACGTAAAGACCCTTATGCAGCTTGTTATGCTGCATGTCGTTATTTCTCGGATGCTTATGCGGAGTTTGATGATTGGCTTTTAGCCCTTGCTTCCTATAACTGTGGTCGTGGTGCTGTGCGCCGCGCGATACAACGTTCGGGCTTTGAGCGTCCTTCTTTTTGGGAATTAGCACCCTTTTTACCGACAGAAACACAAAACTACATTCCTAAGTATATTGCCATGACCTATGCGCTAAAGTATGCTAAGGAATATGGTATTGGACAATCAAACGTAGGGATGGACTGGAGTGTGAAGAGCTTAATGTTGGATAAGAATGTCGACCTAAGGCAAGTTGCGGAAGCCGTCAACCTCTCTCTAGAAGAGTTAAAGCGCTTCAATCCTTCCTATAAGTCAACCATCGTAAATGCCAGTTTAGATAAGCCTCGCCGTCTGCTATTGCCACAAACGAGCAACCGTAGTGACAGTTTACTTTATGCGGCTTTGAACAACCCGGATGTCCTTTCTGCGGCAAACTATGCCCATGTAGAAAAGGGAGCGCGTACTTCGTCGTCTTCTGGTCGTTACAAAGTAAGGTCTGGTGAAACAATTTCTACCGTTGCTGCTAAGTTTGGTGTGTCGGTACAGAATTTACGTGCTTGGAATGGATTAACGGCTAAAAGTAATATACTCGGACGATCGCTAATTGTTCAAAAGGAAGAGTCTGCACGACTGGCTAATGCTCCAGCAAAAAAGGCGAGCGGCCCTCGTTACCAAAATCATACCGTCCGTAAGGGGGATACCTTATCGGATATTGCTAATAAATATAATGGAAGTACGGTCGCACAGTTAAAGAGTGATAATAATATCAAAGGAGCGACTTTACAGATAGGTCAAAAACTGAAAGTGAGAACCCTGTAAACAAAGGGTGAAAAGATAAAAGGAGAGATGCTGCTTAGGATAACCAAGCAGCATCTTCTGTATTATCGAATTCTTCAAGCTCTACTTCTACATGTTCTTTCAGAATTGTAGAGAGCTTTAATCCATAATAATCACTAAATATCGGGAATTGATGATGCGAGCGATCAATCAATACTGCTGTGCGCATTTTCTTAAGGGGAATATCTAGAAACAAACCTAAGCCATAAGCTAAGGTACGTCCACTATTTAATACGTCGTCAATCAAGATAATAACTTTGTCTTTTGCCGTTTCAATAGCCACATCGGTCTTTGCCTCTAAGCTACGTTTTGTCTTCTCAATTGTTATCTTAATAATATCGAACGTTTTTGTTGGCGCGATTTCTTGTAAAATCTGCTGTAGTCTTTGTGCAAAAATATAACCGCGATCGGCAATACCAACTAAGACAATAGCGTCTTCCTCAAAATTGTCTTCCAATATTTGGTAAGCAATGCGGATAGACTTCTGACGGATTTGATTTTTATCTAAAACTAACGTTCTCTTATTGGACATAGCATTGAATTTTATGAAGGTAAAAATAACAAATCTTTTAATGAAAAACAGGTAAAAGGTGAAAACATGAGCCTGTAAATTGCTTTAAATTTTTTCCACAAAAAAAGGCTTGAAGTTTTCTTCAAGCCTTTTTTATATATGTTAAAACTTAGTTTAAGTTTTTATCATTTTCTGATGGTAGATTCGCTGTCATCGTTTGTGAAGCATCATCCGTTGGACGTCCACCGTTGTAGTAATAACGCTGCCAGTATGCTTCGTTTAGGTTGCTGATCATTACACCACGGCTAGAAGCTGCATGTGCAAATTTATCGTCGCCTAAATAAACACCAACATGTGTAATTTGTTTACTACGGATTTTGAAAAATACAAGGTCTCCTGGTTGAAGCTCGTTTTTGCGGATAGGTTTTACATTAGCGTATTGATTTCTACTGTTGTAGCCAATGGTAGTGTTAAAAACATTCTCATAAACCGCTAAAGAGAACTTTGAACAATCGATACCACGCTTAGAATCACCGCCTAATCGGTAAGGAGTTCCTAACCATTCGTAGACAAATTGATAAAGTTTGGTATTGGTCATCGCGTTGTTTGCAACGCCCATTATTTGTGAAAAGTATTCTTTTGCTAAATTATCCGGATCAGAGGAAGTTGTTTTTTTGGTTTGTGCCTGCGAGATTAGACATAAGCCCATGAATAGCATGCCTGCTACTAATTTCTTTGTTTTCATTTGTTCGCTTTAATTACAACTTTTTTAATCATTGTCCAATATTTGCTACAACGACAGAAACGAAGGTAACATATATGTATTGGGATTCCAAGGAAAGTGATATTTATTTAACATAGTTTTAACGCTTTTTAACAAATTACGCTGTAGCGAATGCGCTACTTTTTCGACCGCATAAATTACTAACTTGTTGATACGGGTAAGAGGTGTTTTGTTAAATTTTCAATAAAAAATAAAAAATATTTGAATTTTCTAAAAATTATATCTTACCTTTAAATCGATTTACAAAATATGATGTCAAATAGCACTATTATTACAACGATTATTATTACCACCGGGATAAAACAACGGAGGAAGTAATTCTATTGTATAAAAAAGTGTACAGATGATAATAGAGCCTTCCTCATAACGGAAGGCTTTTTTTGTGCTAAACTATTTTAAAACTAAATAACAAAAAATGAAAGTACTTAAGTTTGGAGGGACTTCGGTCGGTACTATCGACAGTATCAAAAGTGTGTTAGCGATTGTGAAACAGTCTTTTGATCAAGGTGAGCAACCCTTAGTCGTTTTGTCGGCTATGTCGGGGGTAACGAATTTGTTGACGGCCATGGCTGAAAATGCAGCAGCAAGGATTCCTTTTGAGGCTGATATTAAAACGCTAGAAGAACGTCACTTTCAAGTAGTGAAAAGCCTCATTGCGGTTAAATATCAAAATCCAGTGTTGACCAAGCTTAAATTACTTATCAATGAGTTGGACGAAATCTTACAAGGTGTTAGTGCGCTTAAAGAGTTGAGTGCACAAAGTAAAGATCTTATTGTTTCTTTTGGCGAGCGCTTGTCCAATTATATGGTAGCGAAGATATTAGAGCAGGATGTGCCACAAGCTGAATTTCTCGATGCTTCACATTATATCAAAACGGATAATAATTTTGGCCATGCCCAGGTTAATGAAGAGCTAACGCAGCAGCTTATCCAAGCTCTTTCGTACACACACAGTGACAAGCTGTTGTTTGTAACGGGCTTTATCGGGTCTAACGATAAAGGGCGTATTACTACGTTAGGTAGAGGTGGTTCGGATTATACAGCGGCAATTTTTGGATCGGTGCTAAATGCTTCTGCTATTGAGATATGGACCGATGTAAACGGTATGTTGACAGCGGATCCGCGTATTGTTAAGAAAGCATTTTCTTTACCTGTGCTTTCTTATACCGAAGCGATGGAGCTTTCTTACTTTGGCGCCAAGGTGATTTATCCACCAACGATGATTCCAGCTTTCTTGAAAAAGATTCCAATCGTTATACGTAATACCTTTCAGCCTGAGTTTTCAGGTACCGTTATCCAGTTTGAAAGTGGTAGCTCTTCTTTTCCAATCAAGGGCATATCGTCAATTTCAGATATCTCGGTGATTAATCTTTCTGGTAGTGGAATGATTGGTAAATCGGGATTTAGTGGTCGTTTGTTTACGTTACTAGCTCGCGAACAGATTAATGTGGTATTAATTACCCAATCGTCTTCTGAGCATAGCATTACTTTTGCTATCAACCCAGACGATGCCGTAAAAGCATTAGCTTTAATAAAAACGGAGTTTGAATTGGAGTTAGAAGCCAATAAATTGCAGATGCCAACTGTTGAAGATAACCTTTCGGTATTAGCTATCGTTGGCGAAAATATGAAACGTACACCGGGTATGTCTGGTAAACTGTTCTATGCACTAGGACGTAACGGTATAAATGTGCGTGCAATAGCGCAAGGGTCTTCAGAGCTTAACATATCGGTGATTATCGGTAAGGAGAACCTTTCAAAAGCCCTAAATGCCGTGCATGATGCATTTTTTGCAGAATTGAAAAAGACCTTATATGTATTCAATGTAGGAACTGGTAATATTGGTACAACTCTATTTAAGCAAATTCATGAGCAGCATGACTTCTTGCTAGCGCATAACGATGTCGAGATTAAGGTCGTTGGTTTATCAAATTCCCGCAAGATGTTGTTCGATGTAGATGGCGTTGACTTGTCGCGTTGGTCTGAAGATCTTGAAGAAAGTGGAGAGGTAGCAGATTTGTCGAGCTTTATTGACCGTATGAAAGCTATGAATTTACCTAACTGTGTATTTATCGATAACACTGCAAGTAAGCTTCCTGCAACCTACTACTTGGATATCTTTAAATCGAATATCTCTATTGTTACCTGCAATAAAATAGCGAATTCTGGTGCTTATGCAGATTATCAAAGCCTACATGATGCCGCACGTAAACATGGCGTAGACTTTTTCTACGAGACGAATGTTGGTGCCGGCTTACCTATTGTTCGCGTATTGAAAGATTTAATGCTGAGCGGTGACCGTTTGGTGAAGATTGAAGCTATCCTTTCGGGTACAATTTCTTATATCTTCAATAACTTTACGGGCGATGCTTCTTTTTATGATGTCGTGAAAAAAGCTCAAGAACTTGGGTATACGGAGCCTGATCCGCGTGATGATTTAGGAGGTATAGATTTTATGCGTAAGATGTTAATCTTAGCACGTGATGCAGGTAATGTAATCGAGCCTACTGATGTAGATTTAGGCGCTATCTTGCCGGAGTCTTGTCTGTCGGCAAGTTCAGTAGATGATTTCTATACCGAGTTATTGAAGGCTGATGCTTATTTCACAGCTTTAAAAGAAAAGGCTGAAGCGGAGAAAAAAGTAATTCGCTATATCGGTAAGCTGACAGATGGCAAGGTATCTATAGCCTTGGAAATGGTCGAGGAGAATCATCCTTTCTACGCTTTGTCGGGTAGCGATAATATTATTTCCTTTACGACGGAGCGTTACAAAGAAAGACCATTGGTGGTAAAAGGACCTGGTGCAGGTGCCGAAGTAACAGCAGCTGGTGTATTTGCCGATTTAGTGAATGTTGGTGCTTAATTATAGTAGATAAGAGAATTCATGAAAGAGAATGTAGAAAAGCCATTGGCAGCGAAGTCTATAGATTTTACAAAAGTGTTACAGCAAATCCGCGTTTTTGCACCTGCAACCGTAGCAAATATGATTTGCGGATTTGACGTTTTGGGTTTTGCCGTTGATTTTCCCGGAGATGAAGTGGTTATGTATAAGGTTGACCAACCTGGCGTACGCATTCGCTCGATAAAAGGTGATGATGGACGCTTACCTTTAGATGCCGACCGCAATACCGTCAGTGCTTGTGTGCAAATGTTGCTCCAGCATCTCGGTATTCAAGATGATATCGGCGTAGAGATTGAGCTTATCAAGCACATGCCTATTGGTAGTGGCTTGGGATCAAGCTCGGCAAGTACGGTAGCTGGTTTGTTTGCGATAAATACACTATTAGGGAACCCGCTAACGAAGGCTGAACTGATGCCTTTCTGTGTGGAAGGTGAACGATTAGCCTGTGGGCATGGTCACGCTGATAATGTAGCGCCAGCCTTAATGGGGGGGATTACCTTAATTCGTGGATATAATCCTTTAGATATTGTCTCCTTGCCTGTGCCTAGCGAGTTGTATGCTGGTATTGTCTTCCCACAAGTAGACGTCCCTACACGCGACGCACGCCAGCTGATTAAAGAGAAGGTCTTGCTAAAGGATGCGGTGACGCAATGGGGAAATATTGCTGGCCTTATTGCCGGTTTGTATGAGAATGACTATGATTTAATAAGTCGTAGCATGCACGATGTGTTGATTGAACCTACAAGAGCGATCCTTATTCCAGAATTTTACGAAATGAAACGTATCGCACTCGAAGAAGGTGCACTGAGCTTTGGTATTTCAGGTTCTGGCCCTTCGGTAGTTGCTATCGCTAAAGGTAAAGAAGTAGCTGAGCGTGCTGCGGCACGAATACAAGCGCATTTGGATGCCTGCGATATTGAAAGTCTAAAATATGTGTCTTCCGTTAATATGGGAGGACCGAAAGTCCTAAACTAACTATTATGAAATTTTACAGTACAAATAATAAAGATCTTCGTGTCTCCTTTAAGGAAGCTGTTTTTAATTCGCTTCCAGCGGATAAAGGACTTTATATGCCGGAAAATATCCCTGCTTTGGATCCTTCTTTTATCCGTAATATAGAACAATATTCTCTACAAGAAATTGGCTTTACCGTGGCGCAGGCCTTAATTGGGGATGCTATCCCTGCGACAGCTTTGAAAGCCATTGTCGAGGATGCTATTAATTTTGAGGCTCCTGTTAAGTTGTTAGATGCAGGAACGGGAGTATTGGAATTATTCCATGGCCCATCTTATGCCTTTAAGGATTTTGGAGCTCGTTTTATGAGCCGCGTTATGGGTTATTTCTCCGAAGAGGGCGATGCCTTGTTGGATGTGTTAGTAGCCACCTCTGGTGATACTGGAGGCGCTGTAGCATTAGGCTTCTTAGGTGTTGAAGGTACGCGTGTTACTATTTTATATCCGAAGGGAAAGGTTTCTTCTATTCAAGAGGAACAGCTAACAACCAACGGACAGAATATCCGTGCACTGGAAATAGATGGTACGTTTGATGATTGCCAAGCTTTAGTAAAACGTGCTTTCAATGATGCTGAATTAAAGAGTGAGCTACGCCTGACATCGGCAAATTCTATCAATATCGCACGCCTAATACCGCAGACTTTCTATTATTTTTGGGCCTATGCTCAGTTAAAGGCACAAGGTACGAAAGAGGTGGTTTTCTCTGTTCCTAGTGGCAATTTCGGTAATATTGGCGCTGGCTTGTTGGCTTATAAATTGGGATTACCTGTTAAGCACTTTGTTGCTGGTACGAATGTAAATGATACCGTTCCTCGTTTCATGGAAACAGGAAATTATCAGGCGAAGCCTTCCGTACAGACATTAGCAAACGCCATGGATGTTGGTGATCCGAGCAATTGGGTACGTATACAAGAATTGTTTAACCAAGATTTAGATGCACTACGCACATTAATTGCTACCTATTCATATACTGATGAGGAAACTGTGAAAGGCATGCAGGAGTTGTATGATAAGTACAAATATGTAGCTTGTCCGCACACGGCTATCGCTTATTTGGCTGCTCGACAATTTCAAAAAGATCAACCAGGCGAGTACGCATCTGTATTTTTGTCTACCGCTCATCCGTGTAAATTTCCAGATGCCATAGCTCCAGAGATTTTTAAGGAAGTTGTATTGCCTTCAGCAGAAAAAGATCGCGTAGGCAAAGAAAAGCAGGCTACACCTTTAGCTGTAGAATATGACGCGTTTAAGGCGTATTTGTTGAAGAATAAATAAGCATCTTGGCTTCGGTCGCTCTTCGATTGACCAGCTCTATAGTGTGTTGTTAAAAAAGTAAATAGATTAAGTTGTTTGTTATAATTATGAGCTCGATACATCATCGGGCTCATTACCTTTTTATTCAATATTGGTTTTTCAATCTTTTGTAACGGATGGCTGTAGAAGGTATGGCAAGTAAAAATCGAACCGTAGTTCAAAACTATAATTTTTAAGAATAGCCTTTTAAGGCATTTTTTTTGCTTTAATTTTAGCCAAAAAGAAAGAATGAAGATACCAATTGTACTAACCGCTATAGTTCTCTGTATGGCTATGCAGCGCAGTAAGGCTCAAGACACCTTGTATTTCGATGCGAACTGGAAGGAAAGTAATAGCTTGAATTATGCATATTATCGCTTGCTCCCATTAAAAAAAGAAGGTGACTTACTATTTGTACAAGACTTTTACAAAAATGGTAATCAGCAGATGCAAGGTTACGTTTTAGCGAGCAACCCTGAGGTTTATGTAGGTGACATTTATTGGTATGATGAAAATGGGCTGGATAAAAGCTCAAAACAGATTGTAAATCCTAGCCGTAATAAGGTGCTTACCTACTATTATCCGAATGGCGAGCTATGGCAAAAGATTACTTACGACAACGAATACAAGAAAAAAAGTATAACCGTTTTTTATAAAGGGAAAGAAATAGCCCAAGGGCAGATTCATGGCTATGCTTCTTTTTCTGGAACTTTTATCAAACAAACACCCAAGTCTTATTATAGTGATCTGGATATAGAACAAGATTCTGAACCTATACGCACTGTACAGCCACAAATAATAGAGACGGTGAGTCCTGCTGCGGGAGCTTCTACTGTTCCGAAATATAGTATTCTTACCTATTGGGAGAACGGCAATCTGGCACAAAAGGATGCGTATGGCAGCAATGACGGCTATAGTGCAGAATTGATAAATCAGATGTTGTATGCCAAGAATGGGCAACTTTTAAACAATATAGAAATCAATAAATCTAAAGGGAGGGGTAAACATTTTGTATGCAACTACTACACTAGGAATAACTTGGCTATAGAACTGAAAGACAAGATTAGTTATTTGGGGTACGAGAAAGAAGGTGTATCCCAGTCTTATGATGTCAATGGCAAGTTGCTGATGGAGAATAGCTATAAAGAAGGGGTGCCGTATGAAGGTACATTCATAAAAGATGATGTAAACATTACTGAATATACCTTGGCTAAAGGGGGAAAAATAGGTCGTGAAATAACTAAAACCGACGATGGTAAAACCATTATTGCTGTTGGAACTTATGAAAATGGTTTACCTTGGGAAGGAACCTTTTTTGTCAACGAGGATAACCTATTTGTCTATAGCTATAGGGGTGGTAAACTTCATGGGACACAGAAGGTTTATCATAATTACGCATTAACGGACCTAATTTATGAATATGAAACCATCGATGGATTAAAAAATGGAGACTATAAGGTTTTTAAAGATGATGAATTAAAATATACCTGCAGCTATAAAGATGATTTACCTATCGATGGTGTTGTAATCGAAGGTAATAATAGACTTACCTATAAAATGGGGTCTTGCATTAGAAAAGAAGAGTTTTCGGATGATAACTTTAACCATATTGCTGTTCTTCGTAACTACGTCAATGATGAATTGCATGATATTAGTTATTTTAATTTTATTATTGAAGATCAGAAACAAGACGTATATACGGGGACATACAGAAATGAAAAACCTTTTGTCGGTTTCTTTAAGACAGAAACTATTATCGATGATATTCGGATTATAGCTTATTATGAAAATGGCATCTTGATAAAGGAATATTCCTTTGATCCAATTCAACAAATGGAAGATTATCATTTTTATAATTACAACCTCACGACGGTTTATGAGCATAATGTTCCTGTATCGGGGCCTGTTTATTCAAAACCCGACAGAAGTAGCTACTTAACAATTTACTATCAAGATCATGTACCAACAAAACTGGAATATAATCTTTTCGCGATGCATTATTTCAATAGGATAACCTTTAGTAATGCTGCAAACGAACTTCGTATAACCGAGCTTAGATCACCTGTAGAAATACACCTCAATAAAGGAAGTAATCCACCTACCATAACTGTTTATAGAGAAAATCAAATTATGGTCCCTTCTTTAGGTGTTGCAAATCTGAAAGAGGGATATCCTGAATCGGCAACTTTTTATTATTTGGATGGTAAGGAAATAAAGACCTATTCCATGAGTATGGCTTATATGGATCAAGAGTGGGGAGGTGATGGTATTATGCAGGGTTTGTATCTTTTTGCCCAACGGATGGCTAGCAAAACAGCCCCTGAAATCATCACTTCTTATGTTGATTTAGTAAGTAATGCGGAGCACGAATCTAAAAGTCGATTAACGACCAAATTAACCTTTCCTTTTGAAGACGAAGATCTTTTAAGTCGGGTGAGTTATGATAAAGCAGGGAAAATTAGCGAAGGATTACAACTAAAATCACACAAGAACGGAACCATTGAAGCCCTTTTAATACGAGATAGTAAGATTATAAAGACACATACCTTTTCCTCTCTTGCAGATTTAATGGCAAATGAAAAAGCTGTGTTTACGGCTTTGCAACAATCCTTATATGAATAAAAGCTGGGCTATAAATGTTGTAGAACAATCATGTTTGCGAAGAATAAAAAAAAGAGGTGTCCAAAATATTTTGGACACCTCTTTTTTTTATTCTTGATTTTGATCTTTATTGTGAAGCTTACGTATTTTACTATGTTTCTTACTGTAGAAAACGTAAATGATTAAACCTAATAGCAACCAAATTCCTAAGCGCTCCCAGCTCTCTATAGGAAGTGAAACCATAAGGAGTATACAAACAACAATACCTAAAATTGGAATGACAGGCACAAATGGTGTGCGGAATGGTCGTTCAAGTTCAGGGTTCGTTTTACGTAATACCAAAATACCGACACAGACTAATGTAAAGGCGAACAAAGTACCAATACTAACCATATGTCCTAAATCAGAAATTGGAACGAATCCAGCGAAGATAGAAACGAAAACCATAAAAATAAGGTTCGTTTTCCAAGGTGTTTGCGTTTTGGATAAATCAGAAAATAACTTTGGCAAAAGACCATCTCTACTCATCGAGTAGAACACGCGACTTTGGCCTAAAAGCATCACTAAGATTACAGATGTATATCCCGCAATAATGGTCACAATTAATGCTGTATTTAGGAAGGTATATCCCGTTTTTGCGAAAGCTGTAGCTACCGGTTTCGCATCTCCTTTGAAAGCTTCGTAGTGCTCTAAGCCTGTCAAAACATAAGAGAATAGTACGTATAAAATTGTACATACGACAAGCGAACCGATGATACCAATAGGCATCCCTTTTTTAGGGTCTTTAGCTTCTTGTGCTGCCGTACTTACGGCATCGAATCCAACAAACGCAAAGAATAAAACACCTGCAGCACGCAAAATACCACTAATACCAAATTTACCGAAATAATCACTACCCATGAATGACCAGAAGCCTAGTTCACCATTTTTAACCAATTCTTCCCCTTCATTTGTCGGGATAAAAGGTGTGTGGTTTGCTGATTCAATAAAGCTCCATCCCAAAGCAATGAAGATAATAACGACACTAACTTTTAGAATTACTAAAATGTTATTCAGTCTAGATGATTCTTTTGTTCCGCGAATTAATAGTAATGATAATAAACACACAATAACAATGGCTGGTACATTCACAATACCACCTTCCCAAGGTCCTTTAAGGAATTGTTCCGGTATTTGTACGCCGAAAATCTGTAGAAGCTGATTGAAATACTGTGCCCAACTGACGGCTACGGTAGCACTGGCTAATGCATATTCCAGTACAAGATCCCAACCGATAATCCAAGCAACAAACTCACCCATGGTGGCGTAAGAGTATGTGTAGGCACTACCAGCAACAGGAATCATCGATGCGAATTCCGCATAGCAAAGGCCAGCGAAAGAACAGGCTAATGCTGCGATAACGAAAGATAGCACAACGGCAGGTCCAGCATTCTCTGCTGCTGCGATTCCCGTTAGAGAGAATAGGCCGGCACCAATAATGGCTCCGACACCTAAAGAGATTAGCGCTCCGCTGGATAGGGTGCGCTTCAGCGTATGTTCGCCGCTTTCTTTGCTCTCTTTAATAATGTGAGGTATTGATTTTTTGTAAAGCATAGGTTAAGGTAAAGTTTATTGTTTGTATTAGGTTATTTTGTTTGTTTCGATTTGAATTTACTGTAAGATTCTAAAATATAAGCACGTACATCTACAGGCGACGCCGTTTGAATGAAGTTTAATGTAGGTCTGAAACGCTCTCTAAATAAAGGTAGCTCCTCATCGTTTAAAGGCACTAATGCTAAAATTGTTTGATCGGTAAATAAACGATCAATCTTACGGTTGTTTTGCTCTGTTTCTAGTAAAGCTAAGTTTTTGCGGGCCAATTTACCATCTTTGCCAAATAAGCGTGATGGTGAAATACGCAAGCCCCCTCTATTTTGGGATGCTTCGGTTGCTGTGCCTTCATTTTTAGCACGTGCAATTTCCGCCACCAATCTACTGTCCGTTAATCGACTTACTACGACTTCGTCGATGACAATACTTTTGTTGTCGCGAACCATGTAGACCCGTTGAACACCGCCTTGGTAAATAAAAGCGGTATCTGTTGTATAGCCAATTTGTGTAAACGTAAGGTAGTCGTTTAGTTTTCCTTCAATAGTGAAGTTACCTTGCGAGTCTGTGGTCGTTTGCGCTTTTGTACGTAAGTTTTTGACCTTTACATCTTTTAAACGCTGACTACTGGTAAGCTCATAAACAATACCATTAACATCTTTAATGTCTTGTATTTGACCGTTAACGTTATGTGCAAAAAAAAGAATAAGAAGGGATATACCCAAGTTTAATAGTGAAGATGTTGTTTTCATGTTTTAATTTTTTTGCCACGTATTATTAGTCGGGTTGATGTCTGGATATACTTGATCAGGATCAAGAACTACTTTGACTAATTTTTCCGTTGTTTTTAATTTGAATGACCAAGTTTTGTTACGTTGCCAAATCTCAACAGGTAGTTTTTTTCTGATTTTTAAACCAGACTCCGTTGTCGCTTCTACCACAACTGGCATTGGCATTTTCTGTAAATTTTCAACCGTAATAATAGCCCCGTTTTTAGGGTCTAATTTATCGTAGGTAACATTGGTTATCGCTTGATCTAATGCCCAGTTATTTTTAAACCATCCTCTCCAGAACCAAGCTAAGTTTTCGCCGGTTTCATTTTCAATCGTTCTGAAAAAGTCGTCTGGTGTAGGGTGCTTATAAGCCCAGTTGGCTATATACGTGCGAAAAGCACGGTCGAACCTTTCGGTACCAATGATTTCGTCGCGCAGCAAGCGAAGTCCCACGGCAGGTTTATAATAAACTAAGATACCGATATTGCGCTCTCTCATATTCTGAGGTGTAGACATTATTGGTTCAAGTGCCGGATTGCTAAAAGCCGCTGCCATGCTGTTGCGGTTACCTATATTTTTTCTAAACTCTCCTTTATTGAATACTTCAGTAGATAATTCGTTGATAAAGCTATTAAAGCCTTCATCCATCCAGCCATGTAAGCGTTCGTTACTTCCTACAATCATTGGAAACCAGTTGTGCCCAAATTCATGATCTGTAACGCCCCACAGGCCAGCTGCCTTTGCTTTATGGCCGCAGAAAGAAATTCCTGGATATTCCATTCCACCCACATTCGATGCGACATTGACAGCAACAGGGTAGGGGTATTCAAACCATTTCTTACTGTAATATTCGATAGATGATTTTGTAAATTCAGTAGATCTATCCCAGGCGTTAGCTCCGCTACTTTCAACAGGATATGCTGACAGGGCTAAGGCTGTTTTTCCACTAGGGTTGTTGATTTTTGCACCGTCAAGAATAAATGCTGACGAAGAAGCCCAAGCGAAGTCGCGTGCTTGATTTAATTTAAATTTCCAAGTAAGTTGTGTTTTGTTGGGACGGGAGTTGGCTGCGGTAACTTCTTGAGCCGAACGGATGACAACAGTTTTATCACTTTTTGATGCTTGTCTGTAGCGCTCCAATTGCTGGCTCGTCCATACCTCTTCTGGGTTAAGCAATTCACCTCCTGCAACAACAATATGGTTGGCTGGAGCGGTAATCTCAATATTGAAATCACCATATTCCAAGTAAAACTCTCCAGGGCCAGTGTACGGTTCGGTGTTCCATCCTAAGATATCATCGTATACGCATAAACGTGGATACCATTGTGCTACAGTATATACTTTACCATTCTTACTTGGCAAAATACCTGTTCTATCGGCTCCAAATTCGGGAATGGTGTAGGAATAGTCAATTTTAAGGGAAACGGTCGATCCGCCAGCGGCCAATGGGGTAGGTAGCTCTACACGCATTCTGCTATCGATAATTTCGTAAGTCGCTTTACGGCCATCAGCAAGTTGAATGCTGCTTAGATTATACCCTCCTTTGAAGTCACTGTTTGGTGAGCCATAGCGGCTTTGCTCTAAAGGAAGAATCGCTTGACCTCTGGAGTCTTCATGAAATAAATTTTGGTCGAGTTGAAACCATAAGTAATTCAGCTCATCCGGACTATTGTTTGTATAGGTCAAGGTGACTTGACCCGATACTAAATCTTTTTGGTCATCTAAACTAACTTTTATGGTATAGTCAGCTCTATTTTGCCAGTACGCATGTCCTGGTTTTCCGCTTGCCGAGCGGTATGGTGATCCATTCTTCGTGTAGAAAATAGGATCAAATGCCTCTGTGTAGTTATATATGCTAGTGCTTTGAGCTTGTGCTTGGTGTTGGAATAAACAGCTGGCTAGCGCTATGTAAATAAATTTTTTCAACATCTTAACCTAATTTTTGTGTGTACTCCGCTTCATCAAAACCTAAGATGATACCTTCTTTTGTTTCAATAAGTGGTCTTTTAATCATACTGTTGTTCTGTAACAAAGCTTGGTTTGCCGATGGAGCATCAATAACAGCCTCTTTTTCGGCATCGGTCAATTTACGCCAAGTTGTTCCTTTTTTATTAACTAATGCTTCCCAATTTACTTGTTTTTCCCAAGTAAGTAGTTGTAAGTCAGTAGCTGGTTCTTTTTTATAATCGTGAAAAGTATATTCGATTTGCTTTAGTGACAACCAGTCTAACGCTTTCTTGACCGTGTTGCAGTTTTTGATTCCGTAAATATGTAACATATTAAATTAAATTGTAGCTATGCGAAGATAAAGATATCAATATCTTTGAAAATTGACGAGTCTACAGTACGATTAGTTTCTTGTTTTTTTTGCTAAAATGAGTGCGTTTTTTTAGTAAATATGCTAAGTAAATGCTACTTATTTCGAATAGCTTTACGACCTTCTGTTAGTGTATATTTCACACTAAGTCTTGCGAGCTATGCGGAAAAATACTACCTTTAGAGAGAATAAAATAAATATCCATATTTTAATATATAACAATGAGCCTAAAAGATTTTAAAGGTGTATTGACTGGAAGTCAAGTGCAAGAGCTTTTTGAGCTTGCAAAAGCACATAAATTTGCATTACCTGCGGTAAACGTTACTGGTACCAATTCCATTAACGCTGTTTTAGAGACAGCTAAAGCCGTAAACTCTCCTGTAATTATTCAATTGTCTAACGGTGGAGCTCAGTTTTATGCTGGGAAAACATTGAATAATGATGGTTTAAAAGCATGTATTTTGGGTGCTGTTTCTGCAGCTCAACACGTACATTTGTTAGCTGAACATTACGGTGTGGCAGTGATTTTACATACAGATCATGCAGCTAAAAAATTGTTACCTTGGATCGACGGTTTGTTGGATGCTGGTGAGAAGTTTTTTGCTCAACATGGTAAACCTTTATTTTCTTCACACATGTTGGATCTTTCTGAAGAGCCTATCGAAGAGAATATTGCTATTTCAAAAAAATACTTAGAGCGCATGAAGCCACTAGGTATGACTGTTGAAATCGAATTAGGTGTTACAGGTGGTGAAGAAGATGGCGTTGATAACTCTGACGTTGATAGCTCTAAATTGTATACTCAACCTGAAGAGGTTGCTTATGCTTTTGAAGAATTATCTCAGGTTTCTGACCAATTCACTGTTGCTGCAGCTTTCGGTAACGTTCATGGTGTTTATAAACCAGGTAACGTTAAGTTACAACCTGTTATCTTACATAATTCACAAGAATATATCCGTGAGAAATTCAATTTAACAGCTGAAAAACCAGTTAACTTTGTATTCCACGGTGGTTCTGGTTCTACACCAGAAGAAATTGCTGAAGCAATCTCTTACGGAGCAATTAAGATGAATATCGATACCGATATGCAATGGGCATTCTGGGATGGTATTCGTGCTTACGAAGCTAAAAACCATGATTACCTACAAGCACAAATTGGAAATCCTGAAGGTGCTGATTCACCAAATAAAAAATACTACGATCCACGTGTTTGGTTACGTAAAGGTGAAGAAGCTTTCGTGGCGCGCTTAACTCAAGCTTTCCAAGAGTTGAATGCAGTTGATGCAAACGATAAATTGTAATTATTAGGCTTACAGCCTTTATATAACATGTGAAAATGGCTCTCCGGTTTAGGAGAGCCATTTTTTTTGAGTCAAATTTTGGAGCTATGACTTTAAGGCTACTTGTTGATAACGGTTGGAAATTTCGTTATCTTTAGTATTAACCAATTAGTAGTACCTATGCTTACTAAGCAAAACGATGAGCTTTTAAAAGGAGTGCTGGAAAAGTACTTTGCTGATTTTCTACGATTCTTGCATTCGAAGGCTGATCTGTTATTTGATTTTAATCGTAAAATAGATTTTCTAGATAAAGAGCTTTTGTTGCTAGAACCTAATCGACTGCGAAGTAAAGGAAAGCGTGTTGCTGATATGTTAGCTAAGGTTTATTTAAAGGATAACCAAGATAAGTGTATGTTAATCCATACGGAGATTGAAGGGGGAAGTCACGCTGGTTTTCCTTTCCGCTTGTTGCAATATAATTACCGTTTTATGGATAAGCACCAAGAGCCAATAGAGACTGTTGTTTTTTTTATAGGGGATAAAAGTCAGCGGAAAAATACACGGTATGAGCAGAAAGGAGTGTTCTCAAAACTAAGGTTTTCATTCCATGCGTACCATATATGGTATCATAGTGAGTTAGAGCTTCTACAGATGGATAATATTTTTGCTTTAGTGGTTTTAGCATGTCAAAAAGCCTATAAAGAAGGAAAAGTTTCTGATATGGAGTTAGGTGAAGATAGGCTAATTATTGCTCGTGCTCTACTTCGACAAAAACATAGCTATCAAGATATGCGGCCATTCTTAGTGTTTCTGAAAAATTTTTTATATGTTAGTAATGAGGAGATTAATGGCAGGTTTGATTTAATACTTGATGAATTAACGGAAGGAGGTGTTAAAATGTAAATTATTTATATTTTAAAAAAACACGCGATGGAGAATGGATTTCGACAAGGAAAACGCGCAGGTAAGAAAGTCGGTAAGATAGAAGGCCGTGAAGAAGGAAGAGAGATCGGTTTAGAGGAAGGAAGGGAGATCGGTCTAGAAGAAGGAAGAGAAGAGGCTAGGAAAGAATTCTTTTCTTTTATTCATGAAATGAGAAATCGGGGATTGACTGTAGAAGATATTGCTAATATCACCAAGCTATCCATTGTAGAAATTGAAAGTATTTAGTGTCTTCGTGGTTTTATGTTTTGCTACATGGGTTATTTTTGAAAAAATAACCCATTTGTTTTTTATTTTTGCTGTTTAGATTGAAACGGAGAACATGAAGATTACATTGCTGTGTATTGGTAAAACAGACGAGGGATTTGTACAAACTGGTATTACAAATTATATGAAGCGCTTAAAGCATTATATAAATTTTGAAATGCTGGTGTTGCCTGATATTAAAAATGTGAAGAACCTAAGTCAGGATCAGCAAAAGACAAAAGAAGGGGAGTTGATTTTAAAACAGATTAGTACTTTAGATTTTGTTATTCTATTGGATGAGCGTGGTAAAGAATTTCGTTCTTTAGACTTCTCTAAATTTATTGAGCAGAAACTTGTAAGCTCTGTAAATCATTTAGTATTTGTTATCGGTGGGCCTTATGGATTCTCCCCAGAAGTTTACGCTCGTGCGAGTCAGCAAATATCTTTGTCTAAGATGACGTTCTCTCATCAGATGATTCGGATGTTTTTTGTGGAACAGCTTTATCGGGCATTTACCATTATGCGCAATGAGCCTTACCATCATGAATAACAACTGTTTTAAATTATTTTATGTAAATTGGATGCCTTATGCATCTTATTAAGAAAAGGAGGTACTTATGAATTTGAATGAATTTAAGCGAGATTATAAGTTTAGAAGTATGCAATCTCATATAGATGGGCGCAGAAATAAGACATTGATTATAACCTGTATCGTTGTTATAATTGTTGCTTATTATGCTTTTCAGTATATTTAGTAATAATATGCATTACTAGCTCAGTAGATTAATCCTGAGCTAGTAATGTTTTAAAAGTAGACCAAGCTACTTTGTCCGTTTTGAATGTTAAATCTTTCTCTTCTAATTTTTCAATTGGTAAAAAACGGAAGACTTCCATTTTCTCCTGCTGTTTTTCTTGCGAGAAGTCAAAAGGACTTTCTTTTAATTCGAATTTTATAGGGCCAGTAGCTTTCACCTGGTAATAAATCGAGAGAATCTGGCTCTCGTTAAAGCTAGACTTTTCGTAGAAGTCTGTGGTGTAGACATGGCGTACAATATCGACCTCCAAATCACATTCTTCCATAAACTCACGCTTTAGTGCTTCAATAAGCCCCTCGCCGTATTCTAATCCTCCTCCAGGAAACTTGGTAAACGATACTTTGGCTAGCTTTTCATCACTTATCAAAACTTCATTTTTTTCGTTTATCAGTATTCCGTATACCCTTACGTTGAATAAAAACATGATTTATTTAATAGATATTTTATAAAGGTAAAAAGCCATTCTCAATACTCATCTCGTCGACGCCAAAAAAGGAGTAGTGCTTCGGTAAAAACCACTGTAAAGTATTCATGATGGTGTCAAAATCTTTCTCCGATGCAAATTGAGTAGGCATAATGTTGAAGACAAGGTCCTGTGTTGCTGTTTCTTCATCGGTATAGTTTCTCGCAATGAGCATTATTTTAGGGTTCTTAACACCGGAGTATTGAAGGAACTCTTTTACTTGCTTTCTTAAAAAACTAGGGAAAACATTTTCTGCAGGTTGTCCTACTAAAATATCTTCATCTTGGCCAATACTATTATAAGCTTTGGCGTTCGAGAATAAACTTTGCTCACTGTAAAAAGTGCCGTTTAACGAAAAGTTAACCAGGTCTCCATAAGAAAATACCCAGTCAGGCTGTCCATTTTGAGCATTGATAACGATGCCAAAACCTTGATCTAACAATTGCTCTAATTGGTTCTCTAATACAAAAGCTTGGAAACTTTCTCCACTCTGAACGGTCTGCAATTGTATGTACGGAAAGCCATCATTACTCATGACAACTTCAGGTTCGCCCAATTTTAGATTCGCTTGTGCAATATGTGCTAAGAAATTATCACGCCATGGTTCATCTCTTTCTGTAAAAGGAGTCTCCATTAATTGGTTGATAATGATTGTCTTTTCTAAATCACCTAGAAAATTTTCTGCAGTATTGTTGTTTTTTTGTTGTTTACTCATGCTTTCTTTTCCTTAAAAAGAGCCTAAAAGTAACTATTAATTGCTGTAATGAAAAACTTCTTGCTGCATTTTATCTAGGCGTAGAATACGCCACCATAGAATTGGGATAAAAGTTATTATTTAGTACTTTTGTTAAAATCGTAGTTTAACTATGTCAAATATTAACATGAATACAAGTAGTGATTTTGAGACGTCAAAAATTAGTTTTGAAGACTTTAGAGAAATCATTCTGAACGATTATAAACTAGCTGTTGAAAGCAGACACGTAAGCTTGCTGGGACGTAAGGAAGTTTTGACGGGTAAGGCCAAGTTCGGCATCTTTGGTGATGGAAAAGAAGTTGCGCAATTAGCTTTAGCAAAGGTTTTTAAAGATGGCGATTGGCGCTCTGGATATTATAGAGATCAAACGCTGGCCTTTGCAACAGGTATATCTACCATTTATCATTTCTTTGCACAGCTCTACGCTAATCCAGATTTAGAAGCCGATATTTCTTCGGGCGGTAGACAGATGAATTGTCACTTTTCGACACAACTATTAGCGAAAGATGGAAGCTGGCTTAACCAGATGAATCAGAAAAATTCAGCATCTGATATTTCGACTACTGGCGGACAGATGGCGCGTGTTATGGGCCTTGGTTTAGCCTCAAAACTGTATCGTGAGAACGATAGTTTGTCACATCTAGCTAATTTTTCAAATAAAGGAAAGGAAGTTGTCTTTTGCACGATTGGTAATGCGGCGACTTCAGAAGGTGTCTTCTGGGAAACCTTAAATGCCATGTCTGTTAAGCAAATTCCTGTGGTTTTATCTATTTGGGATGATGGTTACGGTATTTCTGTGCCCAATGAAGTGCAGACAACCAAAGCCGATATATCTGAGGCTATTCGTGGTTTTCAGCGTGAAGGCGGGAGTAATGGTGTGGAGATATTCAAAGTTAATGGTTGGGATTATCCAGCGCTTTGTGAGGTATATGAGACGGCGTCGAAGATTGCGCGCGAGCAGCATATTCCTTGTGTGGTGCATGTGACGGAGCTTACACAGCCACAGGGGCACTCTACCTCGGGGTCGCATGAACGTTATAAATCGGATGAACGACTAGCCTGGGAGCAGTCTTTTGACTGTAATGATAAGTTTAAAGAGTGGATGATTGCTTCGGGTGTTGCACAAGAAGATGAACTCGATAACTTAGAAAAGGAGGCTAAGGACTTTGTTCGTGGAGAGCAGCGTCGTGCTTGGGCAGATTATCATAAAACAATTCAGGTAGATCTGGATGAAAGTATTGCCGTTTTATCGGCAATTGATCATCCTGCCGTAGAAATACCTTTAAAAACCTTGCAGTCTTTGGCAGAAGCTTCTCTAAAAGAAGTTTACACACAGGTGCGTCGTGCTATTCGTGACTTACGCAAAGATGAGCCTGCTGGAAAAGTAGCTTTACTGGCGTGGTATAAAGAAAAACAGCAGGTAAATTACGAACGTTATAATGATAAACTTTTCAACGACGGTCCAGAATCTCCGTTGGAAAAAGAAAATATTTCAGCCCTATACACAGAAGACGGTTCTTTTGTAGATGGACGTGAAGTTTTAAACGCTTGTTTTGATGCAAATTTAGCCCGTGATGAACGCGTATTAGCATTTGGTGAGGATTTAGGGAGAATTGGTGATGTAAACCAAGGTTTCTCGGGTTTACAAGATAAGTTTGGCGAGTTGCGTGTATTTGATACAGGTATTCGCGAATCTGCTATTATTGGAAAAGGGGTAGGTTTGGCCTTGCGTGGCTTACGTCCTATTGCTGAAATTCAATATTTAGATTATTTGATTTATGCATTACCGGTGTTGAGTGATGACTTAGCAAGTTTGAGTTACCGTACCAAAGGGACGCAGAAATCGCCTGTTATCGTTCGAACACGTGGACACCGCTTAGAAGGTATTTGGCATTCTGGATCACCAATGAGTGTCCTGCTAGGCAGTCTTCGTGGTATGCATATCTGTGTGCCTCGTAATATGACGCAAGCAGCAGGTATGTACAACAACTTGTTGCGCTCGGATGAGCCTGCACTAGTTATTGAGTGTTTAAATGGCTATCGCTTGAAAGAAAAGATGCCTACGAATGTCGGCGATTTTATTGTTCCGATAGGTGTTGCTGAGCTTATTCGTGAAGGTTCTGACATGACAGTTGTATCTTATGGATCTACTTTGCGTGTGGTACAAGAAGCCGCTATCGAGCTTGAGAAGTTGGGTATCTCGATTGAGATTATTGATGCGCAATGTTTAGCTCCTTTTGATAGAGAACATTTATCAGCTAAATCATTAGCAAAAACAAATAAGCTTTTGGTTGTTGATGAGGATATGCCAGGTGGTGCTGCTGCTTATATTTTACAAGAAATATTGGAGAAGCAAAATGGTTATTATCTGTTAGATGGACAGCCACGAACGTTGACGGCTAAGGCTAATCGTCCTCCTTATGGTTCCGATGGTGATTACTTTACAAAACCTTCGGTTGATGATGTAATGGAGGTTGTTTATACGATGATGAGTGATTATAATGAACAAGAATACCCGAAACTATTTTAGTATCGGGTATTCTTGTTTTCTATTTGAATAAAGAAGCTGCTCCAATTAAGGCAGCTTTTTCTGCATATTGACCAATGAATATTTCAAAACGGTCGAATTTTTCTGTGTTATAACTAGCGATTAGTTCCCACGCTTTTGATATGCTACCACCTAAAATAAAAGTGTTGCAATTTTCTTGCGTCGAGAAGAAGCATAGAAAATCATAAAGCGCTGTTGTATACTCTTCCATTAGCATATCAAACTTCGGATGTTGTCTATGTTTCTTGATGATGTCTTTCACACCTTCTTCTTGGATGCCGCTAAGCTCAAAGAATCGTTTCGTAAACCAACGCGTTACTAGAAACTCCTCGAATATAGATTCCTGGTAAGGACTATCCCATAAGTCAGCATCGAAAGCAGGAGCTCCTTTTTGCCAAATAGCAGATCCTAACCCAGTTCCTAAAGTGATACCAAGTACTTTTTCACGGTTTGCTAAATTTCCTGCAAATACTTCTCCTTGCAAGAATGCTGCCGCATCGTTAATTAAGCGGATGGCAACAGGCTGATCCATAAGCTCATTTAAAGCTTCTTTAACATTCATTTGGTACAAGGCTTCATATTTGTCTTGACCTTTTATTAAAGAAATACCATTTGCATAGTCAAAAGGACCGGGCATGGCAATACCAAGGTGTGGAATTGTGAATTCAACTTGTGCTAAACTTGTTGATAAACAGCTTTTCCAGCTTTGTAAAATCGATTTAGCATCAGATTTAGAATTAACATGGCTTCTAGAGATAGTATCCTCTAGAATTTGCCATGTTTGAATATCAACTAATGCAGATGTGATGTGTGTACCACCAATATCGGCTGTTAGAACCAATTTATTTTCCATCTGCATACATTTTATTTCTTAAGAAGTGATCAGCGATTGTAAGGGCTGTCATAGCTTCCACAATGATGACAGCGCGTGTTACAACACAAGGGTCATGACGTCCTTTTCCGGAGATAACAGCAGCGTCACCATCCTCATTTAAAGTATCTTGATCACGCATAATGGTTGCTACAGGCTTGAAGGCTGTACGGAAAGTGATATCCATTCCGTTAGAAATTCCACCCTGTATACCTCCAGAGAAGTTGGTTTTGGTACGCACAGTATCATTTTCTTTAACGAAGATGTCATTATGCTCCGAACCACGCATTTGTGAACCACTAAAGCCTGAACCATATTCAAAGCCATGTACAGCGTTTATACTTAACATCGCTTTACCGAGGTCAGCATGTAGCTTATCGAATACCGGTTCTCCAAGACCAACAGGTACATTACGCACGATTGTTGCTACTTGTCCGCCGATAGTATCGCCATCCTTACGAACACTGTCAATGAGTTCAATCATTTCTTGTGCCGTTGCCGGATCCGCACAGCGAGCGATATTATTTTCGCGTATTTCTAATAGATGGTTTAAATCTGTAGTATCTAGGTTTGGTGATTCAATTTGTCCAACCGCAGATACATGGGCAAAAATTTCAATACCGTGTTGTTTAAGGAATAGTTTCGCAACAGCGCCTGCAGCCACACGTGCAGCTGTTTCGCGTGCTGATGAACGTCCACCGCCACGGTAATCACGGATACCATATTTCTGTTGATACGTATAGTCAGCATGCGAAGGACGGAATTTGTCCGAGATGTGACTATAATCTTTAGAACGCTGATCTTCATTAGGAATTAAGATCGCAATAGGTGTACCTGTTGATTTTCCTTCAAAAACCCCCGATAAGATTTGTGCCGTATCGCTTTCTTTACGTTGTGTCGTAATTTTCGATTGTCCAGGTCTACGCTTATCTAATTCGGATTGTATAAAATCTTCGTCAATTTCTATATTAGGAGGGCATCCATCAATGATTACGCCGATGGCTTTGCCATGCGACTCACCAAATGTTGTAATCTTAAAGACGGTGCCAAAAGAATTTCCAGCCATAATTGTTTATTATTTGGTAAATATACCAAATCGGCAATAAGAATAAAGTCCTTATTGCCGATTTTAATGATGTTTAATCTTCTATTTTAAAGCCTTGTGCTTGTAAATGTTCCCAGTATAATGGGTAAGATTTTTCAACAACCATAGGTTCGTTGATGGTTACTTTGTTGAATATCAATGCAAGAGGAGCGAAGGCCATGGCCATGCGGTGATCCTCGTAGGTGTCAAAAGTGACCTGCTCTGGAGCTTCTACTTTTTCTGTTTTTAGGTGATAAACTTCTCCATCTTCCAATAGCTCAGCGCCAAATTTGGAGATTTCCGTACGTAAAGCCGCAATTCTGTCGGTTTCTTTAATCATCAGTGTCTTAACGCCGGTGAATGAAATGTTACGTTTTAATCCGGCAGCAATAGCAACAATGGTTTGTGCTAAATCTGGACATTCCTTGAAATCTATCAGTTGGTCAGTGCGTTGTATATCTGTTTTTCTAAGGTGTAAGCCATCGTTTTCAAACGTGCTTTCTACACCAAAGTGCGCCATGATATCGATGATAGCAATATCACCTTGTAGGCTACTTTTTTTCAAACCTGGTAAAGCAATATGACCTTGTTTTGATAAGGCTACTACGGCATACCAATAGGACGCAGCACTCCAATCAGGTTCTACATAGATTGTTGCCTCTTTGTAAGACTGTGGAGCAATATGAATACTATTTCCTTCCCAAGTATGTTGAATACCGACTTCTTTAAGCATATCCAAAGTCATCGTAACATAAGGTCTAGAAGTCAATTCGCCTAATATGTTTAACGTTAACCCTTGTTTTAAGGATGCCGCTATTAATAATAAGGAAGAGATGTATTGACTACTGATATCACCTTGTATGGAAATGCTAGTCGTTTGTTGGTCAAATCCTCCTTTTATATGTAAAGGAGGGTAACCATCTTGCTTTTCATAGCTGATAGAAGCGCCTATTGTATGTAGTGCATCAACCAATATACCAATGGGACGTTGCTGCATGCGTGCCGTACCTGTTAAGGTGAAGCTCCCTTGGATAAGGTTCAGGTATGACGTTAAAAAACGCATTGCTGTACCTGCAGGGCCAATATCTACCGTGATATGCTGGTCACCCTTAGCCCCTTCAACTTGGGCTAAGGATGCACGCATCGTTACGGTATCTGCTGCTTCTGATAAGTTTTCGATTTGTACAGCATGGTGGCTTAGTGCTTGAATAATCAAAGCACGATTGCTCTCGGATTTTGAGCCTGTCAACTGTACAGTACCGTCAACTACTTTCGCGGCATGCGTTAGCGTAATGCTTTTTAAATTCATTATGCCTCTACATTGGATTTAATGTTCATCACTTCGTTTTGCTTACGGATAGACTCGTTGTGCAATAACTCTAAGTATTTTGTTGCGAAATCTTCGCTTAAGCTTAATGCTGTAGCTAATTTCAATCTTTTCTCAACGATTTCATCCCAACGGTTTACTTGAAGAATCGTTACGTTGTTATCACGTTTGTACTCACCAATTTTCTCAGCGATTTTCATACGATCACCAATTTGTTTTAAGATAGCATCATCTAACTTGTCAATTTGTTGACGTAGTTCTGTCAATTTATCTTCGAAAGCTGGATTGTCAGATGCTGGGCGACGTACAGATAGGTTGTCTAACAATTCAACTAAAGCAGCTGGAGTTACTTGTTGTTTCGCATCAGTCCATGCTACAGAAGGGTCAATATGCGACTCGATGATTAATCCTTGCAAGTCCATATCCATTGCTTTTTGAGCAATGTAAGGAAGAAGCTCACGGTTACCACAAATATGGCTCGGGTCATTGATGATAGGAAGCTCAGGACAAGCAGATTTTAATTGAATAGCGATATCCCACATTGGTTCATTTCTGAAAGCTGTTTTCTCGAAAGAAGAGAAACCTCTGTGAATAGCACCTAATTTTTTAATACCAGCACCGTTGATACGCTCTAATGCACCAATCCAAAGTGATAAGTCTGGGTTTACTGGGTTTTTAACGAATACTGGAATATCTACACCTACTAAAGCATCTGCAATTTCTTGAACAGTGAATGGGTTTGCTGTAGAGCGTGCACCAATCCATAATACATCAACACCTGCTGCTAGAGCTTCTTCAACGTGTTTTGCTGTTGCTACCTCTGTTGCTGTTAATAGACCTGTCTCTTCTTTAGCTCTTTTTAACCATTGTAAACCAATGCTTCCAATACCTTCGAATTCTCCTGGTCTTGTTCTTGGCTTCCAAATACCAGCACGTAAGATATTTACTCTGCCTGTATTGGCTAATAAGTGTGCTGTTGATACTAATTGTTCTTCTGTTTCAGCACTACAAGGTCCAGCGATAACTAAAGGTTTATCGCCTGTGTCTAACCAAGATTTTAAAGGAAGGATGTCTAATGTATGTTTCATGATTGAATATTTTTAAATTTTGTCGTTTTATTATTAATTATACTTTTTCGTTTTTGATGTACTCTCCCATAATGTTGAAGTTCACCGTATGTTTCAATACTTTGCGGATAGCCGCATCGTAATCATTTTGCTTTTTCCATTCTACATCTACGTAGAAGTCATACTCGTTTCGTTTTCCGACAACAGGCATCGACTGGATTTTGCTGAGGTTTACATTTTGCTCCGCGAAGCACTGCAATACATTTGCTAATGCACCTACTGCATTTCCTATCTGGAAGGATAAAGACGCTTTATTCGCTCCTTTTTGTTCGATAACCTGATTGGCAAGAATCAAAAAGCGTGTAGCGTTTTTCTTGTTGGTCTCGATTCTTCTTTCTAAGATGTTTAAACCATATAATTTAGCGGCTAGTGCACTCGCAATGGCTGCCGTATTTTTTAGTTGATTCTCCGCAATTCCTTTAGCACAGGCTGCCGTGTCCATTCCTTCTTTGACAGTCCAATCTGGATAATAGCCTAGGAATTCGTCACACTGGCGAATCGCAATTGGATGAGACTCCACGAATTTAATATCACTCAATTTTACACCCGGTAGGGCAAGTAAATTTTGCTGGATATTTAAATGTACCTCTCCAATAATGTGGAAACGATAATCACGTAGCAGGTTGTAGTTTGGTAAAATACTACCGGCTATTGAGTTCTCAATGGCCATCACTACATAGTCTGCTTTGCCTTGCTTAAGCATCTCGCAGGTCTTTTTAAAAGACTCACATTCAATAGTTTCGATTTCTTCTCCGAAATATTTAAAAGCAGCTTCTTCGTGGAAAGATGCCTTAACTCCTTGTATGGCTATTTTAGTTTTCATGTGTTTTGTTTCGTGCAAAAAAAAAGTCCCGGACACTGCCCGGGACTTTTCTGTTTACTTTTATATAAACATATCAATCCCGGCTTTTATCGTTGTAATAAAAGAAACCAAAATAAAAATATGTTGCCTTGTGTGTCATTTCTAAATCCTATGGCTCAAATGTAGAAGTTATAATTTATATATGCAAAATATTTTTTTAAAAAAGTTTTTTTGAGCTGTTTTTGTGTTGTTTTTTATATGTTATTTTATTGTTTTTTATGTGGTTTTTTAATGCGTTATTTAACATGCGTTTATGTTGTTTTATTTTCTTTATATTATTGATTATTAGTTATTTGAATTGATTTTTGTTTTATTTTTATATTAATTTAGTGTATTTTTATTGTTTAAATAGCATGTTTTTTGTTTGTTTTTATGTTTAAAATATGATGTTTTTTTATTAATTATTTTTAGTTTATTTTAGTGTGTTTTTGTGTTGAAAAACCATTAAAATAACACGTTTTTTTTGTGGATTACTTTTATCTGACATAGAAAACGTCATGAAAATGATAAAATATTGATTTTCATTTGTCGATAGTTTCTCATTTTGGAGTTTATCTTCCTGTTTTAGAAAGCTGATGGCAGGAGAGGGGTTATAGTTTTTAGTATTATGCGAAAGTTTTCGTAGAATTGGAGACTCAATAGCTGAACGTAGCCTTGAGTTTCAATTGAATGTTTATGTGGTACGTATTATTAAGTGTGTTTTGTAGTGTAACGGTGGCTATCATCCTTAAGCTAGCCAAGAATAGGGGACATAAACCTTTACATCTTATTTTTTTAAATTATTTAGTTGCGGCAACATTAACCTATTTTGTGTTACGTCCAGATTCGTACACAGGAGCGATTGGCAACCTCCCATGGCATTTGTATGTCCCTTTAGGCGTGTTATTGCCTCTTATCTTTTTATGTATAGCCTTCTCTATAGCTTACAGTGGAATTGTACGAACAGAAATAGCACAACGACTATCCTTGTTTATTCCGCTCTTAGCGGCCTTCTTTATTTTTCATGAAGCGATGGCGCCAACGAAGCTTGTAGGCATTGGTGTAGGTCTCTGCGCTATATTATGCGCCATCGGTTGGCATAAAGGTGGAAAACAATCCAATCATAATTGGATTTATCCCGTTTGTGTATTTATTGGGATGGGTGTTATCGATATCTTCTTTAAAAAGGTGGCTTTATTTCAAGGTGTGCCTTATTCATTTTCAATGTTCTTGATTTTTGTTTTAGCAGGTATTATTACGCTGGCTATCCTACTGTTTCGTCTTTTTACGGGTAGAGATCGTTTAGAATTAAAGGCATTAGGTTGGGGAATCCTATTGGGATTGTTTAATTTTGGGAATATCCTGTTTTATATGAAGGCACATCGGGCCTTGCCAGAGAGCCCTTCAATTGTATTTACAGGTATGAATATTGGCGTTATCTTATTGGGAGCTCTTGTTGGTGTAACAATCTTCCATGAGCGGTTAAGCTTACTCAATAAAGTAGGATTAGGCTTGGCTGTTATTTCTGTACTTATTATTGCGTTTCTGTGAGTTTATTTGAAGATAATTATTTTACCATTGAGGAGCCTGCTGAGGGAATTTTTAGAGATAAAGGAAGTAAGTTTGTTGCCTACGCTTATCCATTTACCGATGAAGGTCAGTTAAAAGATATCATTGCGGAGCTCAAAGCTTTACATCCTAAGGCTCGTCACCACTGTTGGGCTTACCGCTTGACTCCTGATCGTACCGTATTTCGAGTGAATGATGATGGGGAGCCTTCAGGTACTGCTGGACGACCAATCCTCAACGTGTTGCTCTCTAAAGATGTTACTAATATCTTGGTCGTCGTTGTTCGTTATTTCGGCGGCACCTTGCTTGGTGTACCAGGCCTGATTAATGCTTATAAAGTAGCTACACAAGAAGCATTGGAAGTGGCGACTATCGTTGAGAAAACCGTAAATGATGTGTATCGTATCTCATTCGATTATTTGCAGATGAATGATGTGATGCGTTTGGTTAAAGAGGAAAATTTGCTTATTTTAAGCCAACAGTTTGATAACCTTTGTGTGATGGATGTGTCTGTTAGAAAACTACACGTCAATCTCGTTGTCCAGAAATTGGAAAAATTAGAACGTGTTGAATATTCCTATATAAGAACTATATGATTGCAGATTCGGAATTGATATTAAATGCAGATGGTAGTATTTACCATTTGAACCTATTGCCTGAAGACTTGGCTTCAACCATTATTTTTGTCGGCGATCCTGATCGTGTGGGAGAGGTATCCAAATATTTTGATAAAATCGAAGTGAGGAAAGGAAAGCGTGAGTTTATTACGCATACTGGAACTTTAGCAGGTAAACGTATTTCGGTGATATCTACAGGTATTGGTACCGATAATATTGATATTGTTTTCAATGAAGTAGACGCGTTGGTTAATATTGATTTTCAGACAAGGACGCTTAAGGAAGAATTGACGAGTTTAGATATTATCCGTATAGGTACATCCGGCTCTATCCAAGGCGATATAAAAATAGGGACAATTCTCGTTAGTGAATATGCGATTGGTTTTGACGCCTTGATGCAATATTATGTAAAAAGCTATTCGGAGGAGGAAACCTCCCTTCAAAAGGCTATACAGGAGCATTTCGATACCCTGACATTTAAGCCTTATGTAGGAAGAGCAAGCGAAAAGTTATTAACTAAGATTGCATCCGGATTACCGAAAGGGGTGACAATGACAGCGCCTGGTTTTTACGGGCCACAGGGGCGCACTGTACGTTCGGTGAATGTTTACCCAGATTTGATACAGCGGGCCAATGCTTTTCGATTTGATAACCGCATTATCACCAATTTAGAAATGGAGACTGCTGGCATCTATGCGTTGGCCAATATGTTTGGCCATCATGCATTGTCCGTGAATGCAATATTAGCCAGCCGCGTTAATGATTCTTTTGCGGAGAATCCAGCTGAAATTGTTGATGAAGCTATTCGTTATGTCTTAGCTAAACTTTAAGGTTTAATTATTTAAACCTTTTCTGCTGGAATCAAAACGTAATAGAATAAACAATAAAATAGAGAAACTCCATAGGGAAGACCCTCCATAGCTAATGAATGGCAACGGGATTCCGATAACAGGGATGATACCAATGGTCATCCCGATGTTGATGAAGAAATGGAAAAATAAGATTGATGCTACCCCATAGGCATAAATCCGAGCAAAAGCCGTTCGCTGTCGTTCTGCTAGATTAATTAAGCGTAGCAGTAGCGTTATATATAAACCAATCAAGACCACACTACCCACAAAACCCCATTCTTCACCAATCGTACAGAAGATAAAATCCGTACTCTGTTCTGGTACGAAGTTGTATTTTGTTTGTGTACCTTGAAGGTATCCTTTTCCAAAAAGCTGACCTGAGCCAATAGCAATCTTAGATTGATTCAAATTGTAGCCATCACCACGCGGGTCATGAACACGGCCTAAAAGAATCTCAATACGGCCTCTTTGGTGAGGTTTTAGAATGTTATCGTATGCAAAGTCAACGCAGAGAACGTAAATTGTACTTAATAGAAATAATATAGATATATTAATAAGGTATTTTCTTTTACGGCGCAGGTTGAAAGCAAAGATACCCGCGATAACGAGCATACTACCTACCAAAACCCATTGATTAACCAAGAGCGCCATCACGAATAGGAAAATAGCCCAAGCAATGAGGACTAACAAACCGTTACCAACATAGCCTTCACGATAGAATACAAAAATTAAAGAAAAGAAGGCTAAAGCCGAACCGGTATCGGGTTGTAGCATAACCAAGCTTACAGGGAATAAAACAATAGCAGCGCCTATTAATAAGGATTTTAGTGTTGGTGTTTTACTCGATTGATTACTGAGGTAGGAGGCTAGCAATAAACAGGTGGCTAGTTTACCAAATTCAGAAGGTTGCAAACGAAAGCTTCCTAGCGGAATCCAAGCCTGATTTCCACCTACATTTCTACCGACTACCAGTACAGCAATAAGGAGTAGGGTGACGACAATGTAAATGACGGGAGCAGCGCTGATGAAAAACTTAGCATCAATAATCAAGATACTAAAGCCAATTATCAAGGCCGAAAATATATAGATGGATTGCTTTCCATAGTTGGTCGCCATGTTGAATAGCCCCGGATGTTCCGGGTCAAATACGGCTGCATGAATGTTGAACCAACCAATAGTACAGAGTGTAAACCATATCAAAATGGTTACCCAGTCGATTCTTCCAAAAAAGCTTTTCTCTACCGTATTATTCATGACCTCTTTTTATCTGGCTGTGGTGAACGTAAATTTCTCTCTTTTCTTCTTTTGTTGCTGCTGTATTTAAGACTGTACCTGTCGAATCTTTCTTTACTTTGGTACTATCTTTTTTAGGCGCTTCTTTTGTTTCCTTCGCTTTTGCGACTTGTGGAATAAAGTTGGCGTTAAATATACGATCTTGAACACTCTTCGGTAATGATATTTTGCCGTTGATGTATTGGTCAACAATCATGTTTACCATCGGCCCAGCCCATGTACCACCATATCCTGCATTTTCTACAAAGACGGCAATAGCAATTTTAGGGTTTTCACGTGGAGCAAAAGCGAAGAACACGGCATGGTCTTTACCATGTGGATTTTGAGCTGTTCCAGTTTTACCACACATTTCAACATCTGAAAGACGAACCGCATATCCTGTTCCTCCAGGAACATTCACGGCTCTACTCATGCCTTCAATAACAGGCTCGTAATATTTGGTGTCTACACCAGCATAGATTTTTTCTTTATACTCGTCTCTGATTAGTTTCTTCTCGCCAATACCTTTTACAAGGTGTGGACGGTAGTAGAAACCGCGGTTAGCAACAATAGCCATAATGTTAGCCATCTGTAGTGGCGTAATACCCATTTCTCCTTGACCAATTGATAAAGATATGTTAAAGCTAGATCGCCATTTATCACTTCTAAAGCGTTTGCTATACCAATTTGAGGTAGGTACTAAACCTGGTTTTTCTCCCGGTAAGTCAATTCCTATAGTATGGCCAATACCAAATTTTCCAATAGCATCTCTCCATAGGTCATATGCTTTTGGCGATGACATACCACGTGAATCAATCATCCGTGCGTAAACATAGCCATAATAGGTATTACAAGACTTTTGAATCGATTTGATTAGGGATGTAGGACCATCAACGTGTGTACAGCGCATAATACGGCCATTACCATAGCGGTAGCCTCCAGGACAGTTGAAGACGGTATGTTCGTCAATGACGCCTGCTTGCTGTGCCGTTAGGGCAGCAACAACCTTAAAGACGGATCCCGGTGGGTAGTAGGCTTGGATAGGGCGCACAAACATAGGGTTGGTACGGTCATTCAACAAATCCATATAGTTGTTCCCTCGTTCACGGCCTACCATGAGGTTAGGGTCATATCCAGGGCTACTTACGAACGTCAGAATTTCTCCTGAAGAAGGTTCAATGGCTACAATAGAGCCCATTTTGCCTTTCATTAATTTTTCAGCAAGTACCTGTAAATCCTTATCTAAAGTTGATATTAAGCCATCTCCAGCTACGGCTAGTGTGTCATACTTACCTTCCATGAATACTCCTTTTGGTCTATTCAAGGCATCTACCATCTGGTTTTTTACGCCACGCTGTCCGCGTAATAAATCTTCATAGGAACGTTCTATACCTGTTGCCCCAATGTAGTCACCAGGTCTGTAAAAACCATTTGATCGTTCTATATCTTTCTCATTGGCTTCTAGTGTGTAACCTAACACATGCGACGCCATGCTATCAGGATAGCTTCTAACGGTTCTATTTTGTACATAGAAACCACGAAATTTATACAGCTGCTCCTGGAGTTGTGCGTAAGTGGTCGAAGACAATTGTTTTTCAAAAATAGAAGCACGATAAGGGGAATGCGCTCGCGCTTTATCCATGCGACGAATAAAACCAGGTTTATCAATGTCTATGAGTTGACACAACAAAGCCGTATCGATATCTTTCGCCTCTCTAGGTGTTACCATTAAATCATATACAGGTTCATTTTGCACGAGTACCTTTCCGTTGCGATCAAACACAACACCACGAGCAGGGTATACAATCACTTTACGCAACACATTATTGTTGGCAGATAATATATAGGTTTTGTCGATTATTTGTATATAGAAAAGCCTAGCAATAATAACAAGAGCTATAGCTATAAAAATACCTTGAACGACGAATTTTCGTGCAAAAAAACTGTTATTCATGAAGGGGAAGTTCTATTAAAGATTACTTAATCGTGATTTTCGCTTATACACTAACAAACTCATTAACAGTATTGTTAGTACTGTAAATATACTACTTAAAATAATGCTAGCCAGCGTATAAAGGAAATTTGTAAATGTAAATGTCTCGATGACAAACAAAGTGAAGTGATGCACCAAGGTGCCAAAGAAGATGTAAGATAGGAACCATTTTGTTCCCATTTCTGATAGAGATGGTGTATTGAAAGAACCTTGCAATTCTACTTCTAAGGTTACTTTATGGAAGAAAATGCGGTATAAAGCGAGCGCCACGCAGGCTGCCGCATGTAGACCCAAAGAATCGTAAAAAGCATCTATTGTTAAACCTGTACAGAAGGCAATCGCAAAAAGCAAAACATTAGGAATACCTATTGGTAATAAGAATATTATTAAGATATACGGGTAAAAAGATACTACATTGTAATAGCCAACATTTTTGAAGAGGGCTATTTGCAATAGTATCAAAACTAAAAAGCGTATGGCATTATAAACTATTACTCTACCCATTATCTTCGTTTGTTGCTTCTAGTTGTTGTTTTTCTTTAACTAATAAATCCTTAACAATATAAACGTGGTTCAGGTTGCTGAAGTTCGTTGATAGCTTAATTTTTAAATCTAAGAAACTCTCACCGGAGGTGATTCCGGTTTCAACAATTTCACCAACTTGAATACCCGCAGGGAATAAAGAAAATCCAGAGGTAAACACTTTTTCTCCTTTTTTCACTTTGATATGATTCGGGATGTCTTGAACCATTGCATATCTAGGGTCTATATTTTTTCCCCATACTAAAGAACCAAACACAGCCGAACTATCTAAAGTTACAGACACCTTGCTGTCTGGGTGAAGTAACGATCTAACGGAAGAAAAGTGTGCCGAGGTATTCAGGACAATCCCAACGATACCGTTAGACGTAATAACGCCCATACCCGGCTCAATGCCGTCATTGCTTCCTTTATCTAAAGTGATATAATTACTTTTCTGATGAACGCTATTATTAGCAACGTTGGCTATGATAAACGTATACCGACCTTGCTCAATAGAATCTACAATATGCACTTCCTGTGAGTTTGTATCCGCTTGCAAAAGATTTTGTACTTGCTGACGTAGCAATACATTTTCTTCTGCCAACTTCTCATTCGCATCAGCTAGCGCGAGGTAGCTTTTCCAAGAATTTACTTGTTTGTAAAAAGAACCAACAACCACGTTGGATGAATTAAGGAAGGAGGCACGTTGATAGCTGTTGTTACTAACAACGAACGCTAAGGCAATAGCAAAAAATAAAATAAACCAAAAAATAGCGTTGTATCTAGAAAGAAATAGCCAAAGGTTTTTCATTTAAAATTGTTATTGCTTAATTCTGTGAAAAACTACGCGATATAGAGGTTTTACTTTTCTATATCGCGTAGTTCAAAATTCTTTATTCGTTTCCAGCTTGTTATTACTGCATTAAGAACTTGAATCTGCCGATATTTTTAAGGGCAATTCCTGTTCCACGTACAACGGCACGTAGTGGGTCTTCAGCCACATGTACTGGTAATTTTGTTTTAGCTTGAATACGTCTGTCTAAACCACGAAGCAAAGCACCACCACCAGTTAGGTAAATTCCCGTTTGGTAGATATCTGCAGAAAGCTCTGGAGGTGTAATCTCTAGTGCTTTCAAAATAGCCTCTTCAATTTTAGAAATTGATTTATCTAAACAGTGCGCAATTTCTGTGTAAGAAACGGTAATCTGTTTTGGAATACCAGTCATTAAGTCACGACCTTGAACAGCGAAGTCTGCAGGTGGCTCAGCAAGTTCTGGTAAAGCAGCTCCTACTTCGATTTTGATTTTCTCCGCTGTGCGGTCACCAATCATAATATTGTGTTGTCTACGGATATATTGAACGATATCCGAGTCAAAGTTGTCACCCGCTACGCGGATAGATTGATCACATACAATACCGGAAAGAGCAATGACAGCAATTTCTGTCGTACCACCACCGATATCGATAATCATGTTCCCTACAGGCTCTTCTACATCAATACCGATACCTACCGCAGCTGCCATAGGCTCATGAATTAAGTATACCTCTTTCGCTCCAGCAATTTCTGCGGAGTCACGTACAGCACGTTTCTCTACTTCGGTGATGCCCGAAGGAATACAAACCACCATACGTAAAGAAGGGAAGAACCATGATTTCCCATTAGTAATCAACTTAACCATCCCGCGGATAAGATGTTCTGCAGCCGTAAAATCTGCAATAACACCATCACGCAAAGGGCGTACAGTTTTTATATTGTCATGTGTTTTACCTTCCATTTGCATCGCTTGGCGACCAATAGCAATCACCTTGTTGGTGGTGCGGTCAAAAGCGACAATCGAAGGCTCGTCCACTACTACTTTATCGTTATGAATGATAAGGGTGTTGGCTGTACCCAAATCTATAGCAACTTCTTGCGTAAACCAGTTAAATAACCCCATTTGGTATGTGTTGTCTTATTTTAAAATTTAATGCAAAACTAAACAAAAAAAATGGTTTTGTGTCGTTCTTGCTCAGGAAAAAAATGATAGCTCTCGGAAATGTTTTTACAAATAAGACGCTGTGCCCATGTAACGTTTTTTTAACCCATTTTATTGTGTATCAAGACAAATAAAAACGTTCTATTTTAATGGTTACGATTTTACAGTTTTTATTGATGTGCGAATCTAAACTATTGTAGAAATCCGTTCGACTCTTTTGTCTTATTTCTTGAGAAGCTCACGCTTAAAAAAATATTTTTGCAGCTATTTTTAGTGTAGTTTTTATTTTAAAATAATCGGTTGGAACATGACGTATTTACACGAACTCGCTTTTAAAAAAGAGAGCCGTTAAATTGGTTTTTCTAAATCTAACGGCTCAAGTTATTTGTGAAGACGCTACTTGTTTATATTAAATAGCTTATTTTCTATCCCAAACCTCAAACGTGAAATCATAGGCGTGTTTTTAATCTTTAGGATGTTCTTCTTTGCTCGTCAATGTCCATTGTTGTTCTATCAATTCTGGAAAGAAAGCATCACCATCTAGTTCTGCGTGAACTCTAGTCAGCAATACCCTTGTTGCTAAAGGTAAAAATTGCTTGTAAATATCGGCCCCACCTATGATAAATATCCGACGCTCGTCGCGACAGTAGGTTAACACCTCTTCAAGCGCGTTTGCCGAGTCTACATCTTCTGCTTGCCAATCTTGGTTACGTGTCAATACAATATTGCGGCGTTCAGGAAGTGGATTTCCAATAGATTCAAAGGTTTTACGACCCATAACTACCGAATGCTCGATTGTGTTTTTCTTGAAATATTTGAAATCGTCAGGTAAGTGCCACAACATTTTATTGTTTTTACCAATAGCGTTGTTCGTGGATGCCGCGACAATAAGGGTTATCTGTAATGAACTCATAAGTGTTAAATGCGTATTAAATAAGATTAAACAGCCACAGGTGCTTTAATATGTGGATGCGACTCATAGTTTACCAATTCGAAATCTTCAAATTTAAAATCAAAGATGTCACGTACCTCAGGGTTGATTTTAAGCTGAGGAAGTGCCTTTGGCTCTCGACTCAATTGAAGCTCTGTTTGTTCAAAGTGATTACTATAGATATGGGCATCGCCAAAAGTATGTACGAAATCGGCCGCCTCCATATCACATACTTGAGCCACCATCATCGTCAACAGTGCGTAAGACGCGATGTTGAACGGAACACCTAAGAAGATATCAGCACTACGTTGGTAGAGCTGACACGAAAGCTGTGGCTTCAGTATTCCTTTTTCTGGCTGCGCCGGAGAAACATAAAATTGGAAAAAAGCATGACATGGCGGAAGGGCCATATTTTCAATTTCCGCAACGTTCCACGCTGATACGATAATACGTCTGGAATCCGGTGATTTCTTTAATTGCTCGATAACTTTCGCTATCTGGTCAATATGGCCACCATCAGGCGTAGGCCATGAGCGCCACTGCGAACCATAGACAGGACCAAGGTTTCCTTGTTCATCAGCCCATTCGTTCCAGATGCTTACGCCGTTGTCTGTAAGGTATTTGATGTTTGTGTCTCCCTTTAAAAACCAGATAAGTTCATGAAGGATAGAACGTAGGTGTAGTTTTTTTGTGGTGACCATCGGAAAACCATCTTTCAAGTTGAAACGCATCTGATGACCAAAAACGCTGCGTGTTCCCGTTCCTGTTCGATCTGTTTTATCGACCCCGTTCTCATAAACATATTTTAGTAGATCAAGATATTGTTTCATGTGTTGGATGTTTTTTTTGAATGTTGATACGAAGATAGTATAAATTTAAAAGAAGCTCTAGCTAGCTACAAAATAATAAAAAAGCTAAATCTGTTTTCTGCTTTGTTACAGCAGAAAAGAAAAAATATACCTATTCTTTTGACGCCTGTTTGACGGTTATCATTATTTCAGGATAGCATAAGTTACCAAAAAAAACAGCTTTCATTCTCATTGAAATATCACAATTCGTCAATGTCTGAGATTCTACTAGTTTTTATGTATTTTTGCAAAATTGTTATGAATAAAAAAGTTGCTTTCTATACCCTAGGATGTAAGCTCAATTTTTCTGAGACCTCATCCATCGGCCGTGTTTTCAAAGATGCCGGCTACGAGACTACGCCTTTCAATAGTCAGGCGGACGTGTATGTTATTAATAACTGTTCGGTTACTGATAATGCGGATAAGAAGTGTCGTAAGGTAGTGAAAGAGGCCTTGAAGCACTCTCCAAATGCTTATATCACGATTGTTGGCTGCTATGCGCAGCTGAAACCTCAAGAGATAGCTGAGATTCCAGGCGTTGATATGGTATTGGGTGCAGCCGAGAAATTTAACATCATTGAACACATCAATGATTTGACGAAACAACCCAAAGCGGTTGTTCATAATGCACCGATTGAGCATACACATGAGTTTGTGTCTGCCTATTCTATAGGTGATCGTACACGTACTTTCTTAAAAGTTCAAGACGGATGTGACTATTCTTGTACTTTCTGTACGATTCCTTTAGCACGTGGGGCTAGCCGTTCAGGCAAAATAGAAGATATCGTTCGCCAAGCGGAAGAAATTGCTGCTTCTGGTGTTAAGGAAATTGTGTTGACCGGAGTTAATATTGGTGATTACGGTATTCGTGATGGTAAACGCCAAGACAAGTTTTTAGACTTGGTGAAAGCTTTGGACGAAGTGGAAGGTATTGATCGTATTCGTATCTCTTCCATCGAGCCAAACTTGTTAGCCAATGAAATTATAAGTTTTGTGGCACAGTCCAAACGATTTGTTCCCCATTTCCATATGCCATTGCAGTCGGGAAGCAATAAAGTACTTGCGCAGATGCGTCGCCGTTACAAACGCGAATTGTATGCTGAGCGTGTAGCTACAATTAAACGGTTAATGCCTGATTGTTGTATCGGCGTTGATGTTATTGTTGGTTTCCCAGGCGAATCACGTGAAGATTTTATCGATACGTATAATTTCCTGAACGAACTTGATATTTCGTATCTACACGTATTTACCTATTCGGAACGTGAAAATACTATCGCTGCGCAAATGGAAGGTGCTGTACCAGGTTCGCAACGTAGTGACCGTAGTAAGATGTTGCATATCCTTTCGGAGAAGAAACGTCGTGCCTTTTATGAGTCGCAACTAGAGAATGTAGGTGAGGTGTTATTTGAAGGTGATATTAAGGATGGCTATATGCATGGTTTTTCCAAAAACTATGTGAAAGTACGTACTGCATACGATCCATTATTAGTAAATGAAATTGTACCTGTTAAGTTTGTTTCGGTTACTGACCAAGGAGAAGTTGATATTGAAGAGCTTCCCGAAGTATTGGTGCACAATTAAGCCGATGCTAAAAATTAGACAAACAAAAAAGGATTAGCCAGCGGCTAATCCTTTTTTGTTTGTGTATTGATGTAGACTACTACAGCCAGAATCAATACGACTCCGAAAAACTGTAGTGGTGACACATATTCATGTAGTACGAAGTAGGCCATACATACGGCTACAGGTAGCTCCACTGCACTTAATATACTTCCTAGAGAAACACCTGTCTTTGGCATTCCGTAGGCAAAAAGTACAGGCGGTAATACTGTTCCAAAGAACGCTAGTAATAAACCATAGTTCCATAAAGAGTCCATACCTGACTGAAATATCGAAAAAGGCTGAAGCAAGACGAATACTAAGATTACAGCGCCTGTTACCATTAAGGCTCCTTTGTGTAGGGGCGCATAATCATTTCCTACGCGTCCATTAACAATGATGATAGTTGCATATGCTGTTGCAGCGGCCAATCCATAAAATATACCGAGAAGGCTAATGTCTTGAATTTCTTTTTCTAGTAGTCCTGTTGCAAGTAGCGTACTGGCCAAAATAACGGCAATACCGATTAATGTCTTTTTGCTAGGTCTTTCTTTGAAAACAACAAACTCAATGAGTTGGCCTATCCAAATGTATTGCATCAGTAATACAATGGCCAGCGATGCCGGAACCAAGGAAACGGATTTGTAGTATAAAATACTTACCGCTCCTGTAGCCGTACCACTAAGAATCATTTTCCAAGTAGGTGTGGTAGCTGGATATTTTTTAAGGTATCCTTTGTTAAAAAGAACCACTATGCCAAGGAGAACCCATAGAAAAACCATACCAAACAAGGCTTGAACGCCTGTCACTTCGCCTAAGTTAAAACCTTCGCCATAGGCCTTTTTGACGAATGTGGATAGGATCCCGAAACTTGCTGCGCCTAAAAATACAGCGATAAGTCCTTTGAATTTATTCATGATAAAAATTTGTCAAAGGTACATAAATTCAAGATGGCGCTCTCAAAATATACAAATTGACTGTGCTTTTTTACAATAGTCGTCCTTTTTTTTATTGACTTTTAGCTTCTTAAAATCAGTTTTAGGCATGCATCTTGTTGTAACTAAAATGGAAATTAAGTAAGTTTGTTATATGTATATAGGCATCTCTAAACGATTATCTGCTGTTGTAGGACTGCTTTGTGCAGTGCTCCTGCTGAACTCCTGCGGAAGTAAGCGACATGTTGTGTTGGGAAAAAGGGACGGCGGACGACCTGCTTCGGGTACCATTTTGACAGACGCTAGTGATGCGCGCAATATGAACTTAGAGACCGCTAAACTGGCTAATTATGCCGATATTCTAGGGGTGAGTTTGCGAGAATTGAATAATAAACAACTTTATTCGTTTTTAGATAATTGGATGGGAAGCCCACATCGGATGGGGGGAGGTGAAAAATCGGGTATTGATTGTTCACGTTTTGTCGGTATTCTCTACGAAGAGGTGTACCGTAAAAATCTACCACGTACCTCGCGCGATATGGGCGATCAGGTAAAACGTAAATACGAACGTGACCTCAAGGAAGGTGATTTAATATTTTTCTCCTTCGGAGGAAGAGACATCGATCATGTGGGTGTATATCTACGCAATAATAAGTTCGTGCACGTATCTACAAAACGTGGAGTAATCATCTCTAATATCAAGGATAGCTGGTATTACAAATATTTTGTCCGCGCGGGTTCTCCAAAAATCTAACACTAAGATTACACTAAGCCCTTAAATCGGGAACGCTAAAGCGTCTTTCTTCCCGCATATTTCCGTATGTTTGCGTCATATTTTAATTGTTATGAAGAAAAGAACAAAGACCATCTTTTTAGGTTTGTGTATCATCGGTTCATTTTTTATTTATTGTGTATTTTATTACTCCAATATGTTGAAAAATGCGCCTTTCCGTTTTTCTGATTTCGAATCTATTGATATTCAGTACGGCTTACGAGATTCTATGTTGAATACGTACAATTCAGCAACGCAAGATTACCAATACTTGAATAAAAATAATGAAGTGGTCAAAGAAAAACTTAAATTATCGAACGATGATTTATTGTTTCTTCATAGAAAAGCAATGGAAATGGGCTTCTGGAATGTAGATAATGATATGACAACAGTACGTCAAGATAGTACAGAAGGAGCAAAAGTGCCACGTTACATTTTAGAATATAAGTATAAAGATAAAAGTAAACGTGTCGTTTTAGATGCCGATTATCCAGGTAATCAAAAAATGAAAGATGCCGCTAAGACGACAATTGAAAAAGTACTTGACAGAATTAATGTTACCTATGCACGTAAGTAATGCATAAGAAATAGATAAAACAAAAATACCGCAGCCATAAACTGCAGTATTTTTGTTTTATAGACATTTATATATTTTTCTCTTCTTCAGCTTGAAGAATGCTTTTGAGCTTAGGTCCAAATTCCAATCCCCAAGCATGTACGGCCTTGGTAATCGGAAGGGCTGTCTGCCCGAGCTCTGTGATGGCATATTCTACACGAGGCGGTACTTCCGGATAAATTTCTTTTTTTAAGATTCCATGGTATTCCAATTGCTTTAATTGATCATGCAATACTCGTTTGGTAATACCAGGTATGGCCTCCATTAAATCTTTAGGACGGCTAATGCCGCGTTCAATTTCTTGAAGGATGCAAAATTTCCATTTTGAAAGTACAACCTCAATGGCTATACCTGTTCCACATTCAAAGTCAAGAGGGATTTTACGCTGATACATAGAATTGCTATTTGTATAAAAATACGTATTTTTTTGCTAGCAAGATTGCCCTACGCGTCGTTTTCCCATCATGATTAATTTATCACCAAGGGACTAATTCATCCCTTATTGTATGATTAAAGCGGCTATGCTAATTTTGAGTTTATTAAAGTATGTAATAACGATGAAAAAATTAGTTATAGTAACACACCCGACTATTGAAAATTCCTTAGTAAATAAACGATGGATTGAAGAGTTGAAAAAATATCCAGCGGAATTTACCGTACACGCCTTGTATGAAGCTTACCCTGACGGGAAAATTGATGTACTAGCCGAGCAGAAGCTAGTGGAAGCACATGATACCGTTATTTTTCAGTATCCTTTGTATTGGTTTTTCACCCCGCCATTATTGAAGCAATGGATGGATGAGGTATTAGTCTACGGATGGGCATATGGTACAGGCGGCGATAAGATGAAAGGAAAGAAAATAGGACTTGCTATTTCAGCTGGAATCAAAGAGGAAGACTATCAAGCTGATGGTTTGTATGAAGTAACAATTGAACAGCTTTCGCTTCCTATAAAAGTAACAGCACAGTATATTGGTGCAGCGTTCGCACCTATTTTTACTTGGTATGATGTAGAGCATAATCCAAGCCCCGAGATTGTTGAAGATAGTGCTAAAGCTTATCTAGCTTATGCACAGGGTTTATAAGCTTCAAATAGGAGAATTTGCCTTAAAAAGCTGTTTTAGAAAAAATTGGTTATTTAATAGCGACCTAATATTGACTTAATACTGATGTTGCACCTTTGTGTCAGAGTAATTTTTGTTCATAGTGTTATGGTTAATGTTAAGGCCTATTGTGAAATATGCCCAACCAAAAAATGAGAAAAGGTCGTTCTGCTAGGAACGACCTTTTTCATTTTACTATTTTAAATCTTTATTTTCTATAAAGCTTCGTAAGTCATCCGATGCTGGTAATTCAAAAATTTCTAGGTGAAAGTACTTTATTGAAGCAAAAAGGTGATCAAAGATATCAGCCATTACACGTTCGTAAAACTCCCAATCGGTACTTGTCGTAAACATGTATAGTTCTAAAGGTAAACCATGCTCGGTGGTAGGGAGCTGTCGTACCATCACCATTCTGTCTTGGTGTATGTTGGGGTTGTTTTGGATGTATCGCGTGATGTAGGCTCTGAAAAGACCAGCGTTGGTCATTCTTCTACCATTAACCAATACATTATAGTCAGCTTGCGTTTTCAAATTGTGATCATCAATCTCCTTTTGGCGTTCCGCGATATAAGGAGCGAGCAACTGAATTTTCTTTAAGGCTTCAATCTCGTCTTGTTTTAAATACCGGATAGATGAGATTTTAATGTTTACCGCCCGCTTAATTCTTCGTCCACCAAATTGCTGCATACCCCTGTAGTTCTTAAAAGAGTCTGTAAGGAGTGTATGCGTTGGTATAGTAACGATTGTTTTATCAAAATTTTGAATCTTTACGTTGTTAAGGTTTATTTGCAATACGGTGCCATCGGCCCCGTATTTGTTCATTTCGATCCAATCGCCTACGCGCACCGAGTCGTTTGCTGATACCTGAATGCTTGCTACAAAGCCTAAGATAGTATCTTTAAAGACGAGTAGGAGGATGGCTGATGCCGCACCCAAGGAGGCAACAAAGCGCCAAGGCTCGATGCTGGTTAATATCGAAAAGGCAGACATACCACCGATGAAAATAAGGAAGATTTGTACAACCTGTAGGTAACTATCTAAGGGTTTATCAACAAGGCGATTTTTAAGGTGAAGTACATCACGTATGGTCTTCAATACCCCATTGATAAGTCTATAAACCATGAAGACGATAAATATAGTTGTTGTTTTAAAAACTATACTTGCCCAAAGTGGTGAATCGATAAAGATAATAGGGAGTAACTGCTGTGCTATTAAGAGTGGAACGATATGACTGATATTGTCTAAAATCTTATGTTGAACCAATAGATCATCATACGTATTGAGGGTTCTTTGTATAATTCGAATAAATAACGATTTGAGTACTTTACGAATTAAAAAGTCGATTAGGATAAGTCCGGATACAAATACAACAAGTAGAATAATAGAAGTACTGATTTGGGCTACATGTCCTTTAAAGCCTAATAGTTCTATTTGATGTAAGAGCCAGTCAAAAATAAGTGTGTTTCGTTTTGTGTCTACTACTAAAAAGTCTGATTTTTCCATATAATGATAAAGATAAGGAAAATAGACTAAACGGTTTTTTAGCGGTCTATGCCCTGTAAATGACAAATGGCCGCAGTTTTGCTGCGGCCATTTGTCGTTTATGTAGAAAACTAATCTGCTTTCTCGTGTTTGTGCTTGAAGAATATTGCAAATAGTATCGCAATTATTAACGTATAACCTGCGAATGCTAACCAGATGTTGTGCCAATCTTTTAAGTGAATACCAGCGCTAAGTAGGCCATTATCTGCTAATGATATACCGTGCTCCTGTACAAGTTTCAATAAAGTGCTATTGCTGGCCTCTGTGTGTAAATAGCTTGCTAGGCTAGAGATATCCGTGAAGGATAAAGTGAAGTAATGCTCGATTACCCATCCTGAAACTAAACTACCTAAGATGGCGCCAAAACCATTGGTCATCATCATGAAAAGTCCTTGCGCAGAGCTACGGATATGAGAGTTTGTAGAAGATTCTACGAATAATGAACCTGAGATATTGAAAAAGTCAAAGGCCATACCATAGACAATACAGGATAGAACAATCATCCAAAGCCCTGTTCCTGGATCACCAAGACCAAACAGACCGAAGCGTAATACCCAGGCAAACATGGAGATTAACATCACATTCTTAATACCGAAACGCTTCAAAAAGAAAGGAATCGCTAGGATAAAAAGTGTTTCCGAAATTTGGGAAATAGACATGATAACCGTCGAGAACTTAACAACGATAGAGTCTGCATATTTAGGGTAGAATTTAAATTCATCTAAGAAAACATCTCCATATGCATTTGTCAATTGTAGTGCTGCACCCAAAAACATGGAAAAGATAAAGAATAAAGCCATCTTATAGTCGCTAAACAATTTGAAGGCTTCAAGACCAAAAGTTTGTACAAATGTTCTAGATTCTTTATTTGTATTCCTTGGTGGACATTTAGGTAGACTTAACGCAAATATGCTTAAAGCAACTGCTGCCGCTCCTGCGATATGAAACTGATGTGCTGTAGCTTTATTTCCCGTTAAATTCACTAACCACATCGCTGCAATAAATCCAACAGTTCCCCAAACGCGAATAGGAGGGAAGGACTTTACTAAGTCGTAGTTTCCTGCAGTTAAAGCGCTGTAAGATATGGAGTTTGATAGTGCTAGTGTTGGCATGTAAAAACACATAGCCAAGAGGATGACATAGAAAAATACTTGTGGGTCATCTACCGTCGGTAGGTAAAATAGTGTAATTGCATATAGGAAATGCAATATGCTGTATAACTTCTCAGCATTAATCCAGCGGTCGGCAATTATCCCCATAAGGGTAGGCATAAAAAGGGATGCTATTCCCATCGTGGCGAAGATGGCTCCAAACTGGGTGCCTTCCCAATGTTTGGTTCCAAACCAGTAATTCGCTATCGTAATTAACCAAGCTCCCCAAACAAAAAACTGGAAAAAGCTCATGATGGTTAATCGTAGTTTGACTGACATATATGAAGTAATTATGTTTAATTAAGATTTTCTTCTTTCGATTTCGTCACGAATCTTTGCCGCACTCTCGTATTGCTCATTCTCAATGGCTCTAGTAAGATTGGCTTCCAACTGCTCATCACTAAGGTTTGTGTAGGCCGAAGGAGTTTGACTTTCTTGTGGACGATCCGCTTCGCGTGTACTTACATTCTCTTTTGGGCTATCCATATTTTCAAGAAATGCTAAGTCATTGCTTTCAATCACAATGCCAGAAGCATCCATAATAAAATCATAGGTATAGATAGAAGCACCAAAACGAACGGCTAAAGCCACAGCGTCGGATGTGCGTGCATCGATTTCAATAGATTGTTCGCCATTATTGCATAGTATTTTGGCGAAGAAAATACCATCAATGAGGTTGTAGATAAGTACTTCTTCAATGCGAATATTAAAATTGTCTGCAAAGGTTTTAAATAAATCGTGTGTTAATGGTCTGCTGGGTTTCATCTTTTCGATCTCCACAGCAATAGCTTGAGCTTCAAATCCACCTATAATAATAGGCAACCTACGGTTGCCACCAACTTCCCCTAATACCAGGGCATAGGCACCAGATTGTGTTTGGCTATAGGACAAGCCAACAATATCTAATTTGATTTTCTTCATTCTTAAAGCCTTACAAGAATACAAAGATGGGAATATTCACTAAAAAATAAAAATGGCTAGACGTAACTTGTTTACGTATAGCCATTTACTTTGTTTCAATGTGTATGTTTAACTGTTTTTATACGTTTTTAAGGCTTCAATAAGCTTCGGAACGATTTCAAAGGCGTCTCCAACGATGCCATAGTCGGCTACTTTAAAGAACGGTGCTTCGGCATCTGTATTGATGACAACAATAGTTTTCGAAGAGCTTACTCCAGCTAAATGTTGGATAGCTCCCGAGATACCAATGGCAATATATAGGTTCGGGCTAACTGCAATTCCGGTTTGACCTACGTGTTCCGAGTGCGGGCGCCAGCCGGCATCAGAAACAGGTTTAGAACATGCTGTAGCTGCACCAAGTACATCAGCAAGCTCTTCAATCATTCCCCAGTTCTCAGGTCCTTTGAGACCTCTACCTGCTGAAACCACAATCTCGGCCTCTGGTAACGATATTTTATCTGTTGCTCTAACGATTTCTTTGATAACAGTAGATAAATCGCCAGAGGATACATTAGCTTGAAAAGCTTCAATATTTACTGATACAGGATTTTCTTTTACTTCAAATGCATTAGGGCTTAGGGAGATAACACGCTTAGCTGCGGTAAGTTCTTCCGTTGCGATGGCCTTACTAGAGAACACAGTACGTTTTATGGTCCATGTATCTCCTGAAATCGTAGGTAGAGAAGTGGCAGCAACAGCTAGTGCAGCATCTAATTTTGCCGCTACGCGTGGTGCCAAGCCTTTTCCGCTAAACGTATTCGCTAGGATTACTGTATTTGCTGATTTACTTGTCGCAACTTCTGCAATAACCGATGCGTAAGCTTGATTTACAAATTGACCTAGCTGGTCAGTGTCTACATTGATAACTTGCGCGACACCATATTGACCTACTTTTTCCAATTCGGCAGCATCAACTTTACCAATGCTTAACGCTATTACATCTTGGTTACTTAAGGAGCTTACTTCCTTTGCGTATGAAAGGGCCTCAAAAGCTGATTTTTTAAATGTGCCTTCTGAATTTTCTATATATACTAAAACTGACATAAATTTCTTTTTAAAGGTTCTTAAATAACTTTAGCTTCATTGTGTAAACGCTCCACAAGTTGAGCAACCTGATCTTTATCTATAAGCTGTACAGCGCCTCTTGCTGGTGGTGTTTCATAGCTTTTGATGCTGGATAAGCTTGGTACGTCGACCGCTGCAATAACTTCAAGCGGTTTTGTTCTTGCCGACATAATACCACGCATATTCGGAATTTTAGTCTCTGCTACACCTTCTGCGGTACCAACAACTAGCGGTAAGCTCGCCGTGAGGATTTCTTTTACTCCTTCAATCTCACGCTCTACAGTTGCTGTATTACCATCGATGGTTAATTTTTTAGCAATAGATACCGATGGGATGTTCAACAATTCAGCTACGTAAGCTTGTACTTGTGTACCGTTATAATCGATAGACTCCCGTCCGGTAAGGATAAGGTCAAATTGTTTCTCTTTAGCATAGGCCGCAATTTGATGTGCAACAAATGATGCATCGCGCGCTGGTGCATCCACACGAACAGCTTCATCGGCTCCAACAGCCAAAGCCTTGCGGATGGTTGCCTCTGAAGAAGCGTCCCCTACGTGAAGCACAGTGACGGTTGCTTTTCCGCCTTCGGCTAAATCAACAGCTTTAGACAATGCAATTTCGTCATACGGATTAATGATGTATTGAATTCCCGATGTGTTAAAACTGCTGTTATTATCGGTGAATGTTATTTTCGAAGTAGTGTCGGGCACATTACTGATGCAAACTAATATTTTCATATGATCTCATTATTTAAGGAGCATTTGTAAGCTCGGTTTACTATCTAGTGGTTTATTTCGTCTACTAACAAACCTATCATTTTTTTTAAGTAATAACAAGTATCCTGTGCTGGGCTTTTCATTACATTTTTTCTTCAATGAATAGGAATACGTTTGTAAAAATTTTGTTCTATATAGTCTAAACGCCTTTTAAAGGCAGATTGTTTTAGGTTTTTTGAAAAAAAATAGACTTCTTTGTCCAGGAAAGATGAGCGTCAGTATAGTGTCATTTTTCTATGCGTGCATAGTAATTAATTAATGAAAAAGTGCGTATATTGTTTTGTACTTTTGTGAACTAATAAAAAAAAATGTCAAATAGAATCGCAGATCTTACTGCTTTTTTGGAGGAGAGCCCGAACGATCCTTTTTTGAAATATGCCTTAACTATGGAATATCAAAAATTGGGAGATAAGGAAAAAGCTCTTGCCGGCTTTGAGGAATTAATCTCTAAACATGCCGAGTATGTTGGTACGTATTACCATTTCGCTAAATTTTTAGAAACCCAAGGGGATAAGGATAGAGCGTTACAAATTTACCAGGTGGGTATGGAAGTAGCACAGCGTAATAGAAATCGTCATGCTTATGGTGAATTACAATCGGCTTATAAATTAGCTTTAGGGCTTGATGAAGACGATTGGGATGATGAATAGGGGGAATTAACCCCCGTTTTTCTCTTGCTCTTTCCATTGCTTGGAAAAAGATTTGTCGGCCATTTGGGGAAGATCTCTATGCGTTCCCCATGCTTTCTTGAAGAAATAACGCAAGAAGAAGTTTTTAAATTTACCTCCAAAAAAGTCCATTAGTTTACGACGTTTTACAACGTAGGTGAATTTCTTCCAGGTACTTTTCTCCGTGCTCGCTACTTGGTTTGTTTCAACCGCATCGCGGCGGTTCAACAACAGCATGTTATGAATATCAATCCCTACAGGACATACTTCCGTACATTTACCACAAAGTGTAGACGCTTGGCTTAAGTGTTTAAAGTTTTTAACACCTTGAAGATGCGGTGCTATTAAAGAGCCTATAGGCCCTTGATAAGTCGTGTTGTAGGTATGTCCACCAATATTTTGGTAAACAGGGCATACATTGAGGCAAGAGCCACAGCGGATACAGTAAAGTCCTTGTCTTTGTTCCTTTTCAGCAAGTAGATTGCTACGTCCATTATCTAATAAAATGACGTACATCTCTTCTGGGCCATCATTTTCGCGCGATTGGCGTGGCCCACTCAATATACTATTGTAAACCGTTAAGTTTTGTCCTGTGCCGTGTGAAGCAAGTAGTGGCCAAAACAGATCTACATCTTGTAAATTTGGTATAACTTTCTCTATGCCTGCAACGGCAATATGTACTTTGGGAAAAGTCGTCGTTAAACGCGCATTTCCTTCATTTTCGGTGATAGCTATGCTGCCTGTATCGGCAATAAGGAAGTTGGCGCCTGTAATACCGATATCCGCTTGCGTATACTTTTCGCGCAGTAGCTCTCTAGCCTTATGCGTTAATTGCTCTGCCGTAGCGTCTAGCGGCATTTCATATTTATCATGAAACAATTGCGCAATATCCGCTAGGCTAAGATGCATAGCAGGCGTCACAATATGGTAGGGCTTTTGTCCAAGCAACTGAATGATGAACTCGCCTAAATCCGTTTCTATAGCTTCTACACCTTGTTTTTCTAGAAATTTATTAAGGCCTATTTCCTCTGTAGCCATCGATTTGGACTTTACGACCAACTTGGCTTCATGCTCCTCAATAATTTTCTCAATCTCATCCAATGCCTCTTTAGCGTCATTAGCCCAAATAACTTTTCCACCTCTCTTTGTGAAGTTAGATTCGAAGTCTAGCAGGTAACGATCTACATGTTCAATGGCTTTCCATTTGATAATATTCGCTTTCTTTTTAGAGTTTTCTAAATCGAAAAATTTGTCCTTTGCATGTTCAAAGGCATTATTGTATTTATCGATATTGTTATGGATTATTTCACGATGATTTTGGTCAAAGGACTTCTCCGCACTATCTTTTAGAAACTTTTCAGCGATTTGTTGGGCCATATAGTGTAAAACTACTTTTTTTTCAAAAGAATCACAAGCATCATTCAAAATCAACCGAAAGGGGCATTTTTCAAAAACATGCTTTACTCATAGGTGTAGAAAGGCCTATGCTAACCGATCATCGGTCAGGCATAGGCCTCTTATAGATGCTGCGAACAGCTTATTACTTTGTTTTAATATTTAAGGCTAAGCTTAACTCATCAAGTTGCTGCTGCGCAACAGTAGATGGTGCATCGATCATAATATCACGACCTGAGTTATTCTTAGGGAATGCGATAACATCACGGATGGTATCTAGACCTGCAAAAATAGATACTAAGCGGTCAAAACCAAAAGCTAAACCACCATGTGGAGGAGCTCCATACGTGAAAGCTTCCATTAAGAAACCAAACTGTTTCTCAGCCTCTTCAGGCGTAAAGCCTAAGTGTTTAAACATAAGAGACTGTAATGCACTATCGTGAATACGAATAGAACCCCCACCGATTTCCACACCATTGATAACTAAGTCATAAGCATTGGCACGAACCTCTCCCGGTTTGCTATCCAATAATGCAATATCCTCTGGTTTTGGTGAGGTGAAAGGATGGTGCATCGCGTGGTAACGCTCTGAATCCTCATCCCATTCCAATAGCGGGAAGTCAATCACCCATAATGGAGAGAATTTGTTTTTATCACGTAAACCTAGTTGTTTACCTAATTCTAAACGTAATTCATTAAGCTGTTTGCGTACTTTATCTGCTGGACCAGCCATAACTAAGAATAAGTCGCCCGGCTCCCCATCAAATGCTTTGGCCCATGCGGCTAAGTCTTCTGGCGTATAGAATTTATCTACGGATGATTTTACCGATCCATCTTCGTTGTAGCGTGCATAAACAAGACCTGTAGCACCAATTTGTGGACGTTTAACGAAATCTGTTAAGGCATCTAGTTGCTTGCGCGTATAAGAAGCACAACCTTTAGCATTGATACCGACAACAAGCTCTGCTGCATCAAATACAGGGAAGCCTTTGTCTTTTGTTACGTCATTAAGCTCGACAAACTGCATACCGAAGCGTGTATCAGGCTTGTCTGATCCATATAAACGCATAGCATCAGCATACGTCATGCGAGGAACAGTTCCTAAATCTATACCTTTTACATGTTGGAATAGGTGCTTAGTAAGTCCTTCAAACATGCTCAGGATATCTTCTTGCTCTACGAAAGCCATCTCACAGTCTATCTGTGTAAACTCTGGCTGACGGTCGGCACGTAAATCCTCATCACGGAAACATTTAACGATTTGGAAGTAACGGTCGAAACCAGATACCATCAATAGCTGTTTAAATGTCTGTGGTGATTGTGGTAAGGCATAAAACTCGCCTGGGTTCATACGAGATGGAACCACAAAATCACGAGCACCTTCAGGTGTAGATTTAATTAAAACAGGTGTTTCTACCTCTAAAAAGCCTGATGAATCCAAATAACGACGAATTTCCTGCGCCATTTTATGACGAAGGATTAAGTTTTCTCTTACAGGATTACGACGTAAATCTAAGTAGCGGAATTTCATACGCAAGTCATCACCACCGTCAGTCTCATCTTCAATGGTGAATGGTGGTAACTTGGACGCGTTTAATATTTCTAACGCTGATACTTTAATTTCGATTTCGCCAGTTGCTATTTTAGGGTTTTTGCTCGAACGTTCAATAACTGTACCTGTAGCTTTAATAACAAACTCACGACCTAGCTCACGAGCAATGGTACGTAAAGCTTCATCATCATCACTATTAAACGTAAGTTGCGTAATGCCGTAACGATCTCGCACGTCGATAAAGGTCATTCCACCTAAGTCACGTGATTTTTGTACCCAACCACTTAAGGTTACCGCTTTTCCAAGATCGGCTATTGTTAACTCGCCGCAGGTATGTGTTCTGTGCATTATATTCTGATTTTAAACCATACAAAAATATCGGTTTTTTAGGAGAATAAAGAAAACAATTTGGTATGCACCGTGTCGTTTCCTAATTGTTTAGTACAGAGTGTTAAAGCTAGGTTGCTAGCTCTGTTTAACTAAGATCTTCTGTGTGCTTATCTGCTAGGGAGGGTAAAATATTGATTATTTGCTGTGAATGCTTTAAAATCTACATTTAAAAAGATGGTTGATGCTATCAAGAAATGATGTGAAGCTGTAAATGTTGGCTGAATGTTATTTTTTTATAAAATAGCTAGGGAAGCATTTTAAGTGAATGAGTATTCATTTATATTTGTGCGTTTAATTTGAATAACTATGCGAGCAAGAAGCCTCGATAAGGAAAATACTGTAAAAGAAAACGCCATCAATATGATTGGGCAGGGAGGCTTGGAGAATTTTAGCATCAATAAGCTCGCTAAGCTATCGAAGGTTTCCGTGGCAACAATCTACATTTATTATAAAGATAAGGATGATCTTATTTTTCAGTTAGCGACCGAGCAGGGGAATGAATTTGCAGATTTAATCTTGAAGGATTTTAATCCAAATATGTCGTTTGAAGATGGACTTCGGCAGCAGTGGGCTAATCGATACCAACAGATGATGCATCGCAAAGCTGGAGTTATGTTTATGTTTAGACTGAAAGAGTCTCCTTATTATCGAGATTTTTTGCGCGTTTTGATGGAACGTATGAAGCAACAGTTGCATCTGTTTCTGGAAAATGCAATCGAACGCGGAGAAATCGATCCTCTTCCTATGGAGACTTATTGGTCTGTGGCGCATGCACCATTATACTCTTTATTTAAATTTCATTATGATGGATCAGGCCTTGATGGAGAGCCCTATGAGTTGACAGAATCAATTTTCTGGCAAGCCTTTGGTTTAGTGTTGCGGGCTTTGCAAAAACAATCAGGTTAATGTCTTCTTATGGAAAGGAGTAGTACTCTTGTCGTTCCCTTTTTGGACTTTGAATTAAAAATTTACAATTACGCTTTATTTAAATAGCTCTGGCTTTTACCCTTTATGGAAAAGAAAATAAATACATCTTTTAGTGGATATGAAAAATTTGTCATCTTCATTTTAGCAATAACTCAATTTACGGTCATTTTAGATTTTATGGTGATGTCTCCTTTGGGCGATATGCTTATCAAATCTTTGGATATGAATACCCAAGATTTCGGTATCGCCGTTTCGGCGTATGCCTTTAGTGCGGGAATCTCTGGTTTACTAACCGCAGGCTTTGCCGATAAATTTGATCGTAAGAAATTACTCCTGTTTTTTTATGTAGGTTTTATTTTAGGAACCTTGTTTTGTGGCTTAGCGAATTCGTATCCTACATTGGTTGCTGCTCGTATTTTTACGGGGCTATTTGGTGGAGTTATTGGTTCTATCTCGATGGCTATTATAACGGATGTCTTCCAGCTAGAGAAACGTGGACGCGTGATGGGATTTGTGCAGATGGGCTTCGGAGCAAGTCAAGTACTAGGAATTCCTATTGGCTTGTATATCGCACATAAATGGGCTTGGGAAGCACCATTCTTTATGATTGTTGCGATGTCTATTTTTATTGCGCTAAGCATCGCGTTTTGGCTAAGGCCTGTCAATGCACACCTAGCTATTCAGCAAGACAAAAAAGCTTTGTTGCACTTGTATCATACCGTGAAAAATAAAGATTATAGAATAGGTTTTCTAGCTACAGCATTGTTGTCTATAGGTGGTTTTATGATGATGCCCTTCGGAACTGTTTTCGCTGTTAATAATTTAGGTATTAGTGAAGAGCAGTTGCCTCTTCTTTTCATGATGTCGGGCTTAAGTTCGCTCGCAGTAATGCCCTTCATTGGTAAATTGAGTGACCGCGTTAGTAAGTTTAAACTTTTCGCTATTGCCTCCATTTTATTGGTGATCGTTTGTTTAGTGTATACTCATCTTTCTGTAACGCCTCTTGTTTGGGTGATTGTTACTAATATTTTTATGATGGTCGCTATCATGGGACGCATGGTGCCTTCTTCCGCTTTGAATAGTGCTGTGCCTGATATGAAAGACCGTGGGGCCTTCATGAGTATCAACGCTTCCTTACAACAAATATCAGGTGGAATTGGTGCAGCAATAGCTGGTGTTATTGTGTATCAGCAAACAAAGAATAGTCCTTTAATTAATTACGAAATAGTCGGTTATGTGGTCGCTGTTATTTCAGTAATAGGCGTGGTAGCGATGAGTCGCGTGAATCGTTTAGTGAACAAAAAAATGGAATCAAAGCCTGTGGTGGAAGTGCCAATCGCTGAGCCTGTCGTCAATGATGGGCATTAGACTTGTTTATATTGTTATTAAAAAAGGTCAATTTACGCAGTAAATTGACCTTTTTTAAATGATAAAATACGGTAGCAATATCGACATTTATCACGATAAAGAGTGGTTGGTATATAGCTTCTGTTTACATTTATACTTTTCTTAAAGAAAATAGGGGTTAAGTTTTAACTAATCTTCCCAAATGTATTTCTTGTTTTTACCACGCACTTTATTCATGAAGTTCTTAAAAGCTAATTTTAATTTTATGGTTTTTATTTTTTTTAGAGCAGAAACTTTTTCTTTTAAAATGGCATTTTCTCCCGTGAGATTAAATATTATATCTTGTTCAGCGTTTCCTTTATTAGGAATAATGTTTTCGTAGATATAGTCTATTCTTTCTTTTATTTTCTCTCCAATTCGTGCTGGGGCTAAAGAGATTCTCACATCGTTTCTTGCTTTTTTTCCTACGCTTTCTCTTAAAGTAACATCGTCAGCCAACATTTTCATGATTTCGGCAGCTTTCGGTACATCAGCATCTGCCCAAAGGTTATTTAATTCAGGGAAGAAAAATGGATCTTTGATTGGAATTAAGGTATAAGGAACGAGAAAACTATTTTCCGAATTCATATATTCAAGGTTGCTAGAATAACCTGTTGCAATCACAGGTTTGCCTAGATACATGGCTTCCGCCATTGTTAAACCAAATCCTTCTGAGCGATGTAAGGAAACATAAACATCACAAAGGTGCATCAATCCATCCAATTGTTCTCGTGGTAATGCATCTTCTATGAGGATAATGCTATTGTTTGCTTGAACTCTTTCCTTTAAAAGCTTTCTATCTGTACGATAATTAATTCCTGCCGATGTTTTTAGTACAAGTATTGCTTCAGTAGAGTTTTTTCCAAAAGCCAATTCAAAAGCATCAATTGTAGCGAATGGGTTTTTGCGGCTCACCGTACTATTGTAATCAAATATGGTCAGATACATGACCGGTCCCTCCGGAAGGTTAAAATCTTTTCTAGTTAATTTAGTCTCCTCTGGTACCGCTATTGAATGCATGAAGCGTAAAACAGGTTTACTAGAAACCTGTGAAATAGCATTTAAGCAGAAGTTGCTTGGTACCCAAAGTTCATCAAGAATCTCCATGTAGTCATTGTAGGCTTGGGGAAATTTCTCTAGTTCCCAAGCCCAAAAACCAATATTGTACTTTTTAGAAAAGTACTTTTCATCCGTTACTTTTAGTAATTCTCTAAAATTACCTGCATTTATTTGCATGAGGTTTATAGCATAGGGATTATCGGTCAGTATTGGAAGACCGTTTTCATTCTCTTCAATAATGTCTGATGCGATTTCTCCTTTAAAATCATTCATTACGTAAGGAATTTCAGCAGCTTCCATAGCGCGGATGTTTGAACGTGCTCCTTCACCTAAACCAAATTGCTTGTTTATATAGCCTAAAATATTGATTCCCTTTTGCATTTTTATAATCTTGATTCCTTACACAGCTCAATTTTTAACAAAATTGAGGTAATGCCTAAGCATTGGTGCTAAATTAATTGTTAGTTTATTTTAGTTGTTTTAATAATAAATCAAATCTTTTTGAAATTAAAGACCAGGAGTAGTTGGTTTCAACATAATCCATCGTTTTCCTTTCTAATTCTTTTTGATCTATTGTAGTAGATAGCATTTTCGAAAGTTTTTGTATGAAATCAGTTTTCGACAAATAGTACTGTGAAGCGAAATTACTGTCTATGCAATGTTGTTTTAACACCTCAGATTTTCCGTTTACGAGTACAGGTTTTCCAAGAGCCATTGCTTCCAATAATAGTAACGATAAACTTTCCCGATTAGAAGGATTCACAATGAGTGTCGCCGATTTAATTAAAGCTGTTTTTTCTGCTTCATGGACGAATCCCGTGTAAATAATATCTGGATGTTGTATTTTTTCCATGAACAGCCCTCCTGTAAGGACTAATTTGACAGGGTCAGGGGTTATAGTTTTGTAATGAAGAAACCATTTAAGGAGGTCCCCAATTTTCTCTTTAGCAATACGTCCGAAATAAAGGATGTAACGGTTGGGAAGATTAAATTTTTCACGCAGTATTTCGGATGAAATAGGTGGCACAATATCTAAACCAACGGCTAAAATGCTACTTGGAGACATGTCTTTACCAAAGATATTCTTACAAAGGGTTTGTTCGACGGCTGTGTTAAAAGCAATATGGCTTACTTTAGTGAAGACGTCTGTGAGGTACGGACGAAAAAAATTGCCTTCATCATGCGCTGTAGGGATTAGAATTGTTTTTTTAGGAACGACCTTCGTAATAAAATAGAAATTAGGGCATGGATAAGAGATCATTATGATTGCCTTATACATATGTTGGTTTTTATACACATAGTCGATGAGATCGGGCGAGTAAAGGCCATTAGACTTTAGCCACTTTTCTTCTTTTTCTCGTGCTAATTGCCAAACAGGCCATTTCTTGACGATCAATCCTAATAAATTTAAACGATAGAGCAATCGTCTAAAAATTCTTCCATACTTACTGTTTTTATAGGCTTTTTTGTAAGTCTTATTATCATATGGTGAAGACTCAAATCTCCTAACAAGGACATTGTTAATTATACTCTCCCCAATCTGATAGTAAGGCTTAAACGATGTATAATCATCAAATGTTGAAGTGAGTACTTCTACATCGTATCCGTTTTCAGCAACTTTTTCTGCTAACATCATACAATGTTTTTCAGCCCCTCCATTAACCTCTTCTCCATAAAGTCCCACAACAAAGCAAACTTTATGTTCCAACATTTCTTTCATTTCTATAAAGCAATCTCTCTGAATCCTGGAACTCTATGACACATCTTGTTATTAACAGTTTCTTTATAGATGAGTTCGTTTGGTTTAGAGTTTGCACGAGAGGATAGTGCATGGTAAATATGATAACCAACGGCAGCCCATTTTAATCTTTTTTTCTTTATACCTGAGTTTATTAATCGTTCTGCAAATTCATAATCTTCCCATCCCCAACCAATAAAACCGTTGAAGTATCCATTTATTTTAACATAATCAGACATCCAAAACGCAAGGTTGCAGCCTTTTACGTTTCTTGAGCTAAGTGGGTCTGTTACAAACATAAAAGATAGTAGCGGAAATCTTATCGCATTAAACCTATTTAAAAGACCTTCAGTAAAACAATTTAGATGTAGTTTTTTTGTGTCTAGTATTTTTGTTGCTAGTGCTTTTCCCATCATAGCTCTGCTACCTTGTACAAAATATCCAGGAGTGGATGCTTTTATATGGTCTTTCACAAAATCTTTGTGTAAGATTATATCTCCATCAATTTCTATCACATAGTCTGATGTACAAACGCGAAGTGATTTATTTAATATCAATGTTTTTTGAAAACCGTTATCTTCATGCCATACATGAATAATCTGTAATCCTTTTTCTTTAAACGAATTAATCAGGTTTGCTGTTCTTGTGTCTGAGCCATCGTCCGCTATAACAATTTGATTTGGAGTAACGGTTTGGTTTTCAATACTTAAGAGTACTAATTCCAATGCCTCTGGCCAATTATAGGTCGATATAATTAAACTTACCGTCATATTGTTGATATTTCTGTTTTTCACCTATAGAACGTGTACCATCACAAAAACGTTACAGTTTTTTTTGAAATTATATTTTTACAATAGTACTAAAACCTTTTTTGTTTGGCAATTTTGAATTCATATTTTTGTTGCTTGCAAAAACGAGTCCAATTTATTTCGTTTTAAAAATACTTATGTTGATTTGTTTAGTGTTCGTATTTGAAAAGTAAATAGGATCAGGTTTTTTTTATGATAAATATTTGTATCTAATAGTGGATCCTTTTTAATAGTTTTGACTTAAGTAAGTTTTGCTTTACATTTTAGTAGAGTTAATCGTTAATTTGATTTTATAGTAGTAGTAATTATGCAATTTATGCGTTTATTTTCTTTTTTTGTGAAGCCTGTTTCATTCCCTGTTATAAGCTTTGGTATAACAGTTTGTAATGAGTATGAAGAATTAGAGAAGTTATTAGCTCAATTATTACAATTTAAACAACCTAAAGATCAAATTGTTGTTTTGCAGGATATTACAGAGCCTAATGGTGAAGTTACAAAAGTGATTGAGAAATATGCAGATCGTCTTGTACATATTCAAGCCAAGCTCGATGGCGATTTCTCTTCTTTTAAGAATAATTTGATTACGCATGCAAACGGAGATTATCTTTTCCAGATTGACGCAGACGAACTTTTAGCAGATTCGTTGATACATCAAATTCATGATTATTTGTATGAAAATCATCAATATGACTGTTTTTCAATACCGCGTATAAATATCGTTCGAGGGATTACTTCAAGTCATTTAGCACAATGGAGTTGGTCGCAAAACAAAGAAGGGTATATTAATTTTCCAGATTATCAAATGCGCTTGTTTAAAATAAATGGGAAAAAGAAGATACGTTGGACAAATAAAGTACATGAAGTTTTAGTCGGGTTTAGACGTAAGAAAAAATTACCAATAAAAGACTATAGCTTTTGTCTAATTCACGATAAAGCAATAAAAAAACAGGAAAAGCAGAATAAGTTTTATGAAGATAATTTTTAAGATGTAATTATATCTTTATTTCGATTACTTTGAATTTGTTTCAAGTATTATCTAAAATTGAAATATTAAATTTAATGTAAATTGAAATGTTTTAATTAGACTATTAGAATAATGATTCATTACTTCTGGCTTTAGTGATTGTTTGATTGGATTAGTTATCATTTTTATTGATGAAAAAAATAGCTTTAGTAGTACAGCGCTATGGAGAAGAAGTAAACGGAGGGGCAGAGTTACATGCTAGGTTACTTGCGGAGCAACTAAATAAGAAATATGTTGTTGAAGTACTCACTTCTACTGCAGTTGACCATAATAGGTGGGAAAATTATTTCTCCGAAGGAGAAGTAAAGATCAATGAGGTGACCGTTCGTCGTTTTGAAAATATCACCTTTCATCCAGAAGAGATTGAGAAGGCTAAAGAAAAGCTGTTTAGAAAAAGAAGAAAAGTAAAAATATTACAGCTTCTTGGGCTTAATTCTTTGTTGAATCGATTATTTAAACTTTATGAGCCGAATAAGGCAGAGATGCAAGAGTGGATTGAAAAACAAGGACCGTATTGTCCAGGCTTAATGTCCTATATTATCCAAAATAAGGAAAAATATGATGCTTTTATCTTCTTTACCTACCTGTATTATCCAACCGTTGTTGGGATGCCACTCGTCGCAGATAAAAGTATATTTATTCCAACAGCTCATGATGAATCTATTGCTTTTACGAAACCTTATAAGCTGATTTTTAATACACCTAAATTTATTATGTATAATACATTGCAAGAGAAGGTATTTGTAGAGAAATATTTTTTGCACTGTAAAAATGCTGATGTAGCTGGTTTAGGTTTTGAGAAACAAGTAACCGATTCATCGATTAAAGTGAGTTCTGAGTATGAATTTGACTTTAAGTACTTTGTTTATCTAGGTCGTGTAGAAGCGGCCAAAGGCTGTGATACTTTAGTAGAATACTTTAAACGTTTTACTAAGGAAAATGATGACGTAAAACTGTTGTTAGTAGGGAAAAATCATCTAGATATGCAATTGGGTCCGCATATTATTTCGACGGGGTTTGTGGATGAGGCTACTAAAAATTATCTTCTAGCCAATAGTATTGGGTTAGTTATTCCGTCTCTTTATGAGAGTCTGTCTATGGTGACCTTGGAAGCTATGCTTGCAGGCGTGCCGGTGGTTGCCGATCAGCGATGTTCTGTTATTATGGATCATTTAGAGCTAAGCCAGACTGGAAAGTCTTATATTGACTATGGAAGTTTTGCGCATGCTTTACACTATCTTTTAAAGATGGATTTGGTAGAAAGAAAGGATTGGAGCCGTAAATCTGCAATTTACGTACAAGAAAATTATAGTTGGAAAGCTATTCTCGATAAGTTTGATAAAGCTATTGACTTTGTTGTTCGCTAATAAACGAGGTCGTTAAGATTTTTTGTCTCTTAAACTCAAATTAAATTTCGATAACAATCTATCCATTGCTGTGCAAGGGTTTCATCATTGAAACGCTGTACAAATTCAAGGCCTTTAATGCGCATTTCTTGTTGCATTTGGCTGGATGTGAGTATAGATTGAGTAGCATAAGCAATTTCTTCTGTGTTTTGAGGGTTCACATAATAAGAAAAAGGACCAGCAGCCTCTGGAAAGACACCTGAATTGGTCGTAACAACAGGAGTGCCGCTGTATAATGCCTCAATAATGGGTATACCGAAACCTTCAAAGGAGGAGGGGTATATAAATACTTTTGCCAACGCGTAAATCGTAGCTAAATCTGACATACTAGCAACTGTGCGGAACAAAACTTTATGCTGTAGGTTTTTCTCCTGAACATATTTCTTTATTTCAAGCGCATAAGGAGTTTCTTTACCAATAATTACCAAGGGAATATCAGTATGCTCTAAAGCTTTGACGATTTGAAAAGCATTCTTACGTGGCTCTATCGTGCCGACATTAAGGACGAAGTCTGCAGGCAGATTATACTTTTGCTGCACTTCATGCAGCTCTTTGGTTGATTTTTCAACTTTGAATGCTGGGTGGCAACCTTGATAGATCGTATCAACTTTGGATGCAGGCACCTGTAGAAACTCGATAAGGTCTCGCTTCGTTTGTTCACTGATAGCAACTATTTTATCCGCATGGTCTACAGCGTATTGAAATTTCTTTTTATACAGAAAACGGTCTGCTGGTTTATACAATTCCGGATAGCGAAGAAAAATTAAATCATGCATCGTTACGACCGACTTAATCTTTGTTTTGTATAAATCACGTGGTATTTCACCCGAAAGACCGTGATATATATCCACTTTGTCAGATATTAAATCTTTCGAGATGCGTTTTGCACGCCAATAAGGATGGAATAGCCTATCAATTGCTGATTTAGGCAATTGTGCTTTCTGCGCTAGTAAAGTATCAGCAGGGGCTTTTGCAGAGTAGAGTAAGTAGTCGTTCTGCGGATAGTATTGCTTAAGTATACGTATTAAATCACGACTATAGTTTCCTAAGCCAGATTTATTAAAAAAGTATCGTTTAGCATCGTAACCAATTCGCATTTTACAAAGATTCAATTTTTTTAATTACCATTTCCGCAGTCACTAAGTCGATAGCTTCTACGCCGCCACAATTGCAAGGCTTATTGCCGAATACAGAGCTAGGACGGTTTGCATGTTCTACTTGGATACAGTCGTCGATGGATTGACCATAGCCAAGAAAGCCTGCGTAAGGGTGCGTTGCTCCCCAGATGGACAAGCAGCGTGTGCCTACTAACGAGGCCATATGCATCCCCGAGCTGTCCATACTAATCATCGCATCAAGATGGCTAATCAGGTCTAACTCTTCAGTAATCGTGCCTAATCCTATCGTGTTGTATACGCCAACAAAATTGCGCGACCATGTCTCCGCAATTTCCTGCTCTTGTTTTCCTCCGCCAAATATAAATGTGGAGTAGCCTTGTGAAGAAAGAAAGGAGACTACAGTTTCCATTTTTTGCAATGGAAATACCTTATAGCTGTGTTGCGCAAAAGGAGCAATACCAATGGCTTTTTTTTCTGTCGGAAATAACTGCTCCCAACGTGTAGGAATAGGACGCATCGCTTTTATAAGTCGATTATCTAAGTGTATAGGAAATCCTAAAGCTCGGAAAACATCCGCGTAGCGCTCTGTCGTATTCCGTAAAGGCTTAAAAACTTTGTTTTCTTGACGTGTTAATGCCTTTTTTTCTTTTCGCCCTTTGTCAAGCACCTTTACCTTATAGCCTGATAAACTGAAAAAAGTTCCTACTATACGACTACGTAGATTATTGTGTAAGTCGGCGACGTAGGTCGGTTTATAAGCTTTTAATTCTTTAAAAAGTTTATAAAGACCGAAAAACCCCTTATGCTTTTCTTTGCTATCCAAAAGGTGAACTTTCACGTTAGGGATATGTTCAAAAAAAGGTTTGAAAAGCTTTCTGGAAACCATGATGATTTCTAGCTGTGGCTGTTGTTTGCTTAACTCTTGTAATACAGAAGCTACCATGGCCACATCGCCCATAGCTGAAAAGCGAAAAACAACAATACGTTCCATCGAAAAACTAGTTTTGTTTACCGTAGAGTACAGGGTTTAACGATGGGTCGTTATACATTTTCATCTGTTTGTAGACTTTCATATACTTTCTTCCTTCCGAAATATCCGTAAGAAGTTGGTCAATACCAGCAGATAAATCAGCTCTTTGTGCTAATAAAATGTCTAGCTTTTCTTGGCAGGCATCAATATGAGCCTGGTCTACATCTGTACGGAAGGTCTCTTGCTCCATGTGGTAAACCTTTAAAGCAAGAATAGCTAAGCGGTCTATAGCCCACGCTGGACTTTCAGTATTAACTTGTGCATCACTGTGCGCAACTACGCCAGCAAAAAGCTGTAGGTAGTGGCTATCGATGTATTCAACGGTATCCGTACGAACTTGATTTTGTTTATCGATACGACGCTTCCAGTATAGTGCATCTTTCGGATCTATCTCTGGGTTACGTATCACATCTTCCATATGCCATTGAGCGGTATCAATCCAGCATTTTAGGTAAAGCAAATGCTCCAATGAAGAACCTTCAAATGGATTGTTAATAGGGTGATCAATCTCATCAAATTGATGATAATCATTGATCGCTTGTTGAAATACTTTGTTGGCAATTGCACTTATCATGGTACAAACTTACTTAAATTTGGAATTATACACAATAGGAATATCTGTCCCCATTAATGCGTTAATAAAGCTTGAAAAGCAGATTTTCGCCCTTCTAGCCCTTTGGATGCTAATGATTGTTTATTGTATTATAGCCAATATGGAGCTCGGGAAAATACCGAGAATTAAGATGAAAGCAACTAACACTATGGCTATTATAAATAAAATTCGAGAAGAAGGCGCTTGTTCTGCGGAGGTCTGATTATCAGCATCTCGCAAGAAGGCGTACAGTGGAATTTTGAAATAGTAAAACAAGGAAATAACCGAAGTTAACGCGCCAACAATTAATAAGAGCAGTGGGGCAATGGCTTCTGTTTGTTGATACGCTGCAAAGACTGCTGAAAAGACAAACAATTTACCAACGAAACCAATGGTAGGTGGTAGACCGATTAGTGCTATAGCCGTAAAGGTGAACGCACTAAATAGTAACGGCATTTTCTTCCCTAATCCTGCGAAAGCAGTTATTTCTGTCGATTGAACACGTTGTTCGATTTGGTCAATGAAAAGGAAGGTTGCAAAGTTCATCAGGACGTAAGCAACTAAGTAGAATAGTAAATAGTCATAACTCTCCGTATAGGCGAAAACAGCCATCAAGAGAAATCCCGTATGCCCGATAGCGGAATAGGCCATCATACGTTTGATATTGACCTGGCGTAAGGCAGCTAAGTTTCCAATAAGCATGGTTCCCAACGCACATATCGTCATCACCCATACAAAGATGTCTGAGAAATAAAAACCTGTAGCCGACCAGCTGTTGTATAGACGAGCTAATAAGATGATAGCCCCAATTTTGGGAACGGTAGAGATAAAGGCCGTTATCGCTGTAGGTGCCCCTTGGTATACGTCGGGAGCCCATAGATGGAAAGGGACGAACCCTAATTTAAATCCAATACCTACAAAAATAAAGAATAAGGCAATTGTGATAACGCTATCTGGCGCCTCTATTAAACCTTGTATCGCCTGTGGCGATAAAAAATCTAAACTTCCAGTTAGGCCGTAAATCAAAGACAGACCATAGAGCATTATGGCGGCACAGACTGATCCAAAAAGGGCATACTTCATGGAGGCCTCTGCTTGTAATTTATTCTGTGAGAAGTAGCCCACTAAGATGTAAGATGCTATTGAAACCGTTTCTATAGCTATAAATAACATTAACCAATTGCTGCTAACGGTGAGTAGTTGCATGCCTAGTGTTGCTGCAATCAATACCGTATATACATCGCCATTATGCTGCTTCTGTGTTTGCTGGATAAATATGGCTGTCAGTATAGCGCCAACTAGCGTTAACAAACGCGCATATACAGAAAGGTTATCAATCAGCAACAGTTGAAAAAATCCTTGTGCAGGTTGATTCAATTGTGGAACGAGTAGAAAGCCAGCTATGATAAAGCCAGCTACTGTAACCGTAAAAGCACCTTCCTTTGCCCACTTTCCAGCAAATAGACTAACGAAAATACAGGTTACAAAGGCCACCATTAAGCTTATTTCTGGCTTAAAGAACGGAACGGACTGTATGACTTGATCTAATATATTGCTGATATCCACGGTATGCGTAAATTTTATAAGTATGGCTTAATAAGACTTAACAGTTGTAATACGGAACTGTTTAATGGTCCGAAAACTAGCGATGGAACAATGCCTAAAAGCAAGGCTAAAGCCAACGTAGGAAATAGGATAAGCTGTTCGCGTGCTGTCACATCTGTTAAAGCAGTAGCCCATTGTTCGCCACCTTTGAGGCGTGTTTCTCCAAAAAACATGCGCTGCAAGGTCCATAAGAAATAGGCAGCACTCAAAAGGATGCCAACAGATCCAGCAATCGCCATCCATCGCGGAATGCCTGTAGCCATCGTTTCTGCATTGAAAGCTCCAATAATGACAAAGGCTTCGCCGATAAAAGCTGAAAATCCAGGTAAACCTAAAGAAGCGAAAAAAGCGATAGCTACGTAAGCCGTATATTTAGGCATAATGTTGGCTAAACCTCTGAAGTGGTAAATGGAACGGTCGTGAACACGGTCGTAAACGACACCGACCAAGAAGAATAGTGCCGCACTTAAGAAACCATGCGAAACCATCTGAAAAATAGCACCTGACATACCTTCGGCAGTCAGCGAAGCAATACCGAGGAGCACAAATCCCATATGGGAGACTGACGAATAGGCGATCATACGTTTTAAGTCTTTTTGCGCTAAGGCGTTTAAGGCACCATAAAGAATCGATATTACCCCAATTAGGGCTAACCACCAATTTGTTTGTGCTGCTATATCAGGAAAGATACTGTAGCAAATACGTATAATTCCATAGCCACCGACCTTCAATAAGATACCAGCTAGAATAATAGAGATAGGAGTTGGGGCCTCTACGTGCGCATCGGGTAGCCAAGTGTGTAAAGGTACTACAGGTACTTTGATGGCAAAGGCGAAAAATAAAATGATGAAGCCTAACAGTCGTGCTGGAATACCGAAAACCTCATGGTAGTTCGCGACAAAGCCGAAGAATGAGCCCTCGATATAGTTTGCCGGGTTCATCATGTGTAAGAGGTTGAATGTATGTGCCCCTGTAGCAGGGTTAATTACGGAGAAGTATAAGCCTACGATAATTAACAACATAAATACCGAACCTAGGAGGGTATAGATGAAAAATTTAATAGCTGCATATTCGCGGCGTGCACCTCCCCAAATACCAATTAAGAAGTATAGCGGTAATAGCATGACTTCATAGAATACATAAAATAAAAAGAAGTCTAAGGCTGCAAAAATACCCATTACAGCGGTGTTGAGTACCATCATTAGGGCAAAGTACCCTTTAAGACTTTTGCTGATGTTCCAAGAAGCACCAATGCCCATTAGCATGACTAAACTACTCAATACTACCATTGGTAAGGAAATACCGTCTAAACCAACAAAATAGTCAATCTCTAGTTTTCCAATTGATCCTAAATCCATGCGAATCCAAGAAAGCTGTTCTACATATTGATAACCCGAAGCGGTATCGACACCACTTAAGGAAGCGTTAAAATTAAAGTATAGATACAGCGAAAGGATAAATTGAATAATGGTTGTACCTAAAGCGATATATTTATAGGAAGCCTTGAGCGCCGTTGGCAATGCCAAAACTAACACTGCAGCAAGTAGTGGTAAAAATATGAATATGGATATTAAGCCCATGTCTATTTAATTATCAAGTAAAGTATGCCCAGCACCACAACGGTGAAGGAAATTGCAAAATAACCCTGTAACTGTCCGTTTTGTGCCTTTCGTACGATATGTCCAATAATATACGTTATACGGGCAACAGCATTCACAATGCCGTCAACAATGTTTTTGTCAAACCAGTTTGCCCAGTTTGCCAATCCACGCACCAAAGAAGCTAACAAAGTCGTCAAACCGTCTACAATATTTTTATCAAACCATGCTAGCAGTTTGCTTAAGCCTACGGTACTTTTCACAAGTACGTTTTCAATAAATTCGTTGATATATCCTTGTTTGCGGAAGAAAGTCATCCATTTACTTTCTGCAGCAAACGGATAATTGCCTTTGACATACCAGTTCCAACCTAAAAGCCAGCCTATGAGTGCAGCACTCGTTAAGAAAATAGGAAGGATAATATGTGCCATTGGTAGTGTAGGAACCATACTTTCCACGTGAAATTGCTGCATAAGCGATGCGGCGTGATATTTCAACGGATGTAACGAAAAGAGAAGGAAACTACTTCCTATCGCCAAGAAAAACATTGGATACAACATTTTCTTGGGTGCTTCATGTAGTTTGATGTCGTATTTGTAGTTCCCAAAGAAAGCTTTAAACAAGAGTCTCCCAATATAAAAAGCTGTCAGCATACTGACGATGATTAAGGTTATAGGAACAATAAAGTAGGCATTTCCATGTAAGCTTGCCCATTCGTAGGCCGATACAACGATGCTATCTTTTGACAGATAGCCTGAGCTTAATGGGAAGCCTGCTAATGCTAAAGAAGCAAGTGCCATTAGGGCGAAAGTCTTAGGCATGTGTTTACGTAGCCCACCCATGTTGCGTAAATCCTGTGGGTCAATAGTAAGCTTCGCGGCTTCCTTTAAATGGGCCATTTCATGAATAACAGCCCCGGCACACAGAAAGAGCAAACATTTGAAGAAGGCATGCGTCGTCAAGTGAAACATTGCTGCATTCCAGGCGCCAATACCAATAGCAACCATCATAAATCCCAATTGAGAAATGGTTGAAAAGGCTAAAATCTTCTTTATATCATATTGTGCCAAAGCAAAGAAGGCCGATGTCGCTGCCGTCAAACAACCGATAATGGCTATGATTAATAAGACTGTTTCATTAAATAGTGGGAAAATCGTGCATAGCAAAAATACACCTGCAGCTACCATGGTTGCCGCGTGAATAAGAGATGATACAGATGTAGGGCCTTCCATCGCATCAGGAAGCCATACATGTAATGGGAATTGTGCAGACTTGGCCATAGCTCCTAAAAAGAAGGCTATTCCTGCCATAGTAACCCATGGAGCACTCTTATCAAGTGTATAAATCAAACCACCATCTTCAAAAAGTTGTAACAAGTCAATGCTACCAAGATGGCTGTAGATTAAAGCAATGCCGATAAGGAAGCCTAAATCCCCAATTCGATTTATGATAAATGCCTTTTTATTGGCTTGTACTGCTGCGTCCTTGGTAAACCAAAAACCAATAAGTAGGTATGAGGCAAAACCAACAAGCTCCCAAAAGATATAAAGCTGTAGTAGGTTTATAGATACGGTGAGACCGAGCATGGCGAAGCAAAATAGGCTAAGATACATCCAATAGCGATGTATGCCTGGGTCACCTTTCATGTACGCTTGCGAGTAGATATGCACGGGTAAAGCGATAACACATACGACAAGTTGCATCAATACGGTGAGGTTGTTGAGTAGGATACCGACCTGAAATTGATGTTCACCGATGGTAAACCAATGGATATGCGTGTAGCATGTTGTTTTTCCCCAGATAGGAAGAAATATACCCACTAAGCTGATGATCGTGCTTAAAGCTATAGCGACTAAGCTGATGGTTCCAGAAGAAGACTTCTTACCTAGAATGGCTTGTATAATAAAAGCCAAAAATGGAAGTAGCACAACAACTAGGCTTAAGACAATAGGCGATATCGATAATAGTTGTTCCAATTAATCTTTTAGTTCGTTAATTTTTTCGGGATTTATTGTTTTGTATTTCCGATATACGGTTAATATAATGGCTAAGCCTACGGCTACCGAAGCAGCTGCTAAGACAATGGCGAAAAGCGCAAAAACTTGTCCACCATAATTTATCTTGTCGTATTTTCCGAAAGCTACAAAATTAAGAATAGCGGCATTAATCATGAGTTCGATGCCAACAAGGATCATAATACTATTTTTTTTTGCAAGGACTGCATAAAGACCAATACAAAAGATACAGGCACTGACTACTAAAAAGTGTGTTAAGCCAATCATTCCTTATCCTCCTTTCTTGATAGGTGTGCCGCACCTATAAGTACCATCATTAAGAATATAGAAATTACTTCGAACGGGAGTACATATTGTGTCATGAATTTAAAGCCTAGTGCTTTGATGTTATTGTCTTGCGCTTGGATAATAGTTCCTTTAGCTTGTGCTTCTTGAATCCAAGTAGGAGTATATTCATTCCAGGATTTAGCAGCATACAGCATAATGCCTAAAAAGCACAAAGAGAGTATTGCCGCTTGCCAGCTGGGTAATGCTATAAACCGTTTTGATGTATTTTGTAAATCAGCAAGCAACTCTTTGTTGGAAAGCATGAATGCAAAAATTAACAAAATAAGAACACCTCCAACATAAACGAGAATCTGTGTGATAGCTACAAAATCTGCTAGCGCAAATAGGTATAAGCCCGCCATCGCGAAAAGTACGACAAAGAGTAAAAATAGGGCACGTGCGGTATTTTTTATCTGTACCAGCAAGAAGGCTGCGGTGATAGCAAGAAAGGCGAATACATAAAAAATAAAAGCTTCCATTTATTTTTTCTTGGCTGCCTCCTTCTCAGCTTGAAACCGTGTCCATTCCTCTTTGCGTTGGGCAACTTCAGTATCACTCATCTCTGCGAATCCGTAGATTAAGTCGGTTAATTTCTGACTACTACGATCATATTGATTGGTCATCGTGATACACTCTGTAGGACAAACCACTGTGCAAAGTCCACAATACATACACTTCGCCATGTCAATATCAAATTGAGCAGCATATAGGCGTTTCACGCTACCATCGGATGTTTTGCCGATAGCCTCAGGCGATTTTACAGCTTCAATAGCAATACAATCAACAGGGCAAGCTTTAGCACAGAGGTCACAAACGATACAATCGTCGATAACAACATCTAGCTGATAACGTGCAACCTCAGGAATAGGGATTTGTTCTTTTGGATATTGAATGGTCGTGACGCCTTCCTGCTTATCAAAGTAGTCGGTGGCACGAATATCTAGCGAACGGCGTGACTGGCGAGCAGCAAAAAGGTGCTTCACCGTCAAGAGTAAGCCCTTAATAGCCGTTGTAAATCCGTGTATGGTTGTTTTTAATATCAAAATTCTATAGCATTACTAAGATACGCCATAAGCCAGATATAGCGATACAAATAAAGGCTGCAGGAATTAATATTTTCCAGCATAAGGTCATCAGCTGATCAGCACGGAAACGTGGTAAAGTCCAACGAATCCACATTTGAACAGCTATAATAAGTAGTGATTTGGATAATGTCCAGAAAATCCCCCACACAAAGCCATTGGTCCAATCTGCCAAGCGTACCACACCTATATTAGGAAGTGGTGAGTTCCATCCACCAAGGAAGATGACAACTCCTAAAATGGAAACTAAAAACATCATGGCATATTCAGCCAAAAATAGAAAGGCAAATTTAATACCTCCATATTCCGTATGAAAACCGCCAATAAGTTCCGACTCAGCTTCCGGAATATCAAAAGGTGCTCTATTGCACTCTGCTAGTGAAGCAATAAAAAATATGATATAGACAATAATTAAGTGTGGCGCTTGGAATACATGCCATGCTAGAAAGCCTCCAATATCCGTTACATCCCAAAAGCCCATAAAATAAATCGCTTCTGGAGATGCTGTACCTTGAAGATAGGCAATATCGTTAAGGTTTAAGGTCTGCGTAATCATAACGGCGGCAATCAGGGATAGACCAACCGGAATTTCATAGGATACCATCTGCGCAATAGCACGTATAGAACCTAAGAGCGAGTATTTGTTGTTGGAACCCCAGCCTGCCATCAGAATGCCTATAGCATCTATAGAAACGACAGCCATCAGAAAGAATAATCCTGTATGTATATTTGCTGGTACAAAGTCTGCCGACCAAGGGACAACACTAAAACCAACAAATACAGCCGTGAAAATAAGTATAGGCGCAAAGGCGAATAATAGTTTGTCGGCAGCAGAAGGAGTGATGAATTCTTTTTGAATGAGTTTTAAGATATCGGCGATAGTCTGTACCAACCCATATTTTCCAGTTTCCATTGGACCAAGACGGTCTTGAACGAAACCAGCAATTTTGCGCTCCGCATAGACTGCAAAAAGCGTAAAAGCCGCAATAAATGAGAATATTGCTAGAGGAACGATGATATGAATGAGTAAGTCAGTCAAGTTATCCTTTTTAGAATAATTCTTAATTAGCTGCAAATGTAATGAAAACGTAGCAAATGCCCATGCTTTATACGTTATTATAGTGTGTTTATAGACTTTATTTTTTTTATTGATCTAAAACATTTGATTTTTCCCACTGTTAATGCATTGACACTGCATCAAGGTGGTCACTTTACTTTTTAAATTAATACTTTTAGTATGAGAAAATTAAATTTTGGGGCGCTTGTAGTCATTGCCCTTTTAGCTGTAGGATGTTCAACTAAGAAAGCGGCTACGACTGAAAAGCCTACTACGGTATCTTATTCTATTGAGGGACAAAAATGGCAGTTGATTGAGTTGAATGGGAAGGCTGTTGGCCCAACAGTAAATGGTAAAGTTCCTTTTTTGGAGTTCGTTAAAGAAGATGGCCGTTACCAGGCTAGTGGTGGATGTAATGGTTTGGGAGGAGAGTACACCTTGTCTGCGGGAAACAGAATTAAGTTTTCACGTGGAATGTCGACCATGATGGCTTGTCCAGAGATGGAAGTGGAGCAGGGCTTAGGTCGCTTTTTTGAAACAGTAGATAACTACAGTATTAATGGAGACGTGCTGTCTTTTAGCAAAGCTAGGATGGCACCTATCGCTAAATTTAAACTTATGAAAGATGAATCTGCTAGCTTAGAAGGTACGTGGGAATTAGATTATATTTCTGGTCCACGTATCGCTTTTGAAGGTTTGTATCCAAATAAGAAGCCAACATTGGTATTTGGTGCTGACAAGAAGAAAGTATCAGGAAATGGAGGCTGTAATAATTTCAACACTACGGTAGCCATAAACGGATCTAGTATTAAGTTTGGTGTTCCTGCTGCTACACGCATGGCTTGTCCAGGTGAAGGCGAACCGGTTTTCTTTAAAACATTAGACCAAGTTTCAACCTTTAGTGTGCATGAAACAACGTTGACGTTAATTATGGGCGATATCGCTGTAATGCGCTTCCAAAAGAAGTAAGTAATCGCTGTTAAAATAAAAACTCCCTACTGCTAAAGCAGTAGGGAGTTTTTTATGTCTATTTTGAGATTTCTTATTGAACAAAATCAGCTTTCGTCAATGACACCTTTACAAAAACCTTATCTGGAACATTTACAGGTACATCTGCAAGAATTGGATCTTGGGCATAAATTCGTACAGATTTTGTGGTGTAGTCGTATGTATAGGAAATACCATTAATTGTTGCAGGAAGTCCATTATACGTTTTTTCGCCATCAAAGCTAATTGCTAAAGCAACAATACCTTGGTCAACATAGTAATCACTAAGCTCAGGAACTGTTAAGTCAACATATCGTGTAATGTATTTACCTGTCTTGGTTTCTGTAATCTGTGTTCCCCATTGACTAGCTGTTCTTGAGTAAACTGCAGTGATGCTTGGCACAACATCATAATATTCTTTTGTACAACTGCTAGTCACCGCTAGTGTTGCCGTACCAATTAAAAGGGCTAATAAAATTTTTTTCATCTGTATAGGAGCTAAAGGTCTTAAACAATTTCTTATGTGTGTCTAGTTAAGACGTTAAAATTTGTTAAACGTTTAATGACTATGAGCAAAAAATAGGCCATAATAATTTAACTCCTTGTGTTTTAGGTTATTTTTTTTCTTTGAGTTAATATTAAAGTGTTTAGGTATAGTGTTTTTTTTTTCTTACTTTTTCATAGTAAGTCTGATGCGTTGAACAAATCTACTATCTGTGTTCGTCAGATTTGCTATTTCTTGGTTTGAGAGATTAAGCTGGTTGATGAGGTTTTGTATCATTGATTTTTTTTCGGTATTAATCAATTGCTCTGCTTGTTCGATGGCTTCTTTGCGCGCATCCTCTTTGGCCTTGCTGATTAATTGCTCTGCTTTCTCCAGACCTTTTTACTTACCTTCCTCTCTAGCTATTCTTTTGGCTGTTGCCAAGATGCTTCTTTCATCTCTTTTATTTTTAAAAAGTGTTTCGTAAGCCATGCGATCTTCCTTGTTTAATTTAGCAATCTTATTAGATTTTTTCCTATTTTTTCATAGCAAGTCTGATGAGTTGAACAAATTTAATATCTGTGTTCGTCAGATTTGCTATTTCTTGGTTTGAGAGATTAAGCTGGTTGATGAGATTTTGTATCATTGATTTTTTTTCGGTATTGATTAATTGCTCAGCTTCCTCTTTGGCCTTGTTGATTAATTGCTTTGCTTTCTCCAGACCTTTTTGCTCACCTTCCTCTCTAGCTATTCTTTTGGCTGTTGCCAAGATGCTTCTTTCATCTCTTTTATTTTTAAAAAGTGTTTCGTAAGCCATGCGATCCTCCTTGTTTAATTTAGCAATCTTATTAGATTTTTTCCTATTTTTTCATAGCAAGTCTGATGAGTTGAACAAATCTAATATCTGTGTTCGTTAAATTTGCTATTTCTTGGTTTGAGAGATTAAGCTGGTTGATGAGATTTTGTATCACTGATTTTTTTTCGGTATTAATCAATTGCTCTACTTTTTCGATCGCTTCTTCGCGACCTTCTTCTTTCGCTTTATTAATCAATTGCTCTGCATGCTCGATGGCTTCTTTGCGCGCATCTTCTTTGGCCTTGCTGATTAATTGCTCTGCTTTCTCCAGACCTTTTTGTTCACCTTCTTCTCTAGCTATTCTTTTGGCTGTTGCCAAGATGCTTCTTTCATCTCTTTTATTTTTAAAAAGTGTTTCGTAAGCCATGCGGTCCTCCTTGTTTAATTTAGCAATTTCACCTATTTCAAAGATAAGTTGAAAGATCTGCTTGTCCAAGAAATCAGGAACATACGTTAGCTTGCCTAAATTTTTAAAAAGAAATAGCCAGTAGTCTAAATCAGTTTCTAATTCGGTTTCTTTTTTTAGGAATTTAGGAAGGATGATAAGTTTGTAATTAAGCTTCTCGTAGAAAACAGTTTGTTGAAGCCGGTCAAATAAAATAACGTCATGTAGGTGCCCTAGGCCATTATTTTCCGAAAAATTAAATGTTAAAATCGCAATAAAGTAAACTACAGGGAGCTCATAACTATTGCCTTCCTTGCCTTTTGGGATTAGTTTATTAATTAAACGGGCACTGTAGTAAAGCGCTCTATCTTTGAAAAAATCTTGATTATACTGCTGCATTTCAATAATAAAATGTGCACCATTATCATCAATACAGTACAAGTCGAAGAGAACGCCACGGTCTTTGCTGTAATCGGCATCTTGTTCGGTAGGGCGGTATTGTAAATTTAGGATTGTCCGTTCGCCCAGAAATAAGCTATTTAGGAAATGAATAAGTATATGCTTATGCTGTTCTTGGCCAAAGTAATGCTTCATACCAAAATTAGTTTTGATATCTACATATTTTCCTAAGTCCAGATTCATCTCTGTCATTGTATAGATAGTTTGGGCTGGTGGGGGCGCTTGTGGAAGCTAGTTTTTGTACAAATTGGTTGTTTATGTAAAGTTAGGCAAAGAATGGCTTTTTGACTAAAAAATAAAAAAAATGAGCCCGCTAAAAAACGGGCTCATTCCTGCAATAAGGCTTGTTTAAAAACTATTCACTCTCTTTATCATCCGAATTGGTTACATCCGACTCGATAGAATCGTCAGTTGCAGTTGGATGTGTAGCATGAACAATGATTTCGTTTTTTTCACTATCGTAATCAATGTTCAAGGTAGAGCCAGTTTTCACTTCACCTTTTAATATTTCTTCCGCAATAGGGTCTTCCAAGTACTTCTGGATAGCACGTTTTAAAGGACGTGCACCGAAGTTACTATCATAACCTTTCTCAGCGATATGATCTTTAGCTTTCTCCGTAAGGATAATTTCGTAGCCAAGGCCTTCAATACGTCCAAACAATGATTTAAGCTCGATATCAATAATTTTGAAGATATTCTCTTTCGTTAACGAGTTGAATACAATCACATCATCAATACGGTTTAAGAACTCAGGAGCAAAGGCGCGTTTCAATGCCGTTTCAATCACACCACGAGAGTGCGTATCCGCTTGATTTGCTTTTGCAGCAGTTGTGAAACCTACACCTTGACCAAATTCTTTAAGCTGACGCGCGCCGATATTAGATGTCATAATGATAATCGTATTTCGGAAATCAACCTTGCGGCCTAAACTATCCGTAAGCTGACCTTCATCTAATACCTGTAGCAACAAGTTGAACACATCTGGATGCGCTTTTTCAATCTCATCCAAAAGAATAACCGCATAAGGTTTACGACGTACTTTCTCGGTAAGCTGTCCCCCTTCTTCATAACCAACATAACCTGGAGGCGCTCCTACTAAACGGGAAACAGCGAATTTCTCCATATACTCACTCATGTCGATTTGAATCAAGGCATCTTCTGTGTCAAACATAAAGCGGGCAAGCTCTTTCGCTAATTCCGTTTTACCAACACCTGTAGGGCCTAAGAAGACAAATGAACCAATCGGTTTTTTAGGGTCTTTCAATCCAGCACGCGTACGTTGAATAGCTTTTACCAATTTCTGAACAGCATCATCCTGACCGATAATACGGCCTTTCATCGAGTCACCCATTTTCAACAGCTTTTGACTGTCTGATTGGTTGACACGCTGCACAGGAATACCTGTCATCATCGCTACCACCTCGGCTACATTATCTTCCGTAACGGTGTAACGTTTTGATTTTGTTTCCGCTTCCCAAGCTGCTTTCTCTTTATCGAGTTGCTCTAATAGTTTTTTCTCTGTGTCACGTAGTTTTGCAGCCTCTTCATACTTCTGGCTACGTACAACTTTGTTCTTCTCTACTTTCACATCCTCAATTTGCTCCTCGATGTCGATGATGCTTTGTGGTACATGAATGTTTGTTAAGTGAACACGTGAACCCGACTCATCCAAAGCATCAATAGCTTTGTCTGGTAAGAAACGATCCGTGATGTAACGTGTTGTCAAAGCCACACAAGCTTCAATAGCTTCAGGCGTATAGGTCACATTATGGTGTTCCTCATACTTATCCTTGATCCGGTTAAGAATCTCAACGGTTTCATCATGCGAAGCAGGCTCTACGACTACCTTTTGGAAACGACGGTCTAAAGCACCATCCTTCTCAATATATTGACGGTATTCGTCTAGTGTTGTTGCTCCAATACATTGGATTTCGCCACGCGCTAAAGCGGGCTTAAACATATTAGATGCATCCAAAGAACCCGATGCGCCACCAGCACCAACAATCGTGTGGATCTCATCGATGAATAAAATTACATCTGGTGATTTCTCCAGTTCGTTCATTACCGCTTTCATGCGCTCCTCAAATTGACCACGGTATTTTGTACCAGCAACTAATGAAGCCAAATCAAGCGTAACAACGCGCTTGTTGAATAATACACGTGAAACCTTACGTTGCACGATGCGTAGTGCTAGTCCTTCCGCGATAGCGGATTTACCAACACCTGGTTCACCAATTAAAATTGGGTTATTTTTCTTACGTCGTGATAAGATCTGCGATACACGCTCGATTTCTTTCTCACGACCAACGATAGGGTCTAGTTTACCCTCTTCGGCAGCCTTCGTTAAGTCACGACCGAAATTATCTAATACCGGTGTTTTCGACTTAATGTCGGATACTTTTTTAGGGGCAGTGAACTGTTGATCATCTTCAGGGAAGTCATCATCTCCAGAAGGAGAGCTTGATGCTTCGTCCGTGATGGTCGTTTTGTTTTGCTCAACTTCATTTTTGAACAAATCGTATGTCACGCTATACTGCTGTAAAATTTGTGAGGCAATATTCTCCTCGTCTCGCAGAATAGCAAGTAACAAGTGCTCAGTGCCAATAATATCGCTTTTGAATATCTTTGCTTCTAGATAGGTAATCTTTAAAACCTTCTCCGCTTGTTTTGTTAACGGCATATTTCCTATCGGTGCACGAGACATCGAAGAACCTTTGACAGCATCTTCGATAGACTGTCGGATAGCACCAGTATCTATCCCAATATTCTTCAAAATCTTTATCGCCACTCCATCACCTTCTCGAATCAACCCGAGCAAAAGATGCTCTGTGCCGATATAGTCATGGCGAAGCCTCAATGCTTCTTCTCGGCTGTAGGAGATTACATCCTTTACGCGTGGTGAAAATTTTGCTTCCATGTATTTTGCCTTTCCTTTTTTGATAATAGGATATTATAAAAGTACAAATAAAATATAAACCCTATGTCTTTACAATGTATATTTTATCAACAATTGCGCCACAGGCCGGAAAGTATCAAAATGTCAGTCTTTAACCATTAAAATTGATTATCTTTGCGCAAAAAAACAGTTTTAATACGTCTATGTCTGAAGAAAAAATAATCTTTTCGATGGCTGGTGTCAGCAAAGTCTACCCGCCTCAAAAACAGGTTCTTAAAAATATATACCTTTCTTTCTTTTACGGAGCTAAGATTGGTGTGATCGGTTTAAACGGATCAGGTAAGTCTTCCGTTTTGAAAATTATTGCTGGATTAGATAAAGCCTATCAAGGTGAGGTCGTTTTCTCGCCAGGCTACTCTGTAGGCTATTTGGCCCAAGAGCCTATTTTAGACCTTGAAAAGACCGTTATCGAAATCGTAGAAGAAGGTGTGGCTGAAACTAAAGCCGTACTGAATGAGTACGAGGAAATAAATGAAAAATTTGGCCTGCCAGAGGTGTATGAAAATGCTGATGAGATGGACAAATTGTTGGCTAGACAAGGTGAATTGCAGGATATTATCGATGCTACAAATGCGTGGGAGTTAGATACGAAATTGGAGCGTGCCATGGACGCATTACGCTGTCCTGATGCAGATGCGAAAATTGCCAATCTGTCAGGAGGAGAGCGTCGTCGTGTGGCACTTTGTCGTTTATTGCTTCAAGAACCTGATGTTTTATTGCTCGATGAGCCTACCAACCACTTGGATGCAGAGTCTATCGATTGGTTAGAACAACACTTACAACAATATAAAGGTACGGTTATTGCAGTTACCCACGATCGTTACTTCTTAGATAACGTGGCCGGGTGGATTTTAGAGCTTGACCGTGGGGAAGGAATTCCTTGGAAAGGAAACTACTCTTCGTGGTTAGACCAAAAAGCAAAACGCTTGTCGCAAGAAGAGAAGCAAGAAACAAAACGTCAAAAGACGCTTGAGCGCGAGTTAGAGTGGGTGCGTATGGCACCAAAAGCACGTCACGCTAAGTCTAAAGCACGTTTGCATAACTATGAAAAATTAGCGTCTGAGGAAACGAAAGAGCGTGAAGATAAATTAGAACTCTTCATCCCGCCAGGACCGCGTTTAGGAAATGTGGTGATTGAAGCCGAAAATATCAGCAAAGCATATGGCGATCGTATTTTATTCGAAAACCTAAGTTTCTCTTTGCCTCCAGCAGGTATAGTAGGGATTATCGGGCCCAATGGTGCTGGTAAAACAACATTATTCCGCTTAATCACAGGACAAGAGCAACCTGATACGGGTACTTTCAAAGTAGGAGAGACTGTAGTTTTAGGTTATGTCGATCAGAATCATGATGACCTTGATCCAGAGAAATCTGTATGGGAAAACATTACGGAAGGTAATGACAACCTTTTGTTGGGTAATAAGCCGATTAACTCACGTGCTTATGTTTCGAAATTCAATTTCAACGGTGCTGATCAACAAAAGAAAGTTGGCGTATTATCCGGTGGTGAGCGTAACCGTGTGCACTTGGCAATCACGTTGAAAAAATCATCCAACGTGTTGTTGCTCGATGAGCCTACCAACGATATCGACGTAAACACATTGCGTGCGCTAGAAGAAGGTTTAGAAAACTTCGGTGGTTGTGCGGTAGTTATTTCCCACGACCGTTGGTTCTTAGATCGTATTTGTACGCATATCTTAGCGTTTGAAGGTGACTCTCAGGTGTACTTCTTCGAAGGAAACTACTCTGATTATGAGGAAAACCGCAAGAAACGCTTAGGTGATGTAGCACCAAAGCGTATCAAGTATAAAAAATTAGTTAAGTAATTAAGATAGGAGAGAAAGCATGGAGTCAGCAAAATTATTAGAAGCCATTATTGATAATGCCATAGACGGTATTATCACCATAGACCATCGTGGAATTGTGGAATCTATAAACCCTGCTGCCCTGCATTTATTTGGCTATGCACCCGAAGAGGTCATCGGAAATAATATCTCTATGTTGATGCCTGAGCCTGATCGTAGTCAACACGATGGATATATCCATAACTACCAGGAAACAGGCCAGAAGAAAATCATAGGCATTGGCCGCGAGGTAAACGGAAGAAAGAAAGATGGCTCTTTCTTCCCTTTTCGCTTAGCCGTGAGTGAGGTTTTCTATAAAAATAAAAATATATACACCGGCTTTATTCACGACCTCACCAAAGAGCGGGAAGCTGAAGATAAGTTAAGGCAGCATGCGGTAGAGCTTGAAGAAAAAGTGCGCGAGCGTACACGTGATTTAATCACGTTAGTTGGTGAGTTGGAAAAAGCGAAGGCCGACGTAAGTATCTCTTTGGAAAAAGAAAAAGAACTCAATCAGTTGAAGTCTCGCTTTGTGTCGATGGCTTCGCATGAATTCCGTACACCGCTGAGTTCCGTACAGCTATCAGCATCTCTTATTGAGCGATACCTTGAAAAACCAGACCATAACAACGTAATAAAGCATACCAACCGTATCCGCGGTTCGGTTAAGTTGCTCAATGATATTCTGAATGATTTCTTATCTTTAGAGAAATTGGAAGCCGGAAGAGTGGTGGTAAACAAACACCATATCAATCTGGTACAGCTTTCGGAAGAGATTACAGAGGAGATGCAGATGATTTGTAAGAAAAATCAGCATATTGTGTATCAGCATACCGGAGCAGTTGGCGTTTTCTTAGTCGATGAGCACCTCGTAAAGAGTAGTATCATCAATTTGATATCCAACGCAATTAAATATTCTGGAGAAGACACCTTTATTGAATTTACAACCGAAATTAAGGATAATACCTGCGTCGTTTGTGTATGTGATAATGGTATTGGTATTCCTGTGGAAGACCAAAAGAACCTTTTTGAACCCTTCTTTAGGGCCAACAATACAGGAAGCATTCCAGGAACCGGTTTAGGTTTGAATATCGTGAAGCGCTATGTAAGCTTGATGGGAGGAACCTTAGAATATAAATCAGCATTAAACGAAGGAGCCATGTTTAAAATGGTTTTCTGGCAATAGTAGATTAGAATAGATGGCAAAGACAATATTGATTATTGAAGACAATCTAGAAATTAGAGAAGGAACAGCAGAAGTGTTGGAGCTAGCAGGAGACTATACCGTATTAACGGCTTCTGATGGAAAAAAAGGAGTAGAAGCTGCTATTCTGCATAAACCTGATTTGATACTTTGTGACATTATGATGCCCGAGCTTGATGGCTATGGCGTACTCTACATGTTGAGTAAAAATGAAGCTACTGCTGACATCCCTTTTATCTTTTTAACGGCAAAAACAGAACGCTCAGATTTGCGTAAAGCAATGGAGATGGGGGCCGATGATTACTTAACGAAGCCTTTCGATGATGTAGAACTCCTAAATGCGATAGAAAGTAGACTACGCAAAAGAGTACAGCTAAAGCATAAAGATAACGTCAGACAGCATGTTCAACTCAGTGAAGATGAGCAAACTTCATTATTGGATGGATTGATTAAAGATGCTCGTGTAAAAACGTTTAAGAAAAAACAAGCAATATACGAAGCTGGAGATTCACCTGTGTTCGTTTATTTCTTGATTAGAGGAAAGGTGCGTAGTTTTCTATTCTACCAAGATGGGCGAGAGCTGTCGATTAATATTTATGTAGACAACAGCTTCTTTGGTTATGAAGCACTCCTGTTAAATGAAAAATATAGCGATAACGTAACAGCGCTAGAAGACTGTGAAGTAGCTTTAGTGCCTAGAGAGAAGTTTTTTGACCTCCTTTATGATAAACCGGCTATCGTACGTCGTTTTATTCAGTTGTTGTCTGGAAATATTCGTGATAAAGAAGACCAAATGCTAGGGTTTGCCTACGATACCGTACGTAAGCGTGTCGCTAATGCATTAGTCAATGTCGCTGAAAAAACAATTACCACAGCCGAAGAAGATGAAGCATTGATTCGTATCTCGCGTGATGATTTAGCCGCTTTAGCAGGTACAGCCAATGAAACAATCAGCCGTATGTTGGCCGATTTTAAGGATGAAAAATTGATTACTAAAGAAGGTAATGCCATTCGTATTGCATCTATACATCGGTTGAAATCTATTAAATTCTAGTACCAACTCCTTGGACTAGTGATATAAATCATTTTATTATTTGATACCCTTCACGTGCGGACTGCACTTACTGCTTTACTTTTGTAAGAAACAGTAAGTGTAAACGCACGGTATGAAAGTTGTAGCCTATAACATAAAAGATTATGAGAAAGAACTGTTGGCGCTAGCCAATGGAAAAGTTCATGATTTAACGCTTATTTCCAATGCCTTGAACCTAACCACCATGCAATATGCGCATGGTAAGGAGGTTGTTGTGGTATCCGCTGAAGATAAGCTTGATGCTCCCTTGATTGAAGAGCTACACCATATCGGCATTCGTAAAATTATTACCCGCTCCCTGACGACAGGACATATTGACCTGATAAAGGCACATGAGCTAGATATTCAAATCGCCAATACACCTCATGAAGACCAAAGTCCGAAAGGAATAGCGCAACAAACAATTCAGAATTTAACACTCTGGAGCGTGGGTAAATGCGTAGGTAAAGCCTGCTGTTGTGTTAATAATTGTAGTAACCCCGCAAAAAATAAGAAGCAATCATGATGGTAAATAATGAACTCGTAAGTAAGTATAACGTTGCTGCGCCACGCTATACTAGTTATCCAACTGTTCCATTTTGGGATAATGATAGTTTTTCTGCAAAGTCATGGATAGACCGATTGAAATTTACTTATCTACAGCATCAAAATAAGGGGATAAGCTTATATGTACACCTTCCATTTTGTGAGAGTCTGTGTACCTATTGTGGATGTAATACACGAATTACTAAAAATCATCAGGTAGAAGAACCATATATCGCACATATTCTAAAGGAGTGGAATCTTTATAAAGAAGCGCTAGGGATGGATATTGTAATTAGCGAAATTCATTTCGGAGGAGGCACACCTACTTTCTTTACGGCAGAAAATTTGCAAACGCTTGTTCAAGGTTTACTTCAGGGTACTTCCGTTACGGAGCATGCTTCATTTTCTTTTGAAGCACACCCCGCAAATACTACCAATGAACATCTGCAAGTGCTTTATGACCTTGGATTTAGACGATTAAGTCTTGGGATTCAAGATTTTGATGAAAAAGTACAATATGTTATAAATAGAAAACAAACCGTAGAAGATGTTCAACGTGTGATGAAAGATGCACGCGCTATTGGTTATACATCCATAAACTTCGACCTTATCTACGGCTTGCCATTGCAAACAAGAGCAAGCGTTGAGCGTACCACAGAGCTGGCATTAGCCATGTCGCCCGACCGTATTTCATTTTACAGCTATGCCCATGTGCCTTGGATAAAGCCCGGTCAACGCCGTTTTACGGAGCTTGATTTACCCGAAGGGGAAGAAAAATTATTTCTTTATCGTTTAGGGAAACAAATGATAGAGTCTGCAGGTTATAGAGATGTAGGAATGGACCATTTTGCAAAACCTGATGACGAATTGTTTTTAGCTTCCGAAAACGGAGGACTACACAGAAACTTTATGGGCTATGCAGACCGTTATGTGCCCGTGATAATAGGCCTCGGCGTATCTTCTATTAGCGACGCATGGACTGCTTTTGCACAAAATGTGAAAACCGTGGAATCCTATTATGAGCTGGTCGATAAAGGAGAGTTCCCAGTAGTGAAAGGTCATTTGCTACATGAAGAAGATTTAGTGTTACGTCGTTATATTTTGGATATGATGTGTAAAGGTGTCGTAGTACTCGAAGAAGGGTTCGCACTTAATGACATTATCCTTGAGCGCCTACAGCCCATCCTGAAAGATGGATTAGTAAGTATTCAAGGTCATAAAATTCAAGTTACGCAGGTAGGAAAGTCATTTTTAAGAAACATATGCATGGTCTTCGATCAGCGTTTACAGCAACGTAAAGAGACCGAACAATTATTTAGTCAAGCCATTTAATCATTTTGGGGAATGAGCAATTTAGAAAATACTGTTGTTGAGGAAGGGTGCTTCCATTGTGGGGATAAGGTTGAGGAGGCACCCTATTTTTTAGATGGTCATACATTTTGCTGCCTAGGCTGCCAGACCGTTTATATGGTTTTGCAAGAAAGTAATCTGCATAACTATTATAAATACAATACCCATCCAGGGCGTTCCCAAAAGAAAAAAGGTGCCGATGTTTCTTATCTCGATGAGCCTAAGATTGCGGCCAAATTGGTTGACTTCCAGGACGAGCATGTCTCGGTTATTACCTTTTATATTCCCGTTATCCACTGTAGCTCCTGTATTTGGCTGCTTGAGCACCTCTATAAGTTAAATCCTGCAATAGTAACATCACGCGTTGATTTTATGAAAAGGCAGGCATCCGTTACATTCAAGCATCAAGAAGTCTCGCTTCGCGAAGTTGTTGAGCTGTTGAATCATATCGGCTATGAGCCTAAAATCACGCTGCAAGATGTGGTTAAAGAAGGGAAAAAAGTAAATAACAATAGCCTTATCGCTAAGATAGCCGTTGCTGGTTTCTGTTTTGGAAACTCCATGATGTTGAGCTTTCCGGATTACTTTGGAATGGATGCTTTCGAAAAGCAGTATAGCAATGTGTTTGGCTATCTCAATTTAGCATTTGCCATTCCTACCTTATTTTATAGCGCTTCCGATTATTTTAAATCCGCTTGGTTTAGCTTAAAGCAGAAACGGTTAAATCTTGATGTACCGCTAGCACTCGGTATTTTCATCATCTTTCTCCGTACAGCCTTTGAAGTATTGACACAGACAGGACCAGGCTTTGCCGATACCCTATGTAGTTTGGTGTTTTTTATATTGATAGGTAAGTGGGTGCAGCAAAGAACCTACTACCATATATCTTTTGAGCGTGATTATCGTTCCTATTTCCCGGTTGCGGTTACACGTATAACCGAAAATAAGGACGAACCCGTTCAGTTGGCAGACCTGCAAATAGGTGACCGTATTCTCGTGCGCAATAACGAGATTATTCCGGCCGATGCTATTCTGCTACGTGGGCAAGCAGCCGTAGATTTTAGCTTCGTGACAGGTGAATCACGTACTGTAGAGAAAACACTAGGCGAGATTATCTATGCCGGAGGAAGGCAAGTTGGTGAAGCTATTGAACTCGAGGTCGTGAAGCCCGTATCGCAAAGTTACCTTACCAAACTGTGGAATAATGAAAGCTTCAAGCACTACGAAAAGCAATTTGACACTTTTATAGGTTTCATTAGTAAATATTTTACCATTGGTTTAGTCAGTATAGCCCTTGTATCTTGTGCCTTTTGGTTATTCGGGGGGGACTCCATGCGTGCTTGGGGCGCATTTACAGCCGTGCTTATTATTGCTTGCCCTTGTGCATTGGCGCTAAGTTCGCCCTTCACGCTCTCGGCAGCACTCAGTATTTTCGATAAAAATAAATTCTATATTAAAAATACAGCAGCCATAGAAGAGATGGCAGCCATCGATTGCGTGGTTTTTGATAAAACAGGGACGATATCGTCTCCCAAGTCATCCACCATGCTTTTTGATGGACAGCTTACTACCGAAGAACGCTCTTTTGTAGCTTCTGCCTGTCGTCATTCAGGGCATCCGCTGAGTCGGGAAATTGTGAAATGGATGGGCGTCACCGATTTTAATGAGCTTACCGCTTTTGAGGAAATTGCTGGACAAGGGATTCGTGCGCAAATAGGTGATGTCAACCTGCAAATAGGCTCAGCCTCATTTGTTGGAGTTGCCAAATCAGACCACGATGGTTCCGTTGTTTATATCACAATCAATGGACAGCTTAAAGGATATTTCACCTTAGAGCAAGCATGGCGCGATGGGCTCGTAGATGTGGTGAATAGCATGAAAGAAAGCTACGATTTGCATCTTATATCTGGTGATAACGAGCGACGTTCCGATGCGTTGAAGTTAATTTTTCCAAGCCGTTCAGTCTTATTGTTTAACCAAAGTCCAGCCGAAAAGCTAGAGCGTATCGACCAGTGGCAGCATAAAGGAAAACAAGTATGTATGCTCGGCGACGGACTTAATGATGCCGGTGCACTCCGCAAAGCCGACCTCGGTATAGCCGTGTCCGATGATATCAACAATTTCTCGCCAGGCTGTGACGCCATTCTCGATGGTGATGCCTTTGCGAAGTTGCCTAAGTTTTTCGCCTTTGCCAAAGATGCGGTCAAGGTAATCCATGCCAGCTTCGCCATTTCCCTACTATACAATGTTGTAGGAATAAGCTTTGCCGTGCAAGGAACCATGTCTCCACTATTTGCAGCCATCCTGATGCCGATAAGTACCGTTACCATTATATCGTTTACCAGCCTATCGACCCGATGGTTTGCTAGACGACGTAAATTGTTGTAAATTTGATTGTTAAGTAGGGTAGGGTTTAAACACACAACACATGAATATCATTTTCTTTCTCATTGGCTGTAGTATATTTATAGCCTTGATTTTCTTAGGAGCCTTCATCTGGGCCAATAAAAGTGGGCAGAATAACGATACCTATACCCCTTCGGTACGGATTCTTTTTGATGATGAAGTAGTCGTGGAGGAAAAAAGGGCGGAAACGAAAAAGAGTTAATTGTTTTACAGTAATAGAGAATACTGAGCCCTTATAAAAAACAAAATGCTTTATTCTTATAAAGCACCTCTTTTTGTTTCATGTCTATTGTTAGTGTAATACTAACTTTGTTTTTGAGTTTTGGACTGTTTGTCCGCTTTTTCTGAGCTCTGCTCAACTTGTTCAATAAATCCCCAGTTTGTCATGTAGTACATGTACGGGTTCTTGCGTAAATTTGTAGTTTTCATCTTTTCTTTTTTTATCATATATATTACCTTTCTTGTGAATACTCTTAAGATACAACAAATTCTGTGCCTTACCAAACTATTTATGCGAAAATAGCTGATAAAGAATAAAAAACAACTCAACATTACATTTTTATGACAATAAGGTGTTTGTAATGATATTCTGGGCGCTCCGTTAGGGGCGTTTTTAAATTACGCCCCTACGTCGGGCTTTCCGCACTCGCTTTTTGTTTTGTGGTTCCCCTCGCGTACCGCTCGAGCCCCAAAACAAAAGAGCTCAAACAATCGCTCCAATCCCTAGCGCAACTACTATTCAACAAGCCCTTATCGCTATATAACAAACGGAATACATATATATACTATATGCGCTAATAGCTGCTGTGTCACTGAGTCTGTCGAAGGGTTCAATAAGTATAAAAAAAAAGATAAGTGCAAAACCGAGATTAACTGCAAAAATCTGAATCTTGCAGTTACTAGAAAAAAGGCCTCGGCATCTGCTGCGTAAAATCGTAGCGTAGGAAATTCCGCAAGAACAAAACTCTGTCCGAGCGGAGCGAGTTCGTTTTGTTCCGGAATTTACAAGCGTAGATAGCAGTATATGCCAGCCTTGATTTTTGCCACCCTTTTTATCAAGAAAAAGGGTGAAGCCGCGTCCTGGCTAAGGACATGCACTATAATTAAGCAAAAGACTTCAATAAGCGTTGCAAACGCTATCCTCTAGCATCCTCGTTTCAAACGAGGACGGATAAACAGTGCAAATAAATCTTTCTAAAGGATGCTTCGACAAGCTCAGCATGACAATTTGGAAAAGGAAGAGCAAAGGAGATAAGTCTTGTTATTAAGGTAGAGTTGTAATAAACCTAGTATTCCTTATATATAGGAGTAAGCCTTTCTAAATGATGCTTCGACAAGCTCAGCATGACAACTTGGAAAAGGAAGTGCAAAAGAGATAAGTCTTGTTATTAAAGGTAAAGATGTAAACAAAGTATTGCTTATATATAGGAGGTCCCCCTTTCTAAGACGATACTTCGACTTGTTGTCATCCTGAGCCTGTCGAAGGACAGTATAACAAATAGGAGAGGAAAGTAAAACTATAAACCTCGCAACAAGGAATTCAATCCAGCGGATTGACATCATTATAGCCAAGATATAAGAATCCATATAACGACCCCAGCGGGGTCGCATATCCAATAACCACCCTAATTCCCTATCCAAACCACCTATTTACCCCCCAAAACCCAACCCAAGGAAAAATTATCTAGTATCGTTATCAAGCACTTAAGAAAAACTCCTAATAAATAAGCTAAAAACATTTGGAAGTAGGGGTATAAAACTTCTATCTTTGCACCACTCCGCAAGGGAGGGACGATTGAAATAAAGGGTTAAAAACAAGGATAGCAGCATTATAAATGCGGTTTTTTCTAAATTTAACGAAAGAGGAGCTAGAAAAAATAAAGTAAAATTTATTTTGGAAAATCAAAAAGCTTTTCTACCTTTGCAGTCCCAACCGAAACGAAGGGCGCACATCGCAAGGATGTATGAAACAAACAAGATTAAGTTTAACCTAGCAATAGGGAAAATATATAGCCAAAGCGCGATGCGGCGGCGAGAGAAGTTCTTTAAGAAAATGATCATGAAAACGTAACGAGTAGTTGGTTATACTAACGAAAGTTAACAAATAACAATCAACCTAGTCAGTTCAAATTAGATATTAAAAAAAGACAATTCTAATTATTTTATAAATAGTTAGGTTTCTAACAATTCATTTTTACAATGGAGAGTTTGATCCTGGCTCAGGATGAACGCTAGCGGCAGGCCTAATACATGCAAGTCGAACGGGATCCAAGGTAAAGCTTGCTTTATTTTGGTGAGAGTGGCGCACGGGTGCGTAACGCGTGAGCAACCTACCCATATCAGGGG
>NZ_JBBGZT010000008.1:0-264484 GCF_037572665.1 Sphingobacterium sp. MYb382
CCGTATTACCGCGGCTGCTGGCACGGAGTTAGCCGATCCTTATTCTTCGAGTACATTCAGCTACTTACACGTAAGTAGGTTTATTCCTCGACAAAAGCAGTTTACAACCCATAGGGCAGTCATCCTGCACGCGGCATGGCTGGTTCAGACTTCCGTCCATTGACCAATATTCCTTACTGCTGCCTCCCGTAGGAGTCTGGTCCGTGTCTCAGTACCAGTGTGGGGGATTCTCCTCTCAGAGCCCCTAGACATCGTAGCCTTGGTAAGCCGTTACCTTACCAACTAGCTAATGTCACGCGAGCCCATCCATATCCTATAAATATTTAAATACAAAACCATGCGATTCCGTATTGTTATGCGGTGTTAATCCGACTTTCGCCGGGCTATACCCCTGATATGGGTAGGTTGCTCACGCGTTACGCACCCGTGCGCCACTCTCACCAAAATAAAGCAAGCTTTACCTTGGATCCCGTTCGACTTGCATGTATTAGGCCTGCCGCTAGCGTTCATCCTGAGCCAGGATCAAACTCTCCATTGTAAAAATGAATTGTTAGAAACCTAACTATTTATAAAATAATTAGAATTGTCTTTTTTTAATATCTAATTTGAACTGACTAGGTTATTTGTTAACTTTCGTTAGTATAACCAACTACTCGTTACGTTTTCATGATCATTTTCTTAAAGAACTTCTCTCGCCGCCGCGTCGCGCTTTGGCTATATATTTTCCCTATCGCTAGGTTAAACTTAATCTTATTTGTTTCATACATCCTTGCGATGTATGCCCTTCGTTTCGGTTGGGACTGCAAAGGTAGAAAAGCTTTTTGATTTTCCAAAATAAATTTTACTTTATTTTTTCTAGCTCCTCTTTCGTTAAATTTAGAAAAAACCGCATTTATAATGCCGCTATCCTTGTTTTTAACCCTTTATTTCAATCGTCCCTCCCTTGCGGAGTGGTGCAAAGATAGAAGTTTTATACCCCTACTTCCAAATGTTTTTAGCTTATTTATTACGGGTTTTCCTTAAGTACTTGATAACGATACTAGATAATCTTTCCTTGGGTCCGTTTTTGAGTCGGAAATAGGCGGTTTTGATAGAGAATTAGGGCTGTTATATAGGATGCGACCCCGCGGGGGTTGTTATATGGATTCTTATATCTTGGCTATAATGATGTCAATCCGCTGGATTGAATTGCTGGTTATTTATTTTATACTCCCCTCCCCTATTTATCATGCTATCCTTCGACAGGCTCAGGATGACAAGTCGAAATACCGTCTTAGAAAGGCTTACTCCTATATATAAGGAATACTAGGTTTTACATCTCTCCATTTAATTACAAGACTTATCTATTTTGCACTCCCTTTCCCAAGTTGTCATGCTGAGCTTGTCGAAGCATCCTGTTAGAACGGTTTACTTGCACTGTCTATCGTCCTCGTTTGAAACGAGGATGCCAGAGCATAGCGTTTGCAACGCTGATTGGAGTCTTTTGCTTAATTATAGTACGTGCCCTTAGCCAGGACAGGGCTTCACACTTTTTCTTGATGAAAAGGGTGGCAAAAATCAAGGCTGGCAGAAGCTGCTATCTCCACTTGTAAATTCCGGAACAAAACGAACTCGCTGCGCTCAGACAAAGTTTTGTTCTTGCGGAATTTACCGCACTACGATTTTACGCAGCAGATGCCTAGGCCTTTTTCTTAGCAAAGCAAGTCAGTTCTGTTTTGCAACACATTTCGGCTTTGAACTTATCCTTCTTTTTATACTTATGGAACCCTTCGACAAGCTCAGGGTGACACAGCGGCCATTAGCGCATATAGTATATGTATTCCTTATATATGTATTCCTTTTGTTATATAACGATGAGGGATTGTTGAATACTAATTGCGCTAGGGATTGGAGCGATTGTTTGAGCTCTTTTGTTTTGGGGCTCGAGCGATACGCGAGGGGAACCACAAAATAAAAAGCGAGTGCGGAAAGCCCGACGTAGGGGCGTAATTTAAAAACGCCCCTAACGGAGCGCCCTTATTATTCTTTATATGTATCTTTTATGTTCTAGAATGCGGATAGGCCTGTGATGTCTTGCCCAGTGATGAGTAGGTGTACGTCGTGTGTACCTTCGTAGGTGATGACGGATTCGAGGTTCATCATGTGGCGCATCAATGGATAATCGCCAACAATGCCCATAGCGCCGAGCATCTGTCGTGCTTCTCGTGCTACTTGCAGTGCCATCTGTACATTATTACGCTTGGCCATGGAAATTTGTTGCGGCGTGGCTCTTCCTTCATTTTTTAATATGCCAAGGCGCCACGATAGCAGCTGTGCTTTGGTAATTTCCGTGAGCATTTCGGCCATCTTTTTTTGTTGCAGCTGGAACGATGCGATGGGTTTACCAAATTGCTCACGCTCGATTGCATAGCGAACTGCCGTTTGATAGCAATCTACCGCAGCACCGATAGCGCCCCAAGAAATACCATAGCGCGCAGAATTGAGGCATGATAATGGTCCGCGCATACTATCTACGGCTGGCAGAATGGATTCTTTTTTTATATATACGTTATCAAAAACGAGCTCTCCGGTGCGGGAAGCACGCAATGACCATTTGTTGCCTGTTTCTATTCGTGTAAATCCTTCAGTATCCTTTTCGACGAGTACGCCACGCACTTTTCCAGCATCATCACGTGCCCAAACAATAGCGACATCGCAGACAGGCGCATTGGTTATCCACATTTTCGCTCCTGTCAGGCGGTAACCATCGTCTTCTTTTTTCAGTCGTGTTTCCATGGCTGCTGGATCGGAACCATGGTTGGGCTCTGTGAGTCCGAAAGCACCAATAAGCTCGCCTGTCGCCAAGCGGGGTAAGAATTTTTGCTTTTGTGCTTCGGAGCCGAAGCTAAAGATGGGGTACATAACGAGGGACGATTGCACGGATGCTGCTGAACGGACGGCTGAATCTCCGGCTTCGAGCTCTTGCATAATTAATCCGTAGGAAATTTGGTCTAGCCCTGCTCCTCCATACTGTGTGGGAATATAGGCTCCTAACGCACCAACGGCTCCTAGTTTGCGCATTAAATCGGGAATCTCGCTATGCTGCTGCGCATATGTTTCAATGTGTGGTTTGATTTCTGTTGTTACAAATTCACGGACTGCATTTCTGATAAGTTTATGTTCATCGGTTAACAGTTCATCTAATTGATAATAATCTGCATTTATACGTCTCATGGGCTAGGCTATTCGTTATACCTATAAATATACAAAATATTTAACCGTTTAAAATTTAATGTTTTGAATATTATTCACTATATTCACAGAACAATAGAATAATATAAACCACCTTATGATTGATAACGAATTAAAAACGCTAGGCATTACTGGGCTCGTTGATGGGACATCGACGGGTGGCACTTGGTTTGCCCACGGTGATCACATAATTTCCTATTCTCCAGTAGATGGCAAAGTCATTGGACAGGTCGTTTCCTCCACACAAAAAGACTATGAAGCTGTATTAACCGCAGCGGAAGGAGCAAAAAAAATATGGGCCTCCATTCCTGCTCCTAAGCGCGGTGAAATTGTTCGTCAATTGGGCGACAAACTTCGTGCGCAGAAGGAAGTATTGGGCAAGCTGGTATCTTATGAAATGGGAAAATCCTATCAAGAAGGCTTGGGCGAGGTGCAAGAGATGATTGATATCTGCGATTTTGCTGTTGGGCAATCGCGCCAACTTTATGGATTCACGATACATTCAGAGCGTCCTTCTCATCGCATGTATGAGCAGTACCATCCTATAGGCATTGTTGGTATTATCTCGGCTTTCAACTTTCCGGTGGCTGTTTGGTCGTGGAATGCTGCTTTAGCGTTAATCTGCGGAGATGTCATTGTTTGGAAGGGAAGTGAGAAAACTCCGCTTTGCGCTGTTGCTTGCCAGCGTTTACTGGCGGAGGTTTTGAAGGAAAACAATTTACCAGAAGGCATTTCCTCGTTGGTGACGGGTGGTGCTGAAGTGGGTAAATGGTTAGCTGCTGATAAACGTGTTGCTTTGGTATCGGCTACGGGATCTACGCGTATGGGTAAAGAGGTGGCGGTAACAGTGGCGCAACGTTTAGGTCGTTCGTTATTGGAATTGGGTGGTAACAATGCTATTATTATTACAGAAAAGGCGGATTTGAAGATGACTATTATCGGTGCTGTCTTTGGCGCTGTGGGTACGGCTGGCCAACGCTGTACAAGTACGCGACGCCTAATCATCCACGAAAAAGTATACGAGCAGGTTAAGCAATCACTTGTGGAGGCTTACAAGCAAATTAAGATTGGTGATCCGCTGGATGCTAAACATCATATGGGTCCTTTGATTGATAAAGATGCTGTAGAAAGCTATGTACAGGCTATTGCTAAAATCAAAGCCGAAGGTGGGCATCTTTTGGTTGCTGGTGGCGTTCTTTCTGGCGCGGGCTACGAGAGTGGTTGCTATGTACAGCCTGTTATTGCGGAAGTGGAAAACCACTATGCGATTGTACAGACGGAAACTTTTGCGCCTATTCTTTACTTAATTAAATATGCTGGCGACTTGGATGAAGCTATTCACTTGCAGAATAGTGTTGCGCAAGGTTTGTCGTCCTCCATCATGACGGATAGTCTACGGGAGGCGGAGCATTTCTTGAGCCATAATGGTTCGGACTGTGGTATCGCTAATGTAAATATTGGTACTTCGGGTGCTGAAATCGGTGGTGCCTTTGGTGGTGAGAAGGAAACAGGTGGCGGACGTGAATCGGGCTCTGATGCTTGGAAGGCTTACATGCGCCGTCAAACGAATACAATCAACTATAGTGATAGCTTACCGCTAGCACAGGGTATTAAATTTGATTTTTAAGGATATGAGAACATTACACAAAGAATTATCGAAATATATTTTAGCGGATGGTTTCCCTATTGAGGTTGATTTAGAAAATTCACATGGTTCTTATCTTAAGGACCAGAATGGCGACGAGTATCTGGATATGTTCAGTATGTTCGCCTCCTCACCCATTGGCTATAACCATCCTCACGTAGTGGCACAAAAAGACTTTCTCGGAAAGATGGCTATTAATAAGCCTGCGATGTCGGATACCTACCCTTTTCAATATGCGGATGTGGTGAATACGTTTGCTCGTGTGGCTATTCCTGAAGAGCTATCCTACTGCTTTTTTATCTCTGGTGGCACGCTGGCAGTTGAGAATGCATTGAAAGTTGCTTTCGACTGGCGTACGCGCTTGAATATTTCACGTGGAATACAGGAGGAAGCTTCGCAAGTCATCCACTTCAAGCAGGCTTTTCATGGTCGCTCTGGCTATACGCTTTCGCTGACCAATACGAAGGATCCTCGTAAATATATGTACTTTCCGAAATTTGATTGGCCAAGGATTCTTAATCCGAAGCTTACTTTTCCATTGACGGAAGATTCGATTAACGAAACTATTGAGCTAGAGAAAGAGGCTATTCGCCAAATTGAAGATGCTTTACATAAAAATCCGAATCAGGTAGCTTGCCTTATTATCGAGCCTATACAAGCGGAGGGTGGCGACAATCATTTCCGGAAGGAATTTTTCAAGAAATTGCGCCAGCTATGTGATGATCATGAGATCTTATTGATATTGGACGAGGTACAAACAGGACTGGCGATGACGGGCAAGATGTGGGCTTATCAGCATTACGATATTGTTCCTGATGTTATCGCCTTTGGCAAAAAATCGCAGGTATGCGGTATTTTAGCAAACCGTAAGAAACTGGATCAGGTGGAGCATCATGTTTTTAAAGAGTCGAGCCGTATCAACTCTACGTTTGGCGGTAATTTTATTGATATGCTTCGCTTCAAACTGATTCTTGAGGTTATTGAGCAGGAAAAATTAGTAGACAAAGCGGAGAAAACCGGTAAGTATCTATTGGATCAAGTGAAAGCTTTGGTTCATGCTAAACCGCAACTTAGCAATGCACGAGGGCTAGGCCTTATGGTATCTTTTGATTTTGAAAATAGTGAGCAGCGGGATCTTTTTGTTGACCGTGCCTTTAAGGATAAGTTACTCATCTTGGGCTGTGGCGAAAAAAGTATTCGCTTCCGTCCGCATTTAACGGCTACCATTGCCGATATTGATAAAGCGCTTTCGATTGTTAAACAATCTTTGTAAATGGAAAAAGGGAGCTTTGCGTTTAGCTCCCTTTTCTTTTATACGATATTGCCAGCTAGCGGCAGTTGATTTTCTTCTCTAAAATTACCTTCTTCATCGAGGATAAAAGTCATCGGATTTTCAGGATCTTTAATGATCTCAAAGAGAGTATAGCCCCAAGGCTTCCAGAAGTTTTCTAGAACCTGCCCATAAGTTTTTGCTTGCCAGTTGTCAAAGATTGGTTTTAGCGTCCAATCGTTTAGTGGCATCGGGTCTACATATACTTTTTGTGGTGTTTCCATGAATGTATATTCTGGCAAACGATTAAAAAGGTAGGCCGAATAGAAGTAACGGGCACATATTTCCTCAAACTGAATAGGATGCAAACGCTTGCCTTCTACTTTACTCAAAATATCTTCATGGTAAATCGCATGTGTACCATTATCTTGTAATGTAGCAATCAAGGCGAAGTCTTTCATGCGTAGGGAGAATACCAACGTATTGATTTCATCTCTATAGTTGAACGTTTCTTCTGGATTTTCTACAGGTAGGATAAGTACGGTAAACGGATTTTTATGTTCAAACTCCATCGGCAATATGACAGACTGCAACATCGCGTGGAGGTTACGAAATTTCTGCACTAATGCTTGGGAGAAGTTGATGTCTTCACCAGTTAGCACGGCTTGGCGTACGCCTGCTTGAATTTCGTTGAACACAACGCCGTACAAGATTTTGGCTACCCACTGGAAAAGCACTTCTTGCGATAGCGCCGTTACGCCATCAAAACCTTGCGCCATAGCAGCCTCCACTTGTTCTTCCACTTTGCCAAGGGCAGTTGCTGCTTCTATGGAGCAGGGTAGCTGCAAACTTTTGTAGGTAACAATATTTTCATCCAACATTTTAAAAGGCTTATCTTCAAGATCGAAGGAGCGCATCATCCAAACAGGAAAAACCTGAATCTGCTCATCGGAAGAAACCAAAGGACTGCCTGTCAAGAAACAGCTTTTCTTGTCGAATTTAAAATCTAAAAATGGGTTATAAAGTTTCACTGCCATATAGCTGCAAAGGTATTTCTTTTCACAGATATTCATGTATGACTAATGTCAATAAAGATTGTTCTAGCTTTTATATAAATTTCCTATAGATTTGCACTGTCAAACGTAAAATAATGGCTATTCAACGCGCAGCAACAACTAAAAATAGAAAAAAGAAGAATACTCCAGCGAGCTGGAAACGTAAAGTGGGCATCTGGATAGCCCGTATTGTTTTTATTTTTTTTGGATTCACCCTCTTTTGGGTGTTGCTATTAAAGGTGATGAACCCTCCGGTTACCTACTTACAGCTGCTTCGTGCTTTTGAGCGTAAAACGGACGGCAAGGAATGGAAGATTGAAAAGTCGTGGCTAAACTACGATGAGCTTTCAGACAATTTGAAGCGTGCCGCTATTGGTGGAGAAGATGCTACTTTTTTAGACCATAATGGGTTTGACACCAAGGCGATCATGGAGGCTTTTAAGAAAAACCAAGACGGTAAAAAATTGCGTGGCGGGAGTACCATCAGCCAGCAGGTGGCGAAGAATGTATTTTTGTGGCCTGGTCGCTCATGGGTTCGTAAAGGTTTGGAATCTTACTTCACCGTATTGATTGAGCTTTTTTGGAGTAAGAAGCGTATTTTGGAGATTTACCTCAATGTGATTGAAATGGGGCAAGGTGTCTATGGTGCTGAAGCTGCTTCTCAATATTATTACCATAAATCGGCCAAGAGCCTAAGCAAGAAAGAGGCTGCACTGATTATTGCCATTCTGCCGAGCCCACAAAAATGGGATGCACGCCGACCTTCAACCTACGTAAATAGTAGGGCTAACAATATTGTTCGTTACATGAATTATTATCGGATTCCAGAATAAAGAAAAAGGACAGCTCGGCTGTCCTTTTTTATGCTGCTATAATTAGCTTAATTTTCAAATTTCTCTTCATCGGACCAATCTGCTTGCAACTCGTCAATCTCTCGACGATCTCTTTTTGTTGGGCGACCAGTACCACGATCTCTTTTTAACACTGGAGCATGAAATACCGACTTGAAGGCATGTGTTTCTTCTTCAGGCGTTTGATCAATATAAAACTGTACGGCGGTTTTGGCATCTACACGACGCTCTAAGAGGCCTGTTACTTCAATAATTTTACGATCAGGTCCTTTTTGGATCTGATAGACCTCTCCTACTTTCACAACATAGGAAGCCTTAATATTTTGTCCTTTTAATTTCACTCGTCCCGCCTTGCAGGCTTCTGTTGCTAAACTTCTCGTTTTAAAAATGCGGATAGCCCAGAGGTATTTATCGATTCTTAATTTTTCTGTTTCTGCTGCCATACACAAAAGTACTTTAAATGACCTAATTTTGAATACTGTTTGGCCTTCAATTCCTAAAAATTTGCAATATTTGTAAGATAAGTACAAATACAAACATTATAATCATACATGGAAATTCAAAAACTTCAGAAATTCATAGAAGACGCTTGGGAAGATAGAAACTTATTAGAGTTTAAAGAGTATACAGAGGCTATTCGCACGATTATCCAAAAATTGGATGAAGGCGAGCTTCGCGTTGCTGAACCTATTGGTACACGTTGGCATGTAAACGATTGGATTAAGAAAGCTGTTATCTTATACTTCCCAATCTGTGACATGAAAGAAATCGACAATGGTCCTTTTGTTTACCATGACAAGATGAAGTTGAAAACGAACTACAAGCAAATTGGTGTTCGTGTAGTACCTGGTGCTTCAGCACGCTACGGAGCTTTCTTATCTAAGGGTGTTATCATGATGCCTTCTTACGTAAACATTGGTGCTTATGTAGGTGAAGGTACTATGGTTGACACGTGGGCAACGGTTGGTTCGTGTGCACAAATTGGTAAAAACGTTCACCTGAGTGGTGGTGTTGGTATCGGTGGTGTATTGGAGCCTGTTCAAGCAGCACCAGTTATCATTGAAGACAATGTTTTCGTAGGTTCTCGTGTAATCGTTGTTGAAGGTATTCGCGTAGAAGCAGAAGCTGTATTGGGTGCTAACGTTGTATTGACAGCATCGACTAAAATTATTGATGTATCGGGTGACACACCTGTAGAATATAAAGGTTATGTACCTGCGCGTTCTGTTGTAATCCCGGGTTCATATACAAAGAAATTCCCTGCGGGAGATTTCCAAGTACCTTGTGCATTAATCATTGGTCAGCGTAAAGAGTCTACAGACAAGAAAACGTCGTTGAATGATGCTTTGCGTGATCATAACGTAGCAGTATAATTGCAGATGTACCAACCTTTCGATAGAGACGACTTAAACAAAGCCCTCGAAACACTGAAAAATGGCGGGCTAATTTTGTATCCTACGGATACCATTTGGGGTATTGGTTGTGACGCGACAAATGCGGAAGCTGTTGAGAAGATTTTCGCACTGAAGGGTCGTGACAAGCAAAAGAGTATGATTGTTCTTTTACATAATGACAATCAACTAGCGAGCTATGTTAACGATATTCCCGAAGTGGCTTATAGCCTCATGGAGTATAACGAACGCCCATTGACGATTGTATATTCTAATGCTAAAAACTTAGCAGCGAATGTTCCTGCAGAAGATGGTAGCATTGGTATTCGTGTGGTTAAGCATCCTTTTTGTGAGCATCTGCTACAAAGGTTTAAAAAACCTATTATTTCCACCTCTGCTAATATTAGTGGAGAGCCGTCACCTAAAAGCTTCGCTGATATTTCGGAGCATATTATTGATGGGGTAGATTATGTAGTAGCATACCAACAAGATGCTAAAGGTGATGGTATTTCATCGACAGTGATGAAACTTGACCCGAGTGGTAAATTTGAATTTTTACGTAAATAGATAAAGATGAAAAAAATTGTTCAACTGTTACTTTGTGGTCTTGTGGCCTTTCAAGTAAGTCATGCACAACAAAAAATTGAGCCTGCTAAAGCTGGTGTTCAATATGGTAAGAAAATAGACGCCAAAAATGCTATTTCCTTAAATAAGTTGGCTGATAATTTAAAGAAATCAGAAAACTATACCGGAAAAATTGAAGGAGAAGTCGTTGAAGTCTGTAAAAAGAAAGGATGTTTCTTAACGCTAAAGAGTGACAATGGTGATCCTATATTAGTTCGTTTTACGGACTATGCTTACTTTGTACCGGAAGATTTAATCGGTAAAAAAGTGGCTATCGAAGGACGTGCTAAAGTGAAAGAGACTTCTGTAGAGTGGTTAAAACACTACGCGGAGGATAAAGGTGCTTCTAAAGAAGAGATTGCTAAAATCACAAAGCCAAAAACAGAAATTAGCATTGTTGCTGATGGTGTTTATGTCATCAAATAAATCCTCCTTAACGGGGTAAAAATATTAAGCTGTACATTTTCAATGTGCAGCTTTTTTGTTTCTTACGGTCTCCCTACAACTAGTAACCTTCGGCTTTTATATTCAAGTTTTAGTATCTTCGCTTTGATGAAAAGCTTAAGCACCTACCCCACCCAGAGCATCAACGCTGGTGGTACTTTATTGACATTTGAGAAACCGCTAATTATGGGTATTCTTAATGTCACTCCGGACTCTTTTTTTGATGGCGGTCAACATCAATCTATCGATTTAGCCTTAGCAAAGGCTAAGCAGCTTGTTGACGAAGGTGCTTCCTTAATCGATATTGGTGCCTACTCATCGCGTCCCGGAGCAGCAGAGATTAGTGTTTCGGAAGAGCTTGACCGTGCTATTCCAGCAATTAAAATATTAAGACAACACTTTCCCAGCACTATTTTATCGATTGATACTTTCCGTGCAGAAGTGGCTGAAGCAGCCATTGAAGCAGGAGCACATATCATTAACGATATCTCCGGCGGTACCATGGATGAAAATATGTTTACTACGGTTGCTCGTCTGCAAGTGCCCTATATTCTTATGCATATGCGAGGCACACCTGATACCATGCAGCAACTGACCGACTATGAAGATATTATACATGATGTAGCTTACTTCTTAGCGGATAAAGTTTCGAAGCTACGCGAACTTGGTGTGCGTGACATTATTATAGACCCTGGTTTTGGCTTCGCCAAGAATATAGAACAGAACTACGAGCTTCTCCACCGTATTGATGAGCTTCATTATTTAGGCTTACCAATCTTAGGTGGTCTATCGCGTAAATCTATGATTTATAAGAAACTGAACATAAGCCCTCAAGAATCTTTGTTAGGCACTGTTGCTCTAAACACACTTTTGTTAAGCAAAGGGGTACAGATATTACGTGTTCACGATGTGAAAGAAGCACAGCAATTGGTAGATCTTTTGTTTTAGTTTTATCGCACATCCTACAATAACAAAAAAGCAGTAGTCGAGACTACTGCTTTTATATATCAAGTTAATAAAGAACTGTGTAACTGAATAATACGGATCTTATAATAATTCAAATTTATTCCCCTCTTCCAATTCAACACTAATTTTGATTTTAGCGTCTAAGGCTGCAAAAATTTTTGCTATCGTATTCAAGGATATATTACTATAACCGGACTCAATTTTACTAATCTGTGCTCTCTTAACCCCTACAATATTTCCCAGCTCTTCTTGTGATAATTTTCTTTTCTTTCTAATCTCACGCATCAATTCTTGAAGAACTTCAATTTTAAGTTCATTTTCATATCTATCTCTTCTTTCAGTTCCTATTGAACCTATTAATTCATTTTTAAGTGATGCTAGGCTAGTTAAATTAGTAACACTACCTTGTTTCCCTTTAACTTTTTTCATTTTAATCTAGTTAATTTCGATGAACCTACGAAGTATAAAGTAGGGTAAAAGCTATACTTACCTTATTTATTAATCCCTTTACAGAGATTACCGTCTATTATATATATTATTTGCTTTATCTATTTCCTTCTGAGGAATCTTATTCGTTTTCTTCTTAAAGCCGTGTAGTACAATCACTATTGTGCCGTCATGTCTTTTTTCATGCCTCGTCAGAAATCTTAACCAAAAATCTCGTGTTCCTACTCTGCATTCATAAAGATCTGTTCCCGGCATTTTACTGTAATGATTCCCAAAATATCCTAATACGATTTTATCAAACGTTTTCAGAATCTTGTCTTGTGTAATTTCATCAAATCCTCTAATAAATACCAACACTTCGTTTGTTACTTCTAAATCATACTTACCCATCCTGTATTGATTTAATAAATTAAATATACACAAAATGTTTCCATATTTAGAAACATTTCAAAAACAAGAATTATTGATGTTTTAGATGATAGGGCAAAATATTATGACAAAAGGCCCCTAAAGTATAAAAACATTTAGGGGCCTTGTAGTATTTATATCCTGAGATTTAATTAATCTTCAAGATTAAAGAATGCGATTAACGAACGCTACTTCCGGGTTTGATAGCTGTTGGCGGACTTACAAAATCTAAACGGCCATCAGCATCCTCTGCCATCAAGATCATCCCTTGCGAGGTGATTCCTTTAATTTCGCGCGGCTCTAAGTTTACTAGAATAGATACTTGTTTACCTACAATATCTTCTGGAGCGAAATATTCTGCGATACCAGAAACTACTGTACGCTGATCAATACCAGTATCGATTTTAAGCTTCAACAATTTCTTTGTTTTCGCTACTTTCTCTGCTTCCAAAATTGTTCCTACGCGGATATCCATTTTCAAGAAGTCGTCATAGCTGATATTTGGTTTCGCAGGCTCGGCTGTTGCTAATGCTTGTGCATTACGTGCTTTAGCATCGGCTAATTTCTGCAATTGGAATTCGACTTGCTCATCTGTTATTTTTTCAAACAACAAGGAAGCTTCACCCAATATATGTCCTACAGGAAGAATATCTGCAGCGCCAACTTTATCCCATCCTTGTTTATCAATATTCAACATATTGAATAACTTGTCGGATGTTTTAGGTAAAAACGGTTGTGCTAAAACAGCTAAGTTAGCCACGATTTGTGTAGCAACATACAATACTGTTTTTACACGCTCAGGATCTTCTTTGTATACTTTCCAAGGCTCTTCATCTGCTAGGTATTTATTACCCAAGCGTGCCGCATTCATAAAATGCCCTAAAGCCTCACGGAAACGGTACTGACTAATAGAGTTTGTAATTTCCGTAGGGAAAGATTTCAATTCGTTTAATGTTTGCTCATCTTGTGCATTCAACGGAGAACCGATACTTAAGGCACCATCGAAGTATTTATGTGACAATACCATCACACGATTTACAAAGTTACCTAGGATAGCCACAAGCTCATTGTTTACACGTGCTTGAAAGTCTTTCCATGTGAACTCACTATCAGAAGTTTCAGGCAAAATAGACGTCAACACATAACGCAACTCATCTTGCTTACCAGGGAACTCCTCCAAATACTCGTGTAACCAAACAGCATGGTTACGTGAAGTCGATAATTTATCGCCTTCTAAGTTCAAGAATTCGTTGGCTGGTACGTTTTCTGGAAGGATATATTCTCCGTGTGCATGTAAGATTGCTGGGAAAATAATACAGTGGAATACGATATTATCTTTTCCAATAAAATGGATTAAGGTAGAATCATCAGCTTCATTGCTTTGCTTCTTCCAGTAATGTTCCCAGTTTTTATTATTATCGATTGCCCATTGCTTTGTAGCCGAGATATAACCAATAGGTGCATCTAACCATACATACAATTTCTTGCCTGCTGCTTCTTCCAAAGGCACATCAACTCCCCAGTCTAAATCGCGGGTCATTGAACGTGGTTGCAATCCTGATTTTAACCAAGATTGACATTGGCCGAAAACATTAGATTTCAAGATATCTTTCTTGCCTTCAATTAGCCATTTCTCTAACCATGGTTGGTATTTATCCAAAGGTAAATACCAGTGTTTCGTTTCTTTCAACACAGGCGTTTTGCCACTCAATGTAGATTTAGGGTTTATTAAATCCGTAGGATTTAAAGAAGTACCACATTTCTCACACTGGTCACCGTAAGCACCTTCGTTATGACAATGCGGGCATGTACCTACAATATAACGATCGGCTAAAAACTGATGAAAGTCTTCATCATAGTATTGCTCGGAAAACTTCTCAATAAACTCTCCTTTTTCATAGAGATTAAGGAAGAACTCTTGCGACAATTCGTGGTGAATTTTCTCTGAAGTACGGTGATATATATCAAACTGAATACCGAAATCTTCAAAGCTTTCTTTAATTTGTTTATTATACTTATCGATAATCTGTTGAGGAGTAACCCCCTCTTTTTTTGCTTTTATAGTGATGGCAGCTCCATGTTCATCGGAACCACATACATAAACAACATCCTTATTGTTTAAGCGCAAGAATCGCGCAAAGATATCGCCAGGAATATAAGCGCCTGCTAAGTGCCCGATATGTAATGGACCGTTAGCGTAAGGCAAGGCTGAGGTAAGCGTATAGCGATTTTTAGATAAAATACTCAAGGTATATGAATTTTAAGTAATACGACTAAAAAAAGAAACAAAAGTCTTGTTTCTTTGACAAAGATAACTCAATTTGCGATTAAAATAAGCGAGTAGCATGAAAATACCTGAATTTCTTAAGAAAGGCGATAAAGTAGCCATTGTCTGTCCAGCGAGCTATATAAAAGGGAACATCGACCTAGCCCTCACCATATTAAAAGATTGGGGTTTAGTGGTTGAAGTGGGCGCAACAGTAAGTAGTCAATTTCACCAGTTTGGAGGTACCGATGCACTGCGCACGCAGGATTTACAAAAGGCACTCGACAATCCGGAAATTAAAGCTGTATTTGCTGCTCGTGGTGGTTACGGCACCGTCCGCATTATCGACCATCTTGACTTCAGCACATTCGCTAAAAATCCGAAATGGCTGATTGGCTTTAGTGACATCACGGTTTTGCATAGCCATATTCACAACCAACTGGGGGTTGCTACATTACACGGGCAGATGCCTAAGTCTTTTGACGACTCTTCGAAGGAAGCTTTGGAATCTCTACATCGCGCACTCTTCGGCGGTAAGATGGACTATAGCTATGAGCAAACCGACTTTCCTAACCGTTCGGGAGATGGAACAGGTGAGCTTATTGGGGGTAATTTGGCGATATTACAAAGTATCTTGAGTTCTCCTTCTGATGGTAGTTATGATGGAAAAGTTCTTTTCATCGAGGATGTAGGCGAGTCATTTTATAATATTGATCGGATGCTATGGACCTTAAAGCGTGCACAAAAACTAGATAAGCTGGCCGGCTTAATCGTTGGTGGCTTCACATCGCTAAAAGATAGCGAGCCTCCTTTTGGTCAGCGCTTCGAAGAAATTATCCTAGATAAGGTACAAGAATTTAACTACCCTGTTGCTTTTGGTTATCCTGCTGGACATATCGATAATAACCATACTTTGGTGATGGGCGCCAAAATCGAGCTTTCAGTAAAAAACGAAGAAACTTCAGTGAAATACATAACTGACTAGTTGAAAATTCGGTTTTTTCGATTTTAATATTTGCAATGATTCCCGCGAAGCGGTAAAACTATTGGTTTTATAAAATTTTATAAGGTATAAATTCATAATATTTAAACATATTTATTCAATTCTTTACGAAAAATATCCGTGAGTCTGTTCCTCCTGATATTCTCCATAACTTTGCCGTAGTAAAAAAAATTATGATATGGTAATGGAAATGGGACAACCAAATCCACTGAACACCAGCGATAGTTTAGACAGTTTAGCAGCAACGGTTCACTTGAACTTAGATGCACAAACATTAGTCGAACAAACTATTCAACGCGGGCAGGGAAAATTAAGTGACCACGGGGCACTATGTATTGAAACGGGTAAATTTACAGGACGCTCACCTAAAGACCGTTTTATTGTTGAAGATGATTACACCAGATCTGTCGTGGATTGGGGAGATATTAATATCCCAGTAACTACAGCTGTTTTTGATAATCTGTTTCAGAAAATGGAGCAGTATTTAAAAGACAAAGAAGTATGGGTTCGTCAATGTTTCGCCGGTGCCGATTCAGGTTACCGTCTTAACGTTACTGTTATCAATACGCTACCATGGGCTAATCTATTCTGCCACCACCTCTTCTTGAGACCTACAGCGGCAGAGCTAACGAACTTCAGTCCGGAGTGGACCATCGTTCAGATTCCAGAATTTCTAGCAGATCCTGAAGTAGACGGCACACGCCAGTCTAACTTTTCTATTATCAATTTCACGAAGAAAATGATTTTGATTGGTGGAACAGGTTATACTGGAGAGATGAAGAAAGGTATCTTCTCTGTATTAAACTGCATCCTTCCGAACGAACACCAGGTATTACCTATGCACTGTTCAGCTAATGAAGGTGACAATGGCGATAGCGCTCTTTTCTTCGGATTGAGTGGCACGGGTAAGACTACGCTTTCAGCGGATGTTAAACGTCAGTTGATTGGTGATGATGAACATGGATGGACAGACAATAGCATATTTAACTTTGAAGGTGGTTGTTATGCAAAATGTATAGACCTAACGGAGGAAAAAGAGCCTGAAATCTTTGCTGCGATTCGTGAGACGACATTATTGGAGAATATCCAATTCTTCCCTGACACTAATACGGTTAATTATGCAGATACAACGACTACAGAAAATACACGTGCTGCCTATCCGATTAATTTTATCGAAAATGCGAAAGAGGTATCTATAAGTAATGTTCCTAAGAACATCTTCTTCTTGACCTGTGATGCTTTTGGGGTATTGCCTCCAATTTCAAAGCTAACAAAAGCGCAAGCTATGTATCACTTTATTTCGGGTTACACGGCTAAGGTTGCAGGAACAGAGGTTGGCGTTACGGAACCACAAACAACATTCTCTGCTTGTTTTGGTAAAGTATTCTTACCGCTACACCCGACACGCTATGCGGAACTATTGGGTGATAAATTAGATAAGCATACAGATGTTAATGTGTGGTTGATAAATACGGGATGGACTGCTGGAGCTTTTGGCACAGGAAACCGTATTAGCTTGAAATATACACGAGCAATGGTTCAAGCAGCTATTGAAGGTGAATTAAATGACGTTAGTTACACTGCACATCCTATTTTCGGTGTCTTGATGCCAGATAGCTGTGCTAATGTACCTACAGAATTATTGGATCCTAAGAAAACTTGGGCTGACCAAGAGGCATACGATAAACAAGCTAAAGCATTGGCTTCTTTATTTATCAAAAACTTTGAAAACTATGCAGACAAGGCTAACGCTGAAATTCGCAGCGCCTCTCCTATTGTATAGTATAAAATTACCCATAAATAAAAAAGCCACGCTAGCGTGGCTTTTTTAATAAACAAATTAGTCAATTTTAAAGTCCTTAGCCCATATTAATTTCTCATCCAAAATATTTTGTTCCCATTCAGCTGCCGATAGTCCATTGGAAACACCTGCATAGTCATCCTGCATAAACGAACCTGGAAAAGCGGTTCGGAAGAAGAAATCATAGGAGCCTGCGATAATCCCTTTACTTGGCAGGTAAACAAAACGATTTATACCCGTAGCATAACTATAGCCATGTGTTTGATTATCTGGCGCGAAAGTCCAATATTGATAAGCCTTTTCACCGTTAACAATAAGATTTTTAGAGAGGTATTCTTTCCATGAACGCCATCCTTCGGAGTAGATAACTTCATTCATCCCTGGATAAAAACTCTTTACAGCATCAAAATCGAAATCCTTTACTTCCGAAGCTTTAATAAAGTCCGTAATGGTAACGATTTCTTCTCTTGGATTTAAGGCACCGTAAGATGAATTAAAAATGGGATTTATGGCTCTGTACTCAAACAGTTCCATTAAACAATATGGTGCAAAATAATACTTGCCCTGCTCCTTTTTCACCAATACATATTCATTCATGAATTTGCGTTGCATATGTTTCATCCCTTCTACATAACCAAGGTAAGGCGTAAATAAATACTGTAAATCGATTGGAGGTATGGCGTCAGCCAAAATTGTCGTATCCTTTATTTCTTTCCACAAAGTCCCATCTTTAAAATCAGGAAGTATCGAAAATAGAACCAAGGATTCGTGCTTATGTATATGCTTTGGAAATAAAAAATTGTATAGCTCTACATGGTGCGGACGTTTATAAAGAAAGTCGGTCTCTAATAAAAGAGTTGTTAAGCAATAGGGATAATCTTCAGATCCCCTATTTGTTATATCACACTCTTTTCCGAGCAATACATATTTACGGGTTTGTCCAAAAGATGAGGACATCATAAATAAGAAAATGCACAGCAATATATGATGGAAACGCATAAATCTATTGGTTTTAATAATACTAGCTAAGTATAAGATGCGTTAAAACCAGAAAATCCATAATAATAGAAAAGAGCTCAATATATTATTGAGCTCTTTTCTATTATTATTTTTAATCTAACTAAAGATTAAGCATATACTTTAGCATGCCAGCTATGTTTCACGGGAACTTCCCATGCTGTTTCTAAAGCATCTGCGTCCGTCAACATATTGTTGAAAACAACGGTATCTAAGTTTACTTTGCCTTCGTCCATCAACTCTTGGAAGACGGAACTCGGCACGACCTGTATTGTTGCTGTTTCGTTATCACGATAAGCAATTTGTAAGCGGTCAAACAAATCAATACCTACTTCTTGCGCCAATTGCTTCAAGGTATTTACTGATTTATCCACAGAACAACCTGTAACATGCGCAATAGACTCATCGACCATCAAGCAAACGAAAAGGTTGTACTTAATTTCAAAAGAACCAGCCAATTGATTGCCATGGGCAGACCATTGCTGTACAAAAGAAGTTAATCGTTCTGACAGGTGTGCTACTTCAGCATCAGATAAGAAACGATTACTTTGATAAATCCACAACTTTTTCATCATTCTAAATATTAAGCGTGTACGTAATAAGGAGAAATCATTAAGTATACAATAACGCCAGTAACAGCAACATACATCCACATCGGATACGTAATACGTGCTAGTTTTTTATGGCGTTCATAAGCTCCAGCAATTCCTCTTACAAAGGTAATCAATACAAAAGGAATAATAATGATAGACAATAGGATGTGCGAAATCAAGATAAAGAAATACACATAACGTAAAGCTCCTTCTCCACCGTAAGGTGTAGAATCAGATGTCATGTGGTAGGCGACATACATTCCTAAGAATGCCACGGAACAAGCGATACATAACTTAATCAAACGCTCGTGCAGTTTTGCATTGCCTTTCTTTATTGCTGCAACAGCAGCAAACAATAAGATTGCCGTCAAGCCATTAACTGCTGCATAAATTGGAGGCAGGAAAGATAAGGGCTGTACATCATAACCCAATTTACGTAGATTTACACCAAACAAAATAGCGACTACAACGGGAATAACAACGGATAAAATGATGATCCAGTTTTTATATTTTTTTTCTTCTTCGGTCATTGCCATATTAGTGCGTTTCAATTTTTAAAGGTCGATTACGTACTTCTTCGACCACTTGTAATTTAATTTCATCTTCTAATCTATCGACATCGACTTTTTGGCTTACATCATAGTAGCCACGAATACGACCTTTAGAATCTATCAATACAAATTGATTACTGATTAAGAACTTAGTGCTATCCGATGGATCAACCATCGCATCAATCAACAAATCCTTCTTGGCATAATCGAAAATATTCACCGAAGGGTGGAATACAACTTGCCAATGGCGCTGGTCAATTTGTTTATATTTTTTTGTGAAAGCTTGTAAGCTCGCTACCGTCTCTTGAGGATCTACAGAAATGGAATAAAATCGCACCAAAGGGTTTTCTTTAAAACGATTAGCTAAGCCATCGATATTATCCAACATCAAACGGGAAAAGGACTGATCCTTACTGTAAAAAAGATGAACAACGGTCATCGCGGTATCGACATCTAAAAGGGTAACTGAGTCTCCTTTAAGATTAAGAAAGTTAATATCAGAAAGTGTGTGGAATATGGTATCTGGATATTCACGGCCCCAATTACGTTTCATTTCGCCGCTAAGCTTTTTCTCCCCGAAAACGGGTAAGGAAACGTACTCGTTAGATCCTAATCTATTAACCGCTATATACAGAAATCCTGGCAACAGTAATACCATTGCCAGGATTATGACTTTCGATTTTCTTCCTTGAGTAGATTTACTCATAGAAAATATCTCCTATTAATTATTTGTTTGGAAAAATCGTGTGATGTTGCATTGCACCGTGTAAGAAGTCACCTTCTGTAAGCATCAATGCAATGAAGTAGATAATAAATATAAATACGACACTACAACATACGATGAATCCTGATTTCTCAAATTTCAAGTGCATAAAATATGCAACGATGTAGAAAGCTTTTACTAAAGTTAAAACAATGTAAATTGTATTTACAAGAGCTCCTTTATGTAAGATTTCCCAGTGGTGAACAAAACCTAGAGCGATTAAGAATTCTAATGCTGTTAATGCTAATAGAATAAAGAATACTCTCCAGATACCTTTTTTGTCCATTCCCGCATGATCATCATGGTGATCGTGCGCAGCTACGTTTCCGTTATGATTTGACATAATGTTAAATTCTTTTTAAAGCTTGTAAATAAATTAGATTAAGTAGAAGAATGTAAATACAAACACCCAAACTAAATCTACAAAGTGCCAGTACAAACCAACTTTTTCAATCATTAAGTAAGTTCCGCGTCTTTCAAATGTATTGTTCAAAGTCATGAATAATACGATGATATTCAATAACACACCAATTGATACGTGGAAACCGTGGAAACCAGTAATGGTAAAGAACAAGTTTGAGAATTGTAATGCTGCAGTATACGAAATGTCATTCGTAAAGTAAGGTCTTAATGCATCCGCGATAGCATCACCTTCTAAACCAGTAGCAGGGTTTCTACCAAACCAAAATCCTTCATGGTGTAAGTGAGTCCACTCAATAGCCTGACAGCCTAAGAACATTAAACCACCAAGAATGGTCCATAACATCCACTTAACAACTTCGTCTTTTCTATTTCTATGTCCAGCATCTACGGCCAATACCATCGTTACGGAGGACATAATCAAGATAAAGGTCATGATACCTACGAATACTAAAGGTTGACCCGATTCAGCAATACCTGGTACAGATTGGAAGATTTTATCCGCGTCAATCCAAGTCGGCTGTGCAAACTTTTGCGTTCCATAATAAATCAGGAATGCAGAAAAGGTAAATGCATCCGATACCAGGAAAAACCACATCATGATCTTTCCATACTCTAAATTCCAAGGCGACTTACCACCATTCCATGGGCCGTCTTTTACCTTATCTAATTGCGATACAGTTGTTGTACTCATTTTTTACTATTATTGATTCAAAAGTAAGAAAACATAAATATAAATCCATAAAAGATCGAGAAAATGCCAGAAAATACTAGCTAAATCCATGCGGAATAGGTTATCTGCCTGTGGTATTTTTCTCAAAACTCCCACTAAACATCTGACCAACACGACCAAACCCGCAATTATATGCGCTAAGTGCAAACCAGTAAAGATGTAGATAAACGATTGTGAAGCATTAGGGTTCACAAAAGTAATACCGCGTCCGAATAAAACGGACCATGAATCTACTTGAAACACAAAGAACAAAACACCAAACACAAGCGTGATAAGCAAGAACAATTTCTGTCTTGAGGTATTACCATCTTTTGTTGCTTTGTGAGCAACAAACATAGTGATACTACTTAACACGATCATCAATGTGCTATAGATAAAGGTATTTGGCAATAAAGTCTTAATTCCTTTATCTACACCACTCGCGGTGTACACAATAAAACCACTTGATAGAGCGGCAAACATCATGAACATCCCAATCATTCCTAGCCAAAGATTAAACTTCTTAGCTTTTCTTGATTGTAGAAGATCTTCATTAATATAATCTGTATTTCCCATTATTTAAAAGGAATAAAATCAAACAATAACACGAGCTGCGTCAATGGCAAATAAAAGAATGATACAAACATTACTTTCTTTGCAGAGACATCAGTCATGATTTTCAAATGCTTATATCCGTAATACGCAAATAGCAATCCGCCCAATAAGGAAACGACAGTGAACATCCATCCTCCGAAACCATAATACAGCGGCCAAAAGCCTACAGGAATCATGATAACAGCATATATAAAAATCATCCACGCCGATATCTTATCTTTTTCTAAAGACGGTAATAAGCGAAATCCAGCATTACGGTAATCTTCATCAGCTACCCAAGCAATAGCCCAAAAGTGGGGAAATTGCCAGAAAAACTGAATGCCGAAAAGTACTAATGGTGTAATCACGATAGCGGCTTCACTTACTGCTGCATACTCCAATCCAAAACCTGCCGACTTAAAAGCTGCATAATAGCCGATAAGTGGTGGCAATGCTCCTGGAAAAGCACCTACTAAAACAGCAATCGGTGATTTCTGCTTTAACGGTGTATAGATAAAAGCATAAAGGATAATTGAAAATACCGACAATAGACCGGCGATGAAGTTAAGGCGAAGCAATAACATCGTCCCAAAGATACCCATGAAAACACTAAGCACTAATGCCTGTCCTGTTGTCATGCGTCCCGATGGCAAAGGTCTATCTGCAGTACGCTTCATCAGCTTATCCAAATCCTTCTCAATGATTTCATTGAATCCATTTGCTGATCCTGTGATGAAAAAACCACCTACAGTTAAAATCAACCAATTTATCCAGATGATATCACCTTGTTGCTTAGCACCAATTAAGAAGGCTACGGAAGCCGAAAATACGACTGTTAAAGTTAGCCTAAGCTTTACTAATTTCTTAAAATCAGCTATAAACTCTTTCATTTAATACGTTTCTCTTTTTAAATCCAACATGAATACTACAATTTGACAAAGGTCCACATCTTGCCTTACACTAACGTTGTAGTTTTGTCATTAATAGCATCAAATAATACTGAGCACCGAATAACAAACTGGCTACAACCAGGTGAGTTGTTTGCGCAAAGGCTGGTACATTAAAACGAGCTAACACAATACCCGAAAGCATTTGCATCAAAGTTAAGATTAGTACAATCCAAGCATATTTACTGTGCAATGTCAATGAACGAAACGTACGTCTCACTAGAAAAAACAAAACTACTGTAATTGCTAATGACACATAAGCTAATACACGGTGTATATTGAAATAGGTCCCAATTTGGTTTATCCATTCCGAGCGAGGTACTGCTTGTTCATTTAAATGATCAATCGTCTCTCTAACTCCTGTTCCATACACAACCTGTATAATCATCACTACTAAAGAAACAAAGGCTAATAATTTAAGACCTTTTAAATCTTTGTTAGCGAGTATATTCTTGTTACGTAATGTTGTTGCTTTGAAAAAGGTATAAATACTTATAGCCACAATCAAGAGCGCTAACAACATGTGAACGGTAATAATCCAAGGCATTAAATTGGTGGATACAACGATAGATCCTAACCAAGCTTGAACTACGACCACAAAAACATTAAGCACACTCCATACAACGATGGAGGGCTTAGTTTTTATATATACAAATGAGTAAATCGCGGTAAATAAAAGACAGAACCCTGCTACCACCCCCACTAGTCGATTAATATACTCGGTCCAAGTTTTTGCTGCGTTGAATTCTTCATGCTGCAAAATAGACTCGTCATGACGTATACGATCGGCTACTTCTGAATAACCAAAGAAGTCGACGATTTTCGCAAAACGTTGATTCTTCTTTGCTCTTCCTTCAATGTAGTGTGATTCATATCCTTCCGGCAATTGAGACACATCCGTTGGTGGCACTAAACGATTAAAACATTTTGGCCAATCCGGACACCCCATTCCCGAGCCCGTGCTTCTAACTACACCACCAGCCACAATCACCAAGAAAAGGACAATAATGGTTAGTCTGTTGGTATTTATAAATCGTTTTTCTGCACGAGGATACATATATCCGCTCTCCTACTTTATCAATTGTATAAAGAGAGGTAGGTCGAAACCTACCCTTCTACTTGTCTGTTATTTTGTTTGTTCCACTCTTCTTGAATGCGAACAGCTTCTTCATCACCTTCAAAATCATGCGATAAGTTAGAGCTCATCGTCTCAGAGAAAGGAATGTGTTGCGGAATGAAATCCGTGTCATGACCAGGTTTACTGTAGTCATATGGCCAACGGTGTACTTCAGGAATTTCTCCTGGCCAGTTACCGTGGATATGCTCAACAGGTGTAGTCCATTCTAACGTATTAGCATCCCAAGGATTTTGTGTAGCTTTTTTACCGGTCCAGATTGAAGAGAAAAAGTTCCATAAGAACGCCAACTGACCTAAACCTGCAACGATAGCTGCCCAAGTAACTAACAAGTTAACAGATACCCATTTCTCCATGAAAGGGAATGCTGTGAAAGCGTAGTAACGACGAGGAACACCATCAATACCCATAAAGTGCATTGGGAAGAATACTAAGTATGCACCGATGAAAGTCAACCAGAAGTGTAAGTATCCCAATTTAGTGTCCATCATACGACCGAACATTTTAGGGTACCAGTGATACACACCACACAACATACCGAAGATAGATGCAGATCCCATTACCAAGTGGAAGTGGGCTACAACAAAGTATGTATCGTGTAAGTTGATATCTAATGCTGCGTTACCTAAGTATAATCCTGTTAAACCACCCGATACGAAGAAAGAAACCATACCAATAGCGAATAACATCGCTGGTGTGAAACGGATATTACCTCTCCATAAAGTAGCGATGTAGTTAAATGCTTTAACTGCTGAAGGAACCGCAATAATTAAGGTTGTAATCATGAAGACACCACCTAAGAATGGGTTCATACCTGTTACGAACATATGGTGACCCCATACGATGAACGATAACACAGTAATACCTACCAAAGAGTAAACCATCGCGTGGTAACCGAAGATTGGTTTACGCGAGTTTGTAGAGATAACCTCAGAAGTTAAACCTAATGCAGGCATAACAACGATATATACCTCAGGGTGACCTAAGAACCAGAATAAGTGTTGGAACAAAATTGGTGAACCACCTTCGTTAGGTAAAATCTGTCCTTGAACAACTAAATCAGAAAGGTAGAATGAAGTACCTACTGAACGATCGAAGAATAATAATACAACCGCAGAAACTAATACTGGGAAGGATAATAAACCTACGATAGCTGTTAAGAAGAAAGACCATACTGTTAACGGCATTCTCCAAAGATCCATACCTTTAGTACGCATGTTCAAGATCGTACTGATGTAGTTAACACCACCAAGAACCTGAGAAGCGATAAATAAGGTCATCGATACTAACCACAATGTCATACCTAAACCAGAACCAGAGATGGCTGTTGGCACGGCAGATAGTGGCGGGTAAATCGTCCAACCTGCTGCTGCTGGTCCACTTTCAACGAAGAAAGATGCTACCATAATCACACAAGCAGTGAAGAAGAACCAGTAGGACAACATATTCATCAAAGGCGATGCCATATCTCGGGCACCGATTTGATACGGGATTAAAAGGTTACTAAATGTACCTGATAAACCCGCGGTAAGAACAAAGAATACCATCATGGTACCGTGAATGGTAACCAAGGATAGGAAAAACTCCGGTTTTATACGACCACCTTCAGCCCATTTGCCTAAGAAGATTTCTAAAATCGGGAAATCTTTATCCGGCCAAGCTAATTGGATACGGAATAAGAGTGAAAGCACCATAGCGAAGACTGCCATCACAATACCTGTGATTAAAAATTGCTTCGCAATCATCTTATGATCTTGACTAAATATGTATTTAGTTAAGAATGTCTCATGATGATGATCATGTGAATCATGATGCGCTGCGCTGTGCGATATAACTGTACTTGACATATTCGTTTAATAAATTCTTATCTCAAATTAATTTAATGAAGCCGTAGAAAGTTCTTTAGCGGCTGGTGCCTCTAAAGCACTAAACTCCTTTTGCAAATCTTCAGTAAAATACTTGTTCTGCTTCGCTAACCACTCTTTGTATTCAGCTTCAGTAACAACGATTACTTTCTTCTGCATATTCCAGTGACCAGATCCACAGATTTTAGCACATAACATCACGAAATCATATTTCGGATCGTTCATACGCTCACGCATCTCTTCGGTAGTTACCGTAGGTGTGAATTGGAAGTAGTTAGTCATACCTGGTACCGCATTGATTTGAACACGGAAGTCAGGAATGTAGAATGAGTGAATAATATCTTTAGAGATGATATGGAAACGAACAGATTTGTTCACTGGGATAACGATATCAGATGCCTGAATATCATCCCATGCTGCCTTATCACTAAAGTCAATACCGTAAGAGTTTAATGGTGTTGTCAACTTGTAGTTACGTTTACCAATAACGCCATCTGCGCCTGGGTAACGTACTTGCCATTGGAATTGCTCACCCATTACTTCAACTTGTAAAGCAGAGTTTTTCAAATCCTCAGGGATATTAGTAATGGATCTCCATGTGAAGAAACCAAATAATACCAATACAGTTAACACAACAGCAGGAACAATTGTCCAAATACGCTCGATAGCATCGTTATGCGGTAAGTAATATGCTTTTCTATCCGCGCGCATTCTGTAAATGTACGTGAATGAAAGCAATAGGATATGTACAACAACCAATACGAAAGTAATGATGACCGTAGTAACGATAAACATGCTATCAATACGTGCACCATGCTCTGTAGCAGCAGGTCTCCATGCCCATGATCCCCAAACTGCATAGCCATAGTAAACGAATGCTAAGAACAATACCAAGAAGATGAACAACAACGCTGCTTGGAACGTATTGTTAGCTAATGGATTGTACTTACCGTTCATACGACGTGTAAGTTCGTAGATTGAAAGAACTTTTAAGATTACTGCTACAATGGTTACAATAACCAAGAATAACAATACATAATAAGTAAGGTTCTTATAAGCTTGTGGATCGATTTGTTTTACTTCTTCCTGAGCTGCAGGCGTTGCTGCAACAGTGGAAGTAGCTTCAGCAGCCGAAACCGTCTCGCTGGTAGCAGCGGCAGCCGTAGCTGCCGTATCTACTGTAGCCGCTGTTTCAGTAGCTACAACAACCGTAGAGTCTTTCGCTAATGAATCTTGTTGCGTTGCAAAACTAGGTGTAGAGAACAATAACCCTACAGCAAGTAAGCATCCCGCCACGGCTTTTAATCTGTAATTAATGTTAAATTTCATTTCTTATTAAAACGTTTAAACGTATTCTACAACGATTAGAAATTATATTTGATGATGTAAACTTTCGTCCAAGAAAGGGTGATTTTTTGGTCCCAATGGGTGCTTGCTAAGTTTAGTGATCACTAAGAAAGTGAATAAACCAACAAAACCTAAAGCAGTACCAATCTCAACGAAACCAAAACCACGGTGTCCTTCAACTGTACCTGGCATGATCATGATATAGTAATCTAACCAGTGACCACACAATAAAAGTATAGCAACGAACAACATAATTCCTTCTTTACGTTTAGCATCACGGTCAACTAATAACAACAACGGTGCTAAGAAGTTGATGATGATGTTTAACCAAAACCAAGGTTTATATTCTGGTTCCCATCTTTTGTAAAAATACACTGTTTCTTCCGGAATATTAGAATACCAAATCAACATAAATTGAGCAAACCAAACATAGGTCCAGAAAATAGAAAATCCGAACATCAATTTACCTAAGTCATGTAGGTGGTTTTCGTTAACCCAAGCCATGTAACCAGCTTTTCTAACCAAGATTAAGATAACAACGATAGTAGAAATACCACTAACCCACATTGCTGCGAAGTTGTACCAACCGAACATGGTAGAGAACCAGTGTGCCTCTAAAGACATGATGGTATCGAAAGACCAAATAGGTGTTGTAAAACCAAAGATAACTAAGAAGATAGCGGAAAGCTTGAACGTCTTTTTGTAAGAGTTTAATCCACCTTCTAAATCTTCTTTATAAGATAATTTGGCAAAAATTACAGCAAAGATACTGTAAGTACCCATGAAGATTACTTGACGAATCAAGAATCCAGGTACGTTTAAGAAAGCAGACTTACCTGCTACTAATTGATCATAGTGGGGCGAATTAGGATCTGTAAGACCGTCCGCGTTCCAGTGATGATATAAATTATGCGTAGTCAAACCCATTCCTACAATAACTAATAAGATTATTGCAGCGATAGGAAGAACACTAGCCATTGCCTGCGGAATACGAATCAAGCCGGCAGACCAACCTGATTGCGTAACCATTTGAAGTGCTACAAAGAAAGCACCTGCAGCACATACGCAAGTGAAATAATAACCCATCAATAATAGGTTAGCGTATGTACGTTCAACCATAATATGGTCGCTGGACATTAGGCCTATAACAATTGCTATAACTCCTACCGCAATTCCAACAAGACTAAGTATCTTTCCGATACCCGCGAATTGAAATTTCTCGCCGAAATTATAATCGTGATGATGATTGTGAGTTCCCATTTATTATATTGATGTTAAATTATTTTTTTTGTAATTCATGAACATACATAACAACTTGCCAACGCTCTTCTGGAGACAATTGTGAAGCATGCGATCCCATACTGTTATGTCCGTAATAGATAGTATGATAAATCTTACCATCTGTTAAGTCACTCATCAAACCTCCACGTGAAGAATTTGCTGCATCCGATTTATGATAAGATGGCGGCGTAGGGAAGTTTTCTAATGGACGTTTTCCACGTGAATCTTCTACCGTTCTATCTTTTGTAATTGGACCATCACCTTTACCATCTTTACCGTGACAAACAGCACAGTAGGTGTGGAATAAAGCGTCTCCTTTTGCAAGGTTAACTTTATTAACTTCTAAAGGGTTCTTCCACTCACGTCCAGCACGTTCATACTCTTCCAATGTGTTTGCGAAAGCGAAACGCTCGAAACCAATAGGATTAGTACCTGCTGGAGGAAGTTGAGCAGTTATTTTATTTTTAAAATTGTTGTTTGGTTGATCCGGATTGTATGCGATTGGATCATACATATTTCTGGAGAATTCCCAGCCTGTACTCCGCGTCTTTCCATCTCCACAGCTAGAAACTACTGCCGCCAAAGCGAAAGCAGCACATACAGTTCCAAGAAAACTCTTCTTATTCATAGCTAACATATTTTCTTTCATTGTATTTAACTTCTACAGCACCTGCTTCTTTCAACAAAGACTCTACTAATGTATGATCGCCGTTTTCTTTCGCGTCTACCGCGATGATGAAACGATCATCAGAGGCTCTTAAATCCATTACCCTAGGGGTACGTCCTGGAAATAAGTGATTGCGAAAAAAGAAAGTCGCTACCATACCTAATGCACATAATAGAATGGTTACCTCAAAGGTTACCGGAACAAAGTTCGGCAACGGTAATGAAGGCTTACCACCAACATTCATTGGCCAATCATATGCCATTGTAAAATACAACAAGCTAAAACCTAAACATGTACCTAGCGCACCAAAAACAAAAGCTGCAATTGGTAAGCGTGATGGTCTCACCCCAAGCTTAGCCTCGATTCCGTGGATAGGCATAGGTGTAAAACAATCATATATGCTGATATTGTTTGCTTGCAATTTATCAATCCCATGCATCATATCATCAGGATCAGCAAAACTACCTAATATATATTTTGTGTTGCTCATTGCTATTATTTTTGTTTTAATGCGTTAATTTCTTCTTGTGATACCGTATCGTATTTCTTTAATGAATTAGCGAAATGCTCAACTTGCTCTGCAGGGAAAGCACCTTCCTTAATCAACTTAGTTTTATGTTGTAAGCTAGATGATTTCAATAATAATTTCACCTCTGCAATCGCGATACCTGGTAAGAAACGTAAGAACAATAGGAACAAGGTAAAGAATAAACCAATTGATCCGATGAAGATACCTACGTCAACCCATGTAGGGTAGAACATTGCCCATGATGATGGCAAGTAATCGCGGTGTAAAGAAGTAACGATAATTACGAAACGCTCAAACCACATACCGATGTTTACGATGATCGACAATACCCATGAAATTGGAATACTTGTACGGATCTTCTTGAACCAGAATAACTGTGGAGAGATAACGTTACATGTCATCATCGCCCAGTAAGCCCAAGCGTAAGGACCTGCAATACGGTTTTCGAAAGCGTACATCTCGTACTCTGAACCCGAATACCAGGCGATAAATAACTCTGTTAAGTAAGCTACCCCTACGATAGATCCTGTTACCATGATGATCTTGTTCATAGACTCGATGTGGAACATCGTGATGTAGTCCTCAAAGTTCATTACTTTACGTAAAATCAACAATAAGGTTTGTACCATCGCGAAACCAGAGAAAATCGCACCCGCTACGAAATATGGCGGGAAGATTGTCGTGTGCCATCCAGGAATAACGGATGTTGCAAAGTCCATAGATACAATCGTGTGTACAGAAAGTACTAATGGTGTAGATATACCTGCTAAGATCAAGGAAACGATCTCAAAACGTTGCCAAGTCTTTACAGAACCGTTCCATCCAAAAGATAAAACCCCGTAAATTTTTTGTTTAATACCCGTAGCACGGTCACGTACAGTTGCGATATCTGGTAACAATCCACAGTACCAGAACACTAAGGAAACGGTAAAGTAAGTAGAGATCGCGAACGCATCCCATACTAATGGAGAGTTAAAGTTTACCCACAAAGAACCAAATTGATTTGGAAGTGGGAAAATCCAGTACGCCAACCAAGGACGACCCATGTGAGCTACAACGTAGGTAGCAGCACAGATTACAGCGAAGATAGTCATCGCCTCGGCCGAGCGGTTAATGGAGTTCCGCCAGTTTTGACGGAATAATAATAATACGGCTGAAATTAACGTTCCGGCGTGACCGATACCTACCCACCATACAAAGTCGGTGATATCCCAAGCCCAACCTACAGTTTTGTTCAGACCCCAAGCGCCGATACCTGTCCAAAAGGTGTATCCAACACTCACAACCCATAACATAGCTCCTAATACGGCAACGGTAAAACCGATCCACCAAGCTTTGTTTGGTTTATTTTCAACCGGCAATAAAATATCGTCCGTCACTTTGGCGTAAGTGATGTTCTTGCCGGTTATTAAAGGTTCTCTTAATATTGATTCGTTATGCGATGACATAGTTTTTTTATTTCAAATTAGAATAAATTACGCTTCAAAAGTGTTTCTAACTTTGGTCATGTAACCAATGTTCGGTTGAACATTAATTTCTTCTAACACATAGTAAACACGTTCATTACGCAGCGCTTTTGAAACTTCTGATTCTGGATCGTTCACATCTCCAAAGATGATTGCATTTGCCGAACAAGCTTCTTGACATGCCATTTTAACATCGCCATCTTTCAACTTGCGGTTTTCCATCTTCGCTTTCAACTTTCCACCTTGGATACGTTGAATACACATTGAACATTTCTCCATTACCCCACGTGAACGTGTAGTAACATCTGGATTCAATACTAATTGTGTAAACTCGTTGTTCAAGTAATTGTCAAAGCGTGAATCATTCCAGTAGTTAAACCAGTTGAAACGACGTACTTTGTATGGACAGTTGTTTGCACAGTAACGTGTACCGAAACAACGGTTGTAAGCCATGTGGTTAAGACCTTCCGAAGAGTGAACAGTCGCTAATACTGGACATACCGTCTCACAAGGAGCGTGATCACAGTGCTGACACAACATTGGTTGGTGAACTACCGTTACATCTTCGTAGTCTAAACCTTCTGCGCGAGCGATTTCTTTCTCTTTCGTTAACTTCTCATCACCTGATTCGATGGTGTAGTAACGGTCAATACGTAACCAGTGCATCTCACGACGACGACGAACCTCGTCACGACCTACTACTGGAATATTATTCTCAACATTACAAGCTACGATACAAGATCCACAACCTGTACATGCATTTAAATCAATTGCCATCACCCACTTGTGACCTGGAGACTCAAATTTATTCCATAAATCGTATGTCTTATGGGTATCTGAGAAACGGCCAGACTCTGATGTCGGATCTTTTTTATACTTCGCAAAAGTAGTTTCGCGAATGATATTACGACCTTCAATAGTATGGTGTGTTTGTGTTTGTGCTAATTCGTAAGTTCCAGAAGCTTTAGCAACTGTAGCTTTAGATGCGAATTGAACAGTACCATTCACTAAACGCGCAAATGGGAAAGCATTTTTACCTACGTTGTTACCAGCCTTACCTACTTTTGTACGACCGTAACCTACAGCGATAGAAACTGTACCTAACGCTTGTCCTGGCTGAAGAACAACTGGCAACTCTAAAGAGTAACCGTTTGCCTCTACAACAACTTTACCATTCTCACCTAAACCTAGCTCTTCAGCAAATTTAGGGTTGATAGCAGCATAGTTATCCCAAGTTACTTTAGATACTGGATCAGGCAACTCTTGTAAGTAAGCGTTGTTCGCGTAGCGACCATCGCGGATTACCGTAGATTCGTATAATTTCAATTCAACTTCACCAGCGATAGCTTTTGATGCAGAAACGATAGCCGAAGCAACCGCGTTTACGTCAACGCTAGCTGAAGCAGCTGAACCTGATTTTGATCCTTTGAAAACAAAACCTGTTTGTAATAAATCATTCCATGATTTACCTGTTCCAGCTAAGATGTTAGCTTCCCAGTTTTGTTTTACGAAATCGTAAATGTTTGTGTTGTCACCAGCCCAAACTAATAAACTCTGCTCTGCTTGACGCGTATTGAACACAGGGTTGATTGTTGGTTGAATAACAGTGTAGTATCCTTCTGTTGCTGAAGCGTCGCCCCAAGCTTCGAAGAATGTACAGTTAGGCGCGATAGCTTTCAATTCAGAAGCTGTCTCATCAGCACGGTCAGCAAAAGATAACGTGAAGTCTACTTTTGCTAAAGCTGCCTTAACATCATCAGCTTTGAAGTAATCATAAACAGGGTTGCTGTTTAAGAAGAATGCTACACCTACTTTACCAGCTGCTGCATCAGCAACAAATTGTTGGAAAGCAGCATCAGAACCTTGGTGTTGTTTAGAGAAGTTATCGAAATCGATAATCGCTCCGTAAGCACCTAATGCACTGTTGATCGCGTTTGTTAACAATTGGATGTTTACATCGTTAGAACCTGCAACTACTAAAGTACTACCTTTAGCGTTTACTAATTCTTTCGCTGCTAAAGTAATCGCTGTTTGCGCTTTCTTGTTGCTTACGCCACCAGCCAATGATTGACCTGTGATTGCGTTGTATAACGAGATTAAAACAGCACCTTCTTCTGAAGGTTTGATTGCAATACGCACATCGGCATTTGAACCTGTCATGCTTAAGCCTGACTCAAACTGGATGTGACGTGACATTTTACCGTTTTTCAACGATTTGTGATCACGGTTTGTGATATAATCTTGTGTGTGCTCCTCACCTGCTAACCAAGTTCCTAAGAAATCAGCAGCAACAGAAACAACAACTTGTGCTTTATCGAAATGGTAAGTAGGAACTACTGCTTTACCGAAGCTAGCTTTGTTTGCCTCGATGATACCACTGTAAGATACAGCATCTACTTGAACGTGTTTTGTTGTAGGGTACTTCGCAGCAAGCTTAGCGATAGCTGCCAACGTTGAAGGACCATTTACTGTACTAGAAACAAGTGTGATCTGTTTTCCTGCAGCAGCAGCTTTATCTAAAGCGGCGATTACAGTACTATCCAATTTAGACCACTCTACGTCTTTGCCACCCAACTGTGGGTTTTGCAATTTAGACATATCGTATAAATCTAATACTGATGCAGCTGTTGTTGCATCTGTACCTTGTGTCAAACCAACAGAATTAGGGTTTGCTGTCAAGGAAATAGGACGACCTTCACGTGTTCTTACCAACACACTCTGACCGTTGAATGACGATGCATAGTAGTTAGGAATACCAGGAGTTACCTCTTCTGGCTTGATAACATAAGGAACTGCTTTATGTACAGGTGTACGGTTACACGCTGCTAAAGTAACAGCCCCTAATCCGAAACCTAAAGCTTTTAAGAAGTCACGACGAGGTGTCTTCGTACTCAGGCCGGCTTCATTTAATACATCTTCTACAGGAATAGATTCGGCAAACTCACCCTTACTACTTTCAACGAAAGCAGGCGTTTGTTGCAATTCTTCCAAACCTTTCCAATATTTTTTATTGCTATCCATTTAAGCTGTATATAAGATTGCGTATTTCAAATTAATTATTAATAGTGACATTTACCACACTCCAAACCACCAATCATGGCAGCTGTCATCTTCTCACCTTTTTTCAATTTCTCGTGTGCAGAAATTAATTGATCATAGTAAGCGTTATCAGCATTTACTGCTGTCTCACGGTGACAATCAATACACCATTTCATTGTTAAAGGAGAATATTGGTAAATCTCTTCCATTTTCTCAACTGGACCGTGACATGTTTGACATTCAACACCAGCAACTACAACGTGCTGTGAGTGGTTGAAGTAAGCGAAGTCAGGTAAATTGTGTACACGAACCCACTGAATAGGTCTTGGATTATTTCCATATTGACGTGTATCTGGGTTGTAATCCAACGCTTTGTAGATTTTCGCAATTTCTGGCGAAAGCTCTCCATCGTAATGATCTGAACCTGTAATCGTGTTGTGACAGTTCATACACACGTTAGCCGAAGGAATAGATGCATTTTTAGATTTGAATGCACCACCGTGACAGTACTGACATTCAATCTGGTTAACACCTGCGTGAATCTGGTGAGAGAATTTGATCGGCTGAACCGGCTCATATCCTTTATGTACACCAATATTCCACATGGTATTCCAACCAAGCACCGCGACAAAGGCAACAACCATTAATACTGCAAAACCAACAAGCTTCTTGTTTTTCAAGAATGCCTTCGCAAACTTCGCAGTTTTGTTTTCTTTGTGCTCTTCGTTTCTAGCTTGTGCTGCTTCGATAGCTGCCTGATTATTCGCAATCACCTTCTCTAAAGTGCGAATAACACGGTTTAACACTACGATAACAACAATCGCCAAAACAACGATAGCTACCAAACCAAAAATCATCAACAAGTTTGCGTCTTCAGATTTCGCAGCTCCAGCAGCAGGATCACCGGCAGCAGGGCCAGCAGCAGCTTTTGCTTCTTCATCTTTCACGTAAGCGATGATGTTTTTAATTTGATCTTCTGATAAATCAGTGAATGAAGTCATCACCGACTTATTGTACTCCTCAAAAAGCGCTTTTGCAGTAGCGTCTCCAGAAGCGATCAATGCTTGTGAGTTATGAACCCACTTGATTAACCACTCTTCAGAGTGTCTCTCGGTCATCCCCGCCAAAGCAGGTCCTACCAACTTTTTCTGTACAGCGTGACAGCTGGTACATTTCGACTTGAAGAGCGCCTGTCCTTCTTTGACATCCTGCGCATGCGACATTGTAACGGCAAACAACAACATCATTCCGACTGATATTGTCTTTGCAAGTCTTCCCAAAACGGATGAGATATTTCTCATATTTAGCACTTTATACTATTTATTTATGATGTAATAACTTTTAAAATGTATTGATTAGAGGGTTTAATCCCACTAATCAATGCACAAAAGTATAACTATTTAAGCAATCAGTGACAATTTAATGACTCAAATTATCAATTTAAAACGATTCTAAATAACCCCTCAGAATATACTTGCAAGCCCCTTTTTTAGGAAAATTGCAGAGGAAACTATATACCTCCTCAAATTATTTTTTTTAACGCTATTGACTTTCTCCAAAGCCTCCCCTACACACAATTCATTATCTTTGTAACAGCTTCACGAAAAACAAAATTGTCGAATAAAAGTTTAGTTTAACTAATCTATTTCAAGACAAGTACAATTCTCGAAAGAAGAAGTAGACAAATAAATAAGAACAGCATGAACGACAACACCTACAACAGCCTTACCGCCGAAGAAGAATACATCATACTTCACAAAGGAACAGAAAGAGCTTTTACCGGAGCTCTGTTGAACAACAAAGAAGCAGGAACATACATCTGTAAGCGATGTGACAGCTCACTATACCAATCGGCCGACAAATTTGAGTCTCATTGCGGATGGCCAAGTTTCGACGATGAAATAAAAGGAGCTGTACATAGAGAGACGGATGCCGATGGGCGACGTACAGAAATTCTATGCGCAAACTGCGATGCACACCTGGGCCATGTTTTCGAAGGCGAAGGCTTCACCTCCAAAAACACGAGACATTGTGTAAATTCATTATCTATGAAATTTGTATCGGCTACGCAAGTGAAGAATCCCGAATAATCAATTCGCAAGGAATTACTTTTTTACGCGTTTGCTTTAAGGTACCGCCAATCTCAGCAATTAACGTTTGAATTAAAGCAGACGTTAATTGTTCAATATCCTGAGACACCACACTGATTGTAGGGTCATGAAACTGAAATAAGGTATGATCATCAAACGCGACCATCTTAGGTAGCTTCACATGCTTCCCTTTCAAAGCCTTCAATCCTGTAATGGCTAAATAATTTGTAGCAAATAATACAGCATCCAAATTATTATCTTGAATAAACTCTAAAATCTGCTCCTGTGATGTATCTGCTTCCCCATCGTCAACCTTCACCTTACGAATGAAAGACTGTATTTGAAACTCATCCATAGCCTGCATGTATCCATCCAAACGATCACGCATCTGCGTCTGACCAGAATAAAGAGAAATGAGGCCTATCCGCTTATTACCTTCACTCAGCAAATGCTTCGTAGCATCATAAGCACCTTTCTTATTATCAGACACTACATAGCTGGTATCTACCGTTGGAAGAAAACGGTCAAAAAGCACAACAGGAATATTACTTTGTTTAATGCTAGCAATCGTTTCTTCTAAACCTTCAGACGGTGTAATAATAAAACCATCAACCTGACGATCTAAAAATAGTTGAATTAACTCTTTTGCTTTGTGTTCATCATTATCCATACTACAATAGATAATATGGTAGCCCGCTTCATATACTTGCTGCTCTATATACTTAGCCACATTAGCAAAAAAAGGATTCGCAATATCCTCAACAAGCAAACCTAGAATCTTGGTCTGCCCTGTACGCAAACTCTTAGCTAACTGATTTGGCTTATAACCAACTTTCCCCACATAATCCAACACACGCTTCGTTAACGCCTCACTGATACGCTTCTCTTTCGCTTTATCGTTTAAGATAAAAGAAACAGTTGTTACCGAGATTCCCAATGCTTTCGCAATATCGCTAATCAAAATTCTTTTCTTCATAATGTCAATATATGGTTAGATACAGTGCTACTAAGCTACTAAAAAATTTTAGCAAATAGTAAAAATCTGCTAAAATCATCTGCTGCTAAAAGGTTTTATTGAAAGAATAAGCTTTTTTTCGTATCATTATATCTGAATCTGCAAATAGCAAATTATGATAAACAAATTACGCATACGCACAAGCATGTTGATACTAGGGCTAGGCCTATATGTTTCACAAAGTCAAGCGCAACAATTAACAAAATATGTTGACCCGTTAATTGGAACGGGCGGCCACGGCCATACATTCCCGGGATCGACACTTCCCTTCGGAATGGTTCAACTATCACCAGACAATGGTGTGAGTGGTTGGGACTGGGTAAGTGGTTACCATATCTCTTCAGATAGCATCGCTGGCTTTAGCCACCTGCACTTGAGTGGTACTGGAATTGGCGACTGGTTAGATATCGCCTTGATGCCTATGTTGCAAAAAAGCACAAACCCAAGAGCAGCAATTAAACAGAAGTTCACGCGTAGCAACGAAAAAGCAACTCCTGGATATTATCAAGTAAAATTCGAAAACGGTATTAACGTAGAGCTTACAACGACTGAAAGAGTTGGCTACCACAGATACACTTTCCCCGCGAATACACAAACACCTGTTGTACGCATAGACTTAAAGCACCAATACAACTGGGATAAACCTACTAGAACATTCTTAAAGAAAATTAACGAAAACACGCTCGTTGGTGTTCGTGAATCTACAGGATGGGCAAGCAAGCAACAAGTTTTCTTCGCTATTCAAACCTCTAAGCCTTTCACCAGCTTTACCGAGGTAGCAGCGAGCGATAAAGAAGTGCAGGAGATTACAACAACAGGCCTTATTGCACAACTAGGCTTCAAGCCAAGTGATCAAATCGAAGTTAAAGTAGCCTTATCGATGAGTGGCACGGAGAAAGCCTTATTAGCACTACAAGAAATACCAGGATGGAACTTTGAGCAAACACGCTTAGCGGCAGCTCAAGTATGGGAAAAAGAACTTGGAAAGATTAAAGTAGAATCTAACGACGACCGTTTAAAAACAGTATTTTACTCGGCTCTTTACCACACTACGGTAGCTCCTACCCTATACTCTGACGCTGACGGACAATATAGAAATGCGAAAGACGAATTAAAACAAATGCCTAACAACGGTCAACGTTACACGTTCTTCTCGTTATGGGACACCTTCCGCGCATTAAAACCTTTATTTACCATTACGCAACCAGAAAAACATGCTGACTTCTTAAATAGCATGCTTGCTTTTCATGATGAAAACGGTTTGCTTCCAGTATGGGATTTAAGCACTGCTGAAACAAATACAATGACGGGCTACCATGCTATCCCTGTTATCGCAGATGCTATCCTTAAAGATTGGCCAGGTGTTGATTATGAACGTGCCTACCAAGCGATGCGCAACTCTGCATTTCAGCGCATCCGTGAAGTTCCTGCTTACATTGAATACGGCTATGTACCACAAGACGTAAACGGTGGTAGTGTTACCAAAACATTAGAGTATGCTTTCGATGATTACTGCATCTCGTTGGTGGCTAAAAAACTAGGAAAAACAGAAGATTACGCTTTATTCACTAAAAGAGCAAAAAGCTATACGCACCATTTTGACCCTAAATCGGGCTTTATGCGCGCTAAATACAAAAACGGAAAGTTTGTAGAGCCGTTTGACCCATTCTACTCGGAGCATGATTTCGATAAAAGCCAATATATCGAAGGAAATGCTTGGCAACATTCTTTCTTTGTTCCTCACGATATCAGAGGCTTAGCGAAGCTTTTCCCACAAAAAGATGGCTTAAGCAAAATGTTAGATAAACTATTTGCCGCACCTTCTTACATGACGGGAGAAAACCAATCTCCAGATGCTAGTGGCTTTATTGGCCAATATGCACATGGAAACGAACCTAGTCATCATATAGCTTATATGTATAGCTACATTGGTGAAGCCTGGAAAACACAAGAGAAGATTCGTATGATTGTTGACTCTATGTACCACGATCGTCCTGACGGCTACGCCGGAAATGAAGATGCTGGACAGATGAGTGCTTGGGCAGTATGGTCAATGATGGGTCTCTACCCTGTGTCGCCTGTAGGTGGTGAATATGTGTTTGGAAGCCCTAGCTTAGACAAATCGACGATCACCATGCCTAATGGCAAAACATTCACCATAAGCGCTAATAACAACAGTAAAAAGAACGTATACATTAAGGCTGTTACCTTAAACGGTAAACCGTATACAAAAACATATATCACACACCAGCAGATGTTGCAAGGTGGTGAGTTAATTTTCCAAATGGACAGTAAGCCGAACAAAAATTTTGGTAAAACAAAAGACAGTTGGCCTACCTCAATGGAAAACTAATACCGATAGTAACAATAAAATAAAAGCGACAAAGAGTCGCTTTTATTTTTGGGTATACTTATTGATATGTTTTTCCTATAAGGAGAATTAAAAATGACAGATTTCAACAACAAAATCAACGTACAAGACTTAGGAGACAATAGCAATACGCCACAGGACTTCTATGATAACTTCCGTGAGAAATTAAATAGCGTAGAGCAATTTCCAGCATTATATACCTTCAAATTTATTTTAAAGGCAGATGCCGACAAAATTGAACAGGTTAAAACAATCTTTGTACATCCGAGCACTAAATTTGCAGAGAAAGAATCTTCAGGGGGTAAATACAAATCCATCACCGTAGAAACTTTCGTGACAAATGCGGAGGAGGTCATCAATTACTATAAAGAGGTTTCGAAAATCGAATCCGTTATTATGTTATAAAAAAAAGGCTGTCAAACTGACAGCCTTTTCTATTTAGAATATGTTCCTTATGCTTGAGGAGCTGGTTTTTCACCCGCTGGCTTATCACCTGCTGGTTTATCTTCACGTGGAGGACGCGGCAATAATACTTTACGAGAAAGCTTCATCTTACCTTGTTTATCCACATCCAATAATTTAACCGTTACCATATCACCTTCTTTAAACACACCGTCCATCGTCTCTAAACGTGTCCAGTCGATCTCAGAAATGTGTAATAAACCATCTTTACCTGGCATGATTTCAACGAATGCACCGAAAGCCATAATAGACTTCACTTTACCTTCATAGATTTCACCAATCTCTGGTTTAGCAACAATATTTTTAATGCGTGTTACAGCAGCATCGATAGATGTTTTATCATCCGCGAATACTTGAACGATACCTTTACCATCAACCTCTTCGATAGAGATTGTAGCACCTGTCTCACGTTGCATCTCTTGGATAATTTTACCACCGGGACCAATAACAGCGCCAATAAATTCTTTATCAATTGTTAAAGAGATAATACGTGGTGCATGTGGTTTATAATCCTCACGTGGAGCAGCAATCGTTTTCTTCATCTCACCTAAGATGTGAAGACGCGCTTCTTTAGCTTGATCTAAGGCTTGTGTTAACACTTCCCATTTCAAACCATTAATTTTTAAGTCCATCTGACAAGCAACGATACCTTTTTCTGTACCCGTTACCTTGAAGTCCATATCTCCCAAGTGATCTTCATCACCTAAGATATCAGATAAGATAGCATATTTCCCTGTTTTCTCATCTGTAATTAAACCCATAGCAATACCAGAAACTGGTGCTTTCAATTTAATACCAGCGTCTAACAAAGCTAATGTTCCAGCACATACTGTTGCCATAGATGAAGAACCGTTAGACTCTAAGATATCAGAAACGATACGGATCGTGTATGGGTTTTCAGAATCAGCAGGTAACACTTGCTTCAACGAACGCATAGCTAAGTTACCGTGACCAATTTCACGACGACCAGCACCACGGTTAGGACGAACCTCACCTGTAGAGAATCCTGGGAAGTTGTAGTGTAAGATAAATTTGTTATATCCGTGGATAAAAGCACCATCAATCATCTGCTCAGCATCTTTAGCACCTAAAGTAACAGATGTTAATGATTGTGTTTCACCACGTGTAAATACTGCTGAACCGTGTGCTGCAGGCAAGTAATCAACTTCAGACCAGATAGGACGTACTTTACGTACATCACGACCATCTAAACGGATACCTTCATCTAACACCAAGTTACGAACAGCATCATACTGTACATCATGGTAATATTTTTTAGCTAAGAACTTCGTTTCTTCATCAAGTTCTTCACCTAATGTCTCAAAAAAGGCAGCACCAATTTCAGCGAATTTCTCGGAACGTTCACCTTTAGTAGATCCTGATTTAGCGACTGCATATACTTGATCGTATGTTGCTGCATAAGCTGCATCACGCAATTCTAAGTTTGAAGGCTCGTGGTTGAACTCACGTTTTTTCTCTGCACCAACTAATCTAGCCAATTCAACCTGACCAGCAACTTGTTTTTTAATAGCTTCGTGAGCGAAAGCAATAGCTTCTACCATTTCTTCTTCAGAAACTTCTTTAGCTTCACCTTCAACCATCACGATATCATGCGCAGAACCAGCAACGATACACTCTAATGTAGCGTTTTCTAATTCTGAAAGCTTAGGGTTGATTACCAACTGACCATCGATTTTCGCTACGCGAACTTCAGAAATTGGACCGTTGAATGGAATGTCAGAAACAGCGATAGCCGCAGAAGCTGCTAAACCTGCTAATGCATCTGGCATAATATCTTTATCCGCAGAGATTAATGAAATCATAACCTGCGTATCTGCATGGTATGTCTCCGGGAATAAAGGACGTAAAGCACGATCCACAAGACGACAGATTAAAACCTCATAGTCTGATAATTTTGCTTCACGACGTAAGAAACCACCAGGAATACGACCTGTAGCCGCATATTTCTCTTGGTAATCTACAGACAAAGGAAGGAAATCTACCCCTGGTTTTGCATCTTTGTTAGATACTACTGTAGCTAACAACATAGTATCTCCTTGTTTCAATACAACTGAACCGTCGGCTTGCTTCGCCAACTTGCCAGTAGACAATTCGATTGGGGCCAAATTGCCACCTAAATCAATTGTAACTTTCTTTTCGTTATAACTCATTGTTTTTAAATTGTGATGCACGTTTCATCTTTCTTATAATGCATCAAGTTTTATGACCTTTAAAATCATACAAAGGTAAATAAAATTTATACGATATAGATGAGCTTCTAAAAAAAGGATTCCCGTATTTTTTAAGCTGAATATATTCTTATTTCCTAAAAAGCAGAGAAGCCATTTACTTGCGTAAATGGCTTCTCTTTTTACTTTACTAAAAGCTTACTTGATGATATCACGTAAACCTAGACCTTTGATGATCGCACGGTAACGGTTAATATCTTTTTTGTACAGATAAGCTAATAATGAACGACGTTTACCTACTAACATTTGTAGTGAACGTTGTGTGTTAAAATCTTTTCTGTTTTTTTTCAAATGCTCTGTTAGGTGAGCAATTCTCTTAGTGAATAAAGCTACTTGTCCTTCAGCAGAACCAGTGTTTGCTGCTGCACCTGCAAATTCTGCGAAGATATCAGCTTTGTACTCTTTACTTAAATACATTCTTAAATAATATTAAAGCGTTAAAAAATAAATTAATTGCCTGCAAAGGTAAGCTTTTCTATCTACAATTGAAAGAACTTTACGATAGACTAGACTTTTACATAAATTTTCTTCTTATCCAACACATAGCAAATAGCCCACATCAACGTTAAAAAACATAGCGAAAACACAAAAGAGCCAACTTCTGGCGGACCAGGTACAGCGGCACAAATATGTTTATAAAACCAAGTTAACGCCGTTGTATAGTTCACCTCTCCGGCATCATTAACACCATCAGCAAAAGGGAACAAACCTAAAAAGCGTGGTAACAATCCACTCAACACAAAAATGAATAGAGAATTCTTACCAAAAACATCAAAAAATTTCGTCAATCCGTTCTTCACCCCTTGCACCTCAATAAACCAAATCATCCCCGCGATGGTCATTACCCCCAGCCCTGTGGTATATAAAACATAGGAGCTTGTCCATATTTTTTTATTAATAGGAAAACCCAGCGACCAAGTCCAGCCCAACACAACCAAGATAAAACCCGTAACCAACAAACCAGCCATCAGTTTAAAATGAGGCTCTTTAGAAACAGGAACTTTAGGCCATATCCAACTAACCTCTCCTTGATTTTTTATATATACGCCTGCCAAATAACCAAACACCACTTGAATAATAGCTGGCAACGTACTCATTAATCCTTCAGGATCAAAAGGAACTCCCTCCCCTTTATACATATGGGCTACGCCCAATATTTGCTGATCGATAGCTGTACCAAACCAACCTTCTAAACTATATGGGTCACCCGTACCTAAGAAAGCACAAAGCCCCCAATAGGCGAACAATAACAAGGCTGAAATGCGAATCAACTGCTTCGGCTTAAAGTAATAGGCCAATACAGACGCAAAGAAATAGGCAATAGCTATACGCTGTAATACACCGAAAATACGGATACCACGCTCCGGATTCGATGAATTCACCCACTCCCTAAATTCCAGCTGATCCCCCACCCACTGCACAAAAGGCCACCAGTTTAAAAACAAACCGATTGCAAAAATTAAAACCGTGCGCTTAATGACTTTGCGCCAAAAGGTAGCATCGCCTGCTTCTTGCAATCGCGGAATCACAAAGGACATCGCGTTACCAACAGCGAATAGAAAAAAAGGAAAAACTAAGTCAGTAGGCGTACAACCATGCCAAGGGGCGTGTTTTAACGGAGCAAACATATGCGCCCACGTCCCGGGGTTATTAACCATAATCATCAAAGCGACCGTAGCCCCCCGAAAGACATCTAAAGAATAATAACGTTGTTTCATAATTAGGTTTGTTAAACGCTGTCCTATTATGCGCTCTGAAAAGCTATAGGTGAACAGCCTATTTAAGAAGTAAAGGTACTAAAAGTCTTCACTTTTACTATTTTTTAAACACGCATAAACAAACTATTGTGCATTATATATACCAAACATGCATAATCGCGATATTATGCAGAAATAGAACCTGATTGTTACACTATTGTATTTCCTCTTTAAGTAGCAAACTGTAAATAAAAAAGACAATTATTTCTTTATAAGACAATAAAATTAAAACAACAAAAACACTTAAGGCCAATAAATTACAAGGACATAAAAATAATTTATTAAAATAAAAGAAAACATCAGAACGAGCAATCTTCCTGCTATTTTTTAATAAAAAGAAGAACTTTTTATTTTTTTTAAAAAAGATTTGGAATTTTAACAGCTTTTAACATAACTTTAATAAAATTTTAATCCTAAATAAACACTTTTCAATTCGCATGGAAAAACCGAAAAACAGATTTAAAGAGATGATTATAAACTCGTTGTACTACAACAAGTCGCATTCCATCTCAGAATTAAGTCTATTAATTGGAAAGAGCATTCCAAGTACGACTAAAGTGTTGAACGAATTAGTACAATCCCAACTTATCATTGAAGCTGGTTATGCTCCTTCTACTGGTGGAAGAAGACAAGCGCGTTATATCATTAATACCGAGATCAACCGGTATATGCTTGCCGTTGCGATGGATCAACATTATGTAAGTGCTGTTTTATACAACCTTGCTAATATTGAAATAACACCGGTTATCCAACGCAAAAATGATCCCGAAAATACTTTTGAGCATTTAGTAGAAGTAATTAAAGAGGTGATATCACACCGTCCGGAGGCTAAAGACCATATCCTAGGCATTGGCATTAGTATGCCTGGCTTCGTTGACAACACACTAGGAATCAACAGCTCCTATGAAGAGGGCGATTCAAAACTATATAATATTGAGAAAGAGATTGAGGATATTTTTGAAATCCCAACCTACATAGAAAATGATTCCACAGCCATCGCTATCGCTGAACAGAAATTTGGTAAAGCACGCGATGTATCGCACGCCTTAATTATCAATATCAGTTGGGGAGTAGGCTTAGGAATTATTGTAGACAACAAGCTTTTTCGGGGCTATAGTGGCTATGCTGGCGAATTCAGTCATATTCCGCTTTCAGATAGCAACCTTCTTTGCTCCTGTGGGAAAAGAGGATGCCTAGAGGTGGAAGCTTCCCTCGCGGCAGCGCTCCGCTATGCGGAAGAAAGATTGCTGCAAGGCGAAAAATCAAAACTTGCCGAATACCTAGACAATGACCAATTAGAAGATAGTGCATCTCTAATACGTGCCGCTTTAAATGGAGATCAACTAGCTATCTCAGCCTTAAGTAAATCTGGCTATATGCTAGGCAAAGGCATAGCAACGTTGATTCATATCATGAACCCTGAAAAAATTATCCTTAGTGGGCAAGGTGCTGAAGCCGGCCAATTTTTAATGCCACAAATTCAGAGCGCCATTAATGAATTTTGTATACCTAGAATTTCACAAAAGACAAGCCTCGAAATTTCAGAACTCGGCAGCACCGCACAACGTGTAGGCTCTGCCTGTGTCGTACTCGAGTACTCTTTGTCCAAACTTGTAAACAACAATTAATAAACAATAACAATGAAACAGTTTTATCAAACTAGTTGCGCCATGTTGGTAGCGTCGACGCTGTCGATATCGGCAGCTTTCGCTCAGCAAACTGTTACGGGGAGAGTAACAGATGCAAACGGCCCGTTGTCTGGGGTCACAGTAACCATACCGGGAACTGCCAAAGCAACACAAACCGACAATGCCGGTAATTTCACTATCCAAACGAACAAAGGAGAGAAATTACGCTTTACAACGGTAGGTTACGCGGTACAAGAAATCATAGTGTCCGATGCTAAAACGATTAGTGTACTCCTTAAAGGAAACGATTCTACAATCGACGAGGTCGTTGTAACAGCAATGGGTGTAAAAAGAGATAAAAAATCTTTAGGTTATTCTTTCCAAGAGATTAAAGGCTCAACATTAACCGATGCACGTGAAAACAACTTAGCGAATGCTTTATCCGGTAAAGTGTCCAGTTTACAGGTTATCAAAGGTTCTAATGGTCCTTCGTCTTCATCTAAAATCGTTTTACGTGGTTTTAACTCCTTGACAGGAGATAACCAGCCTTTAATCGTAGTCGATGGGGTGCCGATGGATAACTTTTCAGGCTCTAACAATAATGATTATTGGAACCCTAGCCCCGATATGGGTAGTGGTTTAGGAGACCTAAACCCAGAAGATATCGAGAGTATGTCTGTCCTTAAAGGCGGTGCTGCATCAGCTTTATATGGCTCTAGAGCTTCTAATGGTGTGATTTTAATTACTACAAAATCAGGTAAAGCAAAAGATGGTGTAGGAATTTCCTACTCCACCACAACAGGTATTGAAAATATTTTTATAACACCTAAGCTTCAAAGCGATTTTTCACAGGGTGATGGAGGTAAATATGGTCGTTTATCAGGTTCATCTTGGGGTGCGAAAATTGAAGGTCAAGAGGTTGATATGTGGGATGGTTCAAAAACAAACCTAAAAGCATACGACAACATCGGTAACTTTTTTAAAACAGGTTTCAATACGACACAAAACGTTAACTTTCAACAAGCGGTATCTGACAAAGTAAATGTATACTCTTCAGCAACGTACTTACATGACAACAGTAAGACACCGGGCATGAAGTTAAACCGTTTGAACTTAATTAACAGAGTAAATGCTAAATTTGGTACTAGAAACCAATGGTCTACCGATGTTAAAGTGCAGTACATGAAAAACATGGCCTACAACAGAGCCTCGGGAGGTCAAAACCCAGGAAACTATTATGCACAAACACTGTTATTCCCTCGTTCATTAGACTTGACTCAATTTGAACCTGGGATGGACCAATTGGGTGTAAAACAAAACTGGTATCTAGAAGATTCTGGCTTAAACCCATACTGGGCAGTACATAACAAATTAAGCAGTGATACACGTGACCGTTATTTAATGAATGCCACGGTGAAATATGACTTCAACGATTGGTTAAGTGCAGACATTCGTATTGGTACAGATAACTATTCGACAAAAACGGAAGGAAAGACTTATACAGGAAATCCACGTATTGACAACTCTTATTCTTCTGGAGTAGATAAATTCCATGAGAATAACTATATCGCAAGTATCCATGCTAGAAAAGATAATATTTTCGGTAAATGGGGTGGTGCAGCTTCCCTATACGGGCAAATTATGGAAACCAATAGATATTCTATGGTAGGTTCTGCAGGTAAGTTACGTGTTCCTAATTTATTTACATTAGGAAACTCTGTTGGAAACCCTGCGATTAATGAATCAATTAGTAAAAAACAAATCAACTCTATCTATTCTAGTTTAGAAGCAAACTATGATGGTTTCTGGTTCGTAAACTTCACAGCACGTCAAGACTGGACATCTGCTCTTCACAAAGATCATAATACTTATTTTTATCCATCAGTAAGTACCTCTTTGGTTCTTTCGGAAATGATTAATAAGTCTGGAGGCACTATGCCGTCATGGTTTAATTTTGCTAAAATTAGAGCTTCTTATGCACAGACTGGACGCGATATGACACCATACCAAATTTTCAATACCTACAAAATTGAAAATGATCCAAACAACAATACTGTTGCATCTAAACGTAGTGTTCGTTATGATCAAAATGTGGTTAACGAATTGCAAAAAAGTATTGAGTTTGGTTTTGAGACACGTTTTGTAGATAATAGAATCGGAGTAGATTTTGCGTATTACAAAAACAATTCAACAAACCAATTGATTGACATACCGATGAATGATCTTTCAGGTTATGGTGCTTTCAAAGCAAACGCAGGAGATATCTTAAACGAAGGTTATGAATTAGTTTTGAATTTTGATGTATTAAGAAATACACCATTAAAATGGAATATTACAGCCAATGCCTCAACGAACAAAAACAAAATTCTTGAATTACATAGCGAAGTTAAACAACTTACCTTAGGTGGATACGATAACGTTTTAATCCGTGCTGCTGAAGGTCAGCGTTATGGAGCAATTTATGGAACAACCTTTTTACGTGTTGAAGACAAAAACAGCGAATTCTACAACCAATTGATTTTAAACACGCAAACAGGTTTACCACAAGGTAAAACTGCTCTATCTTTATTAGGAGATCAAACAGCTCGTGGTTTAGTGGGGATTACCAACTCCTTTGCCTATAAAAACTTCGGATTAAGCTTCCAAGTAGATGGCCGTTTTGGCGGTAAATTTTTCTCTGGAACGCAACAAGCATTACAAGCCTCAGGATCTTCTGCTGAAACAGTAGTAAATGGTGAAAGAAATAACTTTGTTGTAAATGGCGTGGTTTTGAAAGATGGTCAATATGCAGCCAACACAACTGCAGTATCACCAGAAAACTATTGGGTTGCTGTAGCAACATCAACAGGGAACTTAGGTATTACAGAACAAAATTTATATAACGCTACAAATATCCGTATTAGAAATGTATCCTTAAACTATGCTATTCCTTCGAAGAACTTAAAATCTTCAATGGTTAAAAGTGCAAAATTTGGGATATCGGTAAATAACCTGGCGATGTTAAAAAGCTATGCTAATGGTGTAGACCCTGAATCCGTATATGCTACTGGTTCAAACGCAGTAGGTTTTGAAAACCTTTCATTTCCTACATCTAGATCGTTTTTCTTAAACATTGCTGTAGGCTTCTAAACTGAAAATCATGAAAACTAAAACTATTTTATCAAAAATATCTGTTCTTCTTTTGTTAGGTGGACTTTCGAGTTCTTGCTCTAACTTTGAAGATCTTAACACGGACCCGACTGCGGCCAACGAACAACAGGTAAAACCTGAATACTTTTTAAATAACGCTATTATTGGTGCACAACAGGACCCACATATTTCTGAACGTATCTTTATTATCTATTGGAAAAATGTTGCGCGTCAAAACTACTCCAATGGGTTAAACATGGGTAGTGACAATGATAGCTATAACAGCGATTATTGGAGATATCTATCTGAATGGCTAAACAATGCCAATACTGCAATTGAAATTGCAGACAAGAAAGTTGCGAACGGTACTGCAGATGCTTACAATGAAAATGTTAAGCAAGTGGCACGTATATGGAGAGCTTACTTACTAAGCGAACTAACAGACAACTTCGGTCCTGCTCCAGTTACAGCATTCCAAGGAGTAAACCCAACATTCGACCCAGTAAAGGATGTATACTACTACATGATTGAGGAATTAAAAGATGCCCAATCGAAGCTAAACTTGAGTATTAGTGGAGCTGCAATTAAAGATTATGATGCCTCTTATGGTTATAACTGGGAGAAATGGCAACGTTATGCCAACTCTATGCGTATGCGCTTAGCGATGCGTATGTCAGAAGTTGACCCGGCTAAAGCTAAAACTGAGTTTGAAGCTGCTGTTGCGACAAATTTATACATTAGCAATGCCGATCAGAACTTTAGTGTGCAAGAGAAAGATGGATGGAATCCTTTGGCAGGTGTGATGAGTAGAGCCTATACGCAAATGATTTCTGCTACAATGAATAACCTGTTTATTGGTCTTGGTGGTATCAATACGGCGGATCAATTTACAAATGCAGACATCAAAGCGAAAGTTAAGCCAGCGAATGACATGGGTATCCGTTACCTGAATAACTTCTCGACCATGTCTAACGACCCTTCACAAGGTTATTACTTAGATGGTTTACCGAATAAAATGGATCCGCGTGCTTACAAAGCCTTCTTCCTACCGGGTGACGTTGCAAATCCAGAGTACTGGTCTTTAGCAACAAACCAAGCGGCAACAATTAAGGTGTCAGCTACACGCACGGATCAATTAGACACGAAATATACATGGAACAGTTTCTCTACAGGAACGTGGGGTGCTAAAGCATCTGACATCGTATTAAGAGGTCAAAATGGTCGCCAACCAGGCATGATTAACAAATTTAGAAATAGCTCACAAAGAAGAATTTTCTTCGCTTCTTGGGAAAGTTATTACCTGATTGCTGAGGCAGCGCTAAGAGGTTGGGCGACACCAATGTCTGACCAAGCAGCCTATGAGCAAGGGGTGAAAGATAACTTCGCATACTGGGGAGCATCTAACTATGTTTCGCAATACTTAGGTTCAACAGACTACAACCGTGCAGGTACTTCGGTGAAGTATGACCACGTAACAGAACCAGGAGCGACGTTCACCGCAAACTATGTAGATGCCTATACAGGCCAAGCTGGAACAACGCAAATTGCTTACCCTTCGAATACCATTTACAAAGACGGTAACGTTAAAAATGATAAATTAACAAAAATCATTACGCAAAAGTATATTTCAGCATTCCCTTACTTGCCTTTAGAAGCATGGAGTGATCACAGAAGATTAGGTTTACCATTCTTCGAAAACCCTGCTGTAGAGCAACCGATGGCAACAATGCCGCAAATAAACGCGTCAAACTACACGAAAAACCAGGTTAACTTCTTCCCTCAACGATTAAGATACCCTTCGTCTTTCCGTAATGCCGATCCAGAAAACTATACAAAAGCTGTTTCTCTTCTTGAAGGAACAGATGACATTTTCACACCACTTTGGTGGGCGAAAAAGAAATAATACACGCCTTTAACAATAGAAAGACCCGAGCATGCTCGGGTCTTTCTTATTTACGGAGACCGCTAAATTGCGCTTTATTATGTATATTTAAGTTTAACCTTCTTGTTATGAAAAGAACCTTAATTATCCTGCTTCTACTCTTTACTATGCACGCAAGCTGGGCGCAGCCAAGCCCATCAACAGTACGTACAGACTGGTTTGAAGATGCCCGATTTGGGATGTTTATACATTGGGGATTATACAGCGGTGCCGAAGGATTATGGAAAGGCGAACCGCTACGCTATCTCAACAACTATGCAGAATGGATACGTTATAGAAACCGCATCAGTAAGGAAGAATATGGAGACCTAGCTAAGCGTTTTGTTTGGGATCAGATAAACCCCGAAGAGTGGGTAATTCAAGCAAAGAAGGCAGGCATGAAATATATTATTATCACGAGCAAACACCACGATGGCGTAGCCCTTTGGGATACTAAGGTTGGAGACTATTCCTTACCCAAACTATCGGGCACAAACCGTGATGTTATCAAAGAGATTGCTGATGCTTGTCGTAAGCACAACATGAAACTTGGTTTCTACTACTCACACTGGATAGATTGGGAGCATCCCTACGCTTGGGACCATAACCAAGAACTCAGCGGACATGTTACCGATGCACAGTTTAACCAATACTGGCAAGAAAAAGCCATTCCTCAGCTACGCGAGCTCCTCACCAATTATGGTGATATCGCCCTGATGTGGTTTGATATGTGGATTCCCTACCAGCAGACTATTTTCAAGAAAGAACAACTCGAACAAGCGGCAGCACTTATCCGCGAGTTACAACCCAACTGCTTAATCAATTCTCGCTTAGGGCTGCCGACGGACGCTAAACACGTAGACTTCGAAACCTTAGGCGACAATCAATTTGGAAGCACCTACCTAGACCATCCTTGGGAAACACCAGGCACCATTGCCCACTCTTGGGGCTATAGTGGTTATGAAAAAGAATGGAAATCCACCGGACAACTTTTCGAGTCGTTAATTAGCAACGTCGCCCTAAACGGAGGTTTCACGTTAAACATAGGTCCACGTGCCGATGGAAGTATTCCCTACGAAAGCCAAAGTCGACTACATGACTTAGGTACATGGCTTTCAAAATATGGGGAAGCTGTATATGGAAACACTGGGATAAAATTAGCAGTAAACCAGCACGATTGGGGAAAAATAACACGCAAGAAAAATACAAACACGGTCTATCTCCATGTTTTCAACTGGCCGTTAGATCGTATCCTACGTGTGACAGGCATCAACACTAAACCAACCAAAATAGAGCTACTCCATGGAGATAAAGCACAAGAATTAACATTTGACCAAAATGGGCCGCTATTGCATATCAACTTACCTAATCAAGCAAGCGACCCCTATGTTTCTGTTATTCGCCTGAGCTATACAAGCCTAACACTAGCCCCTACCCTTGCCGCAGAATCTACCTTTGGGGGCTTCGCTCTTAAAGCTAGCAATGCGCTATATTCTGAAAGTTTGGCTATACAGCCTTACGATGGCACCAGACCGGCCTACATACGCAGTGTTGGAAAAACCTTAAGCTGGGAAATGTACCTCCCTGAGGCAGGAGAATATAATGTTGATCTATCCGTTCATAATCCGGATGAAAAAACAAATCACATGACGATAGTAGCCGATAAACAAACGCTAAAGGCAGAAGTCGCCCCTGGCGGAAAAGTGGTCGTAGAGCCCAATCAGCATAACTATACCGATGAATTCATCGATGAGCACATCGGAACCCTTAAAATCACTAGACCAGGAATCTACAAAGTAGAATTCCAATCACAAGACGACCAAGCACTATGGGTCAATAGAATTTGGCTACAAAAGAAATAATAAACAACAAAAAAAGGGAAGCATAAATACTTCCCTTTTTTATTATTTTAAAATCTTTATTTCAAACGTTCTTTAGCTTTCATAATTGCTTGAGCAAGCTCTTCGGAGCGATGTGAACCTATTATATAGGTCAATCCGTCCTTATCCGTTAGCCAAACAGCATCTTTACCGCCAGAGTAGAAGCGAATTTTTCCATTTTTATGCAAGTTATAAACCGGATTATTAAATACAAATGTACTGTACGGCTTACACTCAACTTTTTCAATATTATACAAATCAATCTTCACCAACTTAGAAGACCAAAGCCCACTTAAAATCAAATTCTTTCCATCAACCACCGTCTTATAATGCACCATGTAAATCATGATGAGCGAGACAATGATGACGCCAACCCCAACAATAAAAAATAACTGACGGGATGGTAAATCCTCCAAATTCAAATAATAAGCTACAAAACAGAACAGAACGAGAATCATACGTACGCTAATCCATGTCGCATCACGTCCTAAATATTGCTTTTCCTGAAATAGAAATTGTGTACTCATAATATCATTTGACAACTAATGTAAACACTTTTTTTGTTCTTTCGGTTATCTTGTACCGATTATCGAGACGATATGGCACTAACCAAACAATTTCTCCATTACCGTTCACCAATAATGGCACTAGTCTTTTTTCAAAAAGACTAAGCTTCTGCTGAACAAAAAAATCACTTAACTTCTTACGGCCAGTCATGCCCAAGGGGATAAAAAAGTCGCCCTCCTGCCAATACCGCAGCTGCATAGGAAAGACCAATTTGTCTGCATCAAGTTGCACGATATGCGTATCGCGCACCAGCGCTGTATCATCCGAGATAGTCGCATGAAAGGACCTTCCCGCAAAATACCAAGACACTTCGCCATCAAGGAGAGACAAGGTATGAGCAGCCTCCTCCTGGTGAACTGTGCGTATATACAACATTTCACGGTCTAATAGCAGTTCATGGCTCGATGAATGGAAGATACGCCCAGATTCACCATCCCAGCAGGATAGCACATCCGACAATACCTCCTTTGAAAAACCATAGGGCCGAAAAAGCTCAAACCATAACGGCAAATTATGAATATATCCCTGCAAATCGGTCTTACGCACATTTACTAATCCACCATCAGCATCCCTAAAAATTTGCTCCCGCAGCGGATCAATGAAAGAGGCTAAGAGCGTTTGCGCTTCTTGAAAATGCTGAATATTACGCGCCATGATATCCTCAAAATCGGGAGCTATTTTCTTAAACTCCGGAACGATATCCAAGCGAATCTTATTGCGAGCATATTTTGTTGAAAAATTTGACTGATCATCACGATAAGCGATTTCCAACTCCTCCATAGCAGCCGTCACCTGCGCAGAAGTCAAAAATAACAAAGGGCGAACAATCCTTCCACGCTTTGGGAGAATACCTTGCAACCCAAGCAGGCCAGTGCCACGTGTAAGATTTAGTAATACAGTTTCTATATGATCATTCTTATGTTGCGCTACGGCAATCCAATCGGCACTAACCTCTAGACGCAGCTCTTCAAACCAAGCATAGCGTAAATCACGTGCCGCCATTTGTATCGAGACATGCTCTTCCTCGGCATAACGCTTGGTATCAAAATGCTTAACAAAAAGGGGAATCTGTTTAGCATCGGCAAAGCCACGTACTAAAGCTTCGTCCAAATCAGAATCTTCACCACGCAACTGGAAGTTACAATGCGCAAGTATACAGTCGAATCCAGCATCCTGAAAAAGATGCGCCATTAGCATAGAATCGCGACCGCCACTTACCGCCAACAAGACCTTATCCTGCCGTTGAATACCGACTGTATGCGTTACGAAAGACTGAAAATCTGCTAGCAAACCCATATCCAAAGTTAAAACAATAATCCTGCTAATGCGTAGGGAGGATTAAAATTTTGACCTTAACAATTTTTTGCTATTTAATTAACTATTTTTGCCTCGTGAAGTATTATTTAGCCCTTTTATTCAGCCTTTTTAGCATGACCTCCTTGTGGGCACAAGATGAGGTTAGAATTGTATCATCTACCCGTGGTAATATCACCGAGCAAAATAGCTTGAGTAGTATTAATCCTGTTTATAGCCACAAGGGCCATACCATGTCTGCCGACAGTGGTATCTTTTATAAAGATCAAATAGGAAGAGAGTTTTTTGAAGCCTTTGGTAACATCGTTATCCACCAAAGTACAGGAACCCTTATTTATGCAGATAAATTGCATTACGAAGCCTCTACGCAAACAGCTACGCTTTACAATAATATTCGTATGGTCAATCCTAATTCGGTGTTGACAACAAATAACTTGGTTTACAAAATGCGTGACCGCGTAGGTATCTATACCGGCGGAGGACGTATCGTAAGTCAAGCCGATACCATAACGTCAAAAACAGCCTATTACTTTGAAGACACGCAAGATGCCTACTTCCGCAATAAAGTAGTCGTTCGTACACCAGATGTTAAAATATATACCGATAGTATGCTGTACAACGGGATAAGCCGTGTCACCAATTTCTATGGGCCAACCAATATCAAGGGAAATAAAGGAGAAAACTTATACACCGAGAAAGGTAATTACAACACCGCAACCGGCGTAGCACGCTTCTCGAAGAACAACTTATACACGGAAGGGTCACGCTTCTTAAAAGGCGACAGTCTTTACTATGAACGTCAATCCGGAACTGGTAAAGCCTTCAAAAATGTAGTATTCGTCGACACGACGGATAAATTTTACGCCTACGGCGGATATGGACTGTACAACCAAGGAGACAGCTCCATCACCATGACGGAAAATCCATTGATCATTACCGTTGTTAAAAAAGACTCTGCTGATAAATCAACACCAGATAGTATCGCGTTCAAAAAAGAAACAGAGCTTAATAAAAAGGATAAAAAAAGTAAAGATAAAGCCGATAAAGAAATGGTTTTGACACAACAGGAAGAGCTCGATAAAGACGGTAAAAAAACGACTAAAGAGCTTCCTAAAGGCGCAGCTGTTGTTCCGCCTGCGGAGGATAAAAATAAGCTGGTCGCTTACGACTCTGTCTATACGACGGCAGATACCCTTTATTCTAAAGTTATTTTCCTGAAAGACTATAAACCACTTCATTTCAATTTAGACAGAAATGGCGGTGCCCTTGAAGTGGAAAAAGAACAGGATTATGGTGATGATGAAGACGACGAGGAAAATGCTATTGATATAGATTTACCAACAGATAGTAGCGCTACAGTAGCCATCGATAGCCTGCCGAGTAAAGCAATTGCAACCGCAGCAAAGACTGCTCAAGTAGTAAAAAAGAATGTAGCACCGAAAGCAAAAGGTGCCGCTATTGTTAAAAAGACAAATGACTCGCTTAGCATTGACAAAACGCTAAAGCAAGACTCTATACTTCGTCAAAAAGCGGTTATTCCAGCTTTAGCGGAAGCAGACAATCAAATTACGAAGGCATTGGCCATCGCTAAGACTCCCGATTCAACAATGGCTCTGGTGGGTAAGGATTCGGCCTATCGCGATACGGCACGAACACGTATCATCAAAGCCTACCACAATGTACGTCTCTACAAATCGGATTTACAAGCCGTAGCGGACTCCGCTTATTATGGAATGGCCGATTCGATGTTTCGTTTTATGGGAAAACCGATGATTTGGTCGCAGGGGTCACAGATTGCTGCAGACACGATTTATATGCAGGCGGTAAACCAAAAGTTGGATAACGCCCTACTTATTGGCAATGCTTTCATGGTAAATGCCGTATTGGACAGCTTGAAGTTCAACCAGCTTAAAGGTCGAAAAATAACAGCTTTCTTTGCCAACAATGCGATTGAAAAAATATTCGTCGATGGTAATGCCGAGAACCTCATCTTTAGCACCAATGATCAAACGCACACCATCACGGATATGTTTCACGACCGTGGCTCACGCATCAAGATTACGATGGAGGATAAAAAGATTATCGACTACATCACCGTCCGCAAAGTAGATCAAAAGGTATATCCATTTAAACTGGTCACGCAAGAAAATGAAGTACTCCCCGGATTTATTTGGCGACCGCAAGACCGGCCAACTTCCAAAGAGGATATGATGCATCGCAAGAGAGGCGTAGAGAAGGAAGCGATAAAACCTACAGCTGATGGCCAAAACAAAGCGGAAAATAACGCTATAAAAATCGAAAAGAAAAAAGAAATAACGCTTGAAGAAGAAATAGAAGAAGACGAGAAAACGAAAGAAGAAACAAGCGTAGAAGAGAAAAAAGAAAAAGCCAAAGAGCTTACCAAATAAAAAAATAAGCGATCCTCAAAAAGGGTCGCTTATTTTTTTAGCCGGACTAACTATTTAAGAAATCGGCTAATTTACGCACCGCTATAGCGCGATGGCTAATCTGATTTTTCTCTTCAGCAGTCATCTCCGCAAAAGTCTTTGTATAACCATCAGGAATAAAGATAGGGTCATAGCCAAATCCTCCTTCTCCCCTACGTTCTGTGATGATAGTACCTTCGATACTGCCTTCAAAGAAATGTTGTTCACCGTCCAAATAAAGCGATATAACCGTCTTGAAACGTGCTGTACGCTCTGGGTTATCCAATAAGCTTTCGAGCACAAGGTCAATATTCTTTTCCATGTCTCGTGAGCCAGAATAACGTGCTGAATATACACCAGGAGCATTATCCAAGGCATCAACCTCTAGACCGGAGTCATCACCGAAACAAGAAACAGCATACTTACGAACTAAATAATCCGTCTTCTGCTTCGCATTCTCTTCGAAGGTTTCTCCCGTTTCGGGAATATCGTCATGACAGTCAATATCTGTAAGCGATTTAATGACAAAACGGTCTCCAACAATCGCCTGCACTTCTTCTAATTTGTGGGCATTGTTAGTAGCGAAAACTAATTCTAACATAAGGTTTGGTATTTAAGGTATAGGACTATACCGATAAAAAACTTTTAAATTCGCCCCAAAAGGCTTTCTTTTTTGCAATATCGGCAAACATCTCCTCGAAACTAAAAGTATTGAATACCGTAGCAATCTTACCTTTCATATACGCATTATGCGCAATGGCAGGCAGCTTCAATGAAGCAGGTTCAACACCTAGCAGAGTAATTTTCTTGGGTTGGAAGAAAGCCATGATTCGCTTGAAATCATTCGGATTATGTGCATTAGCCAGGTTGACAACAGCTACATTTTGCAAGTTCAACTGCAAAGCACCAATGGTTTTCACGAAAGCCTCTTCCGCCGCAGGCGAAAAATAAGGATAAGCAGGGTAACGCAAAATAAACAAAACACCCGTTGATTTATCTCCCTGATAGATAAACTCTTCCTGTTCCGAGGTCACTTGAGGCGTGGCTACAGCAGTGTCAGCGACGGCTATAGCAGCTTCAACAGCAGGTGCCACCGACAAATCCTCGCCTGTTGAGAATAAGGCTTCAGACATGAGTGCTTGTAAAGCTGCAGGATTACGAGTTAACAGGTTTTGCATGACAACAGAAATGAAAAGCAAGAAAAGAGGTGCCTGCTATATACAGGCACCTACTTGAATATTATTGACCTAAAAGGTATGCAAAAATCAATGGAGCAACAATTGTTGCATCAGATTCGATAACGAACTTAGGTGTATCGATATCTAATTTACCCCAAGTAATTTTCTCATTTGGAACTGCACCAGAGTACGAACCGTAAGAAGTAGTAGAGTCAGAAATTTGACAGAAGTACGACCAGAAAGGAACATCTTCCCATTCTAAATCTTGGTACATCATTGGAACAACACAGATTGGGAAGTCTCCAGAGATACCACCACCAATTTGGAAGAAACCAACACCTTTACCTGAAGAGTTCTCACGGTACCATTCTGTTAAGTAAATCATATACTCAATACCAGATTTCACGGTACTAGCTTTCAATTTACCTTTGATAACGTTAGAAGCGAAGATATTACCTGTAGTAGAATCTTCCCATCCTGGACAAACGATAGGTAGGTTTTTCTCAGCAGCAGCCACAATCCAAGAGTTCTTAGGATCGATTTCATAGTATTGCTCTAAGATACCAGAGTTTACCACTTGGTATAAATACTCATGTGGTAAGTAACGCTCGCCTTTAGCTTCTGCTGCGTGCCATACGTCTTCCAAGTGTTTTTGTAAACGACGGAATGCTTCTTCCTCAGGAATACATGTGTCCGTAACACGGTTATAGTGTTGATCCAACAATTCGCGCTCTTGTTCCGGCGTTAAATCACGGTAGTTCGGAACACGTTTGTAGTGCGAATGTGCAACAAGGTTCATTACATCTTCTTCTAAGTTTGCGCCCGTACAAGAAATAATTTGGACTTTATCTTGGCGGATCATTTCCGCTAAAGAAATACCCAATTCAGCTGTACTCATCGCACCACCTAAGGAAACTAACATTTTACCACCTTCTAATAGGTGTGTTTCATAACCTTTTGCCGCATCTACTAATGCCGCAGCATTAAAATGCAGGTAGTTTTTCTCTATAAATTGAGAAATAGGACCTTTTTGTGTAGTCATAATCTTTTATTTTCAGATACAAATACAAAGGTACATAATCGGAACGATATGCTAGGGGGAAATATCTATTTCATCCAGCTATTTAACCGGTCGTAGTCCCTACAATTAGGCCTCTAAAGCCGAAGATTTACGAATCAACAAATTGGAAGGGAGAATTACATGCTGAGGCTCCTCGGGTTCCTCGCCAGCAATCAAACGATCTAGCAAGAGTGTCGCCGCCGCTTCACCAACCGCTTCAGCAGGCTGCGTAATGGTCGTTAAACTAGGATTTAAAAGCTGTACAATTTCTAAACTCGAATAGGCAACCACCTTCAAATCCTCTGGAATACGGATATTCAACGCTTGACAAACATAGTACGTAGAAAAAGCTAACCGCTCAACAGAAGCTAACACCCCATCGGGTTTAACCTCCCGAAACAGGCTTTCCATTCGCGTAGCATTCTCCGCATAGGCGTGTGCACAATCCACGATAAGCTCATCCAAGACGGGCAAACCATTTTTTTTCAAGGCATCTTGATACCCTTGAAGCCTTGTTTTACCAATAGAGTGTTCTTTATTGACAACCAGGTAGGCGATACGCTTGCAGCCGTTTTCTAGCAAATGCTGTGTTGCTGTATAGCTACTTTCGTAGTCATCGGTAACCACTTTAGGCAAATTCACATCGGCATAAGTACGGTCGAACAACACAATAGGAAGACGATTGACATCTATATTTTTCAAATGCGCCGAATCGCCAGCAGCCCCAGATACGGACATTAGCACGCCATCTACTCGACCATTAGAAATACTATTTAGGAAGTCTTTTTCTTTCTGTATATCACCATCGGTAGTATAAACCAACACATGATAATCTTTAGCCTTCGCTACCCGCTCAACACCGCGAATAATCTGTGAAAAAAAGTTGTTACCCAATTCGGGGACCACTACGGCGATAATCTTACTCTTTTGCTTGCGCAAATTACTCGCATAATGATTCGGGCGGTAATTCAGCTCTTCGGCTACTTTTAAAATACGCGCACGCGTTTCGGGTTTAATATCACTACTACCCATAAATGCCCGCGAAACAGTAGATTTGGATAGGTTTAAGACTTTGGCTAGTTGGATAATATCAATTTTGGTCATAATTTAGATTGCTTCAAAAGATGAAGACTTTAGTATGCTGCATAAAATTAGCAACAAATGGGTGTTAAATCACCCACTTATCGCATGTATCTAAAAACTCTTGTTTGATGGAAGCACCGATACCTATAGCATCAGAAACCGAAACGTGGTAACCAGTATACTGCACTCCACCTTCTACAGGATCTTCCAAATGGCCAACCATACAGGTGTCAAGATCAAAAAACTTAACGTTAGGTGCAGCATAGGCAAAATGCACTTTAGCCGCTAAAGCCAAACGCGACTCCAACATACCGCCTATCATACAAGGAATCTGGTACTCTGCTGCTACAGCCTGAATAGCTAAAGCCTCATGAATACCGGAAGACTTTGAAAACTTAATATTTATATAATCGCAGCCATCTGCTTTACATAAACGTTCAGCATCATGCTGGTCGTAAACAGACTCATCTGCCATGATAGGAATCACTGTCTGCATTCGAAGTTCCACGAGGAAACGGTCGTCATAAGTACGCATCGGTTGTTCACAAAATTGGATTTTATAAGGCTCCAAACCTTTTAATGCTTCCAAAGCACCGTCAAACGACCAACCCTGATTGGCGTCAATACGGATAGGAATATCAAAACCTACCGCTTTGCGTATCGCTTTAATGCGTGCAATATCATCCTGAGGGGCTTTACCCAATTTCACTTTCAGGGCGAAAGCACCACCATCCTTTAATACCAGCGCTTTAGCAGCCATCGCCTCCGGCGTATCAATACCGAGGGTAATATCCGTCATAATCTCGCGACGCTCCCCTTTCAAGAATTTATATAAAGGCAAACCAGCATGCTTAGCCGCCAAATCATATAAAGCCATATCAAAGGCCGACTTAATCGTTGCATTACCCGCGATATACGCATGCAGCTCTGCTAAACGTTCTGCTAAAGCTAAAGGATCTTTACCTTTCCAAATTTTAGCAAAGTCTTGCGCTACGGCAATACATGTATTTTGAGTTTCACCAACAATCATTGGGAAGGCTGAACATTCACCAACACCGATCAAACCGCTGTCAGTAATCACTTGTATATAGGTATTTTGTGCGTAGTCCATCGTACCCGTTGCAATGACAAAAGGTTCCATTGGAATGCTCAATCGATAAATTTCTACGGATGTAATTTTCATGGTTAGTAAAAAAGCATTTTTTTGCTAAATATACAAATACTACGACAAGAGTAGGCAAAGAAAATAGCAGATTCATCGCCCCAAAGAAGATTATTCTTTCCGCTTATAGCCGCTAAAGTATCCTGTTCGCTAAAATATCCCTTGTTACTGAACGATATTTCCATTTTAACAAAGAACACCAAAATAAATACAATAATAATGGTAAACACAAATATAAATTAGCAAAAACATAATAAAATTAAATTTTCTTTAAAATATTTTAAAATAATTGATAATTTTGTTTTTATATTAGCAACCTAATATTTTGAAGAGACAATGCTAAACGAAAGAATACCGGAACAGGGGCTTTACCACCCCGACTACGAACACGATGCATGTGGTGTTGGCTTTGTAGCCCATATAAAAGGACAAAAATCCCATCAGCAGGTACGCGATGCGCTGACCATGTTGGAAAACATGGAGCACCGTGGTGCATGTGGATGTGACCCTGAAAGTGGAGATGGCGCGGGTATTATGATTCAATTACCTCATGAATTTTTATGGGAAACCTGTATCAGCCTAGGCATCCAACTAGAGGAACCTGGTTACTACGGCACAGGAATGCTTTTTTTACCTAAGGAAGAGCCTTTAAATAAACTATGCCGTGATACCATTATCGAAGCGACAGAAGAAAGAGGCATGAAGTTTTTAGGCTTCCGCTCCGTACCTGTCAATAGAGATGGTATTGGCCCTACAGCTTTAGGTGCTGAGCCTGAGATTGTACAATTCTTTGTTTCACGCCCTGAAGGCATCGTCAATACGGAAGACTTTGAGCGTAAACTATTCGTTTTAAGACGCCTTATCATTCAAAAAGTTAAGCAGTTTCAAGCCTTCCCGCTTCCTTTATATATTGTTTCCCTTTCTTGTAAAACAATCATCTATAAAGGACAGTTGACAACGTATCAAGTAGGTACTTATTTTGAAGACCTTAAAGATCCACGCGTTGTTTCTGCATTTGGTTTGGTTCACTCTCGTTTTTCTACCAATACATTCCCAAGTTGGTCTTTAGCACAGCCCTTCCGTAATATTGCACACAACGGTGAAATCAATACCTTAACAGGTAACTTAAACTGGTTTTATGCGGGTATGCGTGCCCTATCATCACCATACTTCACAGAAGAGGAAATGCAAATTTTACTCCCTGTAGTTGATGCTGGTCAATCGGATTCGGCCTGTTTAGACAACCTTGTTGAACTCTTACTACACAGTGGTCGTAGCCTTCCACATGTGATGTTGATGTTGGTTCCTGAAGCATGGGACGGCAACACGCAAATGGATCCACTGAAAAGTGCTTTCTATGAGTACCATGCTACCTTGATGGAGCCATGGGATGGTCCTGCAGCCTTATGTTTTACCGATGGAAAAACAATTGGCGCTACATTAGACCGTAATGGTTTACGTCCGCTACGCTATGCAATCACGGCTGATGACCGCGTAATTGTGGCTTCTGAAGCAGGCGCATTACCTATTCCGGAAAGTATCATCATCAAAAAAGGAAGACAACAACCGGGTAAAATATTTGTCGTAGACATGGAAGCAGGATGCATCCGTAGTGACGAAGAAGTAAAAGGAGCATTAATCAATCAACAGCCATACGGCGAATGGTTGAATAACTATAAAATACGCATGGATGAACTCGAAGATCCACGTGTAACCTATACCTATTTACAAAAAGAAGCGGTCTTTAAGTATCAGCAAGCATTCGGATACTCGCGCGAGGATTTGGAAACAATCTTGACGCCTATGGCCCTCAGCGGCTATGAACCTATTGGTTCTATGGGTACCGATGTTCCACTTGCTATTTTATCGGATCAGCCGCAACACTTATCGAGTTACTTCAAACAATTTTTTGCGCAGGTAACAAATCCGCCAATCGACCCTATTCGTGAGCGTTTGGTGATGAGCTTAGCGACTTTCATCGGTAATGCGGGAAATATCCTTATCGAGGATAAGAAATTCTGTCACTGTGTGACCCTAGAACACCCGATATTAACATCGAGTGAGCTTGAAAAATTACGCTCTATTGATACCGGTATTTTCCAAGCAAAAACATTACAACTGTACTTCAAAGCTGATGGCAAAGCGGGCTCTTTGGCGGCAGGAATCGAAAGATTATGCCGTTATGCAGACGATGCTGTACGTGATGGATTTGAAGTTATTATCCTTTCCGACCGTGCAATCGACTCACAACATGCGGCTATCCCTTCTATCCTAGCGGTATCTGCGGTACACCACCACCTGATTAAAACAGGAAACCGTGGTGCTGTAGGTCTAGTAGTCGAAGCGGGTGACGTTTGGGAAGTACACCACTTCGCTTGTTTACTAGCTTTTGGTGCAACAGCGATTAACCCATACATGGCTTTAGCATCCATCCGTACCTTAAAAGAACAAGGCTTGATGGAAACAGACTTGACATGGGATGATTTAAAGAAAAACTACGTTAAGGCTATCTGCGCTGGACTATTGAAGATCTTCTCTAAAATGGGAATATCAACACTACAGTCGTACCATGGCGCTCAAATATTTGAAGTGTTAGGCTTAAACAGCGATGTGGTAAACAACTATTTCTGTGGTGCTGTTTCTCGTATCGAAGGGCTAAGCCTTGATGATATCGCAACAGAGTCGTTAGCTAAACACTGGCGTGCATTCGGCGACAGCCGTGTAGAAAAACAACTTCTTCCTGAAGGTGGTATCTACCAATGGAAACGCAGAGGTGAAGGTCACCTTTGGAATCCTGACACGGTACACCTTCTACAAAAAGCATGTCGTGAGAACGATTTTGAATCTTATAAAAAATATTCAGCTAAAATCAACAACCAAAAAGAAAGCATGTTCACGCTTCGTGGTTTGTTGGACTTCGCTAAACATAGAACAGCAGTTCCGCTAGCAGAAGTAGAGCCGATTGAAAATATTATGAAACGCTTTGCGACGGGCGCGATGTCGATGGGATCCATTTCCACGGAAGCACATAGCACCTTGGCCATCGCCATGAACCGCATTGGTGCGAAGAGCAACACCGGTGAAGGTGGTGAAGATGCAGCGCGTTTCACCAAACTGCCAAATGGCGACTCTATGCGCTCGGCCATCAAACAAGTGGCTTCGGCACGCTTTGGCGTAACATCGCATTACTTGACGGAAGCCGATGAAATTCAGATTAAAATGGCGCAAGGGGCAAAACCTGGTGAAGGTGGACAGCTACCGGGCCATAAGGTTGATGACTTTATCGCACGTCTGCGTCATGCAACACCTGGAGTAGGTTTAATTTCCCCTCCTCCACACCACGATATTTACTCTATCGAAGATTTAGCACAGCTTATTTTCGACTTGAAGAATGCGAATCGTGCAGCACGTATCAACGTGAAGTTGGTATCGAAAGCTGGTGTCGGCACTATTGCAGCCGGTGTAGCTAAGGCACACGCCGATGTTATCTTGATTGCTGGTTATGATGGTGGTACAGGAGCCTCTCCATTGAGTTCAGTGAAACATGCAGGTCTGCCGTGGGAACTTGGTCTTGCCGAAGCACAACAAACACTTGTTCAGAATAAATTGAGAAGTCGTGTCGTATTACAAGCCGATGGACAGATGAAAACAGGACGTGATATCGTTGTCGCTACTTTACTAGGTGCTGAAGAATGGGGCGTAGCTACCGCAGCCTTAGTTGCTGGTGGATGTATCATGATGCGTAAATGTCACCTCAATACCTGTCCGGTAGGTGTGGCGACGCAAGATCCTGAATTGCGTAAATTGTTCACAGGTAAACCTGAAGAGATCGTCAATCTTTTCCGCTTCTTGGCAGAAGAAATTCGCGAAATCATGGCCGAATTGGGCTTCCGTACCATCAACGAAATGGTGGGTAGAGCACAGTTCTTAAAGAAAAAAGAAAATAACATCCACTGGAAAGCTTCAAAAATTGATTTCTCGAAAATCCTTTATGTGGCGAGAAACGAGCCGGATGAGTCTTTATACAATACACAAGAGCAAGATCACGGCATGAGCATGATCCTTGACTGGGGATTGCTACGCCAATCGGAAGCAGCATTAGAAAGTAAAACGCCTGTATTTGGTACCTTCCATGTTAAAAACACAGACCGTACAATAGGAACCTTATTGTCTAATGAGATATCTAAACGCTACGGTGCTGACGGTCTTCCTGACAATAGCATAAACTTCAAATTTGAAGGTTCCGCAGGTCAGTCGTTTGGTGCCTTCGGTGCTAAAGGTCTTTCTTTCGAGCTTGAAGGTGAAGCCAACGACTACGTCGGAAAAGGATTGTCGGGCGCACAATTAGCAATCTACCCAACGAAAGATAGTCCACTTACGGCACATGAGAACATCATCATTGGTAACGTGGCCCTATATGGAGCAACAGCAGGACATCTTTTCATTAACGGTATGGCTGGCGAACGCTTCGCCGTACGTAACTCAGGCGCTACAGCCGTTGTAGAAGGTATTGGCGACCACGGTTGTGAATACATGACAGCGGGTAGAGCCTTGATTTTAGGTCCTACAGGTCGCAACTTCGCTGCCGGAATGAGCGGTGGTATCGCTTGGATCTATGATAAGAATGCCACATTTAAAGAGAACTGCAATCCCGAAATGGTCGACCTTGATCCTTTAGATACGAGCGATGAAAATGAAATTATCACCTTACTGAAACGTCATATCCACTTGACAAACAGTAAAATTGCTAATGATATTTTACAACGTTGGTCGGAGGAGAAAAACCGCTTTATCAAAGTATTCCCACGTGAGTACAAACAAGTTTTACGTAAAAAATTGGTGGAAGCCTAAGCAAGCAAAGAAAACAGATCATGGGAAAACCGACAGGATTTTTAGAATTTGAAAGAACGCTTCCGCAAAAAGATGCGGCAGAAAGCAGAAAACAAAATTATCAGGAATTTGTACATAGCTATTCCGACGAACAACTTAATCAGCAAGCAGCACGTTGCATGAATTGTGGTATTCCTTTTTGCCACTCGGGATGCCCACTGGGCAATGTTATCCCAGAATTCAATGATGCCGTATATGATGGACGTTGGGAAGAAGCGTACCAAATATTAACAAGTACCAATAACTTCCCTGAGTTTACGGGTCGTATTTGTCCGGCACCTTGCGAAGCAGCCTGCGTGTTGGGCATTAACAAATCGCCTGTTTCTATTGAAGAAATTGAAAAACATATTATCGAGATAGCGTATAAAAACAACTACGTACAGCCAAATAAGAGCCAACTAAAAACGGGCAAAAAGGTGGCCGTCGTAGGCTCTGGCCCTGCAGGGTTGGCTGCCGCAACGCAGCTTAATGCCGCAGGTCATGAGGTTGTTGTATACGAGCGCGACGATAAGATTGGCGGTCTTTTACGCTATGGAATTCCAGACTTCAAGCTTGATAAATCGGTTATCGACCGTCGTTTAAGCATCTTGGAACAGTCGGGTATTACGTTCCGTACGAATGCCGAAGTGGGTAAAAATGTACCTACTAGCGAACTACAGGCTTATGATGCCGTTGTCTTAGCTGGAGGATCAACCATTCCGCGCGACCTACCAATCCCAGGAAGAGAACTCAAAGGCGTACATTATGCTATGGAATTTTTAAAGCAGCAAAACAAAAGAGTAGGAAACTCCTCTTTTGAAGAAACTGAAATCCATGCACAAGGCAAAAATGTATTAGTCATTGGTGGTGGAGATACAGGTTCCGACTGCGTCGGAACCTCTAACCGACATGGTGCCAAATCGGTCACTCAATTTGAGTTGATGCCACAACCACCGCAACAACGTACTGCGGCGATGCCATGGCCTACCTACCCAATGTTGCTTAAGACAACAAGCTCGCATGAAGAAGGCTGTAAACGCTACTGGAGTGTAAGCACGAAGGCTTTCTTGGGTGACGAAAAAGGCCAATTACGTGCCGCTTTGGTGGTCGACCTTGAATGGGAAACCGATTCCTTAGGCCGTCCGACAAAATTCGCAGAGGTAGCTGGCTCCGAGCGCGAGATTCCTTGCGAGTTGGTGACACTAGCGATGGGTTTCTTACATCCGCAACGCGAAGGGTTAATCGAGCAGCTGGGTCTTAAATTGGATGCACGTGGCAATGTTGATGCTGTAGAAGGTCAATACAAAACTTCGGTAGATCATATTTTTACCGCAGGTGATATGCGCAGAGGACAGTCGCTTGTTGTATGGGCGATTTCCGAAGGACGCGAATGCGCACGCAAAGTAGATGAATACTTAATGGGTTACACCGAGTTAGCATCTAAAGATAAACTAGTCTCATACGCTTAATTTCATATACTTATGGACATCCCTGTCCATAAGTAAAAAAGCCGGATCCCCAATCCGGCTTTATTTTTTTATAAAATTTCCTTAGGATATACTTGCTTTTGCAGCGCTTTTACGTTCCATTTTTGTCTTGAGGTAAGGGTATACAAATACGGCACAAAGCACAATAATAGCACCCATATAAAACCCCGTACTCATCGTTTCCTTCTCTCCAAAAATTAGTAGCGCAAGGATGATACCATATACAGGCTCCATATTCGTCGTTAGCGCCACCGTAAAGGCACTCAATTCTTTCATCACCGATACCCCCAACACATAAGCTACGGCGGTACAGAGAACGCCCAACAGTAAGAGGTAGCCTAAATCATGCGTGCTGAGCATAAGATCCGCGGTAAAGCCTCCTGTAAAAAGCATATATAAAGACAGCCAGAAGAAGGCGCCTATCATTTCGTAACACGTAATCAAGGGAGCGCTGCTATGCTTCACCATACGCGCGTTCATCACCGAGAAAAAGCTCGCACAAAAAGCGCAGGAAAGACCAAATATAATCCCCCATAGGTACTGAAACTCAAACTTAAATATCAAGTAAATACCAAAAATAGTTACTAGCCCAACAATCACATCAGCTATCGAAAACTTCTTTCGATTAATTAGTGGTTCTAAAATAGACGTAAATAGCGTTAAGGCAGATAAAGTCACCAGTGTAACCGATACCGTAGAGATTTTAATAGCGTGAAAAAACAAACCCCAATGTAAGCCGACAACACCACCCACCAGCAAAAACTGAATGAGTCGCCCACGGTCAACACGCATAGATTGTCCTGTGAATAGAAAATAAGCCATCAAGGAAAGGCTAGCGATTAGCACGCGATACCAAACAAGATGAAGGGCAGATACGGAGATTAAATCCCCTAGAATACCTGTAAATCCCCAAATTAATACCGTTAGGTGTAAAATGAGGATATTTTTGTTGAAAGAAATGCCGCGCATTTTTATTTAGGAGCTTTATGTTTAAGCCAGAAACCTAAGGCCAAAAAGAGGACATTAGGAATTAAAATTGCTAGTAGAGGTGGTAGTCCTCCTTTTAGGGAGAACATGGTTGAAAACTGAACCAACAACAGGAAGGTGAAACTCAAGGCAATACCAATACCCAAACTTAAACCAATACCTCCGCGCACCTTTTTGGACGATAAAGATACCCCCATCAAGGTCAAGATGAACGCAGAAAAAGGACCGATATAACGCTTATATTTCTCCAACAGTAAATCAGTCATCATCCCCGTTCCCCGGATCTCTTCTTTCTCAATACGTTGATTAAGCTCTTTGGTATCCATGGCGGTAAACACGTTGTCGTACACCTCAAAATCCCGAGGTAGCATGTCTAATGTGGTGTCACGCACCGTACCTTGATCCATTGTTTCCTTAAGGCCATCAATCTTACGTACGGTATAATCTTCAATCTTCCATTTTTCAAGCTCTGGGTTCCACGTTATACGATTAGCCATTAGCTTCTCCGTTAACTTATCACCATCAAACTTCTCCAAAGAAAAATTGTAGCCTACATTCGAGCGAATATCATAGTTATCGATATACACATACGTATTTGAATCAATCTGCATGTGTGTCGACAACGTCGAAGAACTTACCCGATTGGGCTTCACATATACATTTTCGAAGTTAATCTTAACCTTATTGGTATAAGGGATAATCCAGATATTGGAAACAAAGGTAAATGTAAAAATGATCCCTGCGGCAATCATATAAGGCCTTAGGAATCTATTAAAGCTCATCCCGCCACTTAAAATCGGGACAATCTCCGTCTGATCGGCCATCTTCGAGGTGAAGAAGATAACGGCAATAAAGTTGATCAGTGGTGTTAGCATATTCAGGAAAAAAGGAATACTGCCCATGGCATAGTACTCAAAAAAGACCTTACTCATCGGCGCCTTATACTTCAAGAAGTCATCTAGCTTTTCCGATACGTCAAATACCACAATCACTACGATAAAAATACCAACCGTAAAGGCAAAGGTGCTCAGGTATTTTTTGATGATATAGCGATCAATAATATTCATTCCCTAATTAAATGCGTGTGAACTCAAATGTAAAAAATCAAATTTAAAAAGCAGGTTAAAAGAAGTTAATAGCTTATTCTTTTAACCTGCTACGATGGCTACCGTCCTTACAGACGTTGACCTAATGTCTTCACCATTTTCTCTTTCCAATCATAGAAAGTACCATCAATAATTTTCTCACGCGCTTGTTTCACAAGCCATAAGTAGAAATGTAAATTATGAAGTGATGCAATCTGTGCACCTAAAATTTCTTGTGAACGAATCAAGTGGCGTAAATATGCTTTGGTATGGATCTGATCTACCAACAAATCACTCTCTGCCTCAATTGGCGAGAAGTCTGCTTTCCATTTTTCATTTTTAATATTGATAATACCATTCTGCGTGAAAAGCATCCCGTTACGTGCATTACGCGTAGGCATCACACAGTCAAACATATCAATACCTAAAGCAATATTCTCTAATAAGTTGATTGGCGTACCAACACCCATCAAATAACGAGGTTTATCTTTCGGAAGAATGTTCGTTACCACCTCGGTCATTGCATACATCTCATCTGCAGGCTCACCAACAGAAAGACCACCAATTGCATTTCCCTCACGGTTGAACGAAGCAATTACCTCTGCCGACTTGGCACGTAAATCTTTATACGTTGACCCTTGAACAATCGGAAAAAGGGTTTGATCATAGCCATAAAGCGGATCGGTAGAATCAAAACGATCGACACAACGCTTCAACCAACGGTGTGTCATATCCAATGATCTACGTGCATAATTGTAGTCACATGGATAAGGAGTACACTCATCAAAAGCCATAATAATATCAGCACCAATGACACGCTGTGTATCCATCACGTTTTCTGGTGTAAACAAATGCTTAGAACCGTCAACGTGCGAACGGAAGGTAACACCTTCCTCACGAATCTTACGTACCTCTGTCAACGAGTATACCTGGTAGCCTCCCGAATCGGTTAAGATTGGACCATCCCAGTTGATAAATTTATGTAAACCACCTGCTTTATTAATAACATCCAATCCTGGACGTAAATACAAGTGATAGGTATTACCTAAAATAATCTGTGCCTGAATATCGTTCACCAACTCATGCTGATGAACAGCCTTCACAGTACCTGCTGTACCTACTGGCATAAAAATCGGCGTCTGGATCTGTCCGTGTGCTGTTTCTAATACACCAGCTCTGGCGCTTGATGCTTTATCTTGTGCTTGAAGCGTAAATTTCATAGTTATCTTGTCCCTCCTACCCTAATGGCAAAATCCCTGCAAAAATAAAATAAAAAATGCGAGGAAACGACTAAGGAACAAAATCTTAATAAAACTTACCTTTTTCTCCGTCTAATCTTCTTAGAAGACCTTATCTTTGAACTCGCTAATAAATACTATGGATCAGCTAATGTCATACTTCACTACTATTCCCGTCATACCTCTGGGAATTTTAGTTTTACTTTTAGGTATACAGCTCTATTACATCTTTTTTGTATATGGAAGGCTCGCTGGCCATCGGGTACAATCACAGCGTGATAATGGCGACCAAAAGCCTATCAGCATCATTATTTGTGCACGCAATGAGGAGGAGAATCTACGTAGTTTCTTACCGCTTATTTTAACACAAGACTACCCTACTTTTGAAGTCGTTGTTGTTAATGACTGCTCCAGTGATGATACAGAGTGGGTATTGCAAGAATTTTCAGCTCAATATCCAGATAAACTTAAAGTGACCACCATTCAGGATCATATCCAATTGAAGCACTCCAAGAAATTCGCTGCAACAATGGGAATCAAGGCTTCTAAGTACGAACATCTGGTATTTACAGATGCCGACTGTGAGCCGAGCTCACCGCTATGGCTAGCTGAAATTGCAGGTGCTTTTACCGAAGATACCGAGATTGTATTGGGCTACTCCCCATATTTCCGCCATAAGGGAATGCTCAACAGGATTATTCGCTTCGAGACCAGCCACACAGCAATGAGCTACTTAGCTTATGCCCTAAAGAAAAATGCCTACATGGGTGTTGGTAGAAACCTTGCCTACACAAAGAGTCTTTTCTTCCGTGGCAAAGGCTTCAACAAGCACATGCATATTAAATCAGGCGATGACGATTTATTTGTCAACCATAATGCGACAAAGAAGAATGTACGCATCGCCATCGATAAGGATGCTTTCACTTATTCTGTTCCAAAGACAACCTGGAAAAGCTATTACAAACAAAAAGGAAGACATGCTGGTGCTTCTGTACTCTACAAATCAGCACATAAAAGAATGCTTGCTACACAGCTGCTATCTGCCGTCTTATTCTATGTAGCCCTATTTGCCTTTGCAGCAATATTCCCGAGCTACTGGCAGGTACCTGTAGCCATTTACTTACTACGCTTAATCGCTCAATATATTATTTTTAGCAAAATATATAGAAAACTAGGGGTAAAAGATCTTTTACTATGGCTTCCATTTCTAGACCTTTTTTACTATTTCTATATTTGCATCAACGGATTATTCACCAGAAAGAAAAAACAAGTCTCCTGGTCTTAATTCCCTAATGAATACGCTTATGATGAACCCTACGGTAGATATAATCTTCAAGTACTTTCCGAAATTAACGGAAAAACAAAAAAAACAGTTTGCTGAACTAGAAACGGTATACCCTTTTTGGAATGACCAGATTAATGTAGTGTCGCGCAAAGACATATCTTCGCTCTACCTACACCATGTGCTCCACTCCTTAGGCATTGCCAAGTTTATGACCAGCTTCACACCAGGCACCAAAATCTTAGATGTAGGAACTGGTGGTGGATTTCCAGGCATCCCTTTAGCCATCCTCTTCCCGGAAGTACAATTCCAGCTAGTTGATTCTATTGGTAAGAAAATTAAAGTGGTACGGGAGGTAGCTGCGGCTATCGGATTAGAAAACGTAGAAGCTTTTCACCTACGTGCGGAAGAATTAGAAGAAAAATACGACTTTGTTGTTTCACGTGCTGTAACGCGATTGATTGATTTCATGCCTTGGGTACGCAACAAAATTGAAAAGAAAGATAAAAATGGATTGCCAAACGGCATCTTATACCTTAAAGGAGGAGATTTGAAAGAAGAAATTAAAGAGGCTAGAGTTCGTGCAGAACTACATTCTTTATCTTCCTACTTCGAAGAAGATTTCTTTGAAACGAAACAATTGGTCTACATACCAATGTAATAAAAAAGGCTCCATGAATACAATGCCCCCAAAAAGTTAGACACTTTCTGGGGGCATTTTTATTAAAAAATAATCTCTAAAACCAACAGGAATAAAATACGAACACCTAAAGTTATATTATTAGACAACTTTTAATTATCTTTAATTAAGATGACTTAAAGTATGAAAGTGGAAAAAAGTAAAATTCTCACTTCTTTAGAAGAACTTATTAATGATGAATTTGGAGAAATAGGAACTCCTTCACGTGATGCGTTTGAAGAAGGTTATACTGATTTTAAGATTGGCGTTATCATTCAACAAGCCCGTAAAGAAAAAGGCATGACACAAGAACAGCTTGCTGAAAAAATAGGGACCAGTAAGGGTAATATCTCAAAAATTGAGAATAATGTAAAAGACGTACGCTTTTCAACAATAAAAAAAATTATTGAAGAAGGTTTAGGCGGCCGATTAGACTTATCAATCAAATTTTAGAAACCGCCATCACATCCTCTTCCGTACTATGTTAAAATCATAGCCTTTTTTATTCGCCTATGATTTCTAAAATCTTTTGGCCAATAAGGTTTATTTCTTCATCCATTCCAAACAATGGAAGCTCCGTTTCTGGATCCAGCTTTAACCAAAGCTTATCGGTATCTTTAATAATTTTGACGTATTCTAATCCGTCTTTAAAAACCATAAAAACTTCCTCCTCTTCCGGAAAAACTGAATAAACAGTGGCACCAATTTCAATATCGAATGGTTCTTTGGCTCCTTGTAACTCCATAAATTTTGTTTTTCCTACAAAGTTAGTTTTTTAAAAACTAATTTCTTATTTTTAAGTACCCAATTATGAACAGGCTGCTGCAAATAGCACTCACCAAAATCAAAGGCATAGGTCCTAAAAACGCTCGCAATTTGCTGGCACATTGTGGCTCTATGGAAGAAATTTTCAAAGCTAAAAAAAAGCAGCTGTTGGCTATTCCTAATATTGGTCAAGTAACCGTGGATGCCATCCTATCCAAAGAATATTTGCAACAGGCAGAGGAAGAACTATATTTCATTTAAAAAAATAATATTCAACTCCGTTGGATTACGGACGATGATTACCCAAGGCGGCTTTTACAATGTGAAGACGCCCCACTACTACTCTATTATAAAGGATCTGTAGACCTCAACCCAAAACATTGCATCAGTATTGTAGGCACTAGAAATGCGACTGCCTACGGCAGAAAAATAGGCGATGAACTTGTGAAAACCCTATCTCACTTAGCAGGGACTCAAATCATTAGCGGACTTGCCTATGGCATCGATATCCATGCCCACCGCTTAGCGCTTAAACATCATATCCCAACCATTGGTATCCTCGGCCATGGATTTGACCAGTTATATCCTGCGGCACATAAAAGTACAGCAGAAGAAATGATTGAACATGGAGGGCTAATCACCGAGTTTTCCTCGCAAACAAAACTCGACCGCACAAACTTCCCGACCCGAAACCGCATCATTGCTGGCTTAAGCGATGTAACTGTCGTCATTGAAGCCGCAAAAAAGGGAGGAGCACTTATTACAGCAGAAATAGCCAATAGCTATAACCGCGATGTATGTGCATTTCCAGGGGCGATTGACCAAACGTATTCGGCAGGCTGCAACTACCTCATAAAAACACATCGAGCACATCTCATTCAAAATGGTGAAGACCTCATACAGCTTATGGGATGGGCACAACGGCCAAGGCCTGGAGGCGGCAAACAATTAAACCTACTACCTCCACAACTCCGCCCGGATGAAAAAATGATACATCAATTTTTAGAAGATAAAAAACAAGCTGGCATTGATGAAATAGCCTTACAGCTAAATTGGCCAATGAGCAAGCTCGCGAGCACCCTTCTAGAAATGGAAATAAATGAATACATAATAGCCTTGCCCGGCAAACAGTACAAAAACCTATTGTAAACCTATATATCAACATTATGGAAACCGAAAGAAAAACTTTACGAAAAGTTATCGGCGCCTCCTCCTTAGGCACCCTAATTGAATGGTATGACTTCTTTATATTTGGGAGTCTATCCGTGGTGTTATCCACCAAATTTTTCCCTTCAGACAATCCTACGGCGGCCTTTTTATCGACCTTGGCAACCTTTGCAGCAGGATTTGTAGTCCGTCCCTTTGGGGCTTTGTTCTTCGGTCGGCTGGGCGACCTTATCGGTCGGAAATACACCTTTATGGTCACCTTGATGCTTATGGGAGGTGCCACCTTCCTAATCGGGATAACACCGAGCTATGAGTCTATAGGTTTCTTCGCTCCCTTGATTGTTTTATGCTTACGCCTATTGCAAGGACTAGCCTTAGGAGGCGAGTATGGCGGAGCAGCAACATATGTAGCTGAGCATAGCCCTAAAGACCAACGAGGCTATTGGACCTCCTGGATACAGACAACAGCGACTTTTGGTTTATTCATATCCCTAGCCGTAATCCTCGCTACACGATACCTACTTTCAGAACAGCAGTTTGACGACTGGGGATGGCGTGTTCCATTCGTCATCTCTATATTTATGGTTTATGTATCTTACTTAATCCGTAAGAACATGGATGAATCACCTGAATTTAAAAAGGTGAAAGCAGAGGGTAAAACAGCAAAAAATCCACTGAAGGAAAGTTTTGGCAACAGCTACAATTTGAAATTTGTGCTACTAGCCTTATTTGGAGCCACCATGGGACAAGGTGTCGTATGGTATACGGGACAGTTTTACTCCATGAGCTTTATGAAGACAGTCATGCTGCTAGAGAGCAATCAGGCAGATATGATTTTAGGTATAGCCCTCCTCCTTGCTACGCCATTTTTTGTAGTCTTTGGTAAATTAAGCGACAAACTAGGACGCAAATGGTTAATGTTAGCAGGTATGCTACTTGCATTGCTTACCTACAGGCCTATTTATGAGGCCATGTATCAAATAACCAACCTAAGCACAAAAATAGCGACGGAACAGCCACACGGTGTAGACCAACTGGTAAAACCCAAGGACCATGGTTACGACCAGCTGGATGTTAGCACCCAACATTTTGCCGATGGCACATTACTTAAGCAAACAAAAACAACCAAGCTAGATCATCAAAAACAGCCTATATTAAAAGATGACAAGCCTGTAGAAACCCTTAAAAGTAGTGTCCACATCAACGGAAGCAATTATTTCAAGCTGATACTGCTCGTCTTTATTCAAGTATTCTACATCACACTTGTCTACGGTCCTATCGCGGCCTTCTTAGTTGAAATATTCCCGACCTCCATACGCTACACCTCTATGTCTTTACCATACCATATCGGTAATGGTGTCTTCGGAGGATTACTACCGGCTGTATCAACCTACCTAGCCACCAACGCACAAATGAAGAATGACAGCAACTTCTACTTAGCAGGGCTGTGGTACCCGATTATTATTGCAGGGGTATCCTTCATCATTGGGGCCTTATACATCAGCAAAAATATGACGGCAAATAAATTAGAACAATAAACATGGAAACGCTAAAAAAAATATTAGGTATCCTATGGATCGCATTGGCCATATTTACCGCTTACTTGAGCATCGCTTACCTTGGTCTTCCAAAAATTACCTCCGGGAAACAGGAAGATTTGGTTTTTGGGCTTATTATTCTCTTTATTTTAACACCAATTATTAGTGTTGGGCTCATCTTTTTCGGATATTATGCCTTACGTGGAGATTACGACAAAGAAAAGATGTAAATTTATTCACTGTATATCAGTATACTATGCAAAGAATGCATAAATACTTTGCATAGTATTAACTTTTTCCTACTTTTGTCGCGGGTAAGTCTTCTACGACCAGCTCCCGATGACTCCCCCAGGTTGGGAACAAAGCAAGGGTATTTGGTTGAGCGGTGCGATAGAAGTAGCTTACCCACTTTTTTTTTCTAAAAGTGGGCATCATTCCTCAAGCCTACATTTCCACACAAACAACAGCAACAATCTTTCTTTATCTAGTCTTATTTAAGCTCATTATTAAGCTTATTGATTAATTTTAATTTGCACTTTTTACATAACTAGGATATTTTTCGTTTCTTTGTAGTCCGAATTAACGAAAAAACATGAGTTGGTTTAAAAGAAACAAAGCCGGTATTAATACCGCAACTGAAAATAAAAAGGAAGCTCCAGACGGGATGTGGAATAAATGTCCAAACTGTAAGAAGCCTTTATTGAATAGCGAGCAGGTTGAAAACAAATTCGTTTGTCAATATTGTGACTACCATATCCGTATTGGTTCCGCTGCTTATTTCTCCATCCTTTTTGATGATAACAACTTCACGGAATTATTTGCAAACTTACGTTCTGGAGACCCTCTTCAGTTTTCCGATACTAAACCTTACCCTGTACGTCTAGCGGATAGCCAAGCGAAAACAGGATTAACGGACGCATTGCGTTCAGGTCACGGAAAGATGAACGGCGAGGATATCGTAATTGCTTGTATGGACTTCACCTTCATTGGTGGTTCTATGGGTTCTGTCGTAGGTGAGAAGATTGCACGTTCTATTGATTATGCAATTGAGCACAAAATTCCATTTATGTTGATCTCTAAATCTGGTGGTGCACGTATGATGGAAGCGGCTTTCTCTTTAATGCAGATGGCAAAAACTTCCGCTAAGCTTGCTTTATTAGCGAAAGCGAAACTTCCGTACGTTTGTTTATTAACAGACCCTACAACAGGTGGAGTAACGGCTTCCTATGCGATGCTAGGTGATATCAATATCGCTGAGCCTGGTGCATTAATCGGCTTCGCTGGTCCACGTGTTATCAAGGAGACCATCAAGAAAGACCTTCCTAAAGGATTCCAAACTTCTGAATTCCTATTGGAGCATGGCTTCTTAGATTTTATCGTCGACAGACGAAACTTAAAAGAAAAAGTATCTGCATACTTACGTTTGATTAAAAAATAACGTAGGTTCATACCAATAAAAAAAACACCATCCCGTTTCATACAGGATGGTGTTTTTTTTATCATACATGGCTAGCGCTTCAAGTAAGACCAGAAAGCCCAGAGCTTACGCTGCTGAAGGTAAGCAAGGTCATGCTCTCTACTATAGGCTTCACGCTCAAATGAAATACGGAAGTAAGCTTTTCTCATATCACGCACAGCGATATAGTGAATAAAAAACTCGATAAAATACCACAGGTAAAAAGGAACAACCAAAAGCTCTAGTGCTTGTGTCAAATGGATGCGTTCGTGATTCAGCAATACACGATCATTCTTCAACGACTTATCCAAGAGCAAAATAAAAGGAAAAAGCGTAATCGCTACCGCCTGTTTACGCGACAGCAAATTTGTCCAAAACTTACTAACGATAATCTTTCCCTTCATTGGCGTAACATTATAGTACAAGCATACAAAATTATTCCCAGTGTGAAAATTTTAAAAATCAAACATACATTGTATATTTGCTTAAAGTAGAATTTAAACTATGCCTTACAAAGAACGCGAAATAAACAAGTTATACTACACCATGGGAGAAGTGACGGAGATGTTCGGTGTCAACGCCTCGCAAATTCGTTTCTATGAGCGTGAGTTTGATGTACTTCAGCCTAAGAAAAACAAAAAAGGAAATCGTCTTTTCACACAAGAAGATATTACCCATTTAAAGATTATCTTCAACTTAGTAAAAGACAAAGGATATACACTTCAAGGAGCGCGTGAGCATTTGCGCAGTAACAAGAATGAGGTAAAAGAAAATCAGCGTGTTATCGACTCTTTGGAGAAATTAAAAGGCTTCCTTTTAGAAGTTCGCGACAACCTATAAGGGGAAACCTAGCGTGTCCCCAATTCAATAACTTGTAAGTTTTCTATACGATCCCCATCAATATCAAAACGCATTAACGTGCGCACTTGATGCCACCCCTGCTTGCCTGCAGCACCTGGATTAAGATGTAAAAGTTGCAGTTTGGGATCGAATTGCACTTTCAAAATGTGAGAATGCCCACAGATAAACAGTTTTGGCGGATTTACGCTAATTTCTGGTTTCACCTGAGCAGCATATCTCCCTGGATATCCACCGATATGTGTCATCCATACATCGACTTCTTCACACCGAAAACGTAAATGCTCTGGACAAGCCTGACGTATCGGCCCGCCATCAATATTACCATATACCCCTTTAAAAGGCTTAAAAGCGGTTAATGCATCCACCACCTCTATGGATCCGAAATCGCCGGCATGCCATACCTCATCGCAATTTTCAAAATGACGAAATACAGCATCATCCAAATAGCTGTGTGTATCCGATAAAAGTCCTATCTTCTTCATATAATTCTTAACACAAATTTAAAAAGCTAGAAAAAATGGCTTTAACACCGTTTTATAAGCTTCCGAATAAACACCACGTTCTGCATAAATAGCCAAGCCATCCTGTTGTAATCTCTTCTCTTCTTTACCAATTTTTAAAATCTTACGAATCACAGGCTCTTCGGCAAAAGAACGTATTTCAAGCTCCGCTTGAAGAAACAACTGATGCATAGGCAATAGTGTTGCCACCATCCAATCAGCAAGCTCCGTAGGTACGATACAATGAAAACTTCCATTATCGTTTAATTTTGCTGCAACGAAAGCGATAAGCTTCTCAAAAAAGGGAGCGTCGGCATGTCGAGCTAATTTTTTGCGTGCATCGGGATTATGCAGCGCATTGGTATAAAAAGGAGGATTAGAAACAATCAAGTCATACCGCGTATCGCTATCCTGATAAGCTTCAAAAGAACCTTCCAATACCTGCATGCTATTGGTGAAAGGAGCAACTTCAAAATTATAAGCAGCCTGCTGCGCAGCAACCTCATCGATCTCTATGGCGTCTACTGCTGCGCCAGGATAACGCTGAGCAAGCATAAGCGCTATCACGCCTGTGCCTGTTCCTATATCTAAAACAGCGCTCACATTGGCTTCTGTAGCCCATCCACCCAGCAACACACCATCTGTATTAATCTTCATGGCACAGTTGCCCTGATCAACCACAAATTGTTTAAATTTAAAAACAGAACCCATAGCGCAAAGTTACTCTTAAATTTGAAAGCAAATTCTGCATTTTAAGAAACAAATAAAAATTCATAATTTGGTGCAGATATCTACTTTATGTTCAGACTATATCTTATTTCCCTATTCTTATATTTTCCTATTTTCAGCTTTGCTGGAATGGAAAATCCGCCGCCTACAGGCTGCGAGCAAAGTACAAAAACGGCGCTAGACAAGCTTGTGCCAATGTTTACAAAAAACCATTTTGAGGAACTAGAAACGATACTCGCTAGTGTCGACAACGATTGTGGCGAAAGTGAGTTTACGCTACGCCTCCGTATCCTACGTGCTTTACTGGAGCAAAAAGAAACATTGCCTCTTATCAACAGTTATTATGCTAAAAACTATCCAGAGGTTCTGATTATGCGTTGGGACTACAGTGTGGAGCAAAAAAGAGCAGAAATATACCATAATAATAAAGCCGACTTTAACTTCGTTCCACTGCGCCACGCTATTGATTCCTTGGTACAGCTGAAATCGCAGGCTCTACTACAATCGCCTACGTTCAATTTAAAGCCAGAGGAAAAACAAATCACCCTACTATTCGCCGATCGCATAAACGAATTTAGTGACCTCTTCGAAAAGAATAACAACACTGCATTGCCGCGAAGAAAAACAAGCCCATTAAATATGTCCTTTGTTGATAAAGAACGTTCAGGGGTAAGTATCTATGCCGGAGCAGAGACATCGATTGGAGGCTCTAGACCAATATTCCGCACCAATCCTACGTTCGGTCTGATGTTCTCCTCAAGGCTATCGAGCGATTTTCTTTATGAAATAGGTGCAAAAGTTCGTATCAACAGCAATGATCGTGATTTTGACTATCTACTGTATGGAAGAACAGAAACAATAAATTCGAGTGCTAGCTACAGCTTTGGTGGTAGCCTTGGTTATAAACTATACGACAATAACGATTGGATTTTCTACCCTAAGGTAGGTATATACTGGGAGTCTACTGCCACAGGCTTATCGGAGGTCATCGATTCCGATAATTGGTGGGGCAATGAGTATTACAACTCGAGTAGCATCAAATTTCACAATGTAAACACGATGCGCAGCTCTTTAGGCTTTGCAACAATGCGCCATATAAAAGGCAAACAATATATCGGTTTAGAAGCATCCTACCATTATATCCCTTACAATTGGGATAACAGCCTGCTCACAAATATTCAACCGAACTACGCAAGCTTACAGTTGTTCTATCGCTTTTAAGCAGTTTGTCTAACAAATAAAAAAAACGAATCTCTATTGCGGAGATTCGTTTTTTAGTTTAGCTTGTTCTTCTTTCTCTTTTAGGTATAGCACACGATCAGCGTCATCCATTTCATCTTCCATCTCTTCATCCGCTTTGTGGCGTCTCATCTTTATAATAGGGTGCTCTTGCGTCCCTTTAACAGAAAAAGGAATACCGAGGATTCCCCATGGTGGCAGCCCTAGGCGCATCGCTAAATCCAATTTACCATCAAGACTTACTTTCCCTTCGAATCGTGGACGGAAACCAGCCATTTTCATCTTTGTACGCTCTAGTGTCAAGGTATTATTTTTTACTGATGAGCGAACGACTACTTTGTTTACAGACGGGTTTATCAGCTGATCACGATCTGTTTCTTTAGCAATAGCATTCAATAACTTAAATCCTTTAAAAGAAATATCTTCTAGCGTTAATGTACCCGTTCCTTCTAACGAGCGAAGGATTGGACTCATGTTATCATCCAAGAGACCGCCCAGCTTATAGTCTAAGGACACAAGACCAAAAGCACTTTTCGCAGAAGTCACCATTTCTTTAAACAACGGGATTTCATGATACGCCTTTTGTATGTCAAACTTATCAGCTTTAACTTCATAATTAAAATAAGCTTTCTTCGCATGAATAGGCTTATAGACTCCCGCCATCAGCACATCCATCCCCGCAAGGTGAAATCCAGTACTATCAAGCTCCAATCGTCCCTTATTAAGGAGAACCTTTCCTTTAAAGTTTTTGATTGCTATCTTATTATAGAGCATTTTCTGAATGCTACTTTTCAGTGTTAAATCAACATTTTTAGGTAACATAACCACCCCCGATGCCGCTTGTTGACTCGTCGTGCTAACCGATGATGGGCCTGCAAAAGCCATAAAATCATCAATATCTAAAGCATTACTATTCACTTCGAAACTCCCTTTAACCGTTTGGTCAGTAGTCACGTAAGCAATGATATTATCTAGCGCTCCTTTAGCGGTGAATTTATTCTTCCCGTAACGTCCCTTAAAATTAACAAAGTCTAACTTTTCATTGTTGAAACGGAAATTCCCTTGGGATATAACAAACGGTTTTGGAAACGCGCTATGCTTCACCTGAATGTTACCTACATCGATGCTTCCTTTATTTTTTAAACGATTATAACGGCCACTGACCGCATCACTTTGTAGACCTGCTAATTGGAAATCAGTCTTAACACGTCCGTTTACATTAACCCCATCTACAGCGAAAATTTTATATAAAGGAGCTAACTCAACAACACCTTTAGAAACGACCTCATAGCGGATGTTATCGAAATTCTTCAAATCGGCATTTAAGAAAAATGGCTGCTTATTGACTTCAAAAGAGATAGGTACAATACGCACCGACAGGTCGCGCATAGAGCCACGTTCACTTTTTATATAGGCTTCGACCTTCACGTTGGTAAGTGGCACTGGCGATGCAGCGACTTTCAAATAACCATCATTCATCTTGATGGTGGTATTGATAACAGGAATAATCTTTTTGCTGAAATCTAACTTACCTTTAGTAATCACCTCGGCAAATAAATTACCCTTGATATCCATATCTTCCAATGGATAAATATCTTTTATATCCCCTAAATCAACTTTAGCCTCTGCATTTGCTTCTACATCAAAAGAAGTCAACCCTTTTAAATGGATAAAGCCTTTGAGGTAGTTTGATAGCGCTGTTATCTGGATGTTCTGAATTTTAGTATCGATGTTTGCTACGTTATGATCCTTAGAAACGGCTGTTAGTTCATACTCGGCAAGGTCTATCGCTTTTGGCATCTGATCAAGCTTTAAGTACCCTCCTTTTAAAGAGCTCTCAATCTGGAAAGTAGGAATCGAAAGGATTTTCGACACCTGTTTACCTTTCTTAACGGCTGCTGTGAGGTCTTCTGTTTCATAAGTACCCTCTATCAAAGCCTTCAAGATAAAGTCGCCCTTAGCGGTAAGACCGTTCCAGCCTACTGCCTTTTGTAGATCGTCGAGCAACAGATGGGAATCGGTGGTCGATTTAATGGTGAACGGGTTAAATCCGCCGATATTGGTCGTGGTATTGAAATATCCCGACCCCAGCTTGAAGGCCATCTTGTTTAAGTCTACCTTAAGCGAGTCAAAATTAAGCGCCGGCATATCAATCTTAAAGTCGAGTTCTAGATTTTCTAACGGTACCGCCGTCTTGTTGTAAGCCATAAGCCCCTTGTCAATCTGCAAGCCGAAATTGAAATCAGGCTTTAAATTTTCTTCAACGCTATATTTCCCGATAAGATTCAAGAACAAGGCAACGTCTCCTTTAAGGTCAGTTTGCGCTAACCAGTGATTATATGATTTCGGAACCAATGACAGTAGATTGGCAAAGGTGCTTTTCTCCGATTTCAACTGTAAGTCGATATCATAGCCATTAGACAAAAAGCTGAAAGCCCCTTTAAAGCTTATCGGAAGTTTATTAATTTTTAAATCATTACGCTCGAAGACAAATGCTAAATTGTTTGTATTAATCTTGGTAAGCAACTGAGCGTGTACCTCTTTTTGATCGACGTAGGTTTCTCCGTCGTATTTTAAGGTAAGCGCTTCTATATCGGCATGTGTTTTTAAATCGAATACCGCTTTACTTAAATCCCCTTGACCATCGTAATTAAATCCTGTAGTACTGATTTCCATCGGTATGGAAGCGTCTGCATAAGAAAAATCCGAATCTATCACTTGAATTCGCTTAATGGCCAAACCTGAAGAAGAATCGTCCTCCTTGTTATCATCCCCCTTGCTATCCGTACCTTTATATACGTTATAGTTGGCTTCTCCATTTTCGGCTACTTGCACTTTAATTTGCGCCTTTTGCAGGTAGATACCATCAATCTTAATTTGATTCGAAAAGAGACTCAACAAATCAATACCTAAACTAAAACGCTCCGCTTTGATTAAGCTCTCTTGCTGAAAAGGAGCTGACCCTTTTAAATCCACCTGATGAATGGTAGCCGTTAACACCGGAAAGTGCTGAAAAAAGCTTAAGTCCATGTCTCCATAATCAATGCTGCCATGCAGATTCTCATTGATGATGTCTTTAACTTTTTTATTGATGCTATCTTTGAAAAAATAGGGAATGCTGACCATAGCGATCAACACTACGGCTAAAAAGATACCCACTACTTTAGCTATTTTTTTAAGGATTCTAAGAAGATTTTCCTGTTTCATATATGGATGTAAAACTGCCTACCAAGCGCGGCAAAGATACATAAAATAGGAAAGCCCCGTTTAATCCCCCCTTTATTATAAACAACTAAAAAACAATAATTTGTGCAGAAAGCTAGAAAAGTCAGGTTAAAAAAATCCCGATCGGTCTAGATCGGGATTTTTTTATTAATGTTTCAGCAAGCGCTGAATTTCATCTAATTTCATTAAAGCCTCAACAGGCGTTAGTGTATTCACATCTAAATTGTTGAGCATATCGCGAATCTTCTCCAAAACAGGATCATCGATTGCAAACATCTGTAGCTGATAAGCTTGCTTCTGTATCTTACGCATACTATCTTTAATCTGCTCACCGCCCGTGCGCTCCTGTTCAAGGCGCTTCAAGATCTCTCCAGCACGGCCAATCAACTTAGCCGGCATACCCGCCAACTTAGCGACATGGATACCAAAGCTATGCTCAGAGCCACCAGGAACAAGCTTACGTAAAAAGATAACCTTATTATTAAGCTCTTTGACAGTTACATTGAAATTCTTAATGCGCGCCATCGAGGTAGTCAGCTCGTTCAATTCATGGTAGTGCGTGGCAAATAAAGTCTTCGCGCGTGCTGTCGGGTGGTTATGTAAAAACTCCGCAATAGCCCAAGCGATGGAAATACCATCATAGGTGCTCGTACCACGACCAATTTCATCCAGCAAAATAAGGGAACGATCAGAAAGATTGTTCATGATGCTCGCTGTTTCATTCATCTCCACCATAAATGTAGACTCGCCCGACGATAAATTGTCGGAAGCCCCTACACGGGTAAAAATCTTATCTACCAAACCGATATGTGCCTCCTTAGCAGGTACAAAACATCCTATCTGCGCCATCAGCACGATAAGCCCTGTTTGACGTAGCAAAGCCGACTTACCCGCCATGTTGGGACCAGTGATGATAATGATTTGTTGTGTCTCAGGGTCTAAGAACGTATCATTGGTGATGTAATCTTCACCTATCGGCAGGTTACGCTCAATAACGGGATGTCGACCGCCTTTAATATCCAGCAGACGGCTTGTACTAATCTCAGGCTTTACGTAATAATTTTTCTCCGCAATCAATGCGAAATTCAATAAAACATCAAGCTTCGCAATCAGCTGAGCATTAAGCTGAATAGGCTTAATGTAAGCCGCAATATCGGCCAATAATGTAGCGTAAATACGTTGCTCAATAGCTTGTATTTTCTCCTCAGCACCTAAAATCTGCTCTTCGTACTCTTTAAGTTCCTCCGTGATATAACGTTCCGCATTGACTAAAGTCTGCTTACGAATCCATCCTTCAGGAACTTTATCTTTATGTGTATTGGTAACTTCAAGGTAATACCCGAAGACATTATTAAAGGCTATTTTTAAAGAAGGAATACCTGTTGCTTCCGACTCACGACGCTGAATTTCTAAAAGATAACCTTTACCACCAAAAGCTACTTTACGCAACTTGTCTAAGTCCTCATCAACACCATCGGCAATAACGCCTCCTTTATTAATGGCTACTGGCGGCTCTGGGTGTACCGTCTTTTCAATAACAGCACGAATATCATGGCAAGCATCCAGCTGCGCAGAAATAGTCGTTAATGCTGGTGAAGCCTTTATATCCGTTAATTCTTTTAGCTTCTCTACCGCATAGAGCGCTCTTTTGAGCTGCGTTATTTCACGTGGATTAGCTCTCAACAAACCGATTTTCGAAATCAATCGCTCCAAGTCGCCGACCTGCTTAATATGTGAAATTAGCTCCTCGCGCAACGATTGCTCTTTAAACAAGTATTCCACCACATTGAGGCGTTCTTGAATAGACTTAAGATCTTTTAACGGCATCACAATCCAGCGCTTTAACAAACGAGCACCCATCGGTGAAGCCGTTTGGTCCAACACATCCGATAGGGTAATCGCATTTTCATTGGCGGAGCCAATCAACTCCAAGTTGCGAATCGTAAAACGATCTAACCACATAAAGCGATCTTCTTCGATACGTGCTATATGGGAAATATGACTTAAGTTACGATGTTCCGTTTCATTCAAATAGTGCAGGGCTACGCCCGCCGCCACAATACCGACCGTCATGCGCTCGATACCGAAGCCTTTCATAGACATGACCTCGAAGTGCTTCAATAGAGCCTCCGAAGCATAATCACCCGTGTATGGCCATTCGTCTAAGGTATACGTATAGTAATTACCGCCAAAAAGCTCAACAAACTCATTGTATTGTTTTTTCGGTAGAATAACCTCTGTAGGTTTAAACCCTTGCAGCAGTTTATCGATATATCCTTCACTTCCTTGGGCTACTAAAAACTCACCGGTAGAGATATCTAAAAAAGAAACACCATATAGGCCTTTCTCTCCGAATACGGAAGCAAGGTAATTGTTTGATTTTTGCTGAACGATGTTGTCACTATAAGAAACCCCTGGTGTCACCAACTCGGTTACTCCACGCTTCACAATAGTTTTCGTTTGCTTAGGATCTTCCAGCTGGTCGCAAATAGCGACACGCTGACCGGCGCGCACCAACTTAGGCAAATACGTCTCTAAGGAATGATGCGGAAAACCCGCTAATGCGGTTTCCGATTCCGATCCGTTGCCACGTTTGGTTAAGACAATACCCAATATCCCGGCAGCCTTAATGGCATCCTCTCCAAATGTCTCATAAAAATCCCCCACTCTGAACAATAACAAGGCACCAGGATACTTGGCCTTGATTGTATTATATTGTTGCATTAAAGGAGTTTGCTTCTTCTCTTTCACCGATGTATGTGGATTTTAGTAAACCGTAAAAATAAGGGAAATGGCTGGATTTGACAAGTTGTAAACCTAGACCACCATAACTTTAAAATCTTGAAAGCGCAGGGCGCGGTCTCCGATAGCACCTTCAGGCGTTTGCACCCCTTTCAACACCGAAGTCTGCCCTTTCTCCAACAGATTTTTCATTTCTTTTTCTTCGAGGAATACCCCTTGCAAAGTACGCCAAATCTTAAAGTCGCAACCGCGTGCATAGCAATCACATTGCGCTACTTTATCGTACAATTGGATATGACCTGATGCACACTTAGGACATTTAATCTTCCCCTTTTGCAGCGGCTTTAATTCCTCATGCTGAATGCTGATGCGCAACTGGAGCAACTCCTTCGTGATACGCTCCGTATAGTCCTTGATATGCTTCATAAACACATCGTAAGAAACCTTATTGGCGCGCATCTCTTCAAGCTTCTGCTCCCATTTTCCCGTGAGGGTAACCTTCGCAATCGAACGGTCCTTCACTAGGTTATACACCGTCAATCCCTTGTCTGTCGGGATTAACTTCTTCTTATCTCTTTTTATATAGTCGCGTTGAAAGAGCGTCTCAATGGTTGCTGCACGGGTAGCCGGCGTTCCCAATCCACAATCTTTCATGGCCTGGCGCATCTCATCGTCATCAATCTCTTTACCGGAAGTCTCCATCGCTTTCAACAAAGATGCTTCCGTGTGAATAGGGCGTGCTTTAGTAAAACGCTCAGCAAGCTCTAAACTCAAAATCGTGAGCATCTCCTCTGCGATAAGCTTTGGCAACTGCGCATTTTCTTGATCTTGATCTTCGGTATTTTTATCGTCGTCAGGAAGCTCCACCTGATCGGCAGATAGGCGCCATCCGTACTGACGGATTACCGTTCCTTTAGCGATAAGCTCCAGTCCAGCAGCATCAATTAAAACGGTTGTAATATCTTTTAAACAAACCTCCGAGAAACTTTCCACCATCCGCTTGGCAATCATATTGTATATCTGTTGCTGCTCTTTCGGCATTGGCCCTGGCTTCTCATCCGTCACCAAAAGGGCGTGGTGATCTGTTACCTTTTTCTCATCTACGGAACGTTTATTAAGCTTTGCCCCGATCAGGTTGCGTGAAATAGCCGCTATATGCTCTTCGGCGGTATCCGCCAAATGAATAAAGAGGTCATTAATTTGCTCAAAAACATCCTCGCCAATATAACGAGAACCTGTACGCGGATAGGTGATTACCTTTTTCTCATACAAGGTTTGTGCAATATTTAAAGTTTGATCGGCCGAGTAGCCATATTTCTTATTAGCATCCTGCTGCAGTGAGGTCAAGTCAAAAAGTAAAGGAGGCTGCTCCTTCGTCTCTTTTGCTTCGACTTTCACGACTTTAGCCTCGCTACCCACCGTAATCTTAGCGAGTGCCACTTCGGCATCTTCCTTTTTATCAATCTTATTGGACGTCGCTTTGAATGCTATATTATCCTTTTCGAAGCCTCCTTGAATTTTAAAGAATGCCTGCGGCTTAAAATCTTTATTCTCTAAATAGCGTGAACAAATCATGGCTAAGGTTGGCGTCTGCACACGACCTAGCGATAGCAATCCACGATTACCAGCAGCTAACGTCAATGCCTGTGTTGCATTAATACCAATCAACCAATCGGATTCAGAACGAGAACGTGCCGACATATATAAACTATCGTATTCCGTTCCTGCCTTCAGGTTGGCAAACCCTTCCTTTATGGCTTTATCCGTTTGCGAAGAAATCCATAAGCGTTTAAAAGGCACTTTAGATTGTAAAAAATAATAGATGTTACGGAAAATCAATTCTCCCTCGCGCCCCGCATCCGTTGCTACAATAACTTCCGTAGCCTCATCTAAGAGTCTTTTGATTGTATTCAATTGTTTAACGGCGCCAGCATCATCCATCTGTTTACCGTCCTTTTTAACCTTTTTTGCTTCTAGGCGAAAAGTCGTTGGCACGATAGGCAAATTGGCTATTGACCATGTCGCATAGCCATAAGCTTGTGGTTGACATAGCTGCACCAGATGCCCAAAAGCATAGGTAAAAGCATAGCCATTACCACTGATGTAACCGTCTTTCACTTCTTTTGCGCCCATCACACGCGCCAAATCCCTTGCTACCGAAGGTTTCTCTGCTATGACTACTATCATCTATCTCCTCTGTATTGCATATATTATCCTTCGGTTGCTACAGACGCCAATGCCCCTTAGCGCACAGCATGTAGCAGCCGAATTATTTATTTTTATAATTAATCAGTTTAGGCTTTTCCTAATCCAAGGAAGCAATTGATATTCCTTGAATCTTACGGTATAAATCCACCGCGTATACATCCGTCATACCCGATACGTAATCCAAAACGGCACGAATCTTACTGTATGGATCCTCTTTATCGGTATGGAATTGCGCAGGAATCATGGCTACTAATTTTTTGTCCAGCAATGTTTTTCTAGTCTTTAAGTAGGCTGGTACAAACTCTTCCAACAAAGCATTCATCACTTTAAAACCTGCAACTTCAATCTGAACAACCGTAGGTGCATTATAAATCTCTCTGACCGAAAGCTTCGATATCTTCTTCATCTGTGCCACAATTGGCGCATCCAAAGCATCCATCAAGGAGCTCTCAAATCGACCAGCGAGCAATTTCTCTTGCTCGCGCGCAAAAACTTCCACAGAACCTTGAATCAAGGTGTTTATGGCTTTAGCACGCAACAGCTCCACACGGCTACCTGGATCGGCAAGGCCGTCTAAGCGCTCTCGAAGATTTTCCCCTCCGCATAATGGAAGCAACAATTCTTCTACCGTTTGGTAAGATAATATTTTAAGGTGATGTGCATCTTCTAAATCAATGATATTATAGCAAATATCATCAGCAGCCTCCACCAAGTATACCAATGGGTGTCGCAGGTAGCATGCTGGATTTGCAGGATCTTTCTCCAAACCGAGCTCTACAGCGATACGCTCAAAAATAGAACGCTCTCCTTCGAAGAAACCATATTTTTTACGATGATGACTTCCCTGCACATGCCCGTCAATAGCGGCACAAGGGTATTTCACAATAGAAGCCAACGTAGCATAGGTTAAGGCAAATCCTTTTTCATCTTTACCAGGGAAAGCATGCGTCAAAATACGCAATGCATTAGCATTTCCTTCGAAGTGTGTTAAGTCTTCCCATTGCTCTTTACTCACCTGATCGCGGTACTTCTGCCCTTCCCCTTCGGTGAAGTAGGAAGAAATTGCGGCTTCGCCGGAATGTCCAAAGGCCGGATTACCTAAATCGTGTGACAAACAAGCGGCAGAAATAATATTTCCTACCTCTTGCAAGAAAGGGTATTTCTCGTCTACAGCAGGGTCTCTTTGTTTCATAACTTTATAAAACAAACGACCCAACGAACGGCCTACACTGGCAACCTCCAAGCTATGTGTCAATCTGTTATGCACAAACACAGCTCCAGGTAAAGGAAATACCTGCGTCTTATTCTGCAAACGCCGAAAAGGGGATGAAAAAATTAAACGGTCATAATCCCGTTGGAACTCCGAACGAGCGTCCAATGGATCTTTAACTTCACGATGTTCATACCCCCAACGTTTTGCGGATAGCAGCTGTTTCCAATTCATCTAACAAAATTTATGCTTGTAGCAAATATAAGATTTCTTAAACAGAGGCAGGGAAAAGATTAGCTACTCTTAGCTATGATTTTTCTAAATGTCCCTATTTTTTTGTATTTTTATAAGACAGACCTCTCATATTATGGCACATTATAAACTACCCGACGTAAGCGACTTCAACCAGCAAATAGCAGGCAAAAACACGCATTTATTGATTCTGCAAAACAGAAGAGGCATGCAAGTGGCCTTAACAGATTATGGTGCGCGTATTGTCAGTATTTTAGTGCCCGACACCAACGGAAACCTTACCGACGTGGTGCTAGGATTCAACTCCTTGGCGGACTACATCAAGGCTGACGAGCAGTATCACGGCGCAACAATTGGCCGCTACGCAAACCGTATTGCTAATGGACAGTTTACCTTAGATGGAAAAACCTATACTTTGGCAAAAAACAACGGCAACAACAACCTACACGGCGGCCCCAATGGGTTTCATAATCAAGTGTGGGATAGACAGGTATCCTTCAAAAATAGAGTAGACTTTTATTATGTTTCCCCCGACGGGGAAGAAGGATTCCCTGGTGCGCTAACAGTCAATGTATCGTACGAGCTTAACGACGACAATGAAATCACCATTCGCTACAAAGCGGAAACGACAAAGAAAACACTCGTCAACTTGACCAACCATGCCTACTTCAACCTCAACGGTGAAGGGCATAGCGATATTTTACATCATTTTGTACATATACCGTCCACCGACTACCTGCCCATCGACGAGCATGCCATCCCATTCGGTTTCGAATCGTCGGTAGAAGAAAGTCCGTTCGACTTCCGCGAAGCGAAACCCATCTCTGAAGGAATACTGGCCGACGATGAACAGCTTACGCGCGGCAATGGTTTTGACCATACCTATATCAACACACAAAACCCTTCACAGGTTGCGGCCACAGCTTTTTCGAAGATATCAGGTATTCAACTCGAAGTATATACGACCGAACCAGGCATACAATTCTATACGGGTAACTTCCTATCCGGTAAGGACACCGGTAAATCAGGAACGACCTATGGTGCTCGCACAGGTTTTTGTTTCGAGACACAACATTATCCAGACAGCCCGAATCAGGAAAATTTTCCATCTACCGTTTTGGATGTTGGTGAAACCTACCTGTCGGAAACACGCTATAAATTCTGCATAAAAAAAGTGGTTTAAGAAATTAAACCACTTTTTTAAAACCACAATACGTTAGCGATTAACGTACTAACTCGGCTAATGCTTTTTCGACTTTATCAAAGCCGAAGCCTGCTTTAACCTCATCAAACATACGCTGAATCTGGTCGTTGCATAAGTTGCCGATACTCCCCTCATGGGTATGTGCGACCTCTTTTGCCGGCTTAAATGTTCCATTATCGATATCCAATCCAATCTGGCGATAAGCCTCACGGAACGGTACTCCTTTTAATACTTCATTATTTACGACTTCAACGCTAAACAAATAGTCGTATTTAGGATCATCTAAAATCTGATCTTTAATACTGATATTTTCCAGCATGAAAGTAGCAATCTCCAAGCAGTCGCTCAACGAACGGAAAGCTGGGAAAAGATTTTCTTTTAATAATTGTAAATCGCGGTGATAACCTGATGGTAAATTGGTCGTCATCAAGGCGATCTCATTTGGCAATGCTTGAATCTTATTGCAACGCGAACGAATAAGCTCAAAAACATCGGGATTTTTCTTGTGCGGCATAATACTCGACCCTGTTGTCAAATGTGCAGGGAACGATATAAAACCGAAGTTTTGATTGATAAACAAACAAACATCCATGGCGAATTTAGCCAAAGTAGCCGCGATAGCGCTCATCCCCTGTGCGAGGATACGCTCCGTTTTACCACGCCCCATTTGTGCGTAAACGACGTTATAATTTAAGTCTTCAAAGCCTAAAAGCTCCGTCGTCATCGTACGGTTAAGCGGAAACGAAGAACCATAACCAGCAGCAGAACCCAACGGATTTTTGTTACATATTTTCCATGAAGCCTTCAACAGCTCTAAATCGTCTACTAAACTCTCTGCATAAGCACCAAACCACAACCCGAAAGAAGATGGCATAGCGATTTGCAAATGTGTATATCCAGGCAATAGAACTGCCTTGTGCTCCTCACTCAGTTTCAACAACTGGTTGAATAGCTTTTCCGTCTGTCCTACTAAATGTTGAATCTCCGAGCGGAAGTACAATTTCAAATCCACCAGCACTTGATCATTACGGGAACGTCCAGAATGGATTTTCTTACCAGCCTCCCCTATACGTTCCGTTAAAAGCATCTCTACCTGCGAATGTACATCCTCTACAGAATCTTCAATCACAAAATCACCGGCAAGCACCTCTTTATAGATAGCCTTAAGTTCTTTTTGTACAACCGCCAAATCAGTGTCGGTCATCAGGTTGATGCTATTCAGCATACGGGTATGTGCTAAGGAGCCTAAAACATCGGCTTCCGCCAAATGAAGATCCATCGCTCGATCATTGCCCACCGTAAAGGACTCTACAAAAGAGTCTACATCAATATTTTTCTGCCAAATTTTCATGCTTATGGTTTTGTTATCGCAAAAATATTGAATCTTAAACAATAATCAGCCTAATATCACGGAAAGATTTTCAAAAACTAAACATCCTGAATTGCGATAAATACTGAAAATAAAAACCATGTTTAAACATGTAGTTACAAGATAATTCTTAAACTATCTTCGTTTCTGCGCAGAAAACAAAGATAAAAAGTAACCACTCACTTTTTTTTAAAATAACTCTTTGCACAAATACTTTATATACCTATGTTTGTAATGTAAAGGGGAAATGGAAAATACAAAAATGAAGCACAGTGAGTTAATACTCACAACTTTATTTACCAAGTAAAAAACTAATTTTGATAGACGGAGGTCTTAAAACTTAAAAAAATACAACTAACCATTTATAAACTAATTTTGTTCTGAAAAGCGTATCCTGACCTGTGATACGCTTTTTTGTTATACCTCATTCTTCGTGTTGTTAACGCAAATTTAAAGCTACATTAATCGATAATTACGATTAATTGCTATCTTTGTTACATAGGTGATTATAGGTAATCACATCATAATATTACAACTATGGGAACAGAAAGCAAGAGACAACAACGCTTTGCGGGAGTAATCCAGCAAGATCTAGCCGAACTTTTTCAACGTGACGGGAGCAACTGGGCACCAGGAGCTTTCTTAACCGTAACCAAGGTTAGAGTAACTCCCGATTTGGCTATCGCTCGCGTTTACCTAAGTTTCTTAAACACTAAAACTGCTAAAGAAGACTTAGAGCAGGTGCGTAAGAAAACAACAGAAATTCGATACAAACTAGGTGAACGTATCAAACATCAAGCGCGGATTGTTCCTCAATTGGAATTCTTCCTCGATGATACGAACGAATATGTGGAACACATGGATAAAATATTCGAAGAGATAAGTAAAGAAACTAGACAACCAGATTAAACATCTGGTTTTTTTTTACCTTTACTTTTGCGTCTATGGCTTATTCAATTGATGAACAACTGGTTTTCCCGCACCCTTCGTTAGCTGATGACGATGGATTGCTGGCCATCGGTGGAGACCTCTCTACCGACAGACTACTCTTGGCCTATCAACACGGCATCTTTCCTTGGTTTTCGAATGATACACCTATACTTTGGTATGCACCGCATCAACGCTTTGTACTAGACCCTAAGAAACTGAAAATTAGCAAGAGTATGCGTCAATTTATACGCAACAGCAAATTTACCGTTCGCGAAAATCAGAACTTCGAGCAGGTCATCAAATATTGTGCAGATAGCTTACGTAAAGACCAAGATGGAACCTGGATCACCAACGATATGCAAAAGGCGTATAGTACGCTCCATAAACTCGGGGTTGCTCATAGCATAGAAACATACGATGAGCATGGCGATTTGGTGGGCGGTTTATACGGTATAAAAATTGGAAATGTTTTCTGCGGAGAAAGTATGTTTGCTAAAAAAAGTAATGCTTCGAAACTAGCTTTCATCTACCTTTGCCAAAAAGAAAGTATTGAGCTGATCGACTGTCAGGTACATACGGAGCATTTAGCATCTTTGGGTGCTGAATTTATAGACGGCGAAGCTTATTATCAAATTCTCCAACAGCAAGAATATACGGCACATGGGATTTAAAGAACACTTTATCATTCCCGAGGGAATGATTTATATGAATACGCCGGGCAACGGCCTAATACCAAAAAAAATACGCGAGTGGCGTGTCGAACGCGACCAAACGTTCTTTGATCCGCGTGTCACACTGCGCGAAGAGCAGACTCCTTTTATACAAGGCGTACGCGAGAGCTTGGCTACTTTCTTTAACACGACAGAAAAGCACGTGTACTGCACGCCGAACTTCTCTTTTGGTTTTAATGTGCTTCTCGATGGATTGCCTAAGCATTTAAAGTTCCTTTTGATTGCTGGCGATTACCCTTCTTTAAACTATCCAATCATCAGCCGTGGGTTTGCTTATGACACTGTCGAACTGAGCATAACGCTTGAAGTAGATATTTGGCAGCATGTGGAACAACAGAAACCAGATGTCCTAGCAATCAGTATTATTCAATATATAAGCGGTGTAAAGATTGACCTCAGCTTCATCAAGAAGCTAAAGGAGGCATTCCCAGATTTACTGATTATTGGCGATGGCACCCAATATTTTGGAACGGAGCCTTTCTCTTTTCCAGCATCAGGATTTGATGCCATTGGTGGTAGCGGTTATAAATGGTTAATGGCGGGCTTTGGCAACGGCTACACCATTCTTAATGAAAAAATGCAAGCTCTTATTTATCAAGAAGCGCAGCAAAAGCAGCGACCAAAGGAGGCGATGTGGAGTAGCAAAACAATCCTACACACCTACTTTGAGCCAGGGCATCAAGATACGCTGAGCCATGGAACGCTCCAACAATCGCTACACTTCCTTACTGAACTGGGGTTAAGCAGGGTACAACAACAACTGCAAGAGACAACAAGCTATGCCTATGAGAAGTTTCAAGAGCATAATTTACTTTTACCGATTGCCGCACAACGCGCAACACAGTCGTCTCTTATTAACGTACAAATAGATCCGAATCATTTCGGAACCTTAATGGCGCAACAGGTACGCTGCTTCCCACGTGGAACAGGCATACGCATCGGTTTACACCTTTACAATGACAAACAGGATATTGACCAACTATTGGCCATTATCGATAAAATATAAAAACAGCATATGAATTATAAAATAGGAGATTTGGTTCGTTTTGTAGACGAACCTATCGAAGGACATATCACCTCTTTCCAAGCGGAAGATATCATAGGCGTCACCGATGAAACGGGCTTTGAAATTCCTGTTCAGCGCAGCAAAATTACCTTAGTACATGGCAACATGAAACGTGCTGACGATGATGTAGACTTTGTAAATCCAAGTGTGGCTACAAGCAACCAACCTTTTGCAGAACTTGGCATTTACTTAGCGTTAGAAGGTGAGCAGAAAGATGGATTAGCAAAATTCTTTATCGTTAACCATAGCTCATACGACCTTTTAGTTAGCATCGCTGAAGTGTCGGGCACAAAAAGCACAGGGGTATTTGCGGAGAAAATAATGAAAAAAGACTTTCTACAATTTTACTCGGCAAACTTCAGTAATGTCGGCAAATGGCCTACCTTTCAGATTCAGATTTTGCGACACAGCAATAGCCAGCGTACGCCGTTATTACCTATAAATAAGGAATTCCGGGTTAAACCTTTAGCGCTTATTAACTCTAAAGAGGAAGATGAAATCATCAATGCCAAGGTATGGCGATTCGAGTTGGATAAACCCGAAGAAAATATTGGTCTTGATAAATTGAAGGATCATTTTATCTCGCATAGACCCCATAAAAAATAGGTAGCCTTTGGCTACCTATTTTTTTATTAAACCGTTGGTAAAGGCTTCACTTTACGCACGCTGAAGAGCATCAACAAAGCGCCTAAGAAGAAAACAAACCATCCCCATTTAAGATGTAATGTTTTACTCAATAGGCCATCGAAAAATTTCATCCCGAAGAAATTGTTTATCTTAAAATAAACACCTAGAAATCCGATAATACACCAACCAAAGAAAATACGGCTAGCCAATCTAAAGAAGGATACTTTACGTAGGAAAAAAGCCAAAACACACAAACCCAAAAGTCCATAGGTAACCATAAACAAACTAGCATCGACCTCATAAAGGTTCCAGTTTCCTTTAATAGGCACACGCAGGAAAGGCGTAAGGATAGTGGACAAGGCTACTATAGCCATCCCACTCAAAGCCAAGGGTTTTCGAAGAATATACATACATCAATTATTTATATGCAAATGTTGTTCTTTTTAGAAACAAAAACAATGCTAAGCAACAATATTATTACAAAAAAAAATCCGCCTTTGCCGTCCTCCGAAGCGAACGTAAAAGCGGATTCTAGAAATTAATAAAACCAGTTAGTAAACCAATTTTGTACTGTATTCAGGATTTTCAATTTCAGAAAGTTTAGAATCTTTGGTTAGTAAGGGAGCATATTTCGCACGCGCTTTTGTCCAACGTCCTAAAGTCATATTAAACTCACCCCCCATCATATTGAAGTAACCTGCATCCGAAGGTGTGTTGTACGTCAATGCCATTTTATTCGTACCACTACTGTAAAACGGTTGTGATGCCAAACTAATTGGGTTAATCACATCATAGAAATCCGTGTTTGCAATGCGATACCCTGCTGTTGCGCTCACCAAAGTACCGCCCGTGGCGACAAACATCACATCTTCAGGAATTGAGTTTGCTGTAATGTCCTTACCAAGGAAAATAGCCACACCGTAAGCATTACCGCTGTTAGCGAGTAGATTTGTCGTTTTTGTACCGACGCCGTCATAGCCATCTTTCGTATTATATGCATAAGCATTTATCCAATTTACTTCAGCGATACTTGTCGAGCTTGGTCCGTTAATCATTTGTCCTGTACCACCAACATAAAAGAGTTCACCTTTTTTTGTCGTTCCGCTAGTCAGATTAATTTTATAGGTACGCATCCCTCCTGTTATCCATCCTCTAGCAGGAACACCTGTCGGTGTGGATGCACCAGCATTATTACACACAATTACAGCATAGGGTGTTTTAGCAAAATCGATATCCTCTGTTGCCATAAACTGCATATATTCATAGTTCGCATCGGTGCCCGCAGGGTCATTAGACCAACCTGTGATAATAACTTTAGGAATGCTATACACCGAATTTAAAGCTATAATATCGTCATTGACACGCGGCTTCAAATAAGGCATTAGAGAATCGCCCGCAACGACTTTATTCAACACTAAGCCCATATAATTCCCCATACGATAAAGCTTATTATTGGCAAAAGTAGCTTTAGCATCTGTCGACAACAGTATATTGCCAAACCCATCGTTCAACATCCAATCACCACGTAAAGTAGCATTCGGATCCGGAATCGGATTGAAACTACCTTTTACAATGATGGATAAGGTACTCTCATAATCATTGGGATTAGCTAGTAGCTGGGAAACATTGACACGTTGAACCAAAACTGGCTTACCAGAAGCAACCTTCGTAACCTGCTGTCCATTGATGTTGCTAAGCTGCAAAATACCATTTACCCGATTTAAAGTAGCTCCATTAATATCAACAACAATAGAGTCACCTGCCACGTAATTTTTTGCTTCAGCACCGAGGTTCAATGCTAAGCCTCTCAACAATCCCAAACGTCGTACATCTTGTACAAATACCAAATCTTCTGGTAAATTTCCTCCGTTATGGGCTGAAGTCACCATAACAGCAATCTTACTCGATCCGTCCAAATTTTGGGAATTTAACTGTACGGCTTCACTTTTATAAATATTACGCACATCAAACAAACCAACATAAGGACTAATCTCCCCTCCTGGATAGTTTCCTTCCGAACAACTCCAAGCTGCTCCGATGGATGCTGTAAATAGTAAAAATCTCTTAAAATACTTTTTCATGTTCTAGTTTTCTTATGGTTTTTGCCACCAAACTTTCGTGTTAATTTCATCCGCTCCTTGTTCTTGGACAGCTAGCTTATAATTGGTCGGGTTAGACGATTGCACATACAATGGGTATTGCAAACGCGCAGGCATTTCACCATTATTTTTTAGACCAGCACCTTTAGATAATACAGGATATCCTGTACGGCGATACTCATACCATTGCTGCATATCTACGAGGAACAGCGCAAAATATTTGAGCTTATGAAGCAATGCCAGCTTATTGTTAAACGAAGCTTTTTCATTCCAAAAGATGTCAGACTCTGCTAAATGATCTTTTGCATTGCTTGTCCAAGTTGGTACCCATAGCTTAATATCATTCTCAACAGCACTGTAAAAGAAATTTTCGGCAGTACCATTCGATATCCAACCACGTAAAGCGGCTTCAGCTTTAATAAACTGCACCTCAGAAAAATTCATAATAATACCTGTCAAAGGCTCCGTTTGCAAAGTATTGCCACTCCCACTATTCTGATCACTAGAGAAGAAATAAGACATACGTGAAAAATCCTCTGAACCCGCCGCATATCCACTAGGTACGCCAACAAAATCGCCACTAACTGGAGCAATCCCCCAACGTGTGGTACCATTCTTTCCATAGGTAGGAATGTTTAAACGCGGGTCATTGGTATCACGCAAATAGTCAATAAAGAAGCTACAAATAGCGGTAGCTCTAAAATCTTGAACACGAACGCCTGCATAAGGAGAAACGAAAGCACCTAAACCCGTCCATTGCAAAATGGCATTATCAGCATTGCTACTCATAATTGGATAGGTTGCCGTATTGGTTTCTAAAATCTCCTGAATCTTAGGAACAACATAGTCTTTCAACTCTGCTTTATGAGAAACACGTAATAACTGACGCAAGAATAACGAGTTACCAAGCTTACGCCACTTACCCAAATCTCCATTAAACAAAGGGTCACTAGGCCCATCAATAGCCGTAGCTCCCGTACGCAACAAGCTATTCGCAGAATCCAACATCACAAAAATACCTTTGTAAATATCTTGCTGACGGTCAAATCTAGGTTCTAAAATCAGAGAGTCTCTGCCTAAGTTAGATTGGCTAAAAGGAACATCACCATAAGTATCCGTCAATAAAGCATAGGAATAAGCCTGCATAATCAACGAGATCGCTTGGTAGGAACGACTGAAGTTAATCTCTTCTAGCGCTTTCTTTCCCATATCTTTATAATTCGAAAGCTGCGAATAATGTCCGTTCCAGCTATAATCCGACATATTTCTACGGAAATCATAACGAAAAACCTTTCCTTCACCATCACCAATGGAAACCGTCACTTGCATCAACTCATTGTTAAAAGTACGGTTACGGGTCATATTATAATTCACCGTATTGATTAAGGCATTCGCCAAAAACTGCTTAGGGTAAGCCTCTGTCGTTTTCGTAGGATCCGTATTAAGCTCTTCAAAATTCTTATCACAGGATTGAAGCATAAATACGCCTGCCACGAGTATGTATATTAAATATTTTATTTTCATTGTTTCTAGAATTAAAAGCCAACTACTAGGTTAAATCCAAAAGTCCGTGTTGAAGGAAACTGTGCTACTTCGAAACCCTTTACAATATCGGAACCGCTAATTGTTCCAAATTCTGGATCAAAAGCTGGCCATTTAGACCAAATAAATAGATCACGCCCATAAACACCCACTGTTGCTTTTTGTAATTTAAGCTTACTCACCAAAGCTTTATTTAAGGTATAATCTAAACGTGCCTCTCTAAATTTGATGAAATCAGTTTTGAAAATGTTACCCTCTGCATTATCATAACCATAATGCGATCGGTAATACTCATCAATATTCTTAGCGATGACATCATTCTTACGGAAGGTACCATCTTCATTGGCCAATACACCATTTCCAATCATACCGCTATAGCGACCGGGAAGTGTATTTTTTGTTTTCCCTTGTTCGGCCAATTTGTAGTGCGTCAAGGAGTGTGCTACAGCTCCCCATTGTGCATCAAATAACAGGTTCAAACGGAAGTTCTTGTAGGTAAACATGTTTCCAATACTAGCCTTTCCGACAGGAATGGTATTTCCCAAAAGCTTAACATCAGGCGTCAATAAAGCATAGCCTGTATTCGGATCATAAATCACCTGCCCATCTGGAGCACGTTGGTAGCCGACACCATATAAGTCGCCCATACTACCGCCGACAACACCCACCAACTGTCCATTTCCAACAGGACGTTGTTGTAGTACGATGGAGCTATCTGCTAACTCGGTAATTTTATTTTTATTCGTTGTATAGGTAATACTGGTTGACCAGTTGAATCCTCCTTTTTTAACGATATTCTTGGTATTTACCGCCAACTCCAAGCCTGAGTTTGTTACTTCACCAACATTCATGAAATAATTCCTATAGCCTGATGAAGCATCGATTACACGATAAAGGTGCTGATTGTAGGTATTCCCTTTATATACCGCTAGATCTACATTTACGCGATTTTTAAACATACGAACATCTAAACCTCCTTCAATAGATTGCGTACGTAGCGGTTCAATATAAGGGTTAACCAAGGTAGAGGGATTTGCCAAGCCTCCAGGCAATAAACTATTAGGGTTAACAAAAGAAAATTGTGTCTGATAAGGCCTCTGTGCCCCCGACCCTACATTAGCAAAAGAAGCACGAACCTTAGCGAAGTTTATGAACTCTGGGAAATCAATCACCTCAGAAGCAATAAAACTACTGTTTGCTGAATAATATATGAAGCTTTTGGATTTATCTGGAAATCCTGGAGCGGCTAAAGTACTCGCCCAATCCACGCGCCCAGTCACATCTAAGTAAAGGAAATCCTTGTAGCCTGAAGTAAACAAACCATAGAAACTATTGGTCTCCATGTTCTCTATGCGCTTTTCAAACTTAGTACCGTACTTATTATTGTTGTGGTTGTAGACACCAGGAAACGTTAAACCATCAGAGAAAAGACTCTCCATGCGATATTCGTTGCGCAGCGTACTTCCCCCCAAGGTTCCGGATAGGTCCCATGTTTTATTAATCTTCTCCGCATACTTCAGCAAGAAATCGGCAGACGATTCTTTCGAAAAAATCTCTTGTGTACGGTGCGAGCCTTCATTCAATTTAGATCCCGCATCATAAGGTCTATTCTGAAAGCGGTTTTCAGTAGAAAAATCCAAAGAAGCACGTAATTGTACGCTAAACTTCTTATTAAATTGATAAGCTGCCTGTGCATTACCTGTGAACGTATTCCGATCATTGGCATTTATAAACTGATAACTCACGGCATATGGATTTTCTGGATAGCTGCTGAAAGGATACTGAATTAACAACTCCTCTTTCCCTAATTTCCAATAATCTCTTAACCAATTGAAATCAGCATTAGGTTGCCAGAAAATATACCAATACATAACCGATTGGTTACCATATCCAGCACCTGGCAGATTGTCTGACCAACGATTATTATAATTTATTTTTGAAGATATTGATAATTTATCGCTCACTTTAGAATTTACAGATAATGCAAACGTATTACGTTTGTAGCCTGTATTTGGTAGTATCCATGTGTTTTGCACATTGGTTGCTGAAAAACGTGCCGTTGTACGCTCCGTACCACCATCGATAGTCACCGTGTTGGTGTACGTTTTCGACACGTCCCAGAAATCATTGATATTATCATAGGCACGCCATGGAGTGCGCTCGCTACCCACAGATTGTGTTTCTGGGTTATATTGGAAAAATTTCTGTCCATCGAAGCGCGGTCCATACGCTGAACTCGTGCCGCTTGTTCCGGGCCCATCTACGGATGTACCAAAGGAGTAATGTGCAGCACCACCTGTTCCCTGACCATACTCATACTGTAAATCAGGGGACGTATTTAAAGTTTGAAAAGCCGTGTTCGAATTTAGGGTAATACCCAATCCCTTATCTTTCTTAGCACCCGACTTTGTCGTAATCAAAATAGCACCATTGGCACCACGCGCCCCATATAATGCCGCAGCTCCAGGGCCTTTTAGTACGGTTACACTCTCGATATCTTCCGGATTAATGTCATCCATACCCGATCCGTAATCGGCAGGCATATTGTCTGAACCCGTACCATATACCGCATCAGAGCCGTTCGACGAGCGACGCCCTGACCCATCGTTGATTACAATTCCATCAACTACAATTAACGCCTGATTTTCTCCCGTTAAATTGTTCTCACCACGTAGAATAATTTTGGTACCTCCCACCGGTCCCGCATTTGAACGCATAAGGTTTAAACCAGCCACTTTACCAGATAAGGCATCCATCCAGTTGTTTGACAAAGCATCCGTCAAGTCTTCACCTTTTACGGTTGTTGTCGAATAACCCAAGGAACGCTCTTCGCGCTTAATACCTAGTGCGGTCACAACGACTTCTTCGATTTCAGCATTAACACTGCGTAAAGCAACAATTTCGTGCTCCTTCGTTACTTTCAGTGTTACACGCTCATAACCCACTGCATTAATTGTCAATACGATTCCTTTGGTTAACTCTTTTGAGATATGCCCAGAAGCATCGGTAACACCAATTACACGGTTGTTGGCCAAAACACTTACACCCTGAATAGGTTCTCCTGTCTGGTGATCCATCACCTTAACACGTACCGTGATAAGCTCCTGATCGACATTGCGGTAGTCTAATTTTGGCTTAAAATTGGCGGAGCCATACACCGGAAGTGTACAACCTACGGCCAGAATAAGACCCAATTTGGACAAACCTAAATGAAATTTAGTCATTGTTAATTTTATAATAAAAGGTTCTGTTAATTCGATGGATTGTTTGGTTAGCTACCTATTGATTTCTAAATCAATAGAAAGAAGCGTGGGCTCGTTATAAATGACCAAGAGAAAGGTTAGGTCGTTTATAATGGAACAATAACCTATGCAATACGAAAGAAAATGTAGTTTCATTTCTTTTCATATCAGCATAAACACTAATAATCAGTGTATTAAAAAAATAAATATTTTTAAAAAACAATGGTATTATTCGTAATAATGTTAATAAGCCCGGCATAAGTTTCATAACTAAATTAATAATGGCACAAACATAGCCTCGCTATATTACCCGTATGTTAATAAACTATTGCCAATTCTTTAAGATTTCGATTTGCACACATTTCGTTTCGATTAAAACATAAAAACGAAAGACAATGCAATAAAAAGAAATAACACTTACTAAAGGAGAAATTTTAGGGACAAAAATATAACGTGACTTTGCGGACTATCACAAGTCTAGAGAGAACGATTCACGTTATTGAAAATAGCGACAGCTAATGGAAGAAAAAGAGAAGCATATAAATAGAAACGTATGCTGAAAAACACATACATTTCTATTAAAAAAATGATTTCAATTTGGAGAAATAGAATATGGGGAATTTAAAAAATAAGCTTTAACTTTTATCACTTTCCGCATGACGGTCTGCCACCGATTTATCTTCGGCAACCCCGGATTTCCAATACGAGTAGGCATATAATTCCTCGCGCGCCCAACCTTTATCTTTACGTAAGTAAGCACGGATATCCTTTACGGAATTAAATTCGGCAGCAACATAAGCGAATCGATTTTCGGCAGGTAGCGTCAACCGCCGAACATGTTCAGCGAGGGTACTTCCATCTTGTGGATGTAGATTGTACAGCCAAATAAAATCTATAGCAGCTTTCGTTCGTAGATGTTGTTCATCGACAACACCTGATACCTCAATGATACAGGTACCACGGGCGGTTGCTGGTAAATCTTCGAGGATAGCGCCCAATACAGGAATGGCGGTAGCATCGCCTACTAAAAGGTAGTGATCAGCCTGAGCATACAATTCTAGCTTACCATCTTTCATCAATACCCCCAACGGATCGCCTACTTGCGCACGAATTGCCCAAGCGGAAGCAGGTCCTTCATCACCATGGGCCACAAAATCAATCCAGATTTCATTGCTTGCTAAATCAATCCCGCGATGCGTATACGTTCTAACAATGGAACGAATTTCTTCAGGTTGAGGTTTCCATTGCATCGTTTCGTAATCAAACTCTGGAAAATGAACTTCTGTAGCACCTAGCGGTGGAATTAAAATCTTGTTATTAACGCCAATCGTTGTATTCTCAAATTTATAAACATCGTCTCCTGTCAAATACACCCTTAAATAATGATCTGTTAAATATACCTTACGCGAAACACGCAAAGCAGCTTGAATGGTTTTCATCGTCTTGTTACTCATATTACATTAAATTTTATGACTGCCTAACTTAAATCTTATACCTAAGCACAAGATAGCAATTAAGAATCATTCTAAATAATTTGTAGATTTGCACAAACATAGGACTTTAAGACGAATTTAAAAGACGTCAAAAGGAATAAAATGTCCGCGAAACGGAATAATAATTAAAGAATATGGCATTACGCTTGTACGATAGCAATCATCACAACTTACTCGTTGAAAAGACCTACCCAAAGCCCTTTTCAGCATACGAAACCGACATTATTGAGCATAAGACGATATTACCCAGTTACGTGGCAAAAGGTTTCTATCAAGAAATTTGCTTTGAAGGCGTACATATTGGTTATGGCAATGCCGTCTTAAACAAAACCTTAAAACTAGGTTTTGAAAGCGACCTAGAAAGTATAGAGATGCATTTTGCATTAAAAGGTTCAAATAGTGTCTCCTGCTCCGACTTTCACCAGGAAGTTACCTTTGATACCAATCAACACAATATAATCTATTCAAAAGAAATAGCCGGTCAGGTTCAATGGAACAGTAAGGAGTTTCAAATTTTCGAGATAAACATGTCTCCACGTTTTTTTAAAAGATTTCTTCCGGAAGATAGCACCTTGTTTCAGCAGTTTCGTCAAGCCTTAGATCAAGGTCAATCGACTATCCTATCGACCAATCATAGGCATATCAGCCACCAGATGCATCAAATACTAAATGAGATTATTAATTGCGACAGAAAAGGACATTTCAAGAAGATGTTTCTGGAAGTAAAGGTTCTTGAACTATTATTACTACAATTTGAGCAACTGGAAACAGTGGCATCACCCAATTACACGCTGAAGAAGGCTGATATAGATAAGATATATGCTGCCCGCACCTATATGTTGGCTCATCTAGATAGCAGCAACAGCCTAATGGGCTTAGCGCAGCTCGTCGGCACCAATCAATTCACGCTAAAAAAGGGATTTAAAGAAATTTTTGGTAAAACTGTTTTTGGCTTCTGGAATGATGCTAAAATGGAACAGGCAAAAGACCTCCTTCTTTCACATCAAGCCAACGTGCAAGAAGTTTCAGAAACCATCGGTTATAAAAATCAGCGTCACTTTACAACAGCCTTTAAAAAGAAATTTGGAATACTCCCCAGCCAGCTAAAAAAGTAAATTTTAAAGGTTAAAAACAAAAAAATAGACGCTACAGCAGGAGCAACGCTGAGCTCCTATTTACCCAATAATAGTCGATAAATTAGTAATCTTTCATTTTTCGTACAATACAGAGAAATGATTGTCATCACCTTTTTACGAACATTAATTCATAATTAATTAAAAATCAATACAATATAAAAATAAAACACTATTTATAATCGTTCTAAATTCGCTCTGTTGACAGATTTCTGACATTAGAGCAAGGCTTTTGCTATACATTTGCAGATAATATTATTGAGCAAAATAAGACTTTGAAGAATTTAAAAGTTATAGCATTTACCCACAAGCATGTCGAATTAAAAGACCTGGGAAATTTGGTTATCTGTAATGAGGAGTTAGAGGAGCGTTTAGTTTCATTGAAAAACACCTTAGATATACCTGAGATTTTTTATATCGCTACCTGCAATCGTGTGGAATTTGTGTTCTATGGAGCTCACGAATTGTCGGATAATTTCATTGCGGAGTTCATGCATAAAATGAATTTCTGTGTGCCGGCAGAACGTTTACAATGTTATTTAGGACAAGTAACACGTTACGAAGGTTTGGCGGCCTTAAACCACCTACTTCGCATGTCTTGTTCGCTAGAGAGTTTAGTTGTTGGTGAAAAAGAAATCTTAGCGCAAGTACGCAGAGCATACGAGCGTTGTAGAGAAGCAAACTTCACGGGCGATTATATGCGTATGATTATGGATCGTTTAGTAAAAACGGCGAAAGAAGTTTATACACATACCGACATTTCACGCAACCCTATTTCTGTTGTTTCCCTTGCTTACCGCAAACTTAAAGAAACCAAACTACCACATAACGCACGCATTATGGTAATTGGTGCTGGTGAAACAAACCAAAACTTAGTTCAATACTTAAAGAAACACCAACATTCCAACTTTGTAGTTTTCAACCGTACGATAGCCAATGCACAAAAAATGGCTAAAGAATTGAATGCGGAAGCTTACCCACTGTCGGAACTTGGAAAATATAAAAAAGGATTTGACATCATGATTGTATGCACAGGATCTCCTGAGGCTATTATCGATGCCAATCTATACCGTATGCTTCTTAATGGAGAGACTGATCGTAAAATAATTGTTGACTTAGCAATTCCAAACGATGTAGCTCCAGAAGTAATCCAACAGTTCCCTGTACATTATATCGAAGTAAGCAGCTTACAAGCTATCGCTGAAAAAAATAAACAAGAACGTTATAATGAGTTGGATAGTGCCGGTGTTATCATTCAGCAAAATATTCAGGAATTCCTTCCTCTCTTGAAACAGCGTCGTGTAGAAGTTGCTATGCGCCAAGTACCGGAGAAGATTAAAGAGATTAAATCGTTTGCTTTGAATGAGGTATTCGCACAAGATGTGCAAGCACTTGACCCACAAGCGCGCGAGGTCCTTGAGAAAGTCATGAACTATATGGAAAAGAAATGTATTAAAGTTCCTATGGTGATGGCCAAAGAAATCATGGTTAACAACGCACACATCGATAATAACTAATAAGCACATTTTTCTACAAAATTTAGCCTAATTCTGACAATGAACGTCGGGATTGTATGACTATTTGGTTAAATTTGTGAGAATTTTCAATATAAATCATTAGTAGTGGACAGAAAACTTGTAATTGGAACCAGAGGTAGTCAATTAGCCCTATGGCAAGCTAACTTCATTAAGGACAGATTAGCCGAAATAGGTGTATCATCTGAATTAAAGATTATTAAAACCCAAGGTGATATTATCCAGCACTTGCGTTTGGATAAACTAGAGGGTAAAGGTTTCTTTACCAAAGAGCTTGAAGAAGAACTATTAAATGGTCAAATTGACTTAGCTGTACACTCACATAAAGATTTGCCAACAGTCAATCCACCGGGACTTATCATCGCGGCTGTATCAGACCGTGAAGACCCTTCGGAATTGATTATCGTGCATAAAGACTGTGTAGATATTAAGAAAAGACTTTCCTTAAAGCACAACGCGACAGTAGGTACTTCATCTAATCGTCGTAAGGCACAATTACTATCGTTACGTCCTGATTTAGAATTTACAGACCTACGTGGAAACCTTCAGACACGCCTTCAGAAGCTTGTAGACGAACAATATGATGCTATCGTATTGGCTAAGGCTGGTATTGCACGTTTGGATATGGACTTAAGTGCTTTCCATATCGAAGAGATTCCACCTATTGAAGTCGTACCTGCACCAGCACAAGGAGTGTTGGCAGTTCAAATTCGCGAAAGCGACCCAGAGCTATTTGCTATTTTACAGAAAATAAACGACGAAGAGGTAGCTAAAACAATCGCTGTAGAGCGTAAAGTTTTAAATATGTTTGAGGCAGGCTGCCATGCACCGCTAGGTTGCTACTGTCGTAAAACAAGTGATGGTAAATATGAAGCATGGACTTCTATTGCAGAAGATAATGAAGATTTCCCAGATCGTTTTTACCTACAATCGGACACAACAGAAGGTATGGCTGAAACAATTTTCGCCAAATACCAAAAAGATAGAAAATTACCTAGTAGCGTGTTTATCACGCGCGATTTGGATGAGAACTCCTATTTAGGTCGCTATTTAGCGAAACACCAAATTCAAGTAGACGCGCGCTCTTTAATCCGCATCTACCCTACCATAAACAACTTAGACTCTTTTATTCTTAAGCGCGCAGATTGGATTTTCTTCAATAGCAAAAACGCTATTGATCACTTCTTCAAACTAGAGCCGTTGATATTGAAGAAAACTAAAATTGCCGTTTTAGGCCGTGGCTCTGAAGATGCTTTACGCAAGTATGATCGCGTAGCTGATTTCTCTGGCGACAACTTAGGCATTAAAACGGAAGATATAGCGAAAGAATTTGCGAAGCTTGTAGATGGACAAACGGTATTTATTCCGCGTGCCAAAGACTCGTTAATGTCTATCCAAAATGCATTAACACCAGAAACACAGGTCATCGATATGCCAATCTATGAGACCGTACTCGAGGAGAATGTAGATAAAACAAATGCAGAGGTTTTAATTTTCACTAGCCCGAGCAATGTAGAGGCTTATTTTCAAGAAAACTTGATTGATCCAGGACAAAAGATAATCTGTATTGGTTATTCCACTGCCAAAGTAATTGAAGCAATGGGCCTTCCGTATACCCTTCCATTTACGCCTGACGAAATCGGTTTGTCAGAAGCTATTTTTGGTTTAGCATAAAAAAATTACCACAAGGGGGCATTATTTATGCCCCTTTTTACATATCATAATATTCATATCATGTTACAACGTCCTAGAAGAAATAGAAAATCAGCTGTTATCCGTGATATGGTTCAAGAGAACCATTTAGCTGCGAGCAATTTGATCTTTCCTTTATTCATCGTAGATGGTCAAAATCAAAAAACTGAAGTATCGTCCATGCCAGGCATCTTTCGTTATTCTGTTGACAACCTTTTGCGTGAAGTAGAAAGCTGCTTAAAACTAGGTTTAAAGGCATTCGACCTATTTCCAAATATTGAAGATGCCTTAAAAGACAAATATGCAACGGTAAGCTACCAGAAAGGAAGTTTATACCTACGCGCGATTGAAGAGGTAAAGAAAAACTTCCCAGAAGCTTGTGTCGTTACCGACGTAGCAATGGATCCATACAGCTCTGATGGGCATGATGGTATCGTTGAAAATGGAGAAATCCTGAACGATGAAACCTTAGCTATCTTAGGAAAAATGGCCTTAGCACATGCTGAAGCTGGTGCTGATATCATTGCTCCTTCAGATATGATGGATGGACGTATTGGTTATATCCGTCAAACCTTAGATCAAAATGGCTTTACCGATGTTTCCTTAATGTCGTACACAGCGAAGTATGCTTCAGCCTTCTATGGTCCTTTCCGTGATGCTTTAAACTCAGCACCAAAAGCTGGTGATAAAAAATCATACCAGATGAACCCAGCAAACTCACGTGAGGCTTTAATCGAAGCGCAGTTGGATATGGAAGAAGGAGCTGACTTCTTGATGGTGAAACCAGGATTGCCATACTTAGATATCATCAAGTTATTGCACGATAATTTTGACTTACCTATTGCTGCTTACAACGTATCAGGCGAATACGCGATGTTAAAAGCTGCTGCACAAAATGGTTGGTTGAATGAAGAACGCGCTATTATGGAGACGCTATTGAGCTTCCGTCGTGCAGGTGCGACTTCTATATTAACCTACCACGCTAAAGAAGTGTTAGAAAAAGGTTGGTTAAAATAAAATTCAGATTTATTCCACACGGATTTTCCTTAAAATAAACAATGCCGAGCTTTAACGAGCTCGGCATTGTTGTTTATCAACGATGTTATAAACACTTTGTTAATAACTATTGTGCATAACAGGCTCTTCTTAGCGATACCTAGCTAATCCTGCGAAGCCCAACACCCCGTGCTACAGACCGTAAAACCTCTGAAACAACCTGTTAGCGCATCAAAAAGATAATACTGTTAAAAACCACCTATACGCTTACTGAATAAAATAAAACTTCATACGTATTCCACCGTACTTAGTCCTACTCATGAACAATAACAAGCTACAACGAGCCTTTTAGGCAGGTTTACCAACGATGTTATCAACACTTTGTTAATAACTACTGTGTATAACTAGCCACTTTCCTCCAGACCTCCCTTACAAAATAGCGCTAAACAAGAAACGTAAGCCATACTTCCAACTATGAATCAGCAACTTAGATTAGTTACAAAATCCAACAATCGAAATTAGTCTGTGCAGTAGCTGAATTAAAAAAAGTTCTGGACTATTCCACAGTACTTATTCCGACAAATTAACAACAGCAAGCTATAAGGAGCCTTTTAGGTTGGTTTACCAACGATGTTATCAACACTTTGTTAATAACTACTGTGCATAACTAGCTACTTTTAACCAGACCTTCCTTACAAAACAGCATTAAATAAGCAATAAGAACCATCCTTAAATCTATAAACCAATAGCTTAGATAAATAACAAGATCCAACAGTCGGAATTAGGCTATGCAGTAGCTGAACTAAAAGAAAGTTCAGTACTATTCCACAAAGCCTATCGCTATACATGAGCAACAGCAAGCTTTAATGAACCTTGTAGGCAGGTTTATCAACGATGTTATCAACACTTTGTTAATAACTACTGTGTATAACTGAACATTCTTCCCTTTATCGCGTTCGCAAAAGCAGCGTTAAACGTACAGCCCAAGTAGCATTTTCTGCTACAAATCAAATAGTTAATGAAATTTCAGCCCGCAACTATGAAAAGTTACGTATGGACGCGTTGAAATAGCTTTAAATTAAAAAGGAGCTCAGCACTATTCCACAAAGCTATTCCTACACATGAGCAATATCCAGCTTTAACGAGCCTAGCAGGCTAGTTTACCAACGATGTTATCAACACTTTGTTAATAACTACTGTGCATAACTAAGCACCTTTGACTAGACCGAGCAACGGGGAATTGAATCAAACAGGAAAAAATAGCGATATTAGCAACTATAAACCAAAGCGTTAGCTAACACTCCGTACAACAACTGTTCAAAACAAGCAATCCACTAGCTAAACAAAAATCGTATACACGCATATTCCGCAAAGCTTATCCCTAAAAATGAACAATGCCGAGCGTAATAAGCCCGGCATTGTTGGTTACCAACGAGGTTATCAACATTTTGTTAATAACTAGTGTGCATTAATAGGGTTTGCTTGCATATCCCGCGCTTTAGGCAGCTGAACACGGTAAGGTGTTCCATACGTATTTGTCGCCTTAAAGAAGTCGGTAGATATGATTTGCGCTCCACTGCTGAAGGCGGCTTCTGCTCGAGAGTAATCATTCACCTTAGCTTCGTAAGTCTCGATATCAGCACGTGTACGTACGAGGAAACCCTCTTTTACATAGCGTTGAATTTCAGATTGGCGCATTTTAGCGTTATCAAGCAATAGAAAAGCACCAAAGCTTGATTCGGGCGAAGACTGCACGAACATCACTTTCTTTTCCAAATTAGGTGCATCTTTCACATAGGCACCTCCCTCCTCGCCGAGTCCAGCAGCAGAAGGTAGCAGTAAAAACACAAACTTACCGCGGGCTTGAGCAACTGTTGGCCAATGGCCCGCTTTAACCGCATCACGTAAGGTTTTGTAGCCTCCACGCACATCGTCAGGAAGAATCAAACGGTCTCTACCCATGGTTTGTAAAATATCCTGATCAAGCAATTCAAATGCTTTTTGGTCAAACGGCAACACCTGAGTTGCATTTGGAAACAAAGGGATACCATTATCCTTCGCCTCAATCATAATAAAAATTGGTGCATGGTCAGGATTCTGTTGCGACCAGCTTTTCAATTCTTTCAGCGCACTAACCAAGGTGGTATGATACGTACGGAAGTCGAGATCAGCCATGTGCAAAAGCTTAAACCCTGGCTTTTCAAGGTCTGTTTTATCCATGTAGGCAAGGTTCTGCACACCAGCTTTGCGGAGTGCTACATAGCCTGCTGGTTCAGCAAATCGTCCACCATCCGGATCGTTATACACATCAAGTTCTAAACTACGAAGGCCTGAATCTAGTTGTTCGGATAAAGGAGGATGGTCATACTTCAATCCTTCGATTAGACTCATCCCATTCGGATGGTACTCCAAAAATTTCTCTTTCTGCGCAGCAGGCATTTTCGCGAAATAGGTCTTCTCCATATTATCCAAAATGGGCTTAATCGCTTGAAAAAGCCGAGGATCTACCGGACGTGCATAGCTATTATGCGTACCCAAAACCTGAATTTGATTGATTTTCAAACTTTCCAATGCTGGATTTTTTGTTTGAGCAACTCCAGTGCTCATCATGCTTATACAGGACCACAAAAATAATCCTTGCTTATATATACCTTTCATAAGATGTAATGCTTAATTTTTTAAATTGAAACTGATACCAACTTGCCCTCTAAACGAAACGTAAGAGACATTCTCTACTCTATCTTTTATACCGTGGTAAAAACGGTTAGGCTCATTTGTAATGTTATTCATCTCGACAAACAAACGTAGGTTACTCTTCAAGGCATAAGAAGCCGAGAAATCTACCGTAAAGTTCTTGTCAAACCACTGATAATGGCCTTCTCCCGCTTGACTGCGGATTACATTAAGGTAATTTCCCTTGTAGTTTCCAGCAATACGCGCCATCAATTTTCCATCTTCATAAAATAAAATGGTATTAAAAATATTCTTTGCTTGTTTTGGTAAGGTTGTCGCAATCACGCCTACCTGCATTCCTTTATCATACTTCGGTAAATCCATCTTCGAGTCTACAAAAGAATAATTTACCTCCACACCAAAACGGGATAAGAAACCAGGCAACTCAACAAAACGCTTACTAATTCCTAATTCGAAACCTAACAATCGGCCTTTGTCTAAATTCTCAGGTGTAGATTTCACATAAAGCTTATCGTTGATGGTTACCACCGATTGGTTATCATAAATAATATTGCGCAAATTCTTATAAAAAGCACCAGCGGTAATGATACCTACGTTATCAAAATAATGCTCAAACATCAGATCAGCGTTATTAGAAACTGTAGGCTTAAGGAAGGTATTTCCTTCAGTAATCGTATTATTTAATTCATTGACAACCGTCCCTGGATTTAAACTATTAAAGTCGGGACGAGCAAACGAACGTGTCAAAGCAGCACGCAATAAGCTATTATCCGTAAGCTCCCATTTAGCATGCAGCATCGGCAACAAGAGATTGTAGTGGTTTTTATTTTTTACATCTTCCTCTTTTACGCCTGTAGCAGTATTGGTCGCTTTCTTACCATTGAAAGTAATATCATTATACTCATTCCGTAATCCGGCTAACAACTGAAATCCTTCTGTTACGCGCCAAGTTCCCATTACATACGCCGCATATACGTTCTCATGACCATAATAGCTATTCGCTAAATTTGACGCTGCTTTAGGACCTTGCACCTCGACAAGCTTATATTTCTCTTTACCCTCTGGTGTATAAAACTCATCAATCTGTGCATTACTAATCTGGTCAATAATGACATTGTCAAAAGGACGATTAAGCTCCGTTAAGAAACCACCGTTGGCAGGAAATGCCTCCGTCTCCAACTGGCTAAGGTAAGTAATAGGGGTATTCGGCATTCCTAAGCCCGACGCAGGTCGAGACACGAGTGTTTGCGCCCTTAAATCTTTACGCTTGTTCAATCCTTTGAAACCAGTCTGCAAAGTAAACTTATCAGAGACTTCCTGTTTCAAATCAAATTTAAAAGCATAATCACGATCTGTATTTTGCAGGTTTTGAATTAATGCCACTTGATTCAACTTCATTTTCGTGGGGTCCAATGCTGTTGCTGTATACGGCAAAATCGTTTTGTCATTAAGCTTGCTTTCTGGCCAATCGATATCCTGATACTTTTTACCATCAGCTGCCAAGTTTAGGTACTCCATCGGTTGTGTAAAGCTCACAATTGGGTAACCACGATTTTCTTTCTCCACGTTCTTTGGCGAATCAAAATTAAAAGAAGAACGTGCTGTATACATTGACCAATCCAAGGTTAATCGGTCGTTAAGCTTAGATTTACCGCCAATCTGTAGATTGTACAAACTTGTAACATAATCAGCATGACGAGCCTGCAAGTTTACGTTGTTCTGATTAAAGTTAAAATATGTTTCACGTACATTCTGCTGATCCAAATACTGGCTATATAAACCCTTAAAATAAACATTATGACGATCATTGAACTTATAGTCTAGCGCACCATTAAATCCCAATGTGCGTCTTCGAGCAACGTAATCACGCAATTGCAACTGATTAACAGCATACGACTGCTTAGGATCTGGATTATTAAAGTCGAAAACCATTTGATAATTATCAATCGCCGAAGTACGATCCCAAATTACCCCCGTGGTAATAAAGCTTAACTTATCCGTTATCTTATTGCCGTATACAAAAGAACCATTGTAGGACGATTTATGCGATTGATCAACATAACCACCTGCCGCTGTAACAGAAAATGTTTGTCTAGGGACTGCAGAACGTGTAATGAAATCGATACTTCCACCGATGGCATCACCATCCATATCGGGAGTCAGGGCTTTGGCCATCTTCACAAATTGAATGATTTCGGAGGGAAATATATCCATTTGCAATCCACGGTGAGAGAAATCACCACTAGCACTAGGCAGTCGATTACCGTTTAATGTAGAGGAGCTCCACTGAATAGGTGTTCCCCTTACGGACACAAACCTACCCTCGCCCATATCGCGTTCGATAGACACCCCTTGAATTCGCTGTACCGCCTCGGCAGCATTACGATCAGGCAGCTTACCGATAGCATCTGCCGCGAGTGTCTCTACAATATTAGGGGAGCTTTTTTTAAGCTGTAATGCTCTTAGCTGGCTGGGACGATAGGCGCCTGAAACAACAACGGCCGCAATCTCTTTTCGTCCACCTTTCTGCATTTCCACGACACCTAAGTCAATCACTTTATCTTTAGCCAAGTCTATGGAAAAATGCTGATCATCATAGCCCATGTAACTGATAATAAGATCAAAGACACCCGTTAGGTTTGTCTTCAATTCAAACTGTCCATCGTAGCCTGTGGTACCTCCAACAATTGACTTATCAATTTTTAAGGTTGCCCCTTGAAGAGGTCCGGAAGTATCTCGTATTTTTCCGACAATTTTTGTTTGCCCTTGCGCGACAAGCCCCGTTATCAGTAAGCATGTCGTCAAGCACAATTTGCTGATTTCTATTTTCATGATTATCCAAAAATTTATAATCACAAATCTATAAGGTCACCAAATACGGACTGTCCAACTCGTCCTAAACGTACAAAAGAACAGGCGAACAAACACTAATAACCTGTAAAACAAGTGGTTACTAATATTAACTTTGTGTATTCAAATTATTAACTAAAAACTTCCGTCTTTTCAAGGCGTCCTTTAAGCTGTCCTTTATATTCAGAAGGTGTCAATCCGACCTTTGATTTGAAGTACTTATAAAAGGTAGTTCTAGATTTAAAGCCTACTTGATAGGATAAATCAGATACACTTAAGCTAGGGTCTAGATCTAATTTATGGAGAAACAATTCTAGGCGATAGGTATTTACCAATTCATAAAAATTGGACTGCATGGTGTCTGTTATTACTTGGCTAACCTGATGCTTTGAGAAACCTATAGCCATGGCCAAACTATGCAGAGAAAACTCTTCTTCAATATAGGCAGTTCCACTTTTCAAATAGCTATGCACAAGCGTTGCTATTCGATTTTGCTCCTCTTTACTTAATGGGGAATATTGATATTTTTCTTTACTTCCTAAATCAACTTCCGCCACTGCCACTTTGCTCAACTGCGTAGACCGTAAACTCAAATTAACCAATAAGGCAAATTGAATAAAAAATGAATAATTGTTTATCACACGCAGTAAATCCTTATCTATACCACCTAAATAAGCCAGTCTATAAAGCACTAGTGTGATGCATAGGTAGGATAGAAATAACTTATACGCATTAAAAGCAGAAGAACCTGTATCATAATAGCGATTCAACTGAAATAAAGAAAGACACACAAAACCATACCAATAAAAATAGTACTGCTTGAAGATGAAAGCATGTACACGGAGGATATTAGCGCTTATTTCGTCATCGAAAAAAAGATTAGACAGCGCAATCACATTCGCGAAAAAACACAGGAAAAAAGGCAAGAAAAACAAAGGATAAAAGCGGCTATTTATAGGTTTACCAACCAATTGGTGCGTAAAAAGAAAGAGTAATGGCCCTTTTAGCAGCCTAAAGCTACTGGGAATAATCTCAATGTAGCGCGTGCTTTGCTCAAAATAATTATACAGAAACATCTCGAAAAGAAAATCACTGCACACTACCAATAAATAAAAAAACAAGAAGAAAAAAGTCTTCTTATTCCTTCGAGTAATCATCAAAGCAGATAGCAAGCCTTGCATGATAATAGCAATAAATACTCCTGTCATTACATCTTCTTAATACACAAAGGTATCAGGCTAGTATTAATACAGCGTTAAATCTCCTAGAAGATCTAGGAAAATCAAAAAATGAAATCAGCAAATCGAAAATCTACGCTGGAAAACAATAGCTATCTCATGCATCCTACAGTAGCATTTCCTATCGCACGAAAGCATTCTTATTAAATAGTGACCCTAAAATGAACAGGATTCTCTGCGAAATGAATAACTTCGCAGGAAACATTTTAATATTCGTATGTCAACATCCGTTCAAGAGATTTCACGTGAAAAGTCTGCTGCGCTTTTTGAAACAGCTAAAAAATACTTCCCAGGAGGAGTAAATTCACCTGTTCGCGCTTTTAAGTCTGTTTATGGTACACCACTATTTATCGAAAGAGGCGACAAAGCCCATTTATGGGATAGCGATGGTAATAAATTCGTTGACTTCTGTTGCTCATGGGGCCCTTTAATCTTAGGCCACAACAACGAACAAATACGCGAAGCTGTAACGGCACAGCTGCATAAAGGATTAAGCTTCGGCGCTCCTACGCAGCTAGAAAATGAACTTGCGGAACTTATTGTTTCCAAAAATAAGTACATCGATAAAATAAGATTTGTTAGCTCCGGTACGGAAGCTGTCATGTCGGCTATTCGCTTAGCGCGTGGCTATACAAAGAGAGATAAGATTGTTAAGTTTGATGGTTGCTACCATGGTCACTCCGACTCTTTATTGGTTAAAGCAGGATCGGGCTTAGTTACTTTTGGGGAGACATCATCAGCGGGTGTGCCACAATCATTCGCCGCAGAGACTATCGTCATTGACTTGAATGACCGTGAAGCGCTACAAGAAGTTTTCACACGTTATAAAGACCAAATTGCGGCCGTTATCATTGAAGGTATTCCGGCCAACAATGGTCTCTTACTACAAGATAAAGATTATATTCATTACCTACGTCAAATCACGAAAGACAACGGAACGTTACTCATCTTTGATGAGGTTATTACGGGATTCCGCTTGGGCTTTACGGGAGCTGCAGCCTACTATGACGTCCAACCAGATATCTTAACGTACGGAAAGATCATCGGTGGTGGTATGCCTGTAGGTGCTTACGGAGCATCCAACGAACTTATGGCACATATATCTCCTGACGGAGGTGTTTACCAAGCCGGAACGCTGTCGGGTAATCCTGTGGCTATGGCAGCAGGTATTGCAGCATTGAGCATATTAGCACAACCTGATTTCTACAGCAATTTAGAAAAAGTAACCGCAGCATTCGTAGCAGAACTACGTGCACATATTCAAGAAAAAGGCTATACGGTACAACTATTTACTGTAGGTTCTATTTTCTGGTTTGCCTTCACCGCGCAGACATCCATCAAACGTGCCGATGAGATCGACCCAGCATCCATGGAGAAATATAAAGTTATGCACCGTGCATTATTGAATAGAGGTGTTTACTTTGGCCCTTCGGGCTATGAAGTAGGCTTTATTTCTGCCGCGCATACACAAGAAGACTTACGCTTTGCTATCGATGCTTTGAAAGAATCTTTAGCCATTGTTTTCGCTTAATAGCAAAAAATAAAAGCATAAAAAAGCCGATTCTGAAAACAGAATCGGCTTTTTCTATAGCATTTAAGTACGTTTAAAAACCTACGCTTTTTAGGTTTAAGCCTGTACGCTCATCCAGTCCAAAAAGCAAGTTCATATTCTGAACCGCTTGTCCAGAGGCTCCTTTCAAAAGGTTGTCTGTTGCATTAAGTACCAATAGTTGGTTACCGTGCTTCTCCAGATGGATAATACTCTTATTCGTATTTACAACCTGCTTAAGGTCGATATTATCGCGGCTTACCCACGTAAAAGGGTGACCAGCGTAATAGTCTTCATAAACGGCATAAGCTTCTTCTAAGCTTAAATCTGACGTCACATAGCTCGCAGAGAAAATACCGCGTGCAAAATCACCACGCTGAGGCACGAAATGAATCTTCTCGGCAGCACGCTGCAACAAAGAAGCTTCGTTTTGTGGTAAAAACCCCTCTTGCAACTGATCCAAAGACTCTGATATTTCCTGCAAATGCTGGTGTTCGAAAGCTTTGTACACCGAAAGGTTATTATTACGCCACGAGAAGTGTGTCGTTGCGCCAGGCTTCTGCCCTGCCCCCGTCGATCCCGTTGTCGCATTGATATGAATCTCTTGCGGTAGCAAACCCTTCGCCGCGAGCGGCAAAAAAGCAAGCTGAATATTGGTCGCAAAGCAACCCGGATTGGCGATATACTGTGCTGTACGAATAGCCTCGCGATTCAACTCTGGCAAGCCGTAGATGAAATCTTGTCCTTGATATACGCGATTAGCCTTCAAGCGGTAATCTTGTGAAAGATCAATTATTTTCACCGAAGGGTCTACCGTATTCTGTTCTAAAAACTTACGCGCATCGCCATGTCCAACACATAAAAATAGGACATCAACATTCGAATGAAAATCGGCAGAAAAGCTTAACTCAGTGTCGCCAAACAAATCGTTATGTACTGCATACAGCTTATTACCCGCATTAGACACCGAATTTGCAAAAACAATCTCCACCTCTGGGTGATAAATCAACACCCTTAATAACTCTCCTCCCGTATAGCCAGCCGAGCCAACGATACCTACCTTTATTTTGCTCATCCTTAACTTATCCTTTGTCGTTAACTTTATGCCAGATGATGGTCTGGTTACCGAAAATCTTAGAGAATCCTTTTACATCATCACCGGTGTAACCAGCGTTCATCTCTCCGTAAGTACCAAACTTGTTAGACATTAAATCATGATCCGACTCAATACCAACGATTACAAAACGGTATGGGTGCAATGTTACGAACACACGACCAGTAACGGTCTCTTGTGACGAACGTAAGAAAGCCTCGATATCACGCATTACAGGATCATGCATTTGTCCTTCGTGCATCCAGTTACCATAGAAAGCCGCTATTTGATCTTTCCACGACAACTGCCATTTTGTTAAAGTATGTTTTTCTAAGGTGTGGTGTGCTTTTACTAAGATTAAAGAAGCAGCAGCCTCAAAACCTACACGACCTTTAATACCAATAATAGTATCACCCACGTGAATATCACGACCAATACCGTATGGCTGAGCTATAGCCTGCAATTGCTGAATAACATGTACTGAAGACATTTTCTCTCCATTTAAAGCTACAGGCTCACCTTTTTCAAAATCAATAGTAATATTTTGCTCTTCGCTAGATGTAACTGGCGTAGGCCACGCAGATTCTGGTAAGTATTGGTTTGACGTTAATGTCTCTGCCCCACCTACTGAAGTTCCCCACAAACCTTTATTAATGGAGTATTTAGCTTTTTCAGCCGAGTACTCTACTCCATGTTTATTTAAATATTCAATCTCAGCCTCTCTAGACAATTTCAAGTCACGGATAGGCGTGATAATTTCTACCCCAGGAATTAAGGTTTGAAAAATCATATCGAAACGTACTTGATCGTTTCCAGCACCCGTAGAACCATGTGCTACACAAGCAGCACCAATTTTCTTCGCATAGTTAGCAATTGCTGTAGCTTGACATACACGCTCTGCAGATACAGAAAGTGGGTACGTAGCATTTTTCAACACGTTACCAAAGATCAAATATTTAATAGTATCGCGGTAGTAGTCTGCCGTCTCATCGATTGCGCTGTGTGATTTCACACCTAAAGCGTAAGCTCTCGCTTCGATTTCTTTTAATTCTTCTTCTGAAAAACCTCCCGTATTGACCACAACAGAATGAACTTCTAGTCCTAAATCTTTCGTTAGATAAATACAACAGAAGGATGTATCTAATCCACCGCTAAACGCTAATACTACTTTTTTCATTTTCTTTAAACTAATTTATGGTTGCTAAATGCTTAGCTTCAAATGTACAAATTATATTCCTTTAACCAGCCCCGTACCGATGGGTAATATGGTAGCTACGAACTTCTTAGAAGAACGGAAAAGCTTAGCCTCAATACGTTTTAATAAAGATTGTTTCTTCACGATACGGTCTAGACGCTCCTTAGCTTCAGCTTTACGCTGGATTTTCTCCTTCAGCTCTCGTTCTTTTTCCACAGGATCCCAAAGCATAGCTGTACACATACAGTTTTTGCGCTCTTTGCTAACCAAGATATCAAAGTTCACACAGGATTGACACCCCTTCCAGAACTCCTCATCTTGTGTTAGTTCCGAATAGGTAACAGGCTCATAGCCTAAATCTGAATTGATTTTCATAACGGCCAAACCGGTTGTCAATCCAAAAATTTTAGAATGCGGAAACTGCTCTCTTGATAATTCAAAGACACGCTTCTTGATGGCTTTCGCCAAACCTACCTTACGGAATTCAGGATTCACGATAAGGCCCGAATTGGCCACATAATCACCATGACCCCAGGTTTCAATATAACAGAAACCTGCCCAACGGCCATCCTTATGGAGGGCAATTACGGCTTTACCTTCCTCCATTTTACGCGCTACATACTCGGGTTTACGACGAGCGATACCTGTTCCACGTGCTTTCGCAGATTCAAACATTTCTTCGCAAATCTTTTCAGCATACGAGATATGAGCGGCATTAGCCGGAATAATAAAAAAATCAGAGAGTGTCATCTAAGATGTCGACCTAAAATTACATGCACGCAAGGTGCCAAAAAACAATTAACAGAATCGGTAATCATCACAAAGGACAATTACAAGGATGAGAGATTGCCTGCCTCGGGATCAAGCGCGAGGCAGAATAGGTCGTCGAAAACGTAGCACTGGACAACTCAATTTGTAAAAAGCACAGAAATCTCCCAAGACCAGCTTCTTACGAAGCTGCTGCGAAATTTGACCGAACACTTTTAAACATTTCATGGGTTGTACCTTATATATGCCTTTGACAGCGCAAAAGTAAAAAATTATTTTTTTGTTTTATGCAATAGTATGTGAGTTTTTTTAACAAAAAAATAGTTATTGTAGCTTACTGCCGTCAATATAGTTATATGACTCTATTTTCTTTGGATGGTTTAAAATTGTAAACAGCCCTACAGCAAGGTTAATTGTTATTTTTTTTTATATGCGAGTAAAGTTCGATATTTTTGCAGCACACAAAAGATAAAAAGATGGTTGGTCCGAGTATTATTTTTTACATTTTCTTTGCTATTCCCTACGTTTTCGTCATGTACTGGTTGGTTAAACAAGACAAGAAGAAATACATGTGGGGGCTGCTTGTCGTCACTATCATTGGTATTATCGCCATCGTCGTGTCGCAAAGAGCAAGCAAAATAGCGGTGGAAAACTATAAGCAGCATCAAATCGACTCGCGCGAAATTGAACACGAGCAAGATTCTATATTACACCGTAAATAAAAAAATAAAGGCTTGAAATTTCAAGCCTTTATTTTTTTACTACCCAACCTTATTTAGTAATTCCTTCCAATTTAAAAAGAAACGCGTAGTTTAAGGCTATATCTTTGAGATAATCAAAACGTCCCGAAGCACCTCCATGTCCGTAATCCATATCCGTTTTCAAGAGGATTACGTTATTTCCCTTTTTCAAGGTGCGAAGCTTAGCCACCCATTTTGCCGGCTCAAAGTATTGCACCTGGCTATCATGTAAACCTGTCGTCACCAAAATATTAGGGTATTCTTTAGCTTCAATATTTTCATAGGGTGAATACGACTTCATGTAGGCATAGGCATCTTTATAATTCGGATTCCCCCATTCGTCATACTCATTTGTTGTCAAAGGAATAGTCTCATCCAGCATCGTGTTTACCACATCTACAAAAGGAACCTGCGCGATAACGCCGTTCCATAATGTTGGGGCCATATTCACAATAGCGCCCATCAGTAAACCTCCAGCACTCCCCCCTTGCGCATACAAATGCGGAGAACTAGTATACCCTTCAGCGACCAAATATTTACCACAATCAATAAAATCGGTAAAGGTATTTACTTTCTTCATCAGCTTACCATCTTCATACCATGCTCTTCCCATCTCTTCACCACCACGGATATGTGCAATCGCATAGGCAAAGCCTCGATCTAGAAGACTTAAGCGTGCAGAATTAAAGCTTGGATCCATAGACATACCATACGAACCGTAAGCATAAAGCAACAAAGGCTGCTTGCCATCTTTCTTAAATCCTTTTTTATAGACTATCGAAATAGGAACCTTTGTACCATCGCTAGCCGTAGCCATCAGACGTTTCGTTTCGTAATCCTCCTTTTTATAACCTCCTAAAACTTCTTGTTGCTTCTTCAGTTCCTTGGTCTTCGTCTGCATGTTATAATCGTAGATAGATCCCGGAGTCACCAATGAGGTATAACCATAACGAAAGATATTAGTATTATATTCCGCATTAACGTTAGGTGAAACCGTATAAGCTTCTTCATCGAATGCTAAGTAGTGTTTATTGTTTGCGTCTTTCAAGGACTGAATAAACAACTGCGTAAGGCCATTTTTACGTTCGCCAACGACCAGAAAATCTTTAAACTCGTCCAATTGGGAAACTAGCACATCAGCACGATGTGGAATAAAAGTAGTCCAATTTTCCTTCGTAGTTTTATCCAGCGGTGCTTGCATCACCTTGAAATTGGTAGCCCCCTCATCGTTTGTTAAAATCAAAAAGCGATCTTCCAACGCAGTAACCGAATAAAGCACATCTTTCAAACGTGGTTGAAACGATTTAAAAGTCCCCTCAGGCTTATCCGCATCCAAGATTAACACCTCCGAAGAAAGCGTCGCCTGTGAAGTAATAAGAATATATTTATCATTTTTAGACTTACTAACATCGATATAATTGGTGTTATCCTTTTCATGATAAACCACAACATCTGTCTTCGCATCGGTACCTAGACGGTGGCGCTTTATTTTTTCGGTCAGTAAGGTTTGTGGATTCTTATCGGTATAAAACAACGTTTTATTGTCATTAGCCCATACAGCATCGCCTGTTGTACGTGTCACGCGGTCGGTAAGGAGCTCACCTGTTTCCAAGTTTTTCACGTGCAACGTGTATTCACGACGTGATACGGTGTCAACGCCATAAGCCAACAGTTTATTATCTGGACTCACGGAGAAACCTGCTGCCGCATAATAAGGAAAGCCTTCCGCAAGTTTATCGACGTCAAGCAATACCTCTTCTGGTGCTTCTAAATTTCCCTTCTTACGACAAAACTTATAATATTGTTTGCCTTCTTCCGTACGGCGGTAATAATAGTATCCATTGGACAAATAAGGTACAGACTCATCTTTTTCTTTCAAACGAGCCTTCATTTCGGTGAATAGCTGCGCCTGAAAAGACTCTGTATCTTTAAGCATGCTGTTTGTATAGCTATTTTCAGCCTCTAAATAACGGATGACGGCATCTGCCGCAGGTCCTTTTTTGAAATAATCATTAAGCCAGTAGTAAGGGTCCGCAACTGTATCGCCATGGATGATACGGATGTGTTCCTTGGTTTCCGCAATAGGAGCCTCAGCATTAGGCCATACTGTCGGCTTTTTATCGTCCTGTGTAGAACAAGCGCTAATAATCGTCGCCATAAAAATATAGGTTATAGAATTTTTTAAACGCATAATTATTTGTTTAAATTGGATTAACTAAGCTATAAAAATAGATAAAAAAGATGGTTTTAGCGTTTTTTAACAGCAAGTAGCGGCGACATCTTTTATATTTGTTAGTATATTAACAAGCAACTATGACGAAAACAATGAGACTGTATGCTTTGCTAGGTATTGGCATACTCCCTTTCTTGGGATTTGCCCAAGGCAAGAAAGAGAATCCAGCAAACTGGTATAACTTAGACCTTAGAGCCGACGGTATTATGGGTATAAGTACGGAAAAGGCATACGAATTACTCAAAGGACGCAAATCTACCCCTGTCATTGTAGGTGTACTCGACGGTGGTGTAGACTACTTACATGAAGACTTAAAAGACGTCATGTGGGTTAATAAAAAAGAAAAAGCAGGTAGCAAGAGCGATGCTGATGGAAATGGTTACCCGGGTGATGTGCATGGATGGAATTTCTTAGGCAATGCCAATGGTGAAAATGTACAGTTTGACAACCTAGAGGTTACACGTTTAATTCGCATCTACGAGCCCAAGTATGTTTCCATATTACCATCAACACCTTTAAGTGAAGCCGAAAGAAGAGAGTTTGTTGCTTATCAGAAAATGATAAACGACTATACCACGAAGCTTGATGAGGCAAATTATGGCACCTTAAACTACAGAAACCTTAAAAAAGAAGTAGATGCTATTGTTGCGGCCATCGGCAAAGACCCAAAGGCAATCACAAAAGCTGACTTGGATAAATTTAATGCGACCAGCGACCGTCAAAAGATGATTATCCGCATCGCGAAAAAAGAATTAGAAAAAACAAGCTTCACAAAATTCTACGAAGAACTTGATGGTAGCGCTAAATATTATGCAAACCAAGTTGAGTACCACCTGAACAAGGATTATGATTCACGTTATATTGTGGGAGACAACTACGAAGATGTGAGCGAGCACTTTTATGGTAATGCAGACATCAAGGGACCTGATGCCGAGCACGGCACACACGTAGCTGGGATCATTGGTGCTAAACGCGGTAATAAAATTGGTATCGATGGTGTAGCCAATAATGTTCAAATCATGGGGGTACGCATGGTGCCTGATGGTGATGAGCGCGATAAAGATGTCGCCAACGGAATCCGCTATGCGGTAGACAATGGTGCTCGTGTTATCAATATGAGCTTCGGCAAAGGCTATGCTTACAACAAGAAAGTAGTAGATGATGCTGTGCGCTACGCGGAAGAGAAAGATGTCTTATTGATTCATGCTGCAGGAAACGACGGTAAGGATAATGACATCAGCAAAAATTACCCTATGAAATATTATACCGACAGTTTGGATGCTGTTTTGGGAGAAGCAAGCAACTGGATTACTGTTGGAGCAACATCATCACGTGTTAACGACGAATTGCTGGCTAGCTTTTCTAACTTCGGCTATCGCTCGGTAGATGTTTTCGCACCAGGCGTAAAAATACACTCCACCATTCCGGAGTCTTTGTATAAAGACCTAGATGGTACGAGTATGGCAGCACCGGTGGTATCGGGCCTAGCAGCGGTATTACGCAGCTACTACCCTACGTTAACAGCTAAAGAAATAAAGAACATCATCCTTAAATCGGTAACGAAAATAGACCATAAAGTAAAGGTTAATGTTGACGGGGCAAGCAAGAAAGTATACCTTGATGAGATCTCCGTTTCGGGCGGTATTGTCAATCTTTACAACGCTATCTTGGAGGCTGACAAGTACATCCAAATAAAAAAGTAAAAAAATGTTAAATTTTTAATACTATAATTCACCATATTGCGTTCTATATGTACTTTCAAAAAAATAACGCTTATGGTTGAAAACTTTACACAAAAAGAAAATGATACCGAAGTAGGTGAAGGTTGTGCTACGACTATCGTTGCTAAGACGACAGACAATTTTGAAGATTGCTTAAAAACAGAGCTCAATAAATTAGTTAGAGAGCCGAATCCAAAAACAATAGCACATCTCTTAAACTTCTCAAAGAACCTACATCGGTAGATGGCAAAGTCCCACAGCAATGTGGGACTTTGTTTTTTATAGACCATACAAGAACAAGATACCTACTTGTAAGCCTAAAACATTTACTTGCCGACACTCCAGCGGTAACTATCTTGCTCAGCAAGAAGAAAAGCCGCAAAAGCCCCTACCCACACCGAATAGTCCAACGGAGCTTTGACACCGAGTGCAATACTCATCGTGAGCGCAAACACCAACAGGAGAGCGCTCGTACCATAAGCTACCCACTTTATTTTATAGCCCACGAGCAGACATACCGAGAATAGTATTTCAAAAAATGTAGCTATATAGGCGGAAGTATGGCTCAATACCGTTGGCAAGAAAAAGGTGAGCTCCTGCGTATAGTGATCGAAGTTTTCCCAATTTCCCCAAGCCGCATATTTCCCCCACAATCCAAAACGGTCGGCTACCGCCGAAAGCATGGTTAACGATAAGCCTATGCGCATAAACAATTGCGCGAAATCTAATTTTCTATTTTTCATCAGTTAGCATTTATATCAACACAAAATTAAAAACCACCTAAACCATAAATCTTAAACCAGTTTAAGAAAACACCTCCTCCCCATTATTCTGCTAGAAAAATAAACCAAGTTTACACGTCAATAACTTAGCCGTTTATCCTGTGCAACAGCTTGTAACTAGCCACACTTTCCTTATCTTTGTTTATGCTAAAAAAAGATCGGTACAAAGAATTTGTACACTATTTTTCAACAAACAACCCGAATGCAGAAACAGAACTCCACTATAATAATCCATTTGAACTATTAGTGGCTGTTATCCTGTCGGCGCAGTGTACGGATAAACGTATAAATCAAATAACGCCCGCATTGTTTGAACGCTACCCTACACCAGAGTCCTTGGCAGCAAGTTCGGTCGATGAAGTATTCACATACATCCGATCGGTGAGTTATCCAAACAATAAAGCGAAGCACTTAGTAGGTATGGCACAAAAGCTATGTGCAGAATTTCAAAGTGTAGTACCTGAAAAAATCGAAGAGCTTGTACAGCTACCGGGAGTAGGCCGTAAAACAGCGAATGTAATTTCATCTGTTGTTTACCATAATCCGGCAATGGCTGTTGATACGCATGTCTTTCGTGTTAGTAATCGTCTCGGCTTAACCAGCAGAGCAACGACACCCTTAGCGGTAGAAAAGCAGCTTATAAAGCACCTGCCTGAAGAGACTATTGCGGTAGCCCACCATTGGTTAATTCTACATGGACGCTATATTTGTTTGGCCCGAAAGCCTAAATGTGAGGTATGCCCAATTACTTACTTTTGTAAATACTTTGAGAAAACACATCAAGCAAAAGCAACAAACTAATAATATTAGTAAAATAAATTTTTAATTTCCCACTTAATTTGTACTTTTGGGAATCAAATACTAAAAATATGAGCAACGCAGATAAGTTAAAAGCTTTACAGCTTACATTAGATAAATTAGAAAAATCCTACGGTAAAGGTGCAGTAATGAAATTAGGTGATTCTGCTGTTGAACCTATCGAGGCTATCTCTACAGGCTCTTTAGGCCTTGATATTGCTTTAGGTATTGGTGGTGTTCCAAAAGGTCGTGTGATTGAGATTTATGGTCCTGAATCTTCTGGTAAAACAACATTAGCAACTCATATTATCGCAGAAGCACAAAAAAGCGGCGGTATGGCTGCCTTTATTGATGCGGAACATGCATTTGATAAATACTATGCACAAAAATTGGGTGTAGATGTAGAAAACCTTTTAATTGCACAACCTGACAACGGTGAGCAAGCATTAGAAATTGCAGACAACTTGATTCGCTCTGGCGCTATCGATGTCATCGTAATTGACTCTGTTGCGGCTTTAGTACCGAAGAGTGAGATTGAAGGCGAAATGGGTGACTCTAAAATGGGCTTACAAGCTCGTTTGATGTCACAAGCATTACGTAAATTGACCGGAACAATCGCTAAGACAAACTGTTGTTGTATCTTCATCAACCAGTTACGTGAGAAAATCGGTGTTATGTTTGGTAACCCAGAGACAACGACAGGTGGTAACGCCTTGAAGTTCTATGCTTCTGTTCGTTTAGATATCCGTCGTACTTCGCAGATCAAAGATTCTGATGAAGTATCTGGTAACCGTGTAAAAGTTAAGATTGTTAAAAATAAAGTAGCACCTCCATTCCGTATTGCTGAGTTTGATATTCTATTCGGTGAAGGTATTTCTAAAGTTGGTGAGATTATCGACTTAGGTGTTGAATATGGTATTATCAAAAAAGCAGGTTCATGGTTTAGCTACGGTGACACTAAATTAGGACAAGGTCGTGATGCTGTAAAATCGTTACTTCTAGATAACCCTGATTTAAGCGAAGAGCTTGAAGCTAAGATTCGTGTTGAAGTAAGTGGTGAAGAATTACCAATCGGTGCTGGTTTAGAAGGCTAAGTATCGCTAGATAAATATAAAAAAACGATGATGCGAAAATAAGCATCATCGTTTTTTTATGCCTATGAAGCATCAAATTAGCACACAAAAAAATAAGCGTTATGGAATCCATAACGCTTATTTTTATTTTTTTTATAATACTAATTACTTCGCTTCAGCGTAACGTTGAGCAACAGCATCCCAGTTGATTACGTTGAAGATTTCTTCTAAGTAAGCTGGGCGTTTATTTTGAAACTTTAAGTAGTAAGCATGTTCCCATACGTCGATACCTAAAATTGGTGTACCTTTTACCTCTGCAACATCCATCAATGGATTATCTTGGTTTGGTGTAGATGTTACTGCCAATGAGCCATCAGCTTTAACGATCAACCAAGCCCAACCAGAACCGAAACGTGTAGCTCCAGCTGCTTGCAATTGTGTTTTTAATTCGCCGAAAGAACCAAAAGTAGCATCAATAGCTGTCGCTAAATCACCTGTTGGAACGCCACCAGCGTTAGGGCCTAAAATTGTCCAAAACAATTTATGATTAAAGTGACCTCCACCATTGTTACGTACTGCAGCAGGGTATTTAGAAATATTTTTGTTGATCTCTTCTAATGATAAACCTTCTGCATCTGTTCCAGCGATAGCTTTGTTTAAATTATCCACGTACGCTTGGTGATGACGGTCATGGTGGATTTCCATTGTATCTTTGTCGATGTGTGGTTCCAACGCGTTATTTGCGTAAGGAAGCGCTTCTAATTCAAATGCCATAATATTAAATTTTGTTTATACTACGAATATAACAATTTACATGCAGCTACTGTTTTTTTGAGCTTACATTTTATACAATATCTTACCTTTTATTACGGAAAAATGATTTTATCAACTCCGCACATTCATCCGCTAGCACGCCCGGCACAACTTCTGTCTTGGGATGAAACAGCTGTCCATAACTGCTAGCGCCTCTTTTTTCATCCACAGCACCATAGACAACTTTAGAAATTTGTGTCCAGTAAGATGCACCAGCACACATCACACAAGGCTCTACCGTCACATAAAGGGTACAATCTTTCAGATATTTACCACCTAGAAAACTAGCAGCCGCAGTAAATGCTTGCATCTCGGCATGTGCTGTAACATCGTTAAGTCGCTCTGTCAGGTTGTAACCTTTACCGATAATCTTACCGTTACTCACTATTATCGCCCCAATAGGTACCTCATCCTCGTCGTAAGCTTTTTTGGCCAGCATTAATGCTTCGCGCATAAAAAGCTCATCGGTATTAACGACTTCATCGGTAGTACCTTCAAAATTATATACTCTCATACTTTATTTAATCCCCACAAAAAATCCATCCTTTTCCCTTGTGCTATCCGCTACATCAATCGTGCCCCGTTGGGAACCTCTTGTGTTACGGCAGTCAACACAATTGCACCATCGGCATCCGGGAAACCCGTCACTAAACATTCCGACATAAAATCAGCGATTTGCTTTTTTGGAAAGTTAACAACAGCCACAACCTGTTTGCCGACCAATTCTTCTTTAGTATAGTGTTTCGTAATCTGTGCACTAGATTTTAAGATTCCGATTTCAGCACCAAAATCAATCCACAACTTATAAGAAGGATTTCTGGCTTTCAAGAAATCGTCGACCTCAACAACAGTACCAACACGCATTTCCACTTTCTCAAAATCTCCCCAAGTAATACTTTCAGACATATGCTTTATAAACGATTAGATTCAAGATCCATTAATTCCTTACCTAGGGTAAATTCAACGTAAGGTACGTCTCTACGTAAGCGCTTGGCTAAACGACGAACTAAAGACTCTTCTTCACCTGCCACATAGTGCAAGTCTTCCGCAGTCAAGTGGTTATACTTGCGGCTTAGCTTGACGCGCAATACTTCCCAATCGGTATTTGATATTTTTAATGGATTCATATACACAATTTTAAATAATTAACGTTATCATTGTAACGTTTCTAAAATTAAAAAAATAATTTCTATGAAAAAATGTTTACTTACCATTATTTGTTTAATCGCAGCAATAAGCTACTCACAAGCACAACTTTTTCCATCGGTTAAGTTTGGTGTTAAAGGAGGATTAGGCTTCTCTAGTTTAAAGGATAATAACAAATATTTTAGTTCAGATACGAAGACTGGTTTTCAACTGGGTCTATGGGGTAGAATTGGGGTAGCAGGTTTCCACGTGCAGCCAGAGGCATACTATGCAAGTAAAAAAGTAGGTATCAATCCAACAGGAACAGATACCGATGGCCAGGCGACTTTCAAAAGTTTTGACGTTCCAGTTTTGTTGGGAACACGTATTGGCTTAGGTCCAGTAGGATTCCGTATTCAAGCAGGTCCTGTTTTCTCTTTTGCACAAGATGGGAAAATTAACTTCGACACCTCTATTGCTGACTTCAATAAATACAAAAAGAACTCAACAGGCCTAATCGGTGGCTTAGGTCTTGACATCAGTAAAGTAACTTTCGATATCCGTTATGAACATGGTTTATCCAACTTAAGCCAAAACAGTGACGTAAATTCTAAAATACGCATGTGGACGGTTGGTTTAGGATTCAACATCCTCTAGCTAAAACATCCCTCAAAATGGAGGTTATAAAAGATTAAAGGCACATCCGCAAAGGATGACCAAATAATATTTCGGACCTTCTTCAATCGAATTCAAAAAAAGCCAAATTCATATAGAATTTGGCTTTTTTTATGGCATATCTACGTCATCATTGCTTGAATTCAAAATTAAATTCGGGAAGGTCGATTGAAATATAGGGCAGAATAAGCGCTTTAATTGATTAGAATAATTCTAAATTGATTTTAATAGTAAGCGTTCTGTCAAAATTGTGTTAACAAATAGATAGATTTGCGAAATTAATATAAAAACAACAAGGATAATGAGTAATTCAAAGCCAGTTTTAAATTCTTCACTAGGAAGAAAACTAATCATGAGCTTAACGGGGATTTTTCTATGTACATTCCTAATCGTTCACTTGATTGGTAACTTGCAGTTATTTAAGGATGACGCGGGATATGCCTTCAACAACTATGCGTACTTCATGACGCATTTCACCCCTATTAAGGTCGTTTCTTACTTACTTTATGCGTCTGTTATTCTGCATGCTGTTTATGCACTAATTTTAACGCTTAAAAACAGAGCTGCACGTCCGGTTGCTTATGCAGCAACAGATGGTAAAGCAAACAGCAAGTGGAACTCTCGTAACATGGGTATCCTAGGAACGGTACTTTTAGTGTTCATTGCAACACACATGCAAAACTTCTGGTGGAAATACCACAATGACCAAACACCTTACATCGAGTACAAAAAGGATTTGGCAACAGGAGACATTACGCACACAGAGATTTCTGCTTCTGAATTCCACGACTACCAAGTTACGGTTGAGAACAACGTAGAAATTACGAAAGCGCGTGATTTATACAAGCAAGTAGATTTCGCCTTCGAAAATGTAGGTCTTGTCGCATTTTATGTTCTTGCGATGGCAGCTTTAGCATTCCACTTGATTCACGGATTCCAATCGGCATTCCAAACAATTGGTGTATCGCACAAAAAGTATGTTCCAATTATCAGAGGAGTAGGTGTGTGGTTTTTCGGCGTTATTATCCCTATTGGATTCGCTTTAATGCCGTTATATTTTTATTTCGTTAAATAATATTTAGGATAGGCTTGCCTATCTATTAAATACAAAATATCTAAATATGTTAGATTCAAAAGTACCAGCAGGCCCATTAGCCGAAAAATGGTCAAAACATAAATTTGAGATGAAGTTGGTAAACCCAGCTAACAAACGTAAATTCACTATTATCGTTGTTGGTACAGGTTTAGCAGGTGCATCGGCTGCTGCTTCATTAGCAGAGCTAGGTTACAATGTAAAAACTTTCTGCTACCAAGATTCTCCACGTCGTGCGCACTCTATCGCAGCACAAGGGGGTATCAACGCAGCAAAAAACTACCAGAATGACGGTGACTCTGTTTTCCGTTTATTCTACGATACAATCAAAGGTGGTGACTACCGTGCACGTGAAGCAAACGTTTACCGTTTAGCTGAGGTTTCGGTAAATATCATTGACCAATGTGTGGCGCAAGGTGTTCCTTTTGCTCGTGAGTACGGTGGTTTATTAGACAACCGTTCTTTCGGTGGTGCGCAAGTATCGCGTACGTTCTACGCTCGTGGTCAAACAGGACAACAATTATTATTAGGTGCTTACTCGGCTTTAAACCGTCAAATCCGTAAAGGAAAAGTTAAATCATACACGCGTCACGAGATGCTTGATTTAGTGAAAATTGATGGCGAAGCACGTGGTATTATCACCCGTGATATGGTTACAGGTAAAATCGAGTCGCATGAAGGGCATGCGGTATTGCTTTGTACAGGTGGTTACGGTAACGTATTCTTCCTTTCTACAAACGCAATGGGCTGTAACGTAACAGCAGCTTGGAGAGCTCACAAACGTGGTGCATTCTTCGCCAACCCTTGTTACACGCAGATTCACCCTACTTGTATTCCTGTAACAGGAGACCACCAATCGAAATTAACGTTAATGTCTGAGTCATTACGTAACGACGGTCGTGTATGGGTTCCTAAAACAGTTGAATTAGCACAAAAACTACAAAAAGGAGAGTTAAATCCTGCGGACATCAAAGAGGACGACAGAGATTACTTCTTAGAGCGTAAATATCCATCTTTCGGTAACTTAGTACCTCGTGACGTAGCTTCACGTAACGCTAAAGAAATGGTAGATGAAGGACGTGGTGTTGGTAAAACAGGTATCGCTGTATTCTTAGATTTCGCTGAAGCTATCGGCCGTTTAGGTGAAGATTCAGTACGTGAGAAATATGGTAACTTATTCGATATGTACTACCAAATCACAGATGAGAACCCTTACAAACAACCAATGCGTATCTACCCTGCTGTTCACTACACAATGGGTGGTGTATGGGTTGACTACAACTTGATGACTACTGTCCCTGGTCTTTACGCATTAGGAGAGTGTAACTTCTCTGACCACGGTGCTAACCGTTTAGGTGCATCAGCATTAATGCAAGGTCTTTCTGATGGTTATTTCGTTATTCCTTTCACAGTAGGTGATTACTTAGCGAAATTAGGAAACTTCAAACCAGTAGATAAAAACCACCCTGCATTTGAGGAGACACGTAAAGAGGTAGAAGGAAAAATCAATACACTACTTAGCTTAAACGGTTCTAAAACTGTTGATGATATCCACAAACAATTAGGCCACATCATGTGGGAATACTGTGGTATGGCTCGTACAGCAGAAGGATTGACAAAAGCAAAAGGATTAATCCAAGATCTTAAAAAAGAATTCTGGTCTGACGTTCGCGTATTAGGTGAGAATGAAGAATTAAATATGTCTTTGGAAAAAGCAGGACGTGTTGCTGACTTCTTAGAATTGGGTGAATTAATGGTAGATGACGCTTTAAACCGCAATGAATCTTGTGGAGGTCACTTCCGTTTAGAATCGCAAACAGAAGAAGGTGAAGCAAAACGTGATGACGAAAACTACACTTATGTATCCGCTTGGGAATTTGCGGGTGAGGATACAGCATCTGTTCTTCATAAAGAAGAGTTAGTTTTCGAAAATGTGAAGCTAACACAAAGAAGTTATAAATAGTAGTTGGGTATTAAAAATACGATCATGGCACAACATATGAATTTAACGCTGAAAGTATGGCGTCAAAAAAATGATAAAACAAAAGGTCAATTCGTAACCGTTCAAGCGAAAGATATTGCTGATGACATGTCTTTCTTAGAAATGCTTGATATCGTTAACGAAGACCTTACGCGTCTTGGTGAAGACCCAATTTACTTTGATCATGACTGTCGCGAAGGTATTTGCGGTATGTGTTCTTTAGTAATTAACGGTCGTCCACACGGACCAAAATATGGTATTACAACTTGTCAGTTGCACATGCGTTCTTTCCACGATGGTCAAACTATCGTAATTGAGCCTTGGCGTGCTGCAGCCTTCCCGGTATTGAAAGATTTAGCGGTAGATCGTACATCGTTCGACCGTATCCAACAAGCGGGTGGTTATGTAAACGTAAACACAGGCGGTGTTCCTGATGCAAACAGCATTGCTATTCCTAAGCGTATTGCTGATGAGGCTTTCGAGTCTGCAACATGTATTGGTTGTGGTGCTTGTGTGGCGGCATGTAAGAATGCTTCAGCTATGCTTTTTGTTTCGGCAAAAATCTCTCAATTTGCTTTACTTCCACAAGGACAAACAGAGCGTTACGAAAGAGCGCAAGCAATGGTTGACCAAATGGATGCTGAAGGCTTTGGTAACTGTACAAACACAGGAGCTTGTGAGGCTGAATGTCCTAAAGGCATTAAATTAACAAATATTGCACGCATGAACCGTGAGTACTTAACGGCTAAATTCTTCCGCGAAGAAGACGTTCACGTTCAATAATAAAATCTTATAGGGCATTTTTGTCCGTATCGAGAAGAGAGAGTCCTCGTAGTAACCATACTATCGAGGACTTTTTTTATATTTACCTGTACATGAACGCAAAATAGTATGCTTACAAAGATCCGCATTCTTCTGCTTATCCTTACCCTGACCTTAATTGGCACCGCTATCACGATACATTTCACCATCACCGATGAGGATATGTTGGAGCTTGATGCGAGTAAGCTAACGCGCAAAATCCATCATTTTGAGAATAAAATAGATGAGGTATGGGCCGACAGTCTAAGCATTAAGACCTTTCAGAATGTAGAAAAATACCCGCTGCAGGTGGCAGAGCTCACGAGCAAGCTAAAGAAAGAATTTGTACTCATCTATATCTATAAGCATCATGAACTTGTACATTGGTCGGACAACAACTATGTTCCAGCCACCGATTTAGGCCTTAAGCCTAAAATATCATTTATAGAGACAACCAACCGTTCTTTTCTCGTGCAGAAAAAAGAACTTAAAAACAATATTTCCGTCATTGCGCTGGTTCCCTTAAAACGAAATTTTGAGGCGAGCAACGAATATTTAAATAACGATTTTATCTCCAATATTAATGTAAAAAACATTGATGTCGCCAATTACGATGATAACACCAATATCCGTAATATCTACAGCCGTGCTAATGACTATCTATTCTCCATTAAACTAATTGATGGTAAAAAGGATAACATCTATATCAACCTACAGTTCTTCTGTTGGTTAATGGCATTGATATGTACGTTGATTTTAAGCAACAGTATCTGTATCCATATTGCGAAGCAAGGACGAGGCTGGCTCGCTGCCCTCCTATTCTTAAGTGTTATCCTTTTTGTGCGTTACATAGACCTGAAGACGAATTGGCTATCCATACACTCCAGCCTAGAGCTATTCGACCCAAAATATTACGCCTACAACGAGTTTTTGCCCAATCTATGGTCATATATTATGACCACAGCGATGATATTTTGGTACATCTGCTTCATGCGTTCTATCCAGAGCAGCCTACGGATTCCCTATATCTTCCATGATAAAATATGGTCAACGCTGATTTCTTTAATTTCGATTCTATCGATTTACTTTTCGGGCTTTGTCATGTACCATTACCTGGGAACGCTCTTGACGCATTCAAGTTTTTATGAAAATGACTTCACAAAAATTCTTAATCTAGGAGCGTACGGATGGTTAACGATTGTAATCTTATGTTTCAACATCACATCGCTTGTTTTATATGTAGATAGCACGACCCAATTAGTCAAGTTTTTCAGTAAGGAAATTACCACGCTACTGAATATCCAACTGATCTGTGTGGTGATATCGCTTATTGCTTGCGCACTGCTTGACCTCAATCTTTTATTCTGTGTGCTGTTTGGAGTACTCATCCTGCTGCGTACCTACCGCACCTACCCCTTTGCGAAGCCCTACACGCTCTCCATTTTCATTGTTAGTGTCTTTCTACTGTCAGCTATTTCCGTTGTCTCCTACGACTTCTACAACACGATTCGTAAGACAGAATCGATGAAGCTCGCCATCAATCAGCTGTTGGCGGAGGATGACACCAATGCGGTATCCTTATTCATCGACCTGGAAAAGGACCTGCGAAATGATGAGCAACTAAAAAGACTTTTAAACCATAGCGACAGCTCGAGTAGCCGTAAAGCTATAGACGAGTATATACGAACCCGTTACCTTAGTGGTTATTTATCGAAGTTCGAATTTCAGGCTTTTGCCTATAATAATGAAGGTCATCCTTTAAACAATTATGGTACTGATAAAGCAAATGAATACCGAGAAAAGGTAATTAAAAATGCCATTAAGATTCCGTACACAAATAATTTTTATAGGCTGAAGAGCGAATTGGGTAGTTTAGAATATTTCACTTCAATCACAATTCCGTATGCCAATAATCCGAATAAAGTATACCACCTATACCTAAACCTTAAGAATCTTTCTTTTGGTACGCCAATCCCTTATCCTGATATTTTATCGGACAATCGCGTTATTAACAAACAGTTTGACCAATTTCAGGAAAACTCCTATGCATTTTACCGGGATGGCGAGCTGGTTACTCAATTCGGGTCATTCAATTACCCGAGCTTAGACAATTACAAAGGCAAGAAAATACATCAGTTCACAAAAATGGATGATAAAAGCGATTTTATCCATTTGTTCTATAAGCCAGATGCCCAAACAACCGTAGTCTACAGTAAGCTGAAACCTAGCTTGTGGGATGTCCTTGCTTTAGGATCTATCGTTTTCATTTTTCTACTTTGCTTTTTTAGCATCTTCAATCTTGTTAACTATATCATCCGTACTTTTGCGAATACCCAATTCCGGTGGAAGCGTATTCGTTATCATTTCTGGCAGGTATCCAATAGCATCCTTTACAGTACACGTATTCAATCGCTCGTTATTCTTTCTGTCCTCATTGGTATTCTCCTTTCTGGGGCCATTGCTTTCATTAGTATCAATAGACAGTTGGAACGCAACCAATCGAACAATAGACAACGTGAAATTGCGGAAATAACTAGAAAAATCGAATCTAACATTGCCGCAGGAAAAGAAGTAAAAGAAATTACAATCATCAACCTTATCAAGGATCTCTCCGTATCGTCGATTAGTAATTTCAATCTTTTTGATAAACACGGTAAGCTCCTATTTTCTACACAACCTCGTATCTATGATATGAAGTTTGTGTCGGATTATATTAATCCAGATGTGCTCACCAAACTTGGTGCGCTACGCAAAACAATCGCTTATGAGAACGAGGATATCTCCGATTTCAGCTACACTTCTGCGTATACGCCGATTAAGGACCCTGAGTTTAAAACAGTCGCCTACCTTAACATTCCTTACTATGACACCGTCAAAGAAGCAGCAGAAAGTAAGAAGCTCCTTCTAAATACAATTTTGAACATTTACACAGTGGTAATTATTCTTTTCGGATTTATAGCCGTAGCCGTATCGAGTAAGATCACAGAACCGCTAAATATCGTCAGACAGAAATTGGCGGAGACGCAGTTATCCAATAAAATTAATGAACCGCTTTATTGGGAGCGTAACGATGAAATCGGAATGCTCATCAAGGAATACAACTACATGCTGATTAAGCTGGAGGAAAGCGCCAAACAGCTACGTGATGCCGAGCGAGAGAACGCATGGCGTGAAATGGCCAAGCAGGTAGCCCATGAGATTAAAAACCCGCTGACGCCGATGAAATTGGGCGTACAGCAACTTATGCGCTCCTACAATGAGGATGATCCTAAATTTGCAGAACGCTTTCAGCGGATTTCTATTTCTATCATTGAACAAATTGATAGCTTATCAACCATCGCCACGGAGTTTTCAGCTTTTGCCAAACTGCCGGAAACAAACTTGATGAAATTGGATATCATGGAGAAAATTAATAAAACGGTTATTCTCTTTGGTAACGAAACCAATGTCAGCATCACGGTGATGAATCATACGGAACAAGCACATCTCTACATCTTGGGCGATAGAGACCAATTTCTACGCTCCTTGAACAACCTCTTCAAAAACGCAATAGAAGCCAGTAGAGGGAAGAAGAAGCATAAGATTGACGTGATTATCGAACAGCAGAGTAATCGCACCATACGCCTCAGTATACAGGATAATGGCTATGGTATTGCTCCGGAAGTAATACCGAGTATATTCAAGCCTAATTTCACGACAAAAAGCTCAGGTACGGGACTTGGTCTTGCTTTTGTCAAGCAAACCATCACCGGAATTGGAGGCTCTATCAGTTTTATTACGAAATCAGGAACAGGTACAACATTTATTATTAACCTACCAGAATACCAAGCTTAGGAAATAGCCCCACAAAATCCCCCCCTCTTATTGGTTACTATGGCGAATATGCCTAGGTTTAGCCCTGCAAAGTAATGCCGTATATAATGGTCAGCATTTTGTGTGGCCTCTCTTTCGGTTGCTTTACACATGCTGTACAGATATAAATAGACAAACGCAGAGAAACTACTCGGGAGAGGGAATTTTAAGCAGCACAATCAGAAAACGGATTTTCAAAAAAATAGGCATAAAAAAAGGCATCCTTTTTCAAGGATGCCTTCGATGTGAAGAGCGGTCTGGACGGGACTCGAACCCGCGACCCCATGCGTGACAGGCATGTATTCTAACCAGCTGAACTACCAGACCAATACTTTCAATTTCATCGTAGAGAACTCGCTTCTCTAATTTTTCTTAGCGGTCTGGACGGGACTCGAACCCGCGACCCCATGCGTGACAGGCATGTATTCTAACCAGCTGAACTACCAGACCTAAGACTTTCAGTTATTCAATTTTTAGAGAACTTGCTTCTCTATTTTTTTCTTAGCGGTCTGGACGGGACTCGAACCCGCGACCCCATGCGTGACAGGCATGTATTCTAACCAGCTGAACTACCAGACCTAAGATTTTCAATTATTCAATGTTTTAGAGAACTTGCTTCTCTATTTTTTTTAGCGGTCTGGACGGGACTCGAACCCGCGACCCCATGCGTGACAGGCATGTATTCTAACCAGCTGAACTACCAGACCTAATCCCTTCTCGTTTGAAGGTGTGCAAATATAGCGTTTATTTCTAAAAAACTAAACTTTTTTAAAAAAAACCTAGTCTACGGCACCGTCTTTCATCTTTTCAGCGTTCTCTGCAAACTGTAAAGCATCGATAATTCCCTGAATATCACCATCCATAATAGCTGGTAAATTATATAAGGTCATACCAATTCTATGTTCAGTAACACGGCCTTGTGGGTAGTTATATGTACGCACTTTTGCCGAACGGTCACCTGTTGACACCATAGTTTTACGTTTCGCTGCTACATCGCCGTGTTTTTTCTGCACTTCGAGCTCGTAAAGTTTGTTACGCAACATCTCCATCGCTAGCTCACGGTTTGCCAATTGGGAACGTTCAACCTGACAAACAACGACGATACCACTAGGCTTGTGCGTAAGCTGTACCTTCGTCTCTACCTTATTTACGTTTTGACCACCGGCACCACCAGAACGTGATGTCTGCAACTCAATATCACCAGGGTTTAATTCAACGTCTACATCTTCCGCCTCTGGCAATACCGCAACAGATGCTGCTGAAGTATGTACACGTCCTTGTGTTTCTGTATCAGGTACACGTTGTACACGGTGAACACCCGATTCATATTTCAACTGACCATATACATCTTCACCAATTACTTTCAAGATCACCTCTTTGTAACCACCAGAAGTACCTTCCGTAACATCCATTACTTCTGTACGCCAGTTTTTAGTTTCAAAATAGCGTGTGTACATACGGTATAAATCGCCCGCAAACAATGCAGCCTCATCACCACCAGTACCACCACGGATCTCTATAATTGCATTTTTAGCATCTTCCGGATCTTTTGGAATTAGCATCAAACGAATCTCTTCTTCTTTTTCTTCGCGTTGTGTCCACAAGGTATCTAACTCTTCTTTGGCCATCTCACGCAACTCTTGATCTTTTTCATTTGCCAAGATATCCTTATTCGCATCGATATTGCTAACCATGTTTCTGTACAAATGGTACTGCTCAACGATTTTACCTAAGTCTTTGTATTCTTTATTCAACTTAGCAAAACGCTTCATATCATTGATGGTATCTGGATTGCTTAATTCAGCCTCCACGCCTTCCCATCTTTCCTTTATAGCTTGTAATTTATCTAACATATCTTCTATAACTTTTTCAAAGCAACATACTTGCTCTAAAATTTATAGCGACAAAAGTAAAGAATTTTTTGGTATTAATGAGAGGAAACCGCTTTCAAACCGACAATAGAAGCGATAAGGGTAAAAATAAAAAATACACGCCAAAAATCTGCAGGCTCTTTAAAAACCAAGATACCAACCAAAACAGTACCTACAGCCCCTATACCTGTCCATACGGCATAGGCTGTTCCCAATGGTAAGCTTTGTGTAGCTTTCATTAATAGGACCATACTTACGGTCAAACAAAAAGCAAAACCACCATACCAGCTATACATCTCTGTACCTGTTGTTGTTTTAGCTTTACCCAAGCATGATGTGAAACCAACCTCAAAGAGTCCAGCTATAATTAAAATTATCCAGTTCATTTTTTTATTTTTAAGGGACAAAGGTCGTATTTCAGGAAGTACCTTTTTTTAACATTTGTTAAAAAATTAAATTTTTGCACGAATGCGGCTTAAGGTAACTTGGCTAATCCCTAGGTAGGAAGCCACAAATCCTAATTTGATGTGATGAATAATTTTGGGCGCTCTTTCCATAAGCTCTTGGTAGCTTTCGGCAGCCGTTTTAAAGAGCTTTGACATCAGGCGGTACTCTATCTTCAACGTTTCCACTTCAGCGAGCCTACGGCCCCAGTTGGCTATACCTAGCGAATCTAAGAACAGTCCTTGTAAAGCATGGCTACTTACGCGATACAGCTTACATTCTTCCATCGTTTGAATATATTCATAACCAGGCTTGCCATGCACATAACTATTTAACGAGATTAAGGCATCGCCCGCAAAAGAAAAATCAAGGATAACTTCTTTTTCTTCTTTATAATAAAAGATGCGGCAAGAGCCTTCTTTGATAAAATATAGGTACTTCGAAGAATATTCGGCAGCAATAATATTCGTGTTTTTAGGCACTTCAATAGGCTCAAAAAGAGAGGCAAGGCGCGATAAATCGGGTTCCTTTAACGGATATAGCCCTTGGATGATTGCTACAGCTTCCATTCTTCGAGTGTTAACTGTTCCCCATCCCAAACGGCATAGGTATAAAAATGCATCCATTCGCCGAGATTAACAATACGGCTATCAGGATCTAACGGTAAATCATAAGGCAGGTGGCGATGACCGAAGATAAAAAAGTCGTAATGTGCTTTCTGCAAAACTTCTTTAGCGTAACAAACCAACCATTCTCTATCTTCTCCTAAAAATAGTTCTTCATGATCATTCGCTCCACGGCTATGACGCGACCATCGTTGCGCAATACCAATACCGAGATTGGGGTGTAAACGAGCAAACAACCATTGACAGGCTTTACTTCTGAAAAAATTCTTTAGAAATTTATATTTAGCGTCGCCTGGCCCTAACCCATCGCCATGGTGGATGAAAAAACGCTTACCATCCAGCTCTAGAATGAGCTCATTATCAATAATAGTGGCACCAAGCTCTTCTTTCAAGTATCCGAACATCCACATATCATGGTTACCCTTAAAAAGGGTAATCTGCACGCCTAAATCGGCAAGTTCCGCGAGTTTCCCTAAAAAACGAACAAACCCACGTGGCACGACAGTGCTATATTCAAACCAGAAATCGAAAATATCACCGACAAGGTATAAAGCCTTAGCATCTTGCTTAATATGATCTAGCCAAGCCACAATGCGAGCTTCACGCTCCCGTGAAGTAGCTTTTGGTAAAACACCTAAGTGAAAATCAGACGCAAAATAAACCTTATTTCTCATTCGCTTACTACATTCAAAATTAGCTCCTAAAAAGGATGCACAAGAATACAAAAAAAACAGGGGATAATCCGCATATTCCCCTCAGAAGCCTTCCTACAGGCTTGTTAATTGCCTTACATAAAACGCTAAACAAAAAATGCGCTTGAGAAAGCGCATTTTACGGTCCTACTTCAAGTAAGCTTCAATATATTTTTTTAAAGCGTCTCTTTTTTCGCCTTGTTCCAACAGTTCATAAAGCGGAACTTGCCTTTCTAAATTACCGAAGCCTACAAATTGTGAATTTTCTCTTCTATAGTTTTTCCCATACCCCCCAAAGTTTATCACATCATTTGTTGTCGTTATGGAAGAAATATCCGAACCCGCCGCAAAAATTAGGTTTTGTCTGTTTCGCGTGATTGCATCATCGGAGTACGTTTCATTATCCATAAAACTTATTCCGACATAAAAAAAACCTTGATAAAAATCTGAAATAATATGCGTCCCAAATTGTTTAACAAGCTCTTCAGGACTTAGTTTTACAACTGCATTTTTAAAATCTTCATTATAGTTTTTGGATGTAAGTTTTAAATCTCTATACAAACGAAAGTTTCTATCCACAACAATTTCATTTACAAAAGTAATATTGCTATCAGGTAACATTTTTTTAAAATCATAACCTTGATAGGACGGATTGGTAGACTCCGTACTTGTTAGTTTAAGCAAGGACAGTACTTCTTTTTTAGTTAAATTATTACTATGAAAACCTTCACCACTACTACTTGTTACAACACCATATTCACGATCAGAAAGTGTTTCCATGTTAATAACTATATTACGCAACCCATTGATAACATAAATAGTCTTCTCTTTAGCATCGAAACCATATCCCAATAAAGAGTGCTTTTCCTGTTGAAGAGTACTATTTTTCAAACCTACATCGGCCATTAAAATAGTTCTGGTATTAACAATTGGTCTCTGCTCTCCCTCTGTATCAAGGTCTACTACATTATCTTTTTTGCAGCTGGCTATAAATAATACTAAGGCGATTAAAGAATACTTTATCTTCATAAAAACTGGTTAAATCAAATAAGCTTTAAAGTATAATTTATATTGTAATAAAACAAATTATACTTTACACAATATATTTATACATAACGTATCGAGTTATAAAACTATGTAAACACAAAAAAGGCGCTTTCTCAAGCGCCTTTGTCTAAAAAATAAATATCTAAACGGATTCTGTCTCCGCATCCGCTGTCGCGAACTCGTCAAAAAGATCAGCAAATCCTTCGTAGTCATCATCACCTTTCGGGATAAACGTACGGATACCTTTCTCATCGATGTAGGATTTCAATTCCGGGTGAATATCTTCATCACCATAAACCACCACATCAGTAAAAGATAAAGCACCTTTGTACATGTCTACATAAGAACCATCACCGTAATTAGCTGCTTCTGCAACATCCATATCTTCCTGTCCTGCCATTTCAGCATACTTAGGGGATAGGGAACCAAACTCTTCATTTGCATATAAAGAGTACATTACTTTGGCATCTTTAAAAGCAGGATCGTCTTTGTAAGCTGTTTTCAAATACGCTGGAATCATAGCGGTAAACCAACCATGGCAATGTACCACGTCTGGCGACCAGCCCAATTTTTTCACAGTCTCTAATGCTCCTTTACAGAAAAACAAAGATCGTTCGTTATTATCTGCGAAAAACTCACCTTTCTCATCTCGAAAAATCTTTTTCCGCTGAAAATACTCCTCATTATCTAAAAAGTAAACCTGCATGCGTGCAGCAGGTAATGAGGCTACTTTAATAATTAGCGGATTGTCATTGTTATCCACCACGATGTTCATTCCCGACAACCTTATCACTTCGTGAAGACGATTTCTGCGCTCATTAATATTACCAAAACGCGGCATAAGAATACGAATCTCGAATCCTTTTTCTTGCATCGCTTGCGGTAACTGGCGTGTTATTTCAGAAATTTTAATTATTTCAAGGAAAGGCGACATCTCATGGGTTACAAACAATATTTTCGTTTTTGCCATCTCCAGTTGTTTTTTTTATTATATCGAATAGTAAAATCGGTATACAAAGGTACGTAATTTTTATCTATTTTACAATTCACTCGTTTTCACACTTTTATATTTCAAAAATAATTGCGCAATTTTGCCCCTTCATTTTTCACGTAAAAGACTAGTGTAATGGAAATATTCAAGACAAAACAATCCTTACAGGACTACCTCGCAGACCTCCGTAAGAACCATAAAAAGATTGCTCTTGTACCCACGATGGGCGCGCTTCATGAAGGCCACCTATCGCTACTTGCCGAGGCACAAAAAGTAGCTGACATCGTTATATGCAGCATTTTTGTAAACCCTACTCAGTTTAATGACCCTAAAGATTTAGAAAAATACCCCCGCCCTATCCAAAATGATATGGCACTCCTAGCGGACGGAGGATGCGATATTCTGTTCCTTCCGAGCGTAGAAGAGATGTATCCTGACAAGGCTGAATCATGGTATCTTGAATTGGGTGATCTAGACAAAATATGGGAAGGTGAAAAACGCCCTGGCCATTTCCAAGGTGTTACACAAGTCGTTTATAAACTTTTTTCTTTGACCCAACCAGACATTGCATGCTTTGGTCAGAAAGACTTCCAGCAGGTGATGGTTATTCAGCATATGGTGACCCTTTTGGGGCTACCGGTGCATATTCAGATATGCCCAATCATTCGCAGCGCAGAAGGTTTGGCCTTAAGCTCTAGAAATATGCGACTCTCAGAAGCTGGTAAAATAAAAGCCCTAGCCTTATCGCGCGCTTTAAAACATATTAAAGAAGGTTTTGGAAAAGAAGCTATAGCTACCTTGCGCCAAGAAGCACTCCAACTATTGGATGCTGAAGGAGAAATAAATGTAGAGTATTTAGCAATCTGTGAAAGTAGCACCCTGCAAGAGGTACAAGAGATTGAAGCCGACAAAAACTATGTAGCCTTGCTTACGGCATGGGTGGAAGAGGTACGTCTGCTAGACAACATGATTTTGAACTAAATGTCATTTTCCAAATGCATTGTTCTTATTTCTATTCAAAATACAATAATTTTGCAGCATGACGATTGAGGTAATGAAATCAAAAATTCATCGTGCTCGTGTAACGCAAGCCGAATTGAATTATGTAGGTAGTATCACCATTGATGAAGATTTAATGGATGCAGCCAATATTATAGCGAACGAGAAAGTTCAAATTGTAAACAACAATAATGGCGCTCGCTTAGAAACGTATGTTATTCCAGGAGAACGTGGAACAGGCACAATTTGTTTGAATGGAGCCGCAGCACGCTTAGTGCAAGTAGGTGATATTGTAATCATCATCTCTTATGCACACATGACTCCTGAAGAAGCGAAAAGTCATAAACCAAGCTTGGTATTCCCAGATGATAACAATAAGTTAATTCGTTAATCTAAAAAGCATTTTTTAGTTTTGTAGCGCTACTCTTAACCGGTAGCGCTTTTTTTATGCACAAATTATCTACCATTTATCGCTCGTCTATAGCGGCCATACTTAGTGTATGGATGATGATTATTATCATCAGTGGTGTGGTATTTATGCATAAGGAAGTCACCTCTACGGGCGAAATTATAACACATATTCACCCGTATGACTTCACGAAAAAGCAAAAGCCGCATCACCACAAATCCGATGCGGAAATTCAATACCTGAATGTGGTATTTCTTGGTGCTTACCTCCAGTCGGACTTCACCGTACTTGAGATTCCTTTATCGCCTTTAGTCTTTTTCATCGACTTCAAGGAGATAACGATTAGCAGCACCATCGCTTCCGTAACGGAATATTATCTACGGGGTCCCCCATTAGCTTAATCATTCTTCCATTTTTTTAACGTCTATCTAGACTTTCTTTCTACGCTACTTCTCGTTTGAAACGAGCAAAGTATGTGCTATAGCCGTCAATGCGCTTTCCTTAGTCGGAAAAGCGTACCTAATACCGCTGTGCATATCGCCGAACGAAAAAGTCTGATGGTACAATCTACATTTTAATTAAGCTATTACTATTCCATGAAATTAAACTACAAAGGGCTTTTTACAGCCTTACTATATCTATTGCCTTTGGCAATAGTTGCGCAAACGACTTTAAAAGGTAAAGTAACCGATGCGAATCAGAATCCTATCGCGCAAGCCAGCATTTTAATTGATGGCACTAAAAATGGTACCTCCACCGATAGTGAAGGTTTTTTCACGCTCGACGGTGTTCAGCATGAAAAAACAGTGCTTACTATTCGTGCAATAGGTTATCAAACGACTAAAAAAACAATAACAGCCGCTGAGAAGAAGACTGCGCTTCAGCTTGTATTACAAGAAGACAACTTAAGCTTAAACGAGGTTGTTGTCAGCGCAACGCGCTACGGCTTAGCACGTCGAGAAGCACCTGTTGTTGTTAATGTACTAGGACCTAAGCTATTCAATGCTACGCAATCTGTTGCGATGTCGGAGACATTAAACTACCAACCTGGTGTGCGTGTAGAGAACAACTGCCAAAATTGTGGTTTCTCGCAGGTACGCTTAAATGGTTTGGAAGGAGCCTATTCGCAAATCCTAATCAACAGCCGCTCTGTTTTCAGTGCTTTGAATAGTGTTTACGGTTTAGACCAGATTCCGACGAGCATGATTGACCGGATCGAGGTGGTGCGCAGTGGCGGTTCGGCCCTATTTGGTGCTAACGCTATCGCGGGAACAATCAACATCATCACCAAAGACCCCATAGAAAACGATTGGCAAATTAAATCTACCAACTCTTTAATCAACGGCAAAGCATGGGACAACACGGTTGACTTTAACACCTCTTACATTGATAATGATTTAAAAACAGGCGTTACCTTTTACGGAATGAACCGTAACCGTCAAGCGTGGGATGCCAATGGCGATGGATTTTCGGACATCACCAAGCTTAGAAATACCACCTTTGGTACGAAAGCTTTCTTAAAACCTTCGGAGCACGATAAGATTACCCTTGATATGAGTGTCTTAAATGAATTCCGACGTGGTGGCGACCGTTTAGATTTGGCTCCTCACTTTACGGATATCACGGAGCAGGTGCAGACTAATGCGCTTATCGGCGGACTTACTTATGACCACTATTCGCGCGATTGGAAGCAGAAGCTTTCTTTCTACGTGTCGGCACAAAAAACAACCCGCGATAGTTACTATGGTGGACTTGGTGGTGCTAGAGAACATCAAGATTCGGTAGTTGCGGCCAACTCATACGGCCTAACGAACGATTTCGCCCTTGTTGCTGGCGGACAGTATACCTACAACTTTGACAAGGATGTTTTCACCGCAGGTGTAGAATTTAATGCGAACCGCACGAAGGATAATATACCGGCATATAACCGTTCTATAGATCAGAAAAACAACGCCGTTGGTGCTTACGCACAATATGAATGGCGCATCGTGGATCCACTAAAAGCATTAGTGGGCGCACGTTATGACCTGACGTTTATTGACGGTAAATATCAGCTATTGGATAGAAATCGTGTGTCAGACCAAAATTTCGGCACTTTCAGTCCACGTATCACGATTCTTTATGATATTGATGAGCATCTACAGTTCCGCGGTGGTTTTGCACGCGGCTTTAGAGCACCACAAGCTTTCAACGAGGATATGCACGTTACTTCTGTTGGTGGCCAGCAGGTATTTGTATTGATGGGCGAGAACTTGAAAACAGAATATTCTAATGCTTATACAGGCTCCTTTAATTACACACGCAATTTCGGGCGTACACAAACGAGCTTATTGGTAGAAGGATTTTTCACAGACCTTAAAAACCCATTCACCAACGTGATGACAAGTGAGGAGGAAACGGTAATCCTACAAGAGATGCGTAACGGAACGGGTTCTCACGTATATGGAACAAATATTGAGTTGAGCGTTGCTCCTTCGAGCAAATTCAGCGTGCAAGCTGGAGGAACAATTCAGCGTTCTAAGTATAAAGATGCACAAGTTATTTTCGAGGCCGAAGAGCCAGAGAATAATGTTACGACCATGCGTTACATGCGTGCACCTAATGCTTATGGCTACTTAAACACCAATATTAAGGCTACAAAACAATTTGCTATTGATGTTACCGGTGTTTATACGGGCAAAATGCTTGTTCCACACGTACAAGAAAGCGGCGAAGTATGGATTAAAAACACACGTGATTTTGCGGAGTTAAACCTACGCTTGGGCTACACGCTTAATGTAAAGCATGACTTCAGTATGTAAATTTTTGGTGGTGTACAAAACATGTTCAATTCCTTCCAGAAGGATCTTGACCGTGGCCCATTACGCGACTCCAACTATATCTACGGACCTACAAAACCAAGAACATTCACATTGGGTGTTCGAATCGGTCACTTTCACTAAACAGCGAAGCGGTTAAACGCTCCTTTTAATAGTTCCGCCTGAGGGTATCAACCCTTGGGCGGAGCATAAAAAAGAACTTATGAAAAAACTACTCTTATTACTTTTCCTTATCAGCAGTGGCAGCCTATTTGCGCAACAACAAGCACAGATAAATTGGTTAAGCTTTGAGCAACTATCGGACTCCTTGGCTATAAAACCTAAAAAAGTATTGTTATTTTTTCACACCGACTGGTGTAGTTTCTGTCGAAAAATGCAGAACGAGGTGTTCACAGACCAGCATATCATCGACAAAATTAATACCGACTACTATGCGGTCCAGTTTGATGCTGAATCTGTAGATAGCGTACATTTTGACAATCAAGTTTTCATAAATCCAGTTGCAAAGAAAAGAACAGGAAAATACCATCAGTTGACAACACTACTAGCGGCACAGAAAGGGAAATATATTTTTCCAACAACCATCCTCCTTGACGCTGATTTCACCGTTAAAGCCCGTTTCTTTCAATACTTAGGACGAGATAAGCTAAACGGCATTCTCTAAACCGAAACACAACTCCCCTTTCCTCCTTCTTTGGGAGACCTAAAAAGAAGAGGTGGAAATACGCTACCTATTATTCTAAATGAAGACTTAATATATAATTGGTAGCATGTACTCTATAATTTTTTTATGTTTGCTGTAGCGTTTGTATTTATACGCACGTTTTACCTAAAAACTAACAGATTATTAATCGTTATGAAAAAGTTATCTACAAAATTATTAGTATTCTTATTTGCTTCGTTAACCTTAAGCTCCTGCATGAAAAGTGGGAATAATGACGACTATTTAAGACAAATCGAAGAAGAGAAACAGCGTATTGACTTATTAATGAGAACGGAAAAACCGATTATTGAGTCTTACGTGATGAAAAACTTACCTACTGCTGAAGTAGACACGGTTAACTTCCCTTTACAACAGTTAGGCATTAAGATTCAACGCGGTATTTGGTACCAAGTAATCGCGCCGGCGACAGACAATAGCTACGAATACAAATTAACAAACAACGGCTATAACGTACAGGTTAAACCTCCAATTGTTAAATTGAAATATACCGTTAAAATGTTAGACGGAACAGTCATTTTACAAGATAAAGAAGGTAGCACATATGACTTTAGCAGCAACAATAATGCTTTTGTCACTTACGCTGTAACAGCGGCTTTCTACCCGTATACATTAAAGCTTAATGGCGAAAGTTTCACAATTTTCGGTCTTACGAAAGATGGTTTGAAAAAAGGAAGTAAATTCCGCATCGTTACCCCTTCGTTATGGGCTTACGGCAACAGAGCCGTTACTATTGATTCGAAATCTGTTCCAGCAAACACACCATTAGACTACGAGTTTGAGGTGTTGAACATCGAATAATAAACAGCATATATCCAATATATAGTGCCTAATAAATTGTACATGAAAGCAACTTATTAGGCACTATATATTTATAGCGTAAACAACATAAAAAATACAATAACCCAAATGATGAAAAAACTATTTAAAGGCTTCGTTTTCGTTGCTTTAGCTGCAATCACGTTCTCTGCGTGTAACAAGAATGATTTTGACTTTGAGAAAGAAAAAGAAGCAGCACGTATACGTGACTCTATCGAAAATGTACGTATTAAAAAGCTTATTGCCCTTCAGGCGCCAGAATTAGAAGCCTTCGCGAAGAAAAATTTCACAAATCCTCAGTTTGATACGACTACAGGTATGTGGTTCGAAATCATAACGGAAAACACAGACAATTCATACGAGTACAAAGTAAACTCTAATGGCATTCTTGCCCCTACTATCAGTGTTGAATACAGAGGTTCGTTATTGACAAAAATGGATAAGCCTTTTGACGAAACAGAAAAAGATAAACCCCGTGAGTTTAGCCTTGGAAATACAATTGCTGCTTGGCAGTGGGCTTTCTTACCAAAAGTATTCAAATACAATGGTGTAGAAGTTAAAACTTCAGGCTTGACAGCTAAAGGCTTGAAAAAAGGTGGTAAAATCCGCTTTGCTACGCCGTCACCTTGGGGATATGACACGCAATCTTTAAAAGACAAAAATGGTGAAACTACTATTCCAGCAAACTCTCCATTATACTTCGAGATTAAAGTAGTAGATATCAAATAGTATTAACTATTTCCTTTGGAAGATATCTATTCTTCATATAAAACAAAATAAGGAGGTCTAACGGCCTCCTTATTTTGTTTTATAATCTAGAGAAATAAGCTTACTTACTTCCCTTTAAATTTAGATTTCTCTAAAATCTCTTGTGCGTCGGCATTAGCCAACAAATCCTTAAGTTTAACTTCGGGATTACGCTCCATATATTTACGCACAATCATCCAACCGATATACATACCCAACTTAGGTGCAGACTCATTATTTTCACCAAGCTCGGCTGTAAAGGGCGTCTCTGTAAAATATTTCTGGATACGCTGGTAATCGGTACTATAAAGAAGCTCTTCTTGTAAAAACCAAGACCATATCTCCTCCTGATATGCTTTAGACCAACTAAGCTGCTCCGCAGTATAGCCAATCTTCAAGGAGTCGCTTACAGTAGGTAAAATAGAATCTAAGGCTAAAAGAACCTTGCCTTCATAGATCATATGCTGCAAGGTATTTAAATCCGTTCTTTCCTGCGGAAACAAATCTTGGCGAATAACGCTTTCCACAACGCGCGGCACGACATTCTCGGGTGTAAAACGACGTGAAATATACATCGGAATATCACGCACTAAAGCGGGATAAAACTCAGAGTCACTACCTAAGAACATATCTAGACCAATACCGACATACCCCTCACCTAAAGGAACTTGCACTGAAAAACCAGAGAAAAAGGAAATAAAACGAGGTATTTTATAAGCGGGAAAATAATACTTCACATATTTGAATGCTTGGGTGAGGTCTTTCTCTTCACGCTGTAGATTAGGGAACTTTTTGGAGACAGCTTCAGCAAGATGCTTAAAGTCTTTTTGCTGAATAATTTGCTTCAACATAGTGGACACATAGATACTATCCTTCGGGTTGCCTACCTCTAACATATACTGCATGAAATTGGCATAAAAATCACCGTACTGCGCTTGCCACACTTTGTTTTTCTGAGCCACATCAACTTCTTTTAATTGGGCTATTTCTTGATCAAAGCGCTCTATCTTAACATCTACTTTAATTTGCGATACATCGGGAAGTTTTGTTTTCTGTTGACAAGAGGTTGCGAAACCTAAAGCAAGCATCGCTAATACAAAAATACGGAGGGAGGATTTCATCAATTTCAACAGATTAAAAAGTAAGCATATCAACTACAAGTTTACAGGAAAGAAGCTAGATAATCAAATGATCCGATAATCGATGCTAGCGTAATCGCTTCTTTACCTTAAAAATGCTTATTTTTATCGCTTGACAAACATATCCATCATCATGAAACAACTTACATTATGCTTGACTCTTTTGCTACTTGTTTTTACCAGTCAAAATAGTCGTGCACAATATTATCAATATGACAGGAACTTATCCTTAGGGATTACGCTTAACCCAAATATCGGATGGCTTTCCTACGAGGATGACGACCGCTTTAATTCGAGCAAAAAGGTAGGTTTCTCCTATGGCTTACTTGCCGATATTGGCTTTGCCAAAAACTATTACTTCTCTACAGGTTTATTTATAAACACCTTAAAAAGTAATGTTGTATCTCCCGAAGACAACAATCGGATATTAACAAAAACATACCGACTTCAATATGCTGAAGTTCCTTTATCCATAAAACTCAAATCTAATGACCATGGACAGAACCGCTTCTATGGGCAGTTTGGTTTTACAGCAGGTGTAAAAGTATCAGGAAAAGAGAAAATTGAAAACCAAAGTAACGATGATGGTTACCGCGGTATATCGGGAGACGATATTTTCCGCTTAGGCTTAATTATTGGCACAGGTATGGAATGGCGTATCGGACAAGGGGTGTCTGCAATTACAGGGATTTCTTATAACAATGGTTTCACGAGAACGATGAAACAAGGTGGTCCTTCGCTATCACACATCTCCTTAAATTTAGGTCTCTTATTTTAAAAAAATAGATAAATTAGAACTATAAAACTGTTTTTTGTGTTTAGCCTCAAGAACAGTTTACTTATTATACGCATATACTGATGAAGATAGCTTTAGCCCAATTAAATTATCATATTGGTAATTTTCAAGATAACAATCAGAAAATCGTCGACGCCATACAAAAGGCACGTCATGAAAAAGTAGATTTAATTGTCTTTGCAGAGCTTGCCATTGGCGGATATCCTGCCAAAGACTTGTTGCGCAACCAGCGCTTTATTGAGGAATGCGAAGCGAGTATTGAACATATTGCCGCACATTGTACCGACATAAGCTGCATCATTGGAGCACCTGTACGCAATGAAGACCTGGAGGGCAAGCCGCTCTATAACGCGGCTATCTTACTAGAAAATGGCCAAGTGAAACAGCTGGTACACAAAACATTTCTACCCGATTACGATGTATTCGATGAATACCGCTATTTCGAACCCAACAGAAACTTCAATTGTGTAGAAATAAAAGGACAAAAAGTCGCTTTAACCATCTGTGAAGACCTGTGGGATGACGATAGTAAGAACTCCTACGTAGGCGACCTTATGGGGGAATTGCGCAAGGAAAACCCATCGCTTATCATTAATATTGCGGCCTCTCCTTTCTCGTATACACAGTATGAAAGTCGTCTTCAGGTACTACAGGGGCATGCTATAAAAGCAGCAAGTCCTTTAGTATACTTAAATCAAGTAGGCGCACATACCGATATTATCTTTGATGGCCGCTCTTTACTTTTAAATGCGAATGGCGAAATTGTTCAAGAGCTTAAAGGCTTTGAAGAGGATTTCACAATTGTAGATACAAGCATTTCTACCGTTACAAAAAAAGAGAAACAAGGACATCACGAGATTGCGCTCATTCATCAAGCATTGATTTTAGGGCTGAAAGATTACTTCCGTAAATCGAGATTCAAAACGGCTGTTCTTGGCTTGTCAGGTGGTCTAGACTCAGCCCTTGTGGCAGCCTTGGCCTGCGAAGCATTGGGCCCAGAAAATGTAACGGCTATTTTAATGCCTTCTAAATTTTCTAGCGATCATTCGATTAAAGATGCTTTGGACCTAGTAAAAAATACAGAATGTGCGCATCAAATTATTTCCATCGAAGCGATGGTTAATGCTTTTGAAGAAAACTTAGCTCCTGCTTTTGCTGGAAAAAAAGCAGACACAACGGAAGAGAATATTCAAGCGCGTGTTCGTGGAACACTGCTTATGGCTATCTCCAATAAATTTGGCCATATCCTGTTGAACACATCCAACAAAAGTGAGGCTGCCGTAGGCTATGGCACCTTATATGGCGACATGGCGGGCTCTTTGAGCGTCATTGGTGACGTATATAAGACACAAGCGTTCAAGCTTGCGGAATACATGAACCGTGAACGCGAAATCATTCCGATAAACACCATTGTAAAACCACCATCAGCAGAGTTAAGACCTGATCAAAAAGACCAGGACTCACTGCCTCCTTATGATTTATTGGACAGCGTACTGTATCAACTTATTGAGCTCGAAAAATCAGGATCAGAAATACTGCACCTTGGTTTTGAGCAGGAGCTTGTGCAACGCATAGCACGCCTCCTTAGCCAAGCAGAATTTAAACGCTTTCAAGCGCCTCCAATTTTACGGGTAAGCCCTAAAGCTTTTGGTGCCGGCAGACAGTTTCCATTGGTTGCAAATTTTTTATTTTAAGCATTAAACTATCCTTTCAAAAAATAGTCAAAGGGTTACAAATGAGCATTAACATGAAAAGATTAGTCTATATTTTAGCTTTAGGGTTGCTTACTGTTTTTGTTGCAGCCTGTTCGTCTGTACAGTACAATACAACACGTGTGCACAGCAATGACTTTAGTCAATATAAAACATACGGTTGGTTGCCTCCTGTAGACTCCCTTTCTAAAGATTATTTTAACAACGATATTGCTAGAAGCAACATCTTAGCCTCTGCGAATCATGAATTGGAATCCCTAGGATTACAATATGTGAAAGAAAATCCAGACCTTTTGTTCCGTTATGTTACCATCGTGAACAACAAGAGTCGCTTGGTTTATGGAAGTGCAGGATGGGGTTACGGCTGGGGCGGACCTTGGGGTTGGTATAACCCATGGGGATGGTATGGCTATGGTGGCTACAGCTACCCTGTTGGCAGTGAAAAATATCGCTATGCTCACCTCATTGTAGAAGCAATAGACCGTAAAACAAATTCGGTAGTATGGCAAGCAAGAGGTTCTTCGGAAATCAATACTCCGGAGAAATCAATCAATAAACTTCCTGAAGTTGTAAATGGTATTTTTAAACAATACCCATTGAAGAAAAAGAAATAATAAGCTAAATAAATAATAAGAGCAGCCAATGGCTGCTCTTATTATTTATACAGAAGGCCTTAATGTAAGGTAAAAAGGTACTTCGACATGTTCTTTAGATTGCTGCTGAATCAGCTGAGCTGCTGCCTTTCCCATATATTCAAAATTAGTGGATATCGTCGTTATGCCTCCCCATATGAATTTCTTTAGTGGAGTTTCATTATAGGATATTACCCCAACCTCTTTACCAACAACTAAATCCTTAGCGGTAATTTTATTCAACAACTCTACTAAATCATCCTCCGCTAAGTTAATATAGCAGGTTCCTACGTCAATTTTCTCTTTCCTTAGATTGGATACCAAAAGGTGGTGAAAATTATTTTGTTGACAAAATTTATAGAATCCTTTAATGATATCTTTCGGGTAATCACTGTTATCAGGAAATATTAGCTTGAGCGTTTCATACTTCCGCAGCGCGGGCAATGCCTCTTTTAAGGCGCCATAGATATCCTTCTCATAATTTTCAAACACTGCGGGAAAATCGTAGTCTATATCTTCGATATACTTGCCAAGCAGCACGAGTTTTCCTTTCGGAATTAACTTATTGATGACTTCTGCGGCCTGGCTTCTTCCTTCTTTAAAATGCGGAAAAAGCACATAGTAATCATAGATTTTCGTCATGTTTCCCAATAGTGTACGCAGGTAAGAGAGATCGCTGTTATAGACAAAAAGATCTAGTGCAACATCTTCACCGAGCTCTTTAGCGAAAGAATCATAGACGATCTTTTTATGTGCACTTAGTTTATTCAGAAGTAGGGCTATTTTTTGGCGTTGCTTAACATCATTCGTTGCTACATAATATCCTTTCCCGGGGATAGAGGCAATAACGCCTTTAGCTTTTAAAATCTTATAAGCTTTTTCTACGGTGTCCCGTGAGATATCCACATATACACTTAACTCATTAATAGAGGGCAGCATATCATCCTTAACCAAGGCACCATGCTTTACCGCATCAACAATCGTCGATTCCAATTGCTGATATTTAGGCGTAGCCGAAAACTCACTAATTTTGATCGTTTTCAGAAAATCAGATATTCTATTGGTCATAACATGTAGGTATTTATAAAAACGACTACAAGCCTGAACAGTATGACAAACATTACTGATTGTCATACCTTCCTAATTAAGGCAAATCTGCATAAATACGTTTGAGACCTAGGCTTGATGGTTTCGTCTGGATAAATATAGAGTTTTTTAAACCAATATTATCAATAGGAATTGAATCTACTGTATTTTGATGTTTTGCCAGTAGAGAAGCAATTCCTTTACTATACAAATCTTCAAACACCTTAGCATCATGCATTAACACATTATTTGTTGAAAAACCGAGGGCCATCTTCCGCCAACTCATTGTTTTCTTTTTGGCAAATACAGGTATTTTAAAGTTGTAAAGTACATTGCGGTGAAAGAGATTGTTTTTCGGCTGTGGGAGCTGATTGAAATAATTCACCAAGCCTGGATAATGCGTAGCATAGGTTGAATCTTGATAATGGACGGCATGAAGACGTTTTGCAAACAAACCGCTATCACGAGGCGTCAATCCTTTAAGCCAACTTGCCAGTCGGTTATCAATAAATACGGCATGCTTACGCCCCACGAAAAGATTATTGAAATAGATATTGTTTGAACCTCCACCAACAAGAACATTGCGTTGACCTGCATTGATAAAAACATTTGAATAAGCCGTTAAGCCACAAGCACCGTCATCGTGATAAATGGCAGCCGTTAAGTAATTATCAGGAATATTTTCAATTACATTGTAACGAACCACGATTCCTTGTTCGCTAGGGTCACGTCCGTAGTAGATGGCTCCTTGGTCGTTCACCTCCAGCACGACATCATGCAAATAATTATATTCGATTACATGGTTGTTTCCATGCATCAATATAGCCATGCTTGGCGTATTGAATATTTCACAATGCGCAATCACATTGCCGGAACCATTGACATGAATTGCCGCTCGATACGATTTTTCGATGCGATTGTTATCATGAAAAACGCAGTTTTCCACGCGATTATTGCCCGGTTCTAACGAGAGACGGTCGCCACCACCCATAGACACTCCTCCAGCCCCTAAATATCGAAAAATAGAAGAACGAATCACATTATGTTGACCACTCTTACGATCAAACAAGGTGTTGGTATACAAATGTTGCTGCAAACTTCCCACCACAGAAGGCATAGCTACATCCTTTTCTTCCTCTTTAAAATCTTCAAAAGGGCGTACCCCAAGCCCCATACTCACGCCTAGACCACCTAAATTTTGAAAAATACAATCTTCAATAGTGAAGTAGCTTGTTTCAGCACTGGTAATACCAATGCCGCGCGACTGCTCAAAGACAATCCCCTTGATGGTAAGCATAACAGCTTTTTGCACATTGAAAAAAGGAGTCTCCAGCAGCGATAACTCCAACTCCCGAATAGGTTCATGTTTTTTAAAGAACAAATCACCTGATTTATGATCCACAAAATATTCAAAGGCCGTATCCAGTTCTGCTTTGATATTTACACCATACCAACGTCTATATTTTTCTTTAGCGCCAAAACCATAAAGTGTAGCTCCTTTCGATTGAATTGTTTTTTCGGCTACGCGGATAGTGTCTATTGGAAGAAAATCATCGGCATAGCCCCACATAAAATAGCCTGCTATCCATGGATCTTGTTCATTCGCCCAAGCGTCAATACGCTTATCGCTATACTTAAAAATCCCCCCTTTATTGCTATAATCCTTATTTCTAGGGATTGATCCTTTATCGATAACCTTTTTAATAGGTAGCATACCTGTATTGGGGTACCGCGCCAGATGATACGCCTTTTTATTGACAAACAATTCGCCCCAGGCCGTACCATAAGGACGACCAAAGCCTAGACGACGGATATTTCCGTAATCAACGATACCTTGCTCTTTAAGATTCACCTGCTCAATACCATCGCTACTGGAAACTTTAGTAATGGCAATGGGCACGCTTCCGCTCAACACGACAGGCTCATTTTCGAAGGCAGAAATATGGAGGTAGCTATCACGCACATCGAGCGCTATCGTCTCTTTCATACGATACACGCCGCCACGTAATTTAATCTGTACCCATGTATTGGGCAACAGCTTTTCATGTAGCGTCCTAGCCAGTGAAACGGCCTTAGCGATACTTTGCACCGGTTGATCTATCGTTGCTGATGCTTGATCATTACCGGTGGGTGATACGTATAAAATCAGTGATTTATCGCTAGGCAAATCTTGTCCATAAAGTTGCATGCCGCATAGCCACAGCAGGGCAATAAGCTTTAGTTTCCTCAAAAGCCTGTTTACTCCTATCGGTGTCACTAGATTACAACTCATTTATAAAATCACGTAAAAGATTGTGATAATTAGTGAAATTCGTGAACGGTAGGGTTTCATACTTATCATACACATCATGGTACGCATCGATACCACCTAACGTATAGATGAAGAAACAAGGTACTCCTTTTTCATAAAAGGGAAAATGATCGCTTCTGTTCATCGGCCCACGCACCAATACTTGAGGCAAATAGCCTTCTCTTTTGTTTAAGGCTACCATACGTTCAAATTGATCTTTAAATATGGTTCCGTTAACCACCTGAATACCATCATCACCTGTACCTGCCATATCCAAATTCAATAAGAATTTAATTTTCTTCAAGTCAATTAGTGGATTTGCCGCGAAATAGGTAGAACCCAACAAGCCGATTTCCTCGCCAGAGAAAGCTAAAAATACCATATCGTAAACCGGAGGATGCTCACTGTAATACTTACATAAAGCCAAAAGCATGGCCGTTCCACTTGCATTATCATTGGCGCCAGGAAAGAAAACATCTTTACCTATACCACCAATATGGTCGTAGTGTGCAGTAATCACCACCGTCGAATCGGAGCTTCCTGTACCTTTAATAAAAGCACATACATTTTGTGTTTTATGAGGATTCACCAGCTTTGCTGTGACATTCACAGCAATGGTATTTGTTGTTCCCACAGGTAAAGCTGTGTTTTGTGTATACAAAACAGGCTTTTTATGTTGATAGGTTAAGGCACGCCATTTAAGCTTTTGCGTAGAGTTAATCAAAGTACCCGCTTGGTTACCATTATTTTTAAGATACTCTACAGCAGCTTTGTATTGATCGGCTGATAGTTTTTTAAGACTTTCCTGCTCATCTATATACAAAAAAGTATTATCTAATCCTGTTAAAGCATTCTTCAACACTGTTGTATCGCCTACCGGCAATGTAAACGCTTTAAGCGGAAAGTTTCCCACAACAGTAGGGCAAGCCGCATCGATTAGAAAATCGTAGCCTAATCGTTTTGATTCTCCGTTTATACTCAATTTGCTGGCCTTAGGAAAGGTGTTTGCCGAGAAATAGTAATCTTGGTAGTACTCCGTTGTTAAAGGACCTACTCCTAGTTTTTTGAACGATTTCACTAGGAACTTAGCCGCTTTTCCATCCCCATCAAAAACATAACCGCGTCCGTGGTACTTTTTAGAGGCTAATTCTTTAACAATAGTCCGTGCATAATCCTCCTGAGCAAACAGACGGAAAGAAATGAGCAATGCAATTAAAAGAAACTTTATTTTCATGTCTTATTATTATTCGATGATAGGTAATACAATGTGTGAACTATTCCGTTTATCGGTATAAATGCTGTGGTATTGTTTTTCAAAATCCGAGTCATTAGCCTCGTATATATTTACAAAACGCTGCGGATTGCGGTCCACCAGCGGGAACCAGCTGCTCTGAATTTGGATCATGATTTTATGTCCTTTTTTAAAAACATGCGCTGCATCCTGCATATCGAAAGATACCTTGGTTACCTCGCCCGGCGTTAACGCTTTGGGGTGACTAAAGCTTTCGCGATACTTACTCCGCATCACTTCGCCACGTACCATCAGCTGGTAATCGGACAGCTTACTTTTCGGGTCGTAGGGATATACATCAATCAGTTTAACGACAAAATCGGCATCCGTACCGGTGGAAGAAACATAGAGATTGGCGATTATGTTGCCTGCTATTTTAATATCTTGTGTTAAAACGTCAGACGTATACACCAATACATCGGGTCTTTTCGAGGTGAAGGTTTGGTCTTCAACCATGTACTTAAACCCACGTAAAACAGTCTTTTCGGCCGTATAAGGTACTGGCTTACTCGGGTCACTGAGGTAGGTATCTTTCGCTTCGCTATCTTGTGGATGGCTGAAGCTCAACTGATGCCCTGCTTGGAGAAATAATGATGTAGCCTTCACCTCTTTGGGAGGCCATTGTTCAAAGTCACTCCACTGGTTAGCGCCCGTAAAAAAGACCTTCACCTGAGGTAAGGGTGTAATTTCCTTTCCTTTAAGCTCTTTCACGAAGAAAGGCAATTCTATTTGTTCACGAAAAGTTACGGAAGTTTTCTGACCGAAATTTACAGCCCCTAAACTATCGCCATCTCCTCGTGTCCATGAGCCATGATACCAAGGGCCCATCACAAAGTGTAGCTTCTTGTTGGTCGTTTTGCTGAGCTGCTGATAGGTCTTTAATGGGCCATATAAATCCTCCTGATCAAACCAGCCACCAACAACCAGCACAGCTGGTTTGTAGTTTTTGATATGTTTTACGTAGTTGCGGGCTTCCCAATAATCATTATAATTCGGGTTATTCATCATCTCATTCCATAGCACGCTCTTCTCTTGTAGATATTGACTATTGAAGTTTTTCAAAGCACCGGTCTTTAAGTAAAAATCGTAGCTATCCGTGGTATTATAAGCACCAAATCCTCCCGGATGTTTGGTAGAGATAGAATCGCGCATTTTTCCGAAGGAGGACAGAAAGGAGAATGTCCCCATCAACATAAAGGCGCCGTTGTGGTGCCTGTCATCGCCCAAAAACCAATCGGTCACAGGCGCTTGCGGCGACACCGCCTTCAGGGCAGGGTGGCTATCCAAGAGCGACATCGATGCATAAAGCCCCGGAGAAGAAATTCCCCAGACGCCGACTTTTTTGTTGGACTTAATATTTTTGATTAGCCAATCGATGGTATCATAAGTATCGGTTGCCTCATCGGCGCCCTTTTGCTTACTCATACTATAAGGACGATTGGCAACAAAAGTTCCTTCGGACATATACTTTCCTCGCACATCTTGATAGACAAAAACGAACCCTTCTTTGGCAAAATCCATGTTTGGGCCTATGGGCACCTTGAGGTTTTGTACCCCATAAGGAGCCACACTGTAGGGTGTACGAATCATCATAATGGGATAATCATTGAGCTGATCTTTCGGTTTATAGATAACCGTAAACAGCTTAACGCCATCGCGCATCGGAATATAGCGTTCTTCTTTGGTATAATTGGCTGCAATAAAAGTAGAATCCTCCTTGCTTTGGGCAAAGGCCCAATTCGCAAGGAAGATCTGTGTTAAAAAGTAAACTAAAGCTATTTTTATCTTCATTTCTTAGTTGGCTTGGCTTGCATTACGAATTCTAATTGTCCACCATTCGTAATTTCATCGTGGGTAATATAGGTTCGGTCAAGCGTTTTTCCGTTGAGGATAACTTTGGCTACATATACATTTTTATCCCCTTGATTTTTAGCAACAATAGAAAAAGTCTTTCCATTTTCCAAGTTTATTTTTGCAGACTTCACTAAAGGGCTACCGAGATCATAATTTAAAGACCCTGGCGCAATCGGGTAAAAACCTAAAGCGCCAAAAATATACCAAGCACTCATCTGCCCACAATCGTCATTACCCCCTAGCCCATCAACCTTGGCCTGATACATCGTTTTTAAAATATGACGAACACGTTCTTGCGTTTCCCAAGGTGTATTTGTGTAATTGTAGAGGTAGACAACATGATGCGATGGTTCATTGCCATGCACATAGTTCCCAATAATTCCATCGCGCGTGATATCTTCGGTATCTTCAAAATACTTATCCGGCAGGTGCATCGTGAATAAAGAATCAAGATGTGCAGCAAACTTTTTCGGGCCGCCATAAATATTTACTAATGCTGTTGGATTGTGTGGTATAAACAAGCTATAGTTCCATGAATTACCTTCAATAAAACCCTGCCCATGCGTATCCAACGCATCGAAATCTCGTTTAAAGCTACCGTCAGATAAGCGCGGACGCATAAAACCAATCTCCTTATCGAAGACATTACGCCAATTTTCAGATCGCTTCATGTAGGTTTGATAGACATCCGGCTTCCCTAGCTTTTTTGCAAGCTGCGCAATACACCAATCGTCATAGGCATATTCCAAGGTGGAAGAAACAGAATGGTTATTCTTGTCGGCAGGGATATAGCCATGGTCAATGTATAAACCTATTCCTTCATAATCCCTTCGGTTGGACGTTGCGATACAAGCGGCCAAAGCATGGTTAGGATCCCCTTTATAGACACCTTTCAAAATGGCATCGGCCAGCACCGACACGCTGTGATACCCGCTCATACACCAGTTATCATTTGCGTAGTGCGACCAAATGGGCAGCATCTGCAATACACTTTGGTCGTAGTGTGCGAGCATGGAAGCTACCATATCCGCATTACGCTTTGGTTGAACGAGATTAAAATAAGGATGCAGGGCACGGTAAGTATCCCAAAGAGAAAAGGTCGTATAGTTTGTAAAGCCTTCAGCCTTATGAATCTCTTGATCTAATCCTTTATATTCACCATTGACATCCATATAGACCGTTGGCCCTAAGAAGGTATGATACATCGCTGTATAGAAATTTACTTTATCATCTTCTGTCAGCATGTCAACTTCAATTTTCGATAGTTCCTTATCCCAGCGTTGCTGCCCCGCAGACTTTACCGCATCAAAGTTCCAATGCGGAATTTCGGCACGTAAATTCGCTAAAGCATTTCGTTGGCTTACGGGCGAAATGGCCATCTTCACTTGTACCTGCTCTTGATCCTTGGTATCAAAATCAAAATGCAGCTTCATATTATGACCTGCTAGGTCGGCGAAGTTATGTTCTTGATCAAACTTACGCCAGAAGCCTCGGTATACTTGTTGCTTATCACTGGACTTTTTACCGTACGATTTAAAAGGCTTCGAAAAGGTCATCGCAAAATAAACCGTCCGCGTGCGTGCCCAGCCTTGGGTCTGGCGGTAGCCTGTTATCAAGGTATCATTAACGACGCGCACAAAAGTCCATACATTCTTACCTTCATAATTGTAGATACCCGCCGTCAAGTCTAAGATGATGTGCGCATCATCAGACTGGGGAAAGGTATAACGATGGAAACCCACACGTTCTGACGTGGTGAGTTCGGCATTGATATTATAGTCCTGTAGGCGAACCTGATAATAGTTGGCTTCCGCATGCTCTTCAGCATGGCTATACTTACTACGATAACCCGTTGCCGTATTGCTGGCAATCCCTGGATTTAGCTGAAGCTTACCTACGGTTGGCATCACTAAGAAATCACCCAAATCCGAATGCCCTGTTCCACTGAAATGGGTATGACTAAAGCCTACAATCGTTGGATCATCATATTGATAGCCGGCGCAATATTTATACACATCTTTATTGTAGGCACCGTTTTCCTCATAGGATAACGTATCGGTATCGGGACTTAATTGCACCGCACCAAAGGGTACCGTGGCCCCCGGAAAGGTATGTCCCATCTTGGCCGTCCCAATCAGCGGATTCACATACTGGTAAGGCTTATGCTGCGCTTGCGCTGACACGGCGATACCGAGGAGCATAAAAAATGAGGCTCGAAGCCAATATATAGCAAACTTCATTAGCGTTTAGATTGGGATGAATTATGCAGAATCAGTTGTTTCTTCTTCTTGCCAGGCTCATCAAACGTCGTTTTATTCAGGGTATATCCTTTAACATCATCAAAAACCAAAGCAGGACGATAATCGCCTTTTTTAGCAATAAACTTCACATTATCCAAGATTAATCCTTCGGCATGACGTACATATAAACCCCATGCAGGAAGCTCCTTAAACTGTGAAAACTCCGGATACGCATCGGCCATCTCTGGAATGGCATCAAGCTCCTTTGGAGTTACACCTCGAAAAGCATAATTCGGATTTGCATCGCCCGGATAATGAATCTCGATATTTTTAAGCGTTACGTTGCTAACAGGCTGCCCCACCAAACCAAGGATACTTGCAGGTGATATGTTACGTGGATTATCTTCAATAGGTCCTTCATAGGTATAGCCTACATCCGGTTTATCAGCCGTAATCTCGGCATACACATTTTGAATGGTAACATTTTTAATAGCGCCTTGACGTCCTTTATTCCAACGTGCGCCCACCCGTAGAAACAATGCATTTCCGGTGTTGTAGGCGTATAAACTATCGACCAATACATCTTCCACAATAGCACCATCAGGTGTGGCAATGGTGAAAGCAGAACGGAAGGTGTTGTACACTTTGTTATTGATAATCTTGATATTTTTATAGCCTCCGGCTGAAACAGTTCCGAATTTTATACCATTTGCACTGGAACGTGCTGTACAATTTCTGATTTCTATATTCTCACAGCGCTTCGTTGCATCATGCGATTTTAAACATATGGCATCATCGGCCGCATCGATATAGGAGTTTAGCAGCTTGAAGTTCTTACAGTCCACAATATCGATACCATCGTTATTCCAAAAAGCTTTACTATCTACGGTTATACCGTCTATTAATACATCTTCACACTGATCATAGGTCTGTACCCAATCGGCCGCATTTTTAACCGTTATACCTTCAATTTTCACGTTTTTACACGCACGGAAATAGATGGCTTTAGGTCTATGGTTACGTGGACGATCGTAGTTCATTGGATCTTCAATAAGTCCTTTATGCATCTGATCGAGCACATGGTAAGCCAATGCCTGTCCTTGTCCTTCAATCACACCTTTGCCTTCAATGCCAATATTTTCGACGCCATTCGCATAAATAAGTGCGCTATTGGGCGTTCCAAAATTATAATCGTAGATATTAGTAGATCCCAGAATAATAGCACCTTCCCCTAGAGAAATCGTCACATTAGGCTTCATCACAATTGTGCCCGTGAGGTAGCGACCGACGTAAAATTTTAAGGTTCCACCACCATTTTCACTGATGTAATCTACGGCACGCTGAATAGCGCCCGTGTTGAGCGTCGTACCGTTTGATCGTATACCAAACAACGATGCATTATAGTCCTTCGCGGACAAACCTAGTGTACAGATAAGCAAGCCTAGGAGTATAATCGGTTTTAATTTCATCATTTCTTTCTTTTTAGCTAGATAGATTTACCATCAGGTGTTATACATTTATCTATCGATTGAATTTGTGTTTTTGCATCTTTCGACAAGGCCTTTCCTGCAACATCAACATATAGCTGGCTCAATTTCACACCGACACAATTAGATAGAAAAATCCCTGCAAAGGCCTTGTTTTCTGTGGTTTTAATAAGCTGATTAGCTATTTCTACATTTTTACAATCCGTATATGTTTGCACATGGCCATCGGCCTTTTGAAAAATCAAACCATCTACTTTGATGTCAGTACAATTCTCAAAAGCTAGTAAACTAGGTGTGTAAATTGGGTTCGCTGCCTGCACATAGCCATTTGATGCTTGATGCTCTCGGTGGACAGCGACGATTTTATCCTGCCCTTGAATTACGCCTTTACCAATAATCTGTATGTTGGATTGGTCTTTTGCGTAGAGCAATGCTTTCTGCGTAGCACTGCCGATATAATCATAAATAGAGGGCGATGCCAGCAAAACTGCTCCCTCATGAAGTTCAATCGTAACATTAGATTTCAACTCGATACCGCCCGTTAAGTAGCGACCAACATAGAAGTGGAGGGTGCCTCCCCCCTTTTTCGCGATGTAGTTAATAGCATACTGAATAGACCCGGTATTATTGGTGTGCCCATCGGACACACAACCAAATAAAGAGGCATTATAATCGACCGCAAAGGATTGAAAAAAGCAAAGGACAACGAGTATAGAGGTATAAAATATTTTTTTCATGATTAGCGCTATTTAACTTGAACGTTCGTAGTGTTATGCTTAAAGATTTGTTCTTTCTTGCCTACATTTTTTTCTTCAAACTGTACCTTTTCAAATAAACCTCCGTTTAAATCGTCGGTAACAATTGCTGGGCGATAATCGGCTGCTTTAGCCACAAACTTCACATTCTTTAGGTTGATATTATTTGCATGACGAATGTAAAGCCCCCAAGCAGGCAGCTCTTTGAATTGTGAAAACTCGGGATAAGCCTCCGGCATTTCAGGAATAGCATCCAATTCTTTAGCGGTAAGTCCCACTTTAGCGTAAAAAGGATCTCCAGCTCCAGGGTATACCATCTCGATATTCTCCAAGGTTACGTTCTCTATTTTAGCCTTCGGCAAACCGATAATACTGGCAGGTGATATATTCCTAGGATTATCCTCAATCGGTCCTTCATAGCTGTAACCAGCATCAGGTTTAAGTAAAGGCACCTCAGCATATACATTTTTGATGGTTATATTTTTCATATATGGTACACGACCGTTACTCACGGGACGATCGCCTGTGCGTAAGAAAATAACATTCCCCGTATTGATGGAACGTACGCCATCAACCAAGATGTTCTCCACGAAACCACCATCTACCGCGGCAAACGTGATGGCGGAACGGTACGTATCAAACACGGTTAAATTCTTCACCACAAAATTTTTGAAGCCACCACGAGAGGCGGTACCAAACTTCAATGCACTAGCACTAGAGCGTGCTACACAATTTTCAACAAGCACATCTTGACATATTGCTTTCGGGTCGTGCGACTTAAAACAGATAGCATCATCGGCAGCGTCGAAGTATGAATTTTTAATAACCACACCTTTACAATCCACGACATCAATACCGTCATTATTCCAGTAGGACTTACTGTCGACTGTAATGCTATCCACATAGAGGTTCTCACATTGATCGTAGGTTTGGTTCCAACTTGCAGGATCTTTCAACGTGATACCGATAATTTTCACATTCTTACATTCACGGAAAATAATATTTTGCGGACGATTTACTTCTCGTGTACGGTCATACTTCAAATCATCCTCATAGATACCGCGATGGGTATAGTCTAAGAGATTTAAAGCCGTTGTGAATCCTCGCCCATTGATAGTACCTCGCCCTGTAACAGCAATATTTTCTTGCTTAATGGCAAAGATCATCGCTGTCCATTTCACATAGGTATCTTTCACATAATCAAACGGATTGTTGGAGCCCAATATAGATGCTCCTTGCTCCAGATGGAGCGTCACGTTGGATTTTAAATAAATGGTTCCCGTCACGTAGGCACCAGGCGTAAATACCAAGCGCCCTCCACCTTGACTATTTACATAATCAATGGCTGCTTGGATGGTTCTAGAGTTTAAAGTCTTTCCATCTCCCTGAATACCGAAGGCAGCAGCATCATAGTCTTTCGCTAAGATGGGCACCGTAAAACATAAAAAAACAAGGAGTAGTAAACTATTGATTTTCTTTATCATCAGATTTATCTTTGATAGTGGTTTATATTAAATTTCATAACGCTGAACAGGACCAACTAGCCCCATCGACTGTATTTCTTGCTCTCTTCCTTTTCGGTTAACCCAATGTTGCACAGCTTCATTGTCTGTCAATGTTTTTAGGTAATTGCCCATTGTCGTTACCACACGGATTTCCAGCTCATTTTCTCCGGAACGTGCCCCTTGTGATAAGTCGTAAAGTCGTCGCCCATACCATTTCACCCCCAGTTGCTTTCCATTGAGGTAAACATCACAGATTCCGAATACACGACCTAGATTTAGGATGTTATTTGACGTTTGGCTCAGGTTAATTTTCTTACGGTAGATGGCCGTTCCACAGAACGTGGATAAGGTTTCGCTATCTTTCAAGTCGATCAGCTTATCCATTTTTATGCGTTCTACTTTGTCGATTAAGCTATGACGCAGTTCCACCTCCCAATCAGCATCTAAAGCCGTTGTATTCTGACCCTCAGCAGGCAAAGGCACCCAGTTTGTAGCTTTCGTTTTGTCGCGATCGAACACAACTAACAAAGATTCTGTAGGGCCAAAATCAAAAGAACGACCGCCTTGTGCATCTAAAGTAAGGGCATATCGAGATCCTGTATCAAGGTCCCACACCCAAGCTTTTCTATTTTTCAAGATATTGCTGGGAAAGGTTATCCGCGTCTTATGCGTATCATAGCGATGTGCATTTTGGAAGAAAAAGAATTCGCTTTCATCATCGCGGATGTATCTATTCTGCATAAAGAAACGGTTCGGCACTTCCACCTCCACATAGCGTGGAAGTTGCTCTTCCTGCTGCAGTTGTGCATACCACTCTAAAAAGCGGTTATCTTTCGGCTTAGGGACAAGTAGAAAGCGCTTACCATAGCTCTTCAGCTCTTCCACCAATTGACGAACCGCTGCATCCTCACCATTAAAACCTTGCAGCCCTAGTCCTTTTTCAGGATATTTCTCAATACATATTACACGACCACCAGCCTTCACAAAGCGCTGTATCACTTGCAAGGCTTCCAGACTGATGCTGCTCACTTCGGGAAGAAATAGCACACCATAGCTACGCTTCCCGTAGCATAGCTTTCCATCTTTTACTGTGGCTCCTTTGATGATACTTTCACTAAGGTAGTCCGAAGAACCACCACATTTATTTATTGATTCCCACAAGATAGAGGTGTAAGGCACATTCAGTTTCTCTGGAAAAGGATCCGTTTGTACACCCGACTCAGCCCATAAATCATAATTAGCCGGTAAAATTGCCATGTCGGCGTATTGATCGGCATTTTGCAATTGCGACGACAAGCGTGCTTTATAGTTATTTAGATAGTTAAAATAGGGCCACCAATTATTTTTCTCATTGTAGTAGGAGCCATATTGAACCCAACCTGGGAAAGCAGCTTGCGGAGGTGAATAGTTAAAGCCATGCCATACCGAATGGGTAATCCCTGACATGATACTCTGGTCAGACCCTAGTTTCAATAACTCCAACGTTTCGTTAAACACCAAATAGGTATTTGTCATTTCCTCACAGCTCACCAAACGTTTTCCTGTCAGATGGGCTGCTGAGGACACATATTTATTAATCATCGTATAGCCTCGGCCACGGCGATAATCTTCGTCAGACATCTCCTCACCTAGTTTATGACGTAGGTAGTTCGTTGTCCACGACTCCCCTTCGGGAATATCATAACCCAAGCTTGTTTCCAAGGGAAAGAATCCACGACCATAGGCTTGCGCCCTCGATTTAACCTTTAGCTTTTTACACCAAGCCAGGTAGGTATCAGTAAAGCGCTCCTTAAATAAGGTCGCTTTCGTATATTCATAATCAAAACGTATTCTCTTCAGCTTTTCAGCAAACTCAACACCTTTGGCAGCACCATAGTTTTCATCCACTACAGCGCCCAATCGACCTACTTTGAATAAGATAAAAGGTAAGTAAGGCATTAAATCATAACCGCAACGTCGTTTGAACTCATCGAGAAAATCGGCACACCAATTGCAGCCCTCCAGCTCCATACTATCTGTAAATAATGCGCGAATGTAATTAGACAAAGGGCCGATACGATTTTGCATCGTGTCGGACATCCGGTTGAGGTAATTCTCTACAGCTTGCTTATCAAGGTGATTCAGGATGGAGCCCGAAGCTCCTGGTGCCCCATTAATCACGGTAGCAAAGGAGTCGAACTTCACCAAGGCATAGAGCACATGTTTACCTTCAGGGATATCCACCTTGATGGTACCTCCCTGCAAGGCGCTGCTTATATCTTTTGTATCCTGTAAATTCGTAATCGGGTCGACCGCTAAGCGTAAGGAGATAATTTCGGGCGATCTACGTGTATTTTTATCGGTAACGCCAGGGTCTACCGCAGCTGCGATACTGTAATGTGTGCTCTCATAGCTCATCGGGCCTTCCAACTTTTCAGCATAGACCAACACCACTTGTGCACGTTCGTCTTCACGCAAATCTTCCGACCCAAAAGGCCATCCCGAACCGACAATAAGGTCGCTTGTCATGTCCATATCTCGTGCACGATCGCATGTCTTTTTGACCAAGTCAATCCATTCATTACTCAACCAACGCACAGACTTCTTGCCCATATCAGCGGTACGCGAAGGGAAAGAAATCGGGTTTATCTCTACCCCGCCGACACCAACATCTTTTAAAAGCTTTAGCTCGCGCATAAGCTCCCCTTCTTCCACTTTATTACCATTCCACCACCAGCGTACAAACGGCCGGTATTTAGCCGCTGGATTTTTAAAGCTTTCATAATAGCCAAGCGGTGCGGCAGCATTTTTCGCAAACAGCTTATCTGCAAACATAAAGCTTCCGCCTAACAAGATACTTTGCCCTATAAATTCTCTACGTGATGTCATATAATTTGTTAATTTCTTGTTGTAAATAATTCTTCATCCACTTATTCTGTTCCCATTGAAAAGTATATTCCAAGGCTTTCGTTTCCAAGGTTAATCCATAGGGTGGCGGACCAAATTCAGTCGTCATCGTCACCTCCTTTTCCCCATTTTCTTCCATCAGCGTAAGCCATTTTCCCCAAAAAGCCCAATGTTTTTGCACGCCTTGCTCAAATTCAGGCCTGCGCACATCATACACCTGTGCACTCTGCGTGGAACCAACGCGCGCATGAATATGCTTTGTTTTGGGTAATATGGCCCATACTTCCGCTTCACGGTCTTCCAAATAGCTTTCTGAAACACAAAACCAATGAGAAAGATCAAGGGTGAAACTTATGTTTTCATACTGCTTCAAGATAGCGCTCACGCGATGCAAACCATAGCTCCACTTATTACGGTGCGTCTCTTGAAGGATGACTATCCCTTGTTCTTGCGCAATGCGATCACAAAGAGCAAGGCAGTGGATAATCTGTTCGTTTGTAAAATATTCTCTCCCTACTTGAGCCGAAATAAATCGCGGAGCATAGTAGACTTTTAGCGCGCACAAATCTGTTAATTGCCGTTCAAGAAGTATACAGTAAGCTTCAAAACTATCCCATTCTCCAACCACCGTCATCACGATGGTATACAATAATTCACGTTCTTTTAAGGCTAAAGCTTTAGCCTCCAGACTTAACGCATGGTCTACTTCCCCGTAGGGAAACCACTCTACGCCGCTATAGCCTTCGGCAGATACCTGATCCAAAAAGTCAGCCCAAGGAATATGTTCTGCCCCCCATCGGGGATATAAAAAACGAACAATCAACGCTTACTAAAGATTAATGGATTCTGCTGATCATCGTTCAACAAATCGCCGACCTGCAGACTATTGAAGTAATCTAACGGAAGGATATTACGTTGCCCATTGAACACATTACCATCCGGCATGTAGGCACAGGTAAAGGCTCTTCTATATCCGTTCGTCATATTCGGTCCTGCTCCATGTATGGTCAAACCATTATGGATGCTACAACTTCCAGCCTTAATCGGCGCTGCTACAGTACCCAACTTGGCAAGCTCAGGATAGAATGTAAAAATGCCATTCATATTCTTGCCAATACCCAGATTTTCAAAACCCGTTTCTTTATAAGAGCCTGGCACAAAGTAGAGACAGCCATTTTCTAAAGTGGCGTCATCAAGTGCCACCCAGATAGACAAGGCTTCCCGATCGGCAAACGACCAAAATGGCGTATCCAAATGCCACGCTGTCGGGTTTGCGTACGGTTTTTTAAACAAAGCTTGGTCATGCCAAATACGGATGCCATCGGCCCCCGATAAGCTACTCATCATCTCCCCGATACGACTATCCAACATTAAATCACGAACGCCCTCATCAGTTTGCCACAAGTTTAATAGCTGATCAAACACATTACCAAAATAATCGGCATCCTTATTAATCCCATCATCCTCACCTACTTTTGTTTCTTGCCCCGGCATCTTTTGCCCAGCACGTTTTTCAACGGCATTAAAGACCGTTGAACGCCAGTTTTCCAGCTCCTCTTTATTCAAGAAATCCTCAATAACTAGGTATCCATTTGTTCGATAAAAATCTATCTGTTGTTGATTTAGGTGGTAGTTCATAGGTTATATTTTGATGGTTATCATTTAGTTTATGGCGCATAAACAACGTAAGAAATAGGTAAATGTAGACGGGCTACACCTACCTATTCTAAACGCCAACTAAACAATATGAAACATTTTTAAACTAGTTTTGTACAGCTTTATCGTTGTACAAGATTTCATCAAGCGGGATCTGCAAGGTCATCTTCGCCACGGGATAGGTACTTTTATCCACATGATTTGTTGATGATGTACGATCTACAGCAATATTCCAGCGCTTGTTATTGAAAAACTCGCGACCGCCCTCTCCCCAAAGTTCAATACGCGTTTGCAGCTGTACCATTTGTAATGGAGTCAATCCAGCCATCGATGCATAGTTATCACAAGTTAATGCAGGTTGTCCTTGCTTCGTTCTTGCTGCCAAAAGAACGTTTAGCGTTTCTTTGGCCGTAGCCGGCTGTGTTCCTTGTGCCTGTGCTTCAGCCTTCATCAAAAGAACCTCTGAAGAACGCATGTAAAAGGCTGTCACCCGGCTGTTAACTTCTTTTTTATCGTTACTTCCGACCCCATGTGTAGCGGCAAACTTCAAGTTTGTATAGGCCGGAATTGTACGGATAATGTTGTTTGTCGGGTAGGTATAATTGCCCCAAGCTGTTTCTAAGAAAGCACTTCTACGGAAATCACGCGTATCAATTTTATCATACAAACGTTTATCGATACGTTCATAGCCCTCACCCAAGCCTCCATTACCTTCCGCAAAAGGGTTCATCCAGTAATTGTGTACCACGGCCGCTTGCCCTACTGGGTAGCCTAAGATAACTTCAGGATTTGCACTATTATCTAAGAAACCATTCTTTTCGGGTCTAATCTCTGGGATTTGTGGCGTACCCGTGTTGCGACCGCCATATACGGTCTCCGGCAATAATGTTGGATACTTAGCGAGGATATCATTGCTCTTCGCAATAACCGTTGCCCAGTCACCTGTTGCCAGAGCTACTTTAGCGATCAAGAAGTTGACCACACCCAAATCGAAATCAGCCAAATTTGTAGTATACCCAACACCAGCCTCGCTGAACAACTGGAAAGCCGTTGTTAAATCGTTCTTTATAAAATTGTAGGTCTCCACAGAACTAGCACGTGCTTTACCAGGTTGAATAGGATAATAAAAATCATATAATGGAACGCCCAATTTATCCTTCCCTCCTTGTAGGAAGGCATCTTGATAATTTTCCATTAAGTAGCTATAGGCATACGCACGTAGCGTCAATCCCCTAGCTTTATACTCTTTCAGTTTCACATTGCTACCTACGGTTTGGTCGTCCAAGAAATTAAGCATTTTGTTAGCCTGCGTAACGAGGTTCCAACCATAATTCCAGTGTGGCGCATTTTTATCCGATTCGGCAGATATAAAATCTAAAAAACGATATTCGTCACCCCCAAAAATGGTTAAGGCACGGTCACCAAATACGATATCATTAGCCTCGAGGTTTTTCATCACCCCTAGTCCCTGCGGGCTGCTATAGCGTGCATCAGAACCAGCAGACCCTGTTCCTCCGGAGTTCACCAATAAAGGCATGTTATTCGCCATACTTCCCAGAATCAAATCTATCGTTGCAGCGTCGCCTTTGGCAAGCAACTCGCGAATCTGTTCGTCGGTTAAACTATTGGGTGGCGCAACATCTAATTTATTACTACATGCACTAAATAAGGCACATGCGATGTATAATAGAACTATCTTTTTCATAACTTTCAAATTAAAAATCAAGGTTTAAACCAAATGTGAACGTCCGCATAGAAGGATACGAATAAGCTCCAACCTCAAATCCTCCTACCAATGACATTCTCGGGTCGATACCAGAGTGTGATGTCAACAAGAACAGGTTGTCGCCAGAAGCGAACACGCGCAATTTGCTCACCTTTGTTCTTTTCAATACCGATTCTGGAAGGGTGTATCCAAGTGTAATATTTTTAAGGTTTAAGTACGATGCATTGAATAAGGCCATATCAGAATACAACCAGCTACCAAACGTAGATCCGTTTCCATAGGTATTTCCATACATAGCCATTGGGAATTTAGCATCTGGATTTTCTGGTGTCCACGTGTTACCGATTAGCTCTTTGGAGTTTGCTTTTCCAGGGTTTTCACTGATGTATAAGTTATTTCCATACTCGGTGCTAAAGAATTTACCGCCCAATTGGTAAGCGAACATACCGTAGAAATCAAAATTCTTGTAACGAATAGTCGTTCCAAAACCACCAATCCACTTTGGTACAGCGCTGCCCATCTCATAGCGGCTAGCGATGGAGTAATCTGTTGTCGAGAAACTCTCTCCGACTTTGTAACCTGGATATTTTCCAGCATCAGCTTCTTTTTGCGTTACGCGGTGATCGAATAACGGTAAACCTGTCGATTGATCTACGCCAGCATATTTGAATAGGTAGAGGTTATAAAAATCTTTGCCAACACCTCTTAAGAATACCGTATTTGCAACGGCACCTGTTCCTGCGGCAGCCCATCCATCAACGCCTGAAGTCCAGTTACCGTCAAGCTCTGCCGACCCGACACCCGGAGGAACGCCCTTAAGAATCGTGCGATAGTGTGTACCATTGGTAGATAAAGTCCAGGTGAAGTTTTCATTTTTGATAACATCTACAGACAAGTCGATTTCAAAACCTGCATTGCTCAATTTTGCCGAGTTTGTTGCAATCGATGATTGCCCTTTAGAATATGGAATCGGCTGACTCCAAATCGCATTTGTTGTTAAACGGTTATAGTAATCAATGGAACCGCGTACGCGACCAAATAAACTAAAGTCAATACCAGCATCAAAAGTGTTGATATTTTCCCAAGTCAGCTGATCATTTACATAACCGTTTTGCGTTAAGTTGAACGAGGTAGGAATACCTGTTCCACCGGTCGTTTGTGCATAGTTTGCCGAGTATGACCATGTTTGGTAACCCGAATAGTTTGACACTCCGTTTTGATTACCAATGATACCATAGCTAGAGCGTACTTTTAAATCGTCTAACCAGCCGGAAGTACCCTTCATAAAATCTTCTTTCGAGATACGCCATCCCCCACCTACAGACCAGAATGTACCCCATCTATTTTCTTTCAATTTGAACTTAGAAGAGCCATCACGACGAACAGAAGCTTGCGCAAAATATTTATCATCATAATTATAGTTACCTCTAGCGAAATAACTTTCCATTCTTCTCACATCAATAGAACCGCCTGGATTGGCAAATGTACCGCCATCATAACGACCTACAAAATTGGCATAGCTTAGGAAGTTAGGGATCAACTCATAGGAGGAACGGTAATTTAAACCTTCCGCTTTAAAGTCGTCATATTCATAGCCCAAAAGTCCTTCGATAGTATGTTTACCAACGACTTTATTGTAGTTTAAAAGCTGTTGCGCATTCATGATGGTCACATTCATAAATGATTTCCCAAAAGCGCCTATCTTTTCTGCCTGTCCTGTTTGGCTATTCCAGTAACGTGTTCTGATCTCATTAAATTTATCATACGAGAAATTCGACGTAAAGGTTAAATCTTTGTATAACCTAATGCGTGCATAGGTACGTGTATTCAAGTCACCAGACTCCTTATTATCCACATCATTATCCAACATATACATTGGATCGGTGCTAGATAAAGCAGCTGATGTCAATCCAAGTGGCGAATAGGTATCTCCAGCACGCACATGCACTTTTGGCTTACCATTTTCTTGAATTACATTTCCATCTTTATCATGAGCATACATTTGAATTAACTGATTTTGTCCATTGATAAAGCGGAATACATTGGACACCGCACTACCTGGGTTACGACCGAAGCGTGTCGCTGGCGACTGGGTATTACGCACGCCATACATCACGTTGGTTCCTACTTTTAACCAATCAAAAACTTGTGCATTAATATTAGCACGACCATTATATCTTGAAAATTGAGATCCTTTAATATAGGATGGATCTTCTAGATAGCCTCCTGAGAAGAAATAATCAATTTTATCATTCCCTCCAGATATAGAAAGGTTATGCTCTTGACGGAAGCGGTTTTTCAACAAATAATCATCAAAACCACCCGAGAAAAGAAGCTTCGCATTTGGGTTCAATTTACCGTCAGGATTCACTAAATAGGCGCCCGACATGGTGCTACTTGAACTAACACCCGTACCTGTCTTGGTGTAAATAGCACCAGGCACATCATAAAGCATCCAGTTGCCAAGGTTGTTCATTTGAAAATTCGACGTCGAGCCTACATAATCAAATAAGTGCGCGCTAGCAAACTCCGCTGCCGCATCATGCGACATATTTGGGTTCTGCAAATTCGTTGTGTAGTTTTTGGAAACACCAGAACCAGCAACACCATAACGTGCGGAGTTATAAATCGTTTGCCAAGCATATTCATATATATCTTTTGGATCCGATATTTTATCAAACTGATAAGGGCCGACTTGATTCAAGCCCATCTTTGTCTCTAACGTTACGCGTGAGCGGCCTTTATTTCCCTTTTTGGTGGTCACCAAAACCACACCATTAGCACCACGTGAACCGTACATCGCTGTCGATGCGGCATCTTTCAAAATCGTTACCGACTCAATATCTTTGGCACTGACAGTTGCTAATGGATTGGCATTTTGTGCCGGTACACCATCGATAACCACTAAGGCATCGGAAGCACCTTGAGAAGCAGAACCTAGTCCGCGGATACGGATCCCCATATCAATACCAGGCTGTCCATCTACGGCCGATACCTGAATACCTGGAGCAGCACCTTCCAACGCTCTACTGACACTAGAATTTGACTGGGTACTCAAAATCTTACTATCAATCGTCGAAACGGCACCTATCAGATCCTTTTTCTTCGCCGTACCGTAGCCCACTACGACTACTTCATCTAGGTTGGTATTATCGGCCTGTAGCTCTACTTTTAAGTCGTTAGTCCCCGTAATAACAACTCTTCGTGATACAAACCCTACGTAAGTAAAAACTAATGAAGCATTGGTTTTAGCCAAGATTTCAAATTTACCATCCGTAGTTGTTGAGGTCGCTCTTTTGGTCGATGCATCCGTAATGGAAACACCACCAATGGCTTGTCCTGTTGCGGCATCGACAACGACGCCTTTGATGATCCGCTCGTTCTGCGCGAATGCATCATGTACATGTACTAAGGATAAGGTGCATATCAATAGCCATGTAAATAATTGTTTAGTACTGGTGATACTCATATTATTTTGGTTTAAAATTCGAATCGGTTGGTTATATTATCTAAGTTCCACATAAAAAAAACGAAACCTGTCCTGAGCCTACCTGCGCCCACCTGCGCTATCCTGCCTCCCTTAGGGGTGACGATAATAGCGTAGTTCTATTAAATCATGTGGAATATCTAGCGTATTCCAATGCGCATGAATGACTAATGCAGCTCCAATAGCTGTTGCCTGTGCCATAGACGCGGCATACACTTCGATATTCGGAAAACTATTGGCAAGAAGATTCATGTATATATCGTTCTTACTAAAGCCGCCATCGACGAAAATACGCCCTACGTGCTGCTTGCCCATCACAAGCTGCGTTGCTGCAACCTGACTAGCGACAAGATCCATCATCAAGGCATGATATGCTGCTGTTGCATCTGAAAAGTCTCCTAAGTTACGCTCTCCGAAAGCGGCTAAAGTGGCGCCATCAAAATGAAACTGTTGCCGTAAACGGTCTACAATCTCCCAGTCTACGCGCATATTGCGAAATAACGCTGTCGTCACCTCAAAATAGTCAGCAATACGTTTCACTTGTATTTCATGCTCCTGCCCCGCAAATAATCGCGATGCTTTCACAGGTGTACCCGAATAGGTGAGGTAAAACAAACAATCCTTACGTAGCTCTTCCTCCGTCAATGGAGTATCATTAAAAGGATTGAGAGAGATACACCATGTGCCTGTAGAAATCAGAATAAAAGGATCTTTAAAATTTAGGAGATACGGAATCAAGGCCGAGGAGCTATCGTGCAGACCGACACCGACTTTATAGGTTGCCCCCGGAAAAGCACCGGAGAACACCTGTTCTCCACTAACCAAAGGAGGCAACTTGTCCAGCATGCCTGCATCGCTTACCCAACGATGATAATCTTTGTGGACAAAATCCCATAAAGCCGTATGACAGCCTAAGCTTGTCATATCCGTATACAACTGTCCGGACACTAAAAAGCTGAGGTACTGAGGCAAATGAACGGCATATTTTACCTTGTCAAATAAGTCAGGTCGTTCCTGCTGTAAGCGATAAAGCTGTAAACCTAGGTTAAGGCTCCCTAGCCGTGGAGAGGCTGTGGTCAAGGCAAATGCTGCTGGGCCGTCATATTGAGCATATAGCTGCTCTTCCAAGGCGGAAGGATAGGCCTTCAAATAATTATATAGTGGCGTCAACGGACGCCCATGTTCATCTAGATAAACAACACTTGCGCCATAAGAGGCGAAATTTATAGCTTTTATATCGAACTCATCGCGACGAAAAACCTCATGCAAGGAATCAAAGACCGATAAACGAAGGCTCTCCAAGTTTTCACAAGGATCACCATCTTCATCTGTTGTTTCTAAAAACCGTGCCGAGCGCTCGAAGACAAGTTGGTAGCGCTCGTTAAACAAGAATAGTTTCTTATTCGTTTTACCTACATCGAAAATAGCAATGACCGGTATACGTTTTTTTTCCATGTTCACTACCTACAAACCTGTTGCGACGGATTCGTTACCGCGTTCCGCAATCAATTTTTCTCGAATAGCTAATGCCTCAAACAAGGCTACAGGTTGCAGCGCTCCCCCCTCACGAAGACGTGCTTCCGCCACAATTGCACGTACATCTGTACGAAAGGCATCTTGCAGAATTTCCTGCGCTTGTACCACATTATTTTCTTGTCTTGCGCGCTGCAAAGCCGAGCGGTCTACCAATAACGCTTGCGCATAGGCAATCATAATCGCCTCTACAGACTGCAACAAATCAACCAATGGATCTTTTAGGTTATGGGAAGCATCAATCATCCACCCCAGTCCTGTCGCATGATCCAGCCCACGGGCATCCATTCCGTCCACCAGTTCATTAAAAATTAAAAACAATTGATACGGTTTGATGCTACCCGCCGTCAAATCATCGTCCGCATATTTACTGTCATTGAAGTGGAAGCCACCCAACTTCTCTTCCATCAAGAGAATGGAAACAATCTGTTCAATATTCGCATTAGGATGATGATGGCCTAAATCGACCAAGGTATATGCCTTATCACCAAGTTTATTGGCAAGCAAGAGCGACTGCCCCCAGTCGGCAATCGTCGTCGAGTAAAAATTAGGCTCAAAAGCTTTGTACTCCACAAAAAGCTTCCAATCATCGGGCAGATGCGTATAAATTTCGCGTAGACTTTCCAATGTATTTTGAAAGGCTTCTCTAAAATTTAACTGACCTGGAAAAGAAGACCCATCGGCCAACCACACCGTCAGTGCTTTAGAACCTAAGGCAATACCATGCTTAATTACTTCGATATTATGATCTACCGCTTGCTTACGCACGCGTGGATCCACATGGTGCAAGGAGCCAAACTTGTAGCTATAGGTTTGGCCTTTTTGATCTTGAAACGTATTTGAATTCATCGCATCAAATACTAAACCATGGGAGGTGGCAAGCTCTTTAATTTTTTCTGGGTTTTCAGGCACATCCCAAGGGATGTGCAATGATATCGCCCCACTGGAACGGTTCAAGGCATGTAATAAGCCAACATCTTCAATCTTTTGCTCCAAGCTTCCGGGTTCCCCTTTTCCAGAAAAACGACCGAAGCGGGTGCCTCCAGTTCCTAATGCCCAACTGGGGATAGCGATTTGAAAAGCCCGCAGTTTGGTTACAATCGTCTCAACCTGTTCAATATCTGCTGACACATAAGCAAAAGCACGCTCATGTTTAGCTGAAAATTGTAGGTTGTGGTCTATAATTATTTGGTTGTCAATTTTCATCTTTCAAAGTAAAAATTATTTGAAATAAAAGCGAACAGCTAAACATGTTCCCTTATTTTTTAACATTCTAGCGTACAAACGCAACAGCAACGCCGCCATCCACATTTAAAACATTACCCGTCGACTTGTTTAAGTTTCCGCCAACAAAGGTGAAACATGCATTCGCAATATCTTCCGGTAGAATAACTTCGTTCAGGAGCGTACGCTTTGCGTAGAATGCGGGAAGCTCTTCGACTGTCACACCATATGCCTTCGCGCGACCTTCGGCCCATCCACCAGCCCAAATATTGCTATTGGAGATTACAGCATCGGGGTTCACCACGTTCACCCGTATTTTAGCTTCACCAAGCTCTACCGCGTTTAAGCGACTGAGGTGTAGCTGCGCTGCCTTAGCGCTGCCATATCCCGCATTATTAGGGCCACTAACAAGTGCGTTTTTACTAACAATGTTGATGATATCTCCACCAATAGCCTGCGCCTTCAACACGTTAGTAACAGCCTGCGTCACTAGGAATTGGCCTTTTACTAAGACATCATACAGCAGGTTCCAATCTTTTTGTGTATGATTTTCAATAGTTTTAGAGATGGATAAGCCGGCATTATTCACCACAATATCAACACCACCAAAAGCCAAAGCAGCTACATCTAGCGCCTCTTCTATTTGTTCTTGATTCGTCACATCCAAAACAGCCGTCTTCACCGCTTCTTTACCGAACAAGCCTACAAACTCAACTTCAGCTTCTGCAAGACGGTTGGCATCCAAATCGTTCAACAATAGGACTGCTCCTTCCTCTGCAAATTTCTTAGCTATAGCCTTTCCAATACCTCCGGCACTCCCCGTGACTAGGGCAATCTTCCCTGTTAAAGGCTTCGGTTTAGGCATCCGCTGTAGCTTCGCTTCCTCCAATAGCCAGTACTCAATATTAAAAGCCTCTTGATGTGGCAGCGCAATATATTCGCTAATCGCTTCTGCACCTTTCATCACATTAATAGCATTGGTATAAAACTCCGCCGACACCCTTGCCGTTTGTTTATCTTTCGCAAAAGCAAACAAACCAACGCCAGGATATAAGATAATGACAGGGTTACGGTCGCGAATGGCAGGACTATTAGGGTGCTTACAGCTCTCGTAATAGTCCGTATACATAGCTCTATAATCTTCAAACAAAGGTTCCAGTAGGCTTTTCACCAGCGCTACATCGCTCAAATCAGCATTTTTATCTAGCGTCAGCACCAGTGGTCTTATCTTGGTACGTAAGAAATGATCTGGACAACTCGTTCCCAGGGGGGCTAAACGATCTAAATCATGGGAGTTCACAAATTCCAAAACCTTATCATCATCAGTGAAGTGACCAATCATATGTCGCTCGCTCGAGCAAAACCCGCGTAAAATAGGTGCCAACTTAGCCGCCTGTGCTGCACGATCAGCGGGAGCTATACTTTCTACTTTTTGTCCAGCGAAAATAGGCCCTTTCTTACCATAGTTATCAGCTAAATAATTAGCACATATCTCAATAACATCCAACGAATTGACGTAGCTTTCATAGGCGGTATCGCCCCACGTGAACAAACCGTGCGAGCCTAGCATAATACCACGAATACCTGGATTTTCATCCAAACAAGCGCGCAATTGTAAACCTAAGTCAAACCCCGGCTTTTGCCAATCTACCCAGCCGATGGTTCCGTTAAATAGCTCACGCGTAATCTCTTTCCCATTCTTGGTCGCCGCAATCGCGATAGCTGCATCGGGATGCAGGTGGTCAATATGCTTAAAAGGAAGAAAGCCATGCAATGCCGTATCAATGGAAGGTGCTTTGGAGTTTAAATCAAAAATGCAGTGATTAAAAAGCTCTACCATCTCGTCTTCGTGGTCCAGCCCACGATACACACGTTCTAAATTCCGTAAACGTTCTAGATATAAGGCTGCTAAGCCCGATTTTTTAAGGGTTCCAATATCCCCTCCAGAGCCTTTAATCCACATCACCTCGACCTCTTCACCTGTCAAAGGATATTTTTCAATTACTTTACAGGAGGTATTCCCTCCTCCATAATTGGTAATTCTCAAATCAGCGCCTAATAGATTTGAACGATACAATAACAAAGCAACTTCATCACCTTCAAGCGATTTCGCCTTTTGTTCGTCCCACAAGTAGTTAACGTGTTTATATTCTTTCACAGTTCAAAAATTTATGTTATTACTCAAATGTCTTTGCTAGTCCAACGATACAGATGGACAGTATAATGATTGCTATTCCTGCTATAATTGATCGATAGGTAGACTTACTAACGCCTTTCCATTCCTTAAGAAAAATCCCCCATGCGTTAGAAATAAGGATGATAAACGCCATGTGTAGAATCCACGAGCTGGCACCATTTCCCAATCGGCTTTCGCCCATACCATAGAAGAAAAATTGGAGGTACCATGTTGTTCCTGCCAAGGCACACAGCAACGTGTTCTTGAGGCGTGGCGTAGCCGCATTGCGATAGTCCGAGAACGTACTATTCTTTATAAATAGGTAGATACACCAAATAACATTGGTTGTGAAGCCACCCCAAAGGATAACAACATAGGTCACATTATTTTGGTACAAAAACTCCCCTTGACCTATGTGCGTGGCTTTCCATAAGGTATTCGCCACATCAGCCATCGGCTTTCCTGCCTCTATACCAAAATTAAAACAAGCACTAAGCACGCCCGAAATAATGGCGACGACTATGCCTAAACCAAAGTTATAGTCCGACTTCGTCGCCTCCGAGAGATTGGATAAGCCACGCTCCTTCAATACGCCTGCCCGTCCACATAAATAAATGCCAACGACACAGACTGCCAAACCGACCAGTACGCAAAGTCCCGGTTTTGTGGTGAAGAAATAGTCGATACCATCCTTTCCGATGGTTTGATTGAAGAAATAATACACCGCGGGCATTAAAGAGCCGAATACCATACTCAGCCCTAACATCACCGAACTACCAAGGGAGACACCCAAATAGCGCACCCCCAAGCCATACGTTAAGCCACCAACACCCCATAATAGACCAAACAAAAAGGTATAGCCCAAACTACTCGTTGATGCTTGACGTATAATATCATCAAAATTTGGAATGGTTAGCCAAGCGGCTAAAGGAGGTACGATGATCCAGGAGAATAAGCCCCCCAAGATCCACATGGATTCCCAAGACCAGCCTTTCACCTTCTTATAAGGTACATAAAAACTTCCTGACGCAAATCCGCCTATAAAATGGAATATAACTCCTGCGAGTGCATTCATAAATTATGGTTTAAAAAGTAGATTTTAATTGATGCTCCAAGATAAAAGGAATATTAAGTTAAACTGTTATGCACTGTCATGTAGTAGGCCTATAGAAGGTAAATAATGGAAGGTTTTTTTATACTTTGGAATACATGTGTTCTATAACGTATTCGTATATAGAAAATAGCCAGCATCAGTTGAGAAATATGCAGGAGCATGAAATTAATGCTGAAAAAATAAAACTTTAAACGAAAAAAGGAGTTTTACTCATTATGATTGGGAAAATTAGCGATTAACAGCAAAATGTGGTTAAAAAACAATAACTTTACGATATTGTAGTTCTATAAGGGTACACCTTTTAATACGCTTAATTATTATGTTGAAAAAACTTTTTTTACTAGCATTTACTTTTCTTTCGTTAACAGCGCTCGCACAAAACCGAGGCATGCTTCCTTACGCGATTCAGCAAGGATCAATTAATGATCAGTTTACAAACTTGACAAATCTATCACGTTCGCAAGATGTAGACTTTAAATTAGTACGAAAAGCCAATATTGATATTATCCGTACAAATGTATTGGACTCCATTAATAAGTATAAAGCACAAATTGCAAGTCTAACGGAAAATTCATCATCTTCAGTAAGCACTTTAAAGAGCCTACGTGACTCGGTGAGCACCTTGAGCACAGAGCTTACTGCCGAGCAACAAAAGACCGATAGCATTTCTTTCTTAGGGATAGACTTCGCAAAAGGAACCTACCACACGATTGTATGGTCGGCTATTATTATTTTTGCTCTAGCCTTCCTAATCAGCTTAGCTTCTTTCCGCAAAGCAAAAGTAGACACTAATGAGCACAAAAAAACAGCAGAAGAATTGCAAGAAGAGCTACAATCCTTGCGCAAGAAATCAATTGAGCGTGAGCAACAATTAAAACGCCAACTCTTGGATGAACAGCTAAAAGGAAATCCATAAGCATAAACGTACAAAGCCTCCCTAAAAAGAGGCTTTTATTTTAAATACCACATGGGAAAAGATGCACATTTTCCATTTTGGAACAAAAAATGAAATTAATATCAATAACCGTTTTGCTTTTAGCTAGATATAACTTATTTTTGCATTCCAAAATCCAGCTGCTAAAAAGCATCTGTTTTAAATTGATTAATAATTATTTAGTCCCTATAATATGCCCAATATTGGTAAAATAGCGCAGATTATCGGCCCAGTTGTTGACGTCAACTTTGCCGACAATGAGAATCTTCCTAAGATTTACGATGCATTGTACATTGAAAAAGACAATGGTCAACGTATCGTTTTAGAAGTTCAACAACATTTAGGTGAAGACCGTGTGCGTACAATCGCCATGGATGCTACCGAAGGTTTAGTTCGTGGAATGAAAGTTGTCGACACTGGAGCTCCTATTAAAATGCCTATTGGTGAAGAGATCAAAGGTCGTGTATTCAATGTTGTTGGTGACGCCATCGATGGTATCCACAACTTGGACAAAACAAACGGACGTCCAATCCACAACCTTCCTCCTAGATTTGATGAGTTATCAACAGAATCTGAAGTACTTTTCACAGGTATCAAAGTTATCGACTTATTAGAGCCTTACGCTAAAGGTGGTAAAATCGGTTTATTCGGTGGTGCTGGTGTTGGTAAAACAGTATTGATCCAAGAGTTGATTAACAATATCGCTAAAGGACACGGTGGTCTTTCTGTATTCGCAGGTGTTGGTGAGCGTACGCGTGAAGGAAATGACTTACTTCGTGAGATGTTGGAGTCAGGTATCATCAAATACGGTGAGCACTTTATGGAAGGCATGGAAAAAGGCGAATGGCCTTTGGACAAAGTGGACAACGAATTAATGAAAGAATCTAAATGTACTTTCGTATTCGGACAAATGAACGAGCCTCCTGGTGCACGTGCACGTGTAGCTTTATCAGGTCTTACTGTAGCGGAATACTTCCGTGATGGTGAAGGCGATGGTCAAGGTCGTGACGTATTATTCTTCATTGATAACATCTTCCGTTTCACACAAGCAGGTTCTGAAGTATCCGCGTTGTTAGGCCGTATGCCTTCAGCAGTAGGTTACCAACCGACTTTAGCAACAGAGATGGGTTTAATGCAAGAGCGTATCACCTCTACGAAAAACGGATCTATCACTTCTGTACAAGCGGTATACGTACCTGCCGATGACTTAACTGACCCTGCACCGGCAACAACATTTGCCCACTTAGATGCAACAACAGTATTGTCTCGTAAAATTGCAGAGCTTGGTATCTACCCTGCGGTTGACCCATTAGATTCTACATCACGTATCTTATCTCCAGCAGTATTAGGTGATGAGCACTACAATACAGCACAACAAGTAAAAGAAATTTTACAACGTTATAAAGAGCTTCAAGATATCATCGCCATCTTAGGTATGGACGAGTTATCTGAAGAAGATAAGTTAACGGTTCACCGCGCACGTCGTGTACAACGTTTCTTATCGCAACCTTTCCACGTAGCGGAGCAGTTTACAGGTTTGAAAGGTGTACTTGTTGATATCAAAGATACAATCAAAGGTTTCAACATGATTCTTAACGGAGAAGTGGATGAATACCCTGAGGCAGCATTCAACTTAGTAGGTAGCATCGACGAAGCTATCGAAAAAGGTAAAAAACTTCTAGCAGAAGCAGTTTAAGATTCAACATCCAATACTATACGTATATATGAAATTAACGATCATTACACCAGATAAATTAGCTTACGATGGCGAGGTGACAGCCTTAACGGTACCTGGCACTACGGGGTCTTTTCAAATTTTGAAAGATCACGCTGCAATTGTATCTACTTTAGATGACGGAAAAATTATTATTCAGAATGGCAAAGACGAAATCGTACTAGTCATTAAGGGCGGTGTCGTGGAAGCTAAGGACAATATTATTACCGTGTTAGCAGAAGGAATCATAGAAGATTAAAAGATAATACGCAAATATAAGCCCCTTAAGACTTCATGTTTTAAGGGGCTTTTTTTATGCTTTGTAATCGACCTAAACCAACCGAAAACTAAGCCTAAAAAACAAAAGTTTAATAGCATAAACTAAAGTCAAAAAACACCTTATAATCAGGACCTTTTTCACAACTTTCTACAAGAAAAAGCCAATTTCAGGAAGAATTTTGACCTTGTTTTAAAAAAACACAGCTCACGTAAAATATACCGATTTACATTATAGTCTACTAGCTGTCAAATAAAAATTTACATAATACAAAATCAACAAAATTAAATTTCGTTAATTTTAGATTATTAAAATATTAAACTTTTTCAAAATTCTTTCTTTTGCTATTGTAAAGAATTTTTAATAGGCCTAACTTAACAAAAGTGATTTGCATCATGCTATCAAAATCATTTTGCCTAAGGGCAACTAACATTGTTATATATGCAATATTATAATCAAGACACCGCTATTTATTTAGACGGAGCGTTCGTAAAAGCGAGCACTGCGGGCATCGATCTTTTCGGTCAATCTCTACACTATGGATACGGTGCTTTTGAGGGATTGCGCGCATATAGCACCCATCATGGGACCCGCATCTTTAAAGCAGAGGAACATTTCCAACGCTTACAACATTCGTGTGAAGCAATCAACCTACCCTTCAATTGGGATATAAAGACGCTGGTGGAACGTAGCTATGAACTTTTAGAGATCAACAAGCTACGTGCGGCCTACATTCGTCCTTTGGTTTTCACAGGCTCTAATATGCACTTGACATCATCGACTTCGTCGAATATCATGATTGCAGCATGGGAATGGGGACCTTACTTAGGCCACAACTTATTACGGGTTTGCACCTCCAGCGTCCAACGTCCTAATCCAAAATCTTTCCGCGTTGACGCGAAAGTATCAGGACAATATGTAAATGCAATCCTTGCCGCGACAGACGCTATCAAGCAAGGATATGATGAGGCATTATTGTTAGACCATGAAGGTTTTGTAGCACAAGCATCTAGTGAAAACCTATTCATCGAAAAAGACTATAAGCTGTACACGGCTCCTTTAGCTAACATCTTTCCGGGAATCACCCGCCAGACGGTTATTGAGATCTGCAAGAAGCTTCAAATAGAAGTCATAGAAAGACCGTTAACCATTACAGATGTACAACAGGCAGACAGTGCTTTTTTATGCGGCACAGCGGCCGAAATCATCGGTATTAAAGAAGTAGATCATATAACCTATAAAGAAGATTGGGAGCACACCATTGGGGCAACCATTCAACGAAAGTATAAACAACTCGTATTAGAAGAAGAGCATTATGAAGTCATCATCTGACCAAAACAAAGTAGTAAATAAATACAGTAGAATCTTCACGCAAGATGAAACCCAGCCGGCAGCGAAAGCCATGTTGTATGGAATCGGACTTACCGATGCTGACATGGAGAAAGCGCAAGTCGGTATTGCCAGTATGGGTTATGATGGGAATACCTGTAACATGCACCTTAACGACTTAGCACAAGTGGTTAAAAAGGGCGTATGGGCAAATGATTTAGTAGGACTTACCTTTGGAACAATTGGTGTCAGCGATGGAATGAGCAACGGTACCGATGGTATGCGTTATTCGTTAGTATCAAGAGATGTTATTGCAGATAGTATTGAAACAATCTGTGGTGGTCAGTATTATGATGGATTAATTGCAATCCCTGGTTGTGATAAAAATATGCCAGGTGCTATTATCGCGATGGGCCGTTTGGATCGTCCAGCGATTATGGTATATGGAGGAACAATTGCTCCGGGTCATTATAAAGGACAAGAGTTAAATATTGTTTCCGCATTCGAAGCACTAGGACAGAAAATCTGTGGCAACCTTTCAGATGAAGATTACGAAGGTATCATCAAGCATACCTGTCCAGGCCCTGGTGCTTGTGGCGGTATGTATACAGCAAACACGATGGCTTCCGCTATTGAAGCTTTAGGGATGAGCTTGCCATACTCTTCTTCGAACCCTGCGATATCCGCAGAAAAAGAAGCTGAATGTTTAGAAGCAGGTAAATACATCAAGATTCTTTTAGAAAGAGATATCAAGCCTTCAGATATCATGACACGTAAAGCATTCGAAAATGCAATACGTTCCATTATCATCTTAGGTGGTAGTACTAATGCTGTTCTTCACTTCATCGCTATTGGTAAATCGGTAGGTGTAAACATCACACAAGATGATTTCCAACGCATGTCGGACGAGACGCCTGTACTAGCGGATTTCAAACCATCAGGAAAATACCTGATGCAAGATTTACAACAATACGGTGGTACGCCAGCGGTATTGCGTTACTTATTAGACGAAGGCCTATTACATGGCGACTGTTTAACAGTGACAGGTAAAACGATAGCGGAAAATTTAGCTGATGTTAAATCAATCATTGATTACAACCAACCAATTATCCGTAAGCTAGACAACCCAATAAAAGCAACTGGTCACTTACAGATTTTATACGGAAACTTAGCCGAAAAAGGATCTGTAGCGAAAATATCGGGTAAAGAAGGTGAGAAATTCACTGGACCTGCACGTGTATTTGATGGCGAGCAAGACTTAGTAGCAGGTATTGCATCAGGACGCATCCAAGCTGGTGATGTAGTCGTTATTAAAAATGAAGGTCCTGTAGGCGCTCCAGGTATGCCTGAAATGTTGAAACCTACTTCACTAATCGTAGGTGCTGGCTTGGGCGGATCTGTAGCCTTGATTACAGACGGTCGCTTCTCGGGTGGTACACACGGCTTTGTGGTTGGTCACATCACACCGGAAGCTTATGCCGGTGGTTTGATTGGCTTAGTAGAGGACAACGACATCATTGAGATTGATGCGATCAACAACAGCTTAAACCTGAAAGTAGACGAGGCTACGATTGCAGAACGTCGTGCTAAATGGTCACAACCGGCATTGAAAGTTACAAAAGGTGTATTGTACAAATACAGTAAAACAGTAGCCGATGCATCAGAAGGCTGCGTAACAGATTTATAAAAAATAGCGGTTGCTTAGCAACCCGAACAAAAAGAAAATACTCAACCCTAAATACATAAAAACTAAAAAATGAGTACACTGGAAAGAACGGAGGCAAAGCCTGATACAAGTACGAAAACAACGACTCAATTGAGTGGTTCGCAAGCCGTACTCGAGGCTTTGATTCAGGAAGGAACAGACACCATCTTTGGTTACCCAGGTGGTGCAATTATGCCAATCTACGATGCGCTGTATGACTACAGCGAAAAGTTGACGCATATTCTGGTCCGTCACGAACAAGGAGGAATTCATGCTGCACAAGGATATGCACGTACATCAGGACGTGTAGGTGTAGCGTTTGCGACAAGCGGTCCCGGTGCAACCAATCTCGTCACTGGATTGGCTGATGCCATGATTGATAGCAACCCGATTGTCTGTATCACAGGACAAGTATTCGCGTCCCTACTGGGCACTGATGCTTTCCAAGAGACAGATGTGATTAACATTACCACACCAGTCACGAAATGGAACTACCAAGTAACAGATGCAACAGAAATTCCTAGCGTCCTTGCTAAAGCGTTCTACATTGCTAGAACTGGTCGTCCAGGTCCTGTACTCATTGATATTACGAAGAATGCACAGCTGCAACTATTTGATTACGAAGGCTACACGAAGTGTGACCATATCCGTAGCTATAGACCAGCGCCAATTATCCGTGAGGAATATATTCAACAGGCAGCAGAGCTAATCAATCAGGCGAAAAAACCATTCGTCATCTTCGGTCAAGGTATCATTCTTGGAAAAGCAGAAGAAGAGTTCAAAGCATTCATCGAGAAAGCTGGCTTCCCTGTAGCATCCACGGTGATGGGCTTAAGCGCATTGCCGACCGACCATCCACAGCATGTGGGTATGTTGGGTATGCATGGTAACTATGCGCCAAACGTGATGACAAACGAATGTGACGTCTTGATTGCCATTGGTATGCGCTTTGATGACCGCGTTACAGGTCGTTTAGATAAATATGCGAAACAAGCTAAGGTCATCCACATGGATATTGATCCTGCGGAGATCGATAAAAACGTGAAAGCAACCGTACCGGTATGGGGCGATTGTAAATTTACCTTACCATTATTAACGGCACAGCTTGAAAAAGCTGATCATAGCGCTTGGTTGCAAGCATTCCGTGAATTGGAAAAAGAAGAAGTAAAAGAAGTCATCCATAACGAGTTAAACCCAACATCGGACGAAATGACGATGGGTGAGGTAATTCGTGTATTAAACGAGCTTACAGGTGGCGATGCCGTTGTTGTAACCGATGTTGGCCAGCACCAAATGGTGACTTGCCGCTACGCGAAATTCAACGAATCAAAATCGAGCGTTACTTCAGGCGGATTGGGTACGATGGGCTTTGGCCTTCCTGCCGCAATCGGTGCTTGGTACGGCGCTCCGCACCGCGATGTTGTAGCGATTATCGGTGATGGTGGTATCCAGATGACGATTCAAGAGCTAGGTACAATCATGCAATTTGGCGCTAAGGTTAAAATCTTAATCCTAAACAACGAGTTCTTGGGTATGGTGCGCCAATGGCAGCAGCTATTCCACGACAAGCGTTACTCTTTTGTGAACATCACGAGTCCAGACTTTGTGGCGGTAGCGAAAGGCTATTACATTGACGGCAATAAAATCGCTAAGCGTGACGAGCTAAGAACGGCTTTAAAAACCATGCTTGACCACGATGGCGCTTACTTGCTAGAGGTAATGGTTGGGAAAGAGAACAATGTATTCCCTATGGTTGCACAAGGAACATCTGTATCTGAGATACGTTTAAAATAGAAGGTTGTTTTCGTTGCGCATGCTGATACACAACATGCGCAGCGAGCATACAACAAGTGGAAAGATTATTATCTTTTTTTGAATTCAAAATGGAAAAACAAGAATACACCATTACACTATATACAGAAAACTCTATCGGAATGATAGGTCGTATTTCTGGCATTTTCTCCCGTCGTAAGATCAATATCGAGAGCTTAAACACATCTCCTTCTGAAGTAGATGGTATCCACCGCTTCACGATTTTAATCACGGAATCGGAAGAGGTTGTTCGCAAGCTATGCCGTCAGATTGAGAAGCAAGTTGAAGTGTTGAAAGCCTATTACAACACGGATGCCGAGTTAATCTGGCAAGAGCAGGCTTTGTATAAAGTTCCTACCGATGTTATTGCGGAGAAAGCGCCTGTAGAGCGTCTTTTACGGGAGTACGGTGCTTCGGCAGTCGTTATTCGTAATGATTATACCGTGTTTGAAACGGCAGGTCACCGTGAAGAGATTGATAAGCTAACGGCTGAATTAACGAAATATCGTTTAATCGAATTTGTACGTGGTGCACGTATCGCTATTATCAAAGATAGTGCGGGCTTCCACAGCAAATTGAAGCAGTTTGAAAAAGAAGAACCAGCACCAGAAATCGTTGAAAACGAATTCTTGGATCAGCAGGACAACGTTTTCACCATGTAATCATGAAAAACACATTCAATTTTATCCGCCAATCGCGGGCGGCATTTATTCAGCTCATCGATGGCTTAAGCCTTGAGGAGCTAAATCATATTTCCGAAGGGTTCAACAATAATATCATTTGGAACTTCGGACATATCATCGTAAGTACACAAACACTTTGTTATGTACGCACGGGTATCCGTCAAAGTGCAGACTTCGTTCAATACTTGGCCGCTTACCAAAAAGGCTCAAAACCGAGCTATACCGTAACGCAGGAAGAGGTAGACAACTTGAAAAAGCTGGCGCTATCGACCATTGCCGAAATCGAAGCTGACTATGATAAAGGGGTATTCGCAACAATACAACCCTACGATACGGCTACTTATGGCGCTGTATTGCATAGTTTCGAAGAAGTGGTACTGACGACCACCGGACATGACAACCTACACTTAGGCTATGCTATAGCACAACGTAGAGCAATTAAAAAGTAATCAACAAAACTAGATCGAATTTTATAAAAAAAACAATGGCAAATTATTTCAACACATTACCGCTTAGAGAACAATTAAACCAACTAAGCCACGCAGAATTCATGGCATCCACAGAGTTTGCTGATGGTGTAGACGCGTTAAAAGGTAAAAAAATCGTAATCGTAGGTTGTGGTGCACAAGGATTAAACCAAGGTTTAAACTTACGCGACAGCGGCTTGGACGTATCCTATGCATTGCGTAAAGAAGCTATTGAACAAAAAAGAGACTCTTGGAAAAATGCTACAGACAACAATTTCGTTGTTGACACATACGAAGCATTGATTCCAAACGCTGACGTTGTGATTAACTTAACGCCAGATAAACAACATACAGCAGTAGTAACTGCGGTTATGCCTTTAATGAAACAAGGTTCTACCCTATCCTATTCACACGGTTTCAACATCGTTGAAGAAGGTATGCAGATCCGTAAAGATATCACCGTTATCATGGTGGCTCCAAAATGTCCAGGATCAGAAGTACGTGCTGAATACTTAAGAGGATTCGGTGTACCTACTTTAATCGCTGTACACCCAGAGAATGACCCAGAAGGTAAAGGTTGGGCTTACGCAAAAGCATACTGTGTGGGTACAGGTGGTCACCGTGCTGGTGTATTGAAATCATCATTCGTAGCGGAAGTAAAATCTGACTTAATGGGTGAGCAAACTATCCTTTGTGGTTTGTTACAAACAGGATCGATTTTATCTTTCGACAAAATGGTTGAAAAAGGAATTGATGCAGGTTACGCTTCTAAATTAGTACAATATGGTGTTGAAGTTATCACGGAAGCATTAAAGCATGGTGGTGTAAGCGGTATGTTAGACCGTCTTTCTAACCCAGCAAAAGTTAAAGCTTTCCAAGTATCGGAAGAGCTAAAAGATATCATGCGTCCATTATTCCAAAAACACCAAGACGACATCATGTCGGGCGAGTTCTCCAAAACAATGATGGAAGACTGGGCTAACGGTGATGCTAACTTATTGAAATGGCGTGCAGAAACTGGCGAAACAGCATTCGAGAAAACTCCTGCTGGAGACGTTGCTATCGCGGAGCAAGAATATTTTGACAACTACGTATTGATGGTTGCTTTCGTTCGTGCGGGTGTTGAATTGGCATTCGAGACGATGGTAGAAGCAGGTATCAAACCAGAATCAGCATACTACGAGTCATTACACGAAACACCATTAATCGCGAACACAATTGCACGTAAGAAATTGTTCGAAATGAACCGCGTTATTTCTGACACTGCAGAATACGGTTGTTACTTATTCGATCAAGCATGTAAGCCTTTATTAAAAGACTTTATGTTGAAAGTAGATACAGATTTAGTCGGTAAAAACTTCAACGAAGGTAAAGATGGCGGTGTTGACAATGTACAATTAGTACAAATCAACGAAATCTTACGTGGTCACCAAGTAGAGATTGTTGGTAAAGAATTGCGTAAAGCTATGACGGCAATGAAAGTCATTAAAACTGTCTAATATTTTCGTAATTTAGAGAGTAATTTAGTGGGTAAAGATGCTAGTGATAGCACTTTACCCATTTTAAAGTTTGAAATTAAGAGAAAGAGAATAACAATGGGAAAAACATTAGTAGAGAAAATTTGGGACGCACACACGGTCAAAAGTCAGGAAGGATTTCCTGATGTTTTGTATATCGACACACACCTTATCCATGAGGTTACTTCGCCCCAAGCTTTTGATGGCTTGCGTAAAAGAGGATTACCAGTTTTCCGTCCAAACCAAACGGTGGCGACAGCAGATCACAACGTACCTACCGTAGACCAGCACCTACCTATCAAGGAGGAGTTGTCGCGCTACCAGGTGGATATGCTGACGAAAAATTGTAAGGAATTTGGCGTTGAACTCTATGGATTAGGACATCCTTATCAAGGAATTGTGCACGTGATTGGTCCCGAACTGGGCATTACACAACCAGGAAAAACGATGGTTTGTGGAGATAGCCACACCTCTACGCATGGTGCTTTTGGTGCCATTGCTTTTGGTATCGGTACATCACAGGTGGAGCAAGTATTTGCGACGCAGTGTTTATTGCTACAAAAGCCTAAAACCATGAAAATTGAAGTCAATGGCAAACTGGCGAAAGGTGTCGGCGCTAAAGACATTATCTTATACATCATTGCTAAAATATCTGCCGCAGGCGGTACAGGTTACTTCGTAGAATATGCGGGCTCGGCTATCCGTGGCTTAAGTATGGAAGGACGTATGACCATCTGTAACATGAGTATTGAGATGGGTGCACGTGGCGGCTTAATTGCACCTGATGAAACTACTTTCTCTTATGTTGAAGGCCGTGAATTTGCCCCTAAAGGCGAAGAATGGGATAAAGCATTAGCATATTGGAAAACATTGTATTCAGACGAAGATGCACAATTTGATGCTGTATTAGAATTTGATGCAGCTGATATTCAGCCAATGATTACCTACGGTACAAACCCTGGTATGGGTATTGGCATCAGTGAGCCTATCCCGGCAACTGTTGCACAACCAGAGTCAGAGCAACCTTCGTATGAGAAAGCGTTGAACTACATGGGCTTCCATGACAATGAACAATTGATTGGTCACCCCGTAGATTATGTATTCATTGGTTCATGCACCAACTCCCGCATCGAAGACCTACGTGAAGTAGCAGCTTTTGTACAAGGGAAGAAAAAAGCCGAAAATGTGGAAGTATGGATTGTTCCTGGTTCTAAACAAGTGGAAGCGCAAGCGAAACAAGAAGGTATCGACAAGATTTTTGAAGAAGCTGGTTTTGTATTACGTGAGCCAGGCTGTTCTGCTTGTTTAGGAATGAATGAAGATAAAATCCCAGCAGGCAAATATTGTATCTCTACATCAAACCGCAACTTTGAAGGCCGTCAAGGACCAAATGCACGCACAATGCTGGCTAGTCCATTGACCGCAGCAGCAGCAGCGGTAACGGGTAAAATCGTAGATGTAAGAGCATTATTGGAGGCATAATAGGAAGAGATTGACATGAAAAAATTCGAAAAATTAACATCACAGGTAGTCCCATTACCTATTGAAAATATTGATACAGACCAGATCATTCCTGCGCGCTTTTTGAAAGCGACAACGCGTGAAGGCTTTGGTGACAATTTATTTAGAGACTGGCGTTATGATAGCGACAATCAGCCGAAAGCTGACTTCGTAATGAACGACAGCACCTATGCAGGCAAAATCTTGGTTGCAGGTAAAAACTTCGGTTGTGGTTCAAGCCGTGAGCATGCTGCTTGGGCTATCCAAGACCATGGTTTTGACGTTGTCGTAAGCTCTTTCTTCGCGGATATTTTTAAAGGAAACGCCCTAAACAATGGTGTTTTACCTATTCAAGTACCTGAAGAATTCTTACAAAAAATATTTGATGCTGTTTTTGCAAACCCAAAAAGTAGCATTTCAGTAGACTTAGAAGCACAAACGATTCAGATTGATGAAACAGGCGATTCGTATAGCTTTGAAATCAATGCGTACAAAAAATCGTGCTTAATCAATGGTTATGATGATATCGACTTCATCATCAGCCATAGAAGCGAAATTGAAGCATTCGAGCAACAAAGATAATGCAAGAGCCCGTCGTCCATATCACCAATTTAAATCTGCAATACGCCGGAAAGGCGGTGCTATGCGGTTTAAATTGGTGTATATATCCGGGTGAACAATGGGTCATTGGCGGAAAAAGTGGCTCTGGGAAATCATCCCTAGCCAAAGCGATCGTCCAACAGGTACCTACATCGGGAGACATAAGCTTTACCTTTAATCCCGACCTAGCCCTACCTGCGCAGGCGTATTACCTATCCAACTGGTATCAGTTTGCTAACCTGGAAGGGGAGCGCAACTTTTACTATCAACAGCGTTACAACAAGCAACAAAAGAACGATACCCATACGGTCTATGCAGATCTTATTCGCTTTGGCGAGAAAAATCAACTAGACTTCGTTGATGCGGAACCTATTCTTGCTGCGTTGGGCTTTGACAATTGTCGTGAAACACAACTTATCGCCCTTTCCAGCGGAGAGCATAAAAAATTGCAACTCGTGCAAGCATTATGGTTAAGACCGCAAGTGCTCGTGCTTGATGAGCCTTATACAGGCCTCGACCGACTGTCGCGCATCAACCTCAACCAAATGCTGGATGAGCTTGCAGCAGCAGGAAGTTCCCTAATCTTAATTAGTAACGACCAGCAAGTACCGCAATCCATCAACCGATTTGCACAAATCATTGATGGACAGCTCCAGCAGATTAGTGGCATGCATGAGTTCCTACAAGATGAACAGCGGAAGGCAAAAGTATTTCCCTATTTCTTGCAGAAGGCTCCATCTGTAGATGGCGAAAGTTTGATTGACCTACGTAACGTATCTGTACGTTATGATGAGAAAGTCGTCTTAAAAAATGTGAGCTGGTCAGTAAAGGCAGGCGAAAAATGGTTACTTCAAGGACATAATGGTTCTGGAAAATCGACGCTTCTTAGTTTGCTCAACGGTGATCATCCACAAGCGTATGCCAACGAGATATGGTTGTTTGGTAAAAAACGCGGCACGGGAGAGAGCATTTGGGACATCAAAGAGAAGATTGGCATTATCTCTCCAGAGCTTCATTGGTATTTCGACAAAAATGCAACTGTTTGGCATACGATAGCCTCTGGCTTTTACGATAGCATCGGTTGGTTTTTGAACGTTAAATACGAAGAGAAAAGACAGATAGAGCAGCTTTTAGACTTTTTTGATCTCTTAGCAGATAAAGACAAGCTCTTACATACACTTCCATTAGGAAAACAGCGCTTAGCGCTTTTAGCAAGAACGATTATTAAAAATCCACCGTTATTGATTTTAGATGAGCCATGCCAAGGATTAGACCGCGCGCAAACGGCACATTTCAATGCGGTTGTTGATGAGCTTAGTGCCTTTGGCAAAACACTAATCTATGTTGGCCACTATGAAGCGCAGCTTCCTAACAGCCTTGATCGTCGATTGGTATTAGAACAAGGAGAAGTCATCATTAACGAATATACATTAGCAAGCGTTTAACAAAAAATAGGAACAAAGGAATTCCAAACAGAATCCTTAGCAGCCCTAAAAGATAAGACACATATGAAAAAAAATATTTTAATTATCCCTGGAGATGGCATTGGGCAAGAGGTAACGACTTGGGGTAAACAAGCTTTGGAAGCCATTGCTGAGCAGTATGGCCACGAATTCAGCTTTGATGAAGCGATTATGGGACATACCGCAATTGAAGCTACAGGCAATCCCCTTCCGGATGAGACATTAGAAAAAGCAAGAACATCAGATGCCATTCTTTTTGGTGCTATTGGTCATGCCAAATATGATAATGATCCATCAGCAAAGGTGAGACCAGAGCAAGGATTATTGAAAATCAGAAAAGAGCTAGGTTTATACGCTAACCTACGCCCTATTTTATTATTTGATGAGTTGTTGGATGCATCGAGCTTAAAGCCTGAAGTGTTACGTGGAACGGATATTTTATTCTTCCGCGAGTTGACGGGCGATGTTTATTTCGGAGAGAAAAACCGCTCTGAAGACAACAACTTTGCTTCCGACTTAATGAACTACAATCGCTACGAAGTGGAGCGCATCACGCGCAAAGCGTACGATGCGGCACGCACACGTGGCAAAAGATTATGCTCTGTAGATAAAGCAAACGTATTGGAGACATCTAGATTATGGCGCGAAGTTGTTCAGGAAATTGCGAAGGAATATTCTGATGTAGAAACGGAGCACATGTTTATCGACAATGCAGCTATGCAGTTGGTGAAAAACCCGAAGAAATTTGACGTTGTATTAACGGCTAACTTATTTGGTGATATCCTTACGGATGAGGCTTCACAAATTGCTGGCTCTATGGGTATGCTGGCTTCGGCATCTATTGGCGATGGCACAGGTTTCTTTGAGCCTATCCACGGATCGGCACATGATATCGCAGGACAGAACAAAGCAAATCCTTTAGCTTCTATCCTTTCGGCGGCCTTGATGTTGGATATTGCATTTGGACTTCAAGAAGAAGCTAAAAAAGTAACACAAGCGGTAGCAGATACCTTAAAAGCAGGATGGAGAACTGGAGATATTGCTAATGCAGAAACTCCAGCTGACAAATTGCTTGGCACAAACGAAATGGGTGCAAAGGTCTTGGCATTTATTAAGAAGTAATTAACTAAGTATAAACATAACACATTAAAAAGAACAGCTACACAGAAATACTGCGCTTTTTAATCTTAAGGAATTTAAAATTATGTTACACGATCCTAATCACTTATACATTTTTGACACCACACTACGTGATGGTGAGCAAGTGCCGGGTTGTCAATTGACCACATCGGAGAAGATCGATATTGCACAAGACTTAGAGCGCCTTGGTGTCGACGTTATTGAAGCTGGTTTCCCGGTCTCTAGTCCGGGTGACTTTCAATCGGTCGTTGAACTATCCAAAGCCGTTAACGATGTAATTATCTGCGCACTTACACGTGCCAATCAAAATGATATCGACGTAGCAGCGGAAGCATTGAAATATGCTAAACGTCCACGTATCCATACGGGTATTGGTGCTTCTGATATGCACATCAAGTATAAATTCAACTCGACACGTGAAGAGATTCTAGAGCGTGCGGTGGCGGCTGTTAAGCATGCTAAATCATACGTTGAAGATGTGGAATTTTATGCGGAAGATGCGGGTCGTGCAGACTTGGCCTACTTAGCACAAATGGTAGAAGCGGTTATCGCAGCAGGTGCTACGGTAGTCAACATCCCTGATACGAACGGTTACTGTTTGCCTGATCAATATGGTGCTAAAATCAAGTACTTGACGGAGCATGTACGCAATATTGATCAAGCTATTATTTCGGCACACTGCCATAACGATTTGGGTTTGGCAACAGCAAACTCGATTGCTGCCATCCAAAATGGAGCACGCCAAGTAGAATGTACAATCAACGGTATCGGTGAGCGTGCAGGAAACACTTCTTTGGAAGAAGTAGCTATGATTTTGCAAGTACATAAGCAATCGTTTGGCGATTTATCGTCCAACATCAACAGCAAAATGTTCACTTATATTTCACAAAAAGTGAGTAGCATGATGCGTATGCCAGTACAGCCAAATAAAGCTATCGTCGGAAAGAATGCCTTTGCACATAGCTCAGGAATCCATCAAGACGGTTTCTTAAAGCACCGTGAGAACTACGAAATTATACGTCCAGAAGATGTAGGCCTAGATGAGGCTGGTATTATTTTAACCGCTCGCTCAGGTCGCCACGCCCTAAAACACCACTTAGAGCGCTTAGGCTATCAACTGGATAAAGAACAATTAGCGGCTACCTACGAGCAGTTCTTAGTTTTGGCGGATGCCAAAAAAGATCTTGACGACGAGGACCTCAAATCATTGATGCAGTCTTAAAACAGCATATGCTGCGACGGGATACGCAGGATGTTCTTTGGTAGAATGCCGAGAACATCCTGCTTCATTCCCACTACAACCTGTCGCTAAGCGATGCATACCGGCGCATTACTTTTACTTTTCAAATGGATTTATCAACATTAAACATAGACTCCCTACAGGCCAAAGAGCGCATAAAGGATATCATCAACCGTACACCTTTACAGTATAACATACACCTCTCTGAAACCTATGGTGCTGAAGTCTATCTAAAGCGCGAGGATTTACAAGTTGTACGTTCCTACAAACTTCGTGGCGCCTACAACAAAATATTGAGCCTCACGGATGAGCAACGCAGCCGTGGCGTAACTTGTGCTAGTGCAGGAAACCATGCCCAAGGGGTGGCTTTATCGTGTAAAAAACTAAATATCAAGGGAGTCATCTTTATGCCGGGCCCAACACCACGCCAAAAGATTACACAGACGGAGATGTGGGGAAATGGAAATATCGAAATTATCCTTACGGGTGATACTTTCGACGACTGTCAGCGTGCTGCCTTAGAATATACACAGGCGCACAACATGACGTTCATCCCTCCTTTCGATGATGAGAAGGTAATTGAAGGACAAGGAACTGTGGCCGTAGAAATATTAGAAGACCTACCTGATGTTGATGCTATTTTGATTCCTATCGGTGGCGGAGGTTTATCTTCGGGAGTTAGTTATCATATCCGCAAACATAAGCCTGAAGTTAAACTTTATGGTGTAGAACCTGAAGGCGCACCTTCCATGTTGGCGGCACTGAAAAATAGTGGACCTATTGAGCTGGAACACATCAACAAATTTGTAGATGGTGCAGCAGTGAAGAAAATAGGATCTTTAACATACCAAATAAGTAGCCAGCTTTTGGACTCCGTTAAAGTTGTTCCTGAAGGAAAAATATGTACTACTATCCTACAGTTGTACAACAAAGATGCTATCGTTGCGGAACCTGCTGGTGCTTTATCAATTGCAGCACTAGAGTTTCATAAGGAAGAAATTAAAGGCAAAAAGGTGGTTTGTATTGTTTCAGGCGGCAATAACGATATCGACAGGATGAGTGAAATCAAGGAGATGTCTTTACTCTACGAAGGGTTTAAGCATTACTTTATCATTCGCTTCCCGCAGCGTCCTGGTGCCTTACGCCTACTCGTAAGCGAGGTACTTGGCCCTAAAGATGATATCACCCGTTTTGAATATATCAAAAAAACAGAACGAGAGCGTGGTCCTGCTTTAGTTGGTATCGAGCTCAACAGCCCGAACGATTACAATGCATTGATTGAGCGTTTCAAAGCTTATAAATTCGACTATATCGAAGTAAATAAAGATCAAACGTTGTTTGAATATCTAGTTTAAACACCAAAAACTGAACCGCTAAAGACGCCCATCCGAATCAAAAGGATGGGCGTTTTTTATACCTTTCAATAACTAAAACAATGTTTTAAACACGTTAAAGGCATTTTATTAATTTTGTTCTTGTGAAAAATAGAAGATTTCTATAGCTTAGTAACAGCCACTTAGAAAGAACCATGAACCTAAAGTCAATATTAGCCATTGTGCTATTTATACTATTGCTACCTTTTCGACCGCAAGCGGAATCTTCTCAGATTGATAGTTTAAACAAGATTATTCAAACAAAAGTGGCCTACGATAGTCAGAAAAAAGCACGTATTGACCTACTCGAAAAAACACTCGATAAAATTCCACTTCAAGATATAGAGGCGAAATATAGAACTTACCTCACTTTATATGAAGAATACAAAACCTTTGAATTTAACAAAGCTTTTTTCTACATAAAGAAAGTGCAGCAGCTTGCTGAGCAGCAAAATAATGCACAACGCCTAAGCTCCGCGAAGTTGAAACTGGCTTTCATCTTAGTTTCCTCCGGCATGTTTAAAGAGTCGCTGGATGCACTTTCTACTGTTGACTCTACCTTACTTGATATCAACGAAAAGATTGACTTGTATATCCTCCTTGCACGTAATTACTACGATTTAGCCGATTATACCAAAGATGAATACTACGCACCAGAATACATTGAATTTGCAGGAGCGAGTATCAGCAAAGCATTGGCACTAGCAGCACCGACAAGCTTTAATTACAAGTATTACTTAGGCTTAAAGCTACTGAAGGAGGGACAAATAGACCATGCACAAGAACTATTGAGTACGCTCTTAAAAACCCCGAACTTAGGAGAGCATCAGAAAGCAATCATCACCTCTACGCTAAGCGATATCTTCATCCAACGGGGCAAAATACCAGAAGCTATCGACTTACTCGCAATAGCGGCTAGCTCCGATATAAAATCGTCGACCAAAGAGGCGGCCGCGATGCTGAACCTTTCTTTGCTTTTGTTCCAGCGTAAAGATCTAAAGCATGCTTACCTCTTTATCAATGAAGCAATGGACGACGCCAATTTCTATGGCGCACGCCAGCGAAAATTGCAGGTAAGTGCCAACCTCAAAATCATTGCTACGGGTAAAGTTAACTCTGTCGATGATCAGCGTCGAGTCATGACACGGTTTACAGTAGCTTTATCGGCGTTATCATTAATTATTATTGTTTTCGTCATTGTCTTCTACCGTCAGTTATTAAAAATCAGAAAAGCTGATGCCATCATCAGAGAGACGAACAGCTCTTTAAACCATACCATCGACAAACTACATGAGGCAGACAAGATCAAAGAAGAATATGTGAGCTACTATTTCAATATCAACTCCGAGTATATCGATAAATTAGAGCATACAAAGAAGAGTATTGAAAACAAGCTGAAATATAAGGAGTATGAAGATATAAAGCTCATCATTGGGAAGATCAATCCACCGAAGGAACGTCAAAACTTATACCTTCAATTTGATAAAACATTCCTACGTATCTTCCCCAACTTCATCCAAGAATTCAACCTTCTTTTTAAAGCCGAAGATCACTTCCATTTACCCGAAAATGGAGGCCTTAACACGGAACTTCGCATCTTCGCACTTATTCGAATGGGCATAACCGATAACAATACTATTGCTCAAATTCTAGACTACTCCATCAACACTATTTATACCTATAAAAATAGAATTAAGAATAAGGCAATAGTACCCAATAACGAATTCGAAGATTATATTATAAAGATAAAAGGATTATAATCACCATTTTTCGTTCATATTTTTCGAACGAAAACAAAAACACAAAAGACTCAAAATCAACAAATTAAATACTAAATAGTATTTATATTTTCTATATTGAGTCGAATCGCTATTGCAGTCCGAAATTATCCTTCCTTCCTTTGTTTCGTAGATCACAACAAAAACATTGTGAAGATCAACGACACCAAAAAACCATTATAAACAATTTAACTACTAAATGTGCTATGATAAGAAACCGATCACTGCTCAGCCTGGTATCAGCTTTTGTTTTGCTCCAACAAAGTGGATGTAACAAAATAAATGACGGAACATTCGTTGAACCCATTACCATTTATGAAAAGGTAAAAGGCACCTGGAAACTAGATGATATTGTGCAGGTAGACCATACTGCAAAAACGGGGAACATCAAACCAGATGAATTAAACCTGTACAGCGAGTTTGAGTTTCCTTCCTTCAATATCAAATTAAATGTCGACGAGAAAAATGCACCAACATCCTACGAAGTAACAGGAAATGCACCGGAGTTATTTCCAAACAAAGGCTTTTGGGACCTTGACGTAAGTTTTGTTCAAGCAAACGGAGGCTCACCGCAACTGCTCCTCTACACAGACGCAAGCAAAAGCAGCCTCGTTGGCAAACTAACCATTGCTGCCTTACCGGGGAGTACTCCAAAAATGGACTTAATTCTTACTCGATTTTCGGAGGGGGGAGCCTTTGTGTCTTACCAATACAAACTATCCACAAAATAACCATTTTCCTATAAGCTTGATAATTATGAAAAAGATATTATTGTTATTATTCTTTGGGATTATGCTAATCCCAATGCTAGGACGAGCACAGTCTCCAGAAGAAGCAGGAGACCCTACTGCGTCATGGTCTTACCCTGCCATTTACAATGTTGATGAAAAGGTAAGTTGGTTTTTTGACCTTGAAGGCACGAAATTCGTCCAAGGTCAAGATTTATACTTGTGGGCATGGTCTCCTTCGGAGCCTGATGCTGGAAACTGGGCAAACTCATCCGATTTTGCGAAGCTCATCTACGTCAAAGATATGATTTGGCGCATGGAATTAACACCTACAGCCTACTTCAAAAAGACAGTAGCAGAAATAAAAGGTAGCACCGGATTTTGGATGCGTATAAAAGATAAAACGGGATTAAAACAGTCTGGCGTGGTCAATATGCCGATGCCAACTGTAAATGACTTTGTGGAGTCTGGTAAAATGTACGCTGCCGTTCCAGAAAAGTTCACCGTTAAAACGCCTATGGCAATTTTATTTAATGCCAACCTAGCCGACAACAAAGATGCTTTCTTAAATGCACCTAGTGTCCACCTTCATGCGGGGCTAAACAACTGGGCAGTCTTGATGGAATACCATGCTGGAGATGAAGCAAGAAGTGCCAAAACAAAAATGGTAAACATGGGCAATGGTATTTTTAGAAAGGATATTATCCCATCTGAATACTTTGGGGTGGAAGAAGACTTCCCATTAGAGAATATCACCTTCTTAGCCGTTGTAAAAGATTGGCAAGGCACCTCTCCCGATGGCGTACTCTTTGCGGCCAATGTACCTATTCCGCCATCACCCGTGTTCTCCATATTCCCTTTAAAAGTTAGTAAGAACGATATCTTAACACTAACTAGAGAGAACAATGTCAGAAATCAATCTTTGTATTACACGATAACCGGAGGAGGGAAAACCTTAACAGGTGAAATTCCAGGTCCTACAAATCGGAAACGTATCTCCTTTAACTTAGGTAAAGAGTTTAAAGAGGATAACATCAGTAAGCTTCACGTTACCGTGAAAGACCAAAACAACACATCGATTTACGACAATGAAGTGTTACTAATTAAAGTGGATAACCCTACTAAATAAGCCATTACGATTATGAAATTCACAAGATATTTATTCATGACGGTATTCGTCATGTTGCAAGGTATAGCCTTTACTTTTGCACAGAGCCAAATTTCAGGAACCGTTATCAACAAAGATAGACTTCCACTAAAGGGAGTTACCGTTGCAAACGCGACTGGAGAGAAAACACAAACAGATGGGATTGGAAAGTTCACCATCAACAGCAGCACAGGAGCGACATTGACCTTTTCTTTTATCGGCTATAACACCCAATCTGCGCCTGCGAGTGTAGATGTTCTAATCACCCTAGAAGAAAATGCTGTAGAACTAGATGCTATACAAGTTGTAGGTATTGGTTACGGCACGATGCGTAAATCAGACCTTACAGGAGCTATTACTTCCATCTCAGCGAAAGATTTAAGACAAGGCGTCATCACTTCTGCCGAGCAATTATTGCAAGGTAAAGTAGCTGGCCTAACGGTAAATCAGGCGAGTGGAGACCCTACGCAAGGATCATCTTTACGTCTACGTGGTGGTACGTCGCTATCAGCAAGCAACAATCCTTTGATTGTGGTCGATGGAATTCCTGGGGTGGACATGAACACCGTTCAGCCAACAGAAATTGTATCCATCGATGTACTCAAAGATGCTTCGGCAGCGGCTATTTATGGGTCGAGAGGTGCCAACGGCGTTATTATCGTAACGACGAATAGAGAAAATGGCGCAAAAACGATGAACTATAGCGGTTACGTGGCTGTCGGTAACGTAGCGAAAAACTTAGATTTACTTTCTGCTAACCAATGGAGAGAGCAGGTACGTGCGCAAAACCTCGTCGGAGCAATTGATTATGGTGGCGATACCGACTGGCAGAAAGAACTACAAAGAACAGCGACAACAAACTCACATAATCTATCCTTTGCCAATGGAGGAAAAGATGGCGGCATGCGTGCATCTTTGGGTTACATGAATTCGGAAGGCGTAATCAAAACGAGCGGTCTGAAAAGAATCTCGGGTACATTGAATGCTTACCAATATGGCTTAAACAATAAGCTACGTTTAGAGGCTAGCGCTTATGCCAATAGAGATGACTATAACCCTATTGATATTACCGTTTTTCAGCATGCCTATAATTTGAACCCGACTTTACCGGTAATGCAGAATGGTGCTTACACACAAATTGGTGGCGACTGGAGTAACAACCCTGTAGAAATTTTGATGCGAAGAAAAGATGACCAAAGTAGAAACCGTTTGTTGGGTTATGGTAAAGCGGAACTCGAAATTATCGAAGGACTGAAAGCCGTAGCAACAGGTTCATACGAAAACAATACACAGCAAGGCCGCTTTTTCTTACCGGCAGCTTCTTTCCAAGGGAATGCTGATAAAGGATATGGTAGAAGATCATTGGCTGAATACCAAAATTTCCAATTGGAATCCTACTTAAACTATGATAAAACCTTTGCGGAAGAGCATAGGCTTAGCTTAATGGGTGGTTACTCTTTCTTAAAAAATGAGTACGAAGGCTTTGGTGCAGAACGTCGTAGGTTTGATTCTGATCTTTTCGGTTACAACAACCTTGGTGCCGGGACAGATGCTCGTATGGGCGATGTATACTCCTACAAAGGAGAAGCTAAATTAATTTCCTTCTTCGGTAGAGCAAACTATGCCTATAAAGACCGCTACATGTTGACCGCTACTGTACGTAAAGATGGTTCATCACGTTTTGGGCCAAACAACAAATGGGGATGGTTTCCTTCGGTATCAGCAGCGTGGAGAATCTCACAAGAGGAATTTATGGCCAATTCACAAAGCTGGCTGAACAACCTGAAACTTCGTGCTGGCTACGGAATTACAGGTAACCAAGATGGTATCGGAGAATACAAATCGTTATCATTGATGGGTACTGGAGGCGGTGTTTACTACGATTATGCAACCAACTCTTGGAAGCAATCATATAGCATCACACAAAATCCAAACTCCGATTTAAAATGGGAATCTACAGCACAAACCAACGTAGGTTTAGACATCTCTTTCTTAAATCGATTCAATGTGACCATTGATGCTTATGTAAAGAAAACATCAGACTTATTATATACCTATACTGTACCGCAACCGCCCTACTTATATGATCGTATGTTAGCCAATGTTGGTGACTTAACGAATAAAGGTATCGAGCTATCTATCGCGGCTAATATTATCCAAACGAAAGACTTCACATGGAATGCCAACTTGGTATTAGCACACAATAAGCAGGTGGTGGACCGCTTGTCTAATGACCTCTATCAAACAGATGCTGTATCCTCAGGAAACCTGCATGGTTTAACAGGTATGACAGGTGTATATACGCAAATCTTAAAAGAAGGCTATGCGGTAGGAACTTTCTGGGGACCAAAATACCTAGGCCTAGATGAAAATGGTAAAGTTCTATTGGAAAAAGATGCAGACGGTAAGGTAATCGAGCAATACTTAGGTGGCGCACAACCAAAATTGACAACGGGTTTCACGATGTATTTCGCTTATAAAGGGGTCGATTTAAACATCGCTACAAACGGAATGTTTGGTCAAAAAATATTGAATGCACAGCGCATGAACATCAGTTTTCCAGGCCGATTCCCAGAGAAAAACATCTTGGATGATTACGTAGGAGACCCAGCGACGGAAGGGCCAATCTTTTCGGACCGTTGGATTGAGAAAGGAAACTTTTTACGCCTGCAAAGCTTAACATTAGGGTACAACCTACCTGTTTCAAACAACTGGTTTAAACGTATTCGTGTCTATGCAACAGGCGAAAACCTATTTGTAATCACCAAATATAAAGGGATAGATCCTGAAGTTAACATTACGGGATTAAGAAGCCCTGGTATCGATAAGTCTATCGACCCTACAAATGTAAGCGACAACTATTACTACCCTAGGGCTAGAACCTACTCCTTCGGTGTCAATCTTTCGTTTTAATTGTTGAACCTTCAAATCTTTTAACCATGAAATTTAAATCTCTAGTATATACAACAGCAGCGCTTGCACTATTTAGCAGCTGTACTGACCTAAACGAAAATCTATTCGACAAAGTCAGCTCTTCAGAATATGGAAAAACACCAGGCGAAATCGAAACCATCGTCGGCAAGGCCTATTCTTCCTTACGTGGAGGAAGTTCGGATGGGGTTGCTTTCTACCCTACGGGTGAATTTGTATTCTTTGTCAACGCGATATCATCGGATGAATGTGTGATTCCAACTCGTGTTGGAGGTGACTGGGGTGATGGTGGTGTATTTCTTCAATTACAACGTCACGATTGGAAGCCAGACAACCCTAAGATTTGGGCTCCATGGAAATATGGCTACAATGGGGTAGCTTCCACCAATGCCATCCTCTACCAAGTGGAGCAATCGGGCTTAGATGCGAATGCTAGGAAACCGATTGAGGCCGAACTGAAAGCCTTGCGTGCTTATTATTACTACAAACTGATGGATTGGTATGGTAATATTCCATTGGATACTACCTACGCATCTAAAGAAGTTCCTGGCCCTACACCACGCGCCGATGTTTACAAGTTTATTGAAAAGGAGCTGATTAACAGCATCCCCTATTTACCACAAAATCAATATGGTCGATTCACGCAAAATGCGGCGAATGTATTGTTGGCGCGCTTGTACTTAAACTCAGGTGTATACATTGGAAAAGAACGCTGGCAAGATTGTTTAAATGTATGTAGCAAAATTTCGGGACAGCTCGCTCCAGACTATTTCGCCAGCTTTAAAGTCGACAACCATAAGTCGCCAGAAATTATTTTCAGCATTCCTTATGATAGTAAAGCGGGAACGACAGGAAACTATCTAGCCTCGATGACCTACCATTATGAACAAAAATGGGCAATGGATAAAATAGACAATTACCCTTGGTGTGGCAATGGTATCGCTGCGCAACCGCAGCTGTATGGCAAGTTTGAAGAAAGCGATATCCGTCGTAAATCCCTACGTGTGGGGCCACAGATTGATATGCGCACAGGTGCTACCATTGTGATGCCGCGTGATGGCAATCCTTTAATTTACACACCTGAGATTACAAGCATTACTAACGCCCCACAGAATGAAGGAGCACGCTTAGGTAAATATGAAGACAAGGCCGGTGATGTTTGGGAGCGTGATTATGACCTCGTACTTATGCGCTATGCTGAAGTATTGATGATGCAGGCAGAATGTCATGTACGCTTGAATAATCCGGAAGCAGCACGCCCTTACATTGAGCAAATCCGTTCACGTATCGGAATGTCGGTACCAGCAACAATTGATTTACAATTTATCGATGATGAATTAGCGCGTGAGTTTGTTTTCGAAGATCATAGACGTACAGACAATATCCGTTTCGGCACCTTCTTTAAGCCATGGTGGGAAAAACCGGCAGATAACGCAGATAAGCATACGGCCATCTTCCCAATTCCAACTCAAGAAAGGGTCAAAAACCCTAAGCTAACCCAAAACCCAGGTTACTAACCCGTCAACTTTAGGATTATGAAGATTAGTATTTTAACATTTTTAGCGCTAAGTTTTTTCTCCGCCTGTAGCAAATCAGGCGGAGAAAATCCGACTACGCCAGCCCAAGAAGAACTGGTCGTATACGAACCTGTAGCCGTATCGAAAGAGGTTACGAAGAAGGTATATGTACACCTAATGCCTTGGTTTGAGGATAAATCTACCAACGACCAAGTCGGCAAGTGGGGTCAGCATTGGACCATGGAAAATAAAAACCCCGATAACATAGGCGCGAATGGGAAACGTGAAATCGCAGCTCATTACTACCCCTTGACAGGTCCTTATGCATCGAGCGACCCAAATATTATCGAGTATCAATTATTATTGATGAAGCTTTCGGGTATTGATGGTGTACTAATCGATTGGCCAGGAATTACGAAGCTGTATGACTATCCTTTACTGGTGCGCAATACGGAAAAGTTCATTGAGAAAATCGCTAAAGTAGGCTTAAAGTTTGCCATCGTATATGAAGATCAAAACATCAATATCGCTTACAACAACAATGTTATTACCAATAAAATTAGTGCCGCAAAAAATGATATGGCCTATCTAGCGTCAAACTATTTCAATAAGGATAGCTATATCAAAGAAGGAAACAGGCCTCTGTTATTGGTCTTTGGTCCACAAACATTCGAAAGTGAATCGGAATGGACACAGATATTTGCAGGATTAACGACTAAACCTACGTTTTACACACTATGGAATGAATCGCATGAAGCTGGCGCAAATGCACAAGGAGAATATGCGTGGGTTTATAAAAACCACCTCAGTGATTTACAAGGATTTTATAACAAAAACTATAGCGGAACGAAAATGGCATCCGCCTATCCTGGTTTCAAATCCTTCTATACGGAAGGCGGATGGGGAACAAACCCTTTCCAAATTGATGTAAGCCTACAAACCTTCCAAACGACGCTGGATTTAGCTTTGCAGAGTAATGCTCCTTCAGTGCAGCTGGTTACGTGGAATGACTATGGGGAAGGCACAATGCTTGAGCCGACGCAGGAATTTCAATTTTCTTTCTTAACCAGTTTACAGCAAAAGCTTAAGGTAAAAGATCTACAAGAGAAGCATCTCAATGCAGTATGGCAACTTTATCAGTACCGGCAGAAAGCAAAAACAAATGCTGCACTAAGTAAAAAACTGGACCAAGTATTTTACTACCTCGTGGCCTTAAAACTTAATGAAGCCGAGAAGCTGCTACAAACAATCGACTAAAACAACTTTATATATATCATGCGCAACCATAAAATAGGCTTGGCAGTCCTCCTTTTGGGACTGTCACTCACCTCCTACGCCCAAAAATTTGAAGTTTACTCGCCCAATAAGAATATTATTCTACAGGTAGACAACAAGGATACGGGACTGCAATACCAAGTAAACTACAAAGGTAAAGCAATTGTACTCCCATCAAACTTAGGCGTAACGATTCTCGGACACCCCGTGCTTAGCAACAATTTTGAAGTCCTATCCTCAGCTAAAAAAAATGTAAATGAACAATGGGAACCTGTTTGGGGCGAATATGCACTCATTCAAGATCAGCATGAGGAAATAAGTATTCAGCTACGTCAGAAAAATGAACAACAGCTGCAACTAAACTTAATATTCCGCGTGTTCAATGATGCTGTAGCATTCAGGTATGAATTTCCAAAGCAGCCTAACTTAAACTACTTCATTCTTCAATCGGAGGAGACACAATTCAACTTAACGGGAAACCATCAGGCTTTCTGGATTCCGGCAGATTTCGATACCAATGAATATCTTCATAATAAAACAAGACTACGTGAAGTCGATGCCACCAAAGCAAAGCTAGCAACGACCGAGATGTTCTCCCAATCGGGTGATGACCCGACGGGAGTGCAAACACCCCTCATGTTAAAAACTGACGATGGCATTTATCTAAATATCCACGAAGCGGCATTGGTAAACTACCCTGCGTTACAGCTTCATGTCGAGACCACAACAAATAGCCTTCATGCGCGCTTAGTGCCCGATGCTGTCGGAAATAAAGCCTACTTGCATGCTCCTGCCCAAAGTCCTTGGCGTACGCTACTCATCAGCGATAAAGCTACAGATATATTAGCCTCAACGACGATTTTAAACTTGAATGAGCCCAGTAAAATCACACAAACAGACTGGATAAAGCCCATGAAGTTCGTTGGCGTATGGTGGGAGTACCAAACGGGGAAAAGCACATGGAACTATGCTAATACAGCCAATGACCGCGATGCACAGGGCAACCTAATTCCTAACGGTAAACATGGAGCAAACACAGAAAACGTAAAGAAATACATCGACTTTGCTTCCAAAAATGGAATCGATGGAGTCTTGGTTGAAGGATGGAATTACGGCTGGGAGGATTGGTTTGGAAACTGGAAAGAGGATGTATTTAACTTCGTAAAACCCTACCCTGACTTTGACGTGGTAGCCCTACAAAAATATGCAAAAAGCAAAGGCGTGCAGATGGTTATGCATCATGAGACCTCTGCATCGGTCACCAACTATGAGCGCCAATTAGATACGGCTTATAAGTTTATGAACACCTATGGCTACCCAGCAGTAAAAACGGGCTATGTCGGAAAAATTATTCCACGTGGCGAATTTCACGATGGACAGTGGATGGTCAACCATTATGAAAGGGTGTTAAAAAAAGCCGCTGAACACCACGTAATGGTTAACTCGCATGAATCAGTGCGACCTACAGGCCTACACCGCACCTATCCCAACTGGCTAGCTTCCGAGTCGGGACGTGGCAATGAGTACAATGCTTTTAGTAAAGGAAGCCCTCCGGAACACGAAACCATCCTTCCTTTTACCCGTTTTGTTGGAGGTCCGATGGATTATACCCCAGGTATATTTAAGCTTAAAGGCTATTTCAAGGATGACCCAGAAAGACAGGTACACACCACGTTAAGCAAGCAACTAGCATTATACGTAACCATCTTTAGTCCCTTCCAAATGGTTGCCGATGAAATCGACAATTACAGCCTTTATCCAGATGCTTTTCAATTTATAAAGGATGTAGCTGTAGATTGGAGTGACACCAGATATATTGAGGCAGAGCCTGGTGAATATATAACCGTAGCACGAAAAGCGAAAGGGACAGACAATTGGTTCATCGGTGCTATAACCAATGAAAAAGAGCGTTCAACAAGCATAGCTTTAGATTTCTTAGATAAAAATAAACGCTATGAAGCGACAATCTATGAAGATAGCAAAGACAGCCATTGGAAGAATAATCCAGAGGCGTATCAAATTAGAAAAGTGTTGGTTGATCACAAAACCAGCTTGAAGCAGAAATTAGCTCCAGGTGGAGGGGTAGCAATTTCTATCGTACCTATTCAAAAGTAACTAGTACCCATAGATTAATGTAGCAAAAAGGCCGGAATCATACTGACTCCGGCCTTTGCATTTTATTTTTTCTTCAGATACTTATCTAAGAATTGTTCTTGTTCCCATAACATGTGTAAGATATTATCCTTTGCCGCATAACCATGCGATTCAAAAGGTAGTAATACCATACGTACAGGAGCACCTAAATTTTTTAACGCTTGGAAATAACGCTCCGTTTGTAACGTAAACGTACCTGGATTGTTATCTGAAGCACCGTGAATCAACAACATCGGCGTCTTCATTTTATCAGCATGCATAAACGGAGACATGGTATTGTAAAGCTCTGGAACGTCCCAGTAATTACGCTGCTCACTTTGGAAACCAAAAGGCGTAAGCGTACGGTTGTATGCACCAGAGCGCGCAATACCTACGGCAAACAATTTAGAATGTGTCAATAGATTTGCTGTCATGAAAGCACCATACGAGTGGCCTCCAACACCTACACGTGTACGGTCGATATAACCTAATTTATCTACCGCATCGATAGCCGCTTCCGCATTCGCTACCAACTGCTCAATAAAAGTATCATTAGGCTCTTCATTACCTTTACCAATGATAGGGAATGCCGCATCATCCAATACTGCATAACCTTTACTTACCCAATAAACAAAAGAACCATAAGAAGGGAACGTAAAAGCGTCGGCATTGGCCGTGCTTTGTCCTGCTGTTTGCTCATCTTTAAACTCACGTGGGTATGCCCAAATCAGTAAAGGTAATTTCTCTCCTTTACTACGATCGTAGCCTGCAGGAAGATAAAGTGTCCCCGACAGGTTAACACCATCTTTACGGCGGTAATTGATTACTTCCTTATGTACGGCCTCTAAACCTTTAAATGGGTTTTCGATTTGTGTTAAGGCCTGTGCTTTTCCAGAACGGATATTCTTTTTATAATAGTTAGGGTACAGCGATGGCGCTTGTAAAGAGACTAAGATATCTCCTTTTTTCACATCCATGATCGAAGAAATTGTTTCTTTCTTACCCGGCGTATTGGATGTATATAAACGTTTTTTCTTTAATGTTTTTAAATCTAGCTCATCAATAAACGGGAATTGACCGTCTTTGGTAAAACCCTCACCGAACCAATACGTTTTGTGATTATCCACATACATGACAGGCACACCAAAGCCGTTGCGCTCTGTGTGTACAGACCCTGGATCGCTATATACATCTTGCGAGTTACGATCAGACAAAAGCGTCGTTGCTTTAGTCTGCGGATTAAATAAGAAAGTCTTCACATTACGTGTATCGTACCAACGGGAATATACTAAAGCATATTCCGCAGTACCCCACGAAACCCCACCAAAACGATCTACGATTTTCAACAAAGAGCTTGGTGCCCCGTCAAATGGTGCATCCCACGAGAAAAGCTCATCACGAAACTCTACCTTCTTGTTCGCATCTCCTTCATCTAATGCTTCTACGAAAGCCAAAGTAGCCGCTTTATCGGTACGCCACTGTAAGCTTCTTTTACCTTTACGAACGGAAGAGAAACCTTTAGGCATCACTTCTATCAAAGGCACTTCATTCACCAATTTAACACGCTCCCCTGCAGCAGTATAAACTACAGACTCTTGTGGAAAGCTGTTTAAAGGGACAACGTAAGAAAAAGGACGTTTAATGGTGCTCGCTAACAAATATTTGCCGTCAGGCGAAAAAGAAAGCTGCGTATAAATAGCTGTTCCGAGTACTTTTTGCTGCTGACCATTTAAATCAGCGCTGTAAATCTCAGACTGTGTAATCGTCTCAAAGTTAGCTTCATCCTGTGGATTTTTCAACAAATCTTGGTAAGTACGTAACTGCGACACCTGTCCGTCACTCGTTGAAACAATAGGGCCTAGCGGCAAATCTTTATCACTATTGATGAGCGCTTTACGCTGTACCGGCAATTTGGTTAACAATAGGTTTTGACCACCATTATACCATACATAGGGAGAACCCATACTTGCATTAAGGTCATCGGCTGTAATTTTTTTCGCTTGAGCAGTCGCCAAATCTACCAACCATAACTCTAAACCTTTTGCGGTAGAATGTGTGAAAGCAAGGTTTTTTGAATCGGGAGAAAAGCTTATGTTAGCGAGCTTAGCTTGTGCAGGTAATCCTTTCACCTGTACTTCAGCGTCGCTTCCTAACTGCTTCAACTTAATATTCTCTGAATATGTTGTCGTTCCAGATATATTGGTAATTGGATTAATACGTAAACCTGCTAAGCGTACTTCGGGCTGGTTCAACTCATCTAAACTTTTATAAGTAGAGCGGTAAACGGAAACAATCCATGTTTTATTTGGGCTCACCATTAAAGCTGGAGGACGTTGATAATCGGCAAGCGCCAGAATTGGAGCTGATGGTTTCTGAAAAACTAAATTCTCCTGTGCGTAGGAGAAACTCAGAAACGAGATAAATAAAAAACTGAATACAAACTTCATAGTAATTGGGCTAAACCTCGAAGTTAATGATTATTTTTGATGGTCTTTGGCGTATCACCAAATTGTTATAGTACAGAAAGTGCTCAGGCACAGAATTTACGAAAAAAAGGTCAGAATCAAGTCAGTTTTTGGTTAAAAAACAAAGTTATAATATACTATTTTTTTTTGACTTTCCGAAGCAAAAAAATAGTTTCCAAAGTTTTCAACACCCTTACTACACATTGTTTAATAAGCAGTTACAATAAAAAACCATCTAGGAAGGCCATTTATTGGGAGTAATAAATATGGATGTGGAAAAGTATCATTACCGCTCCGGATTAAAATATAGGATATTTGTTAGGCTTGGGATGAGGACCGCTTCAAGACGCGTATGTTATCTTCTATCGCAGTAGAAAAAATTAAACTTAAGAACAACATGGCTAGAATCATTAAATTCGAAAAAAATGACTGTGCACCATGCGCACAGGTATCCGCTTACTTGGATAATAAAGGTATCAACTATGAGACTATCAATCCTTTTGATGAGCCTGATTTAGCTGCGAGATTTAAGATAAGAACAGTTCCGACTGTACTTGTGCTTGAGAACGACGAAATACAACAACGCATCATCGGTTTCAAACCAGAAGAGTTAGCAACGATAGCGCTGTAATTTGTTTCACTAAAATCAAAAGCAGAAACATGGTACATCTATATTACGACTCGAGAACAGGTAATGTTCAGCGTTTCATCAATAAGGTAACACAAATTACCGGATGGCAGGCGCATAAAATCGATGAGGGCATGGAAATACACGAAGCTGGACATTTGATTACCTATACAACAAAGCTGGGCTGCGTACCAGACAAAACAAACGCATTTATGGATACTTTCGCTGATAAAGTGTTATCAGTAACATCTAGTGGCAATAGAAACTGGGGTAGAAACTTCGGTGTTGCAGCCGATAGAGTATCCGAAAACTATGACGTACCTCTAGCCATGAAATTCGAGCTTTCGGGCACCATGGAGGACATCAATCAATTTATAGAAATTATTAAACACCAATACAATGATAGCAAACGAGGTAGCAAAAAACTGGATATTGCTTAACAATGAAATCATGATAAAACATGATGACGAGTATAGCTTAGAAAAAGACAAAGAAGCTGTACGCGCCTATTTCTTGGAGCATGTTAACAAAAACACCGTTTTCTTTTATACATTAAAAGAAAAGATAGATTATTTAATCGAAAACAACTATTACATAGATTACTACCAATGGTTCACCTTTGAGGAGATGGAGCAGGTATACACCTTTGTACATGCGAAGAAATTCCGTTTTCAATCTTTCATGGCGGCTTTCAAGTTTTTTCAGAGTTATGCTTTACGTGACGATTCGGGTGAAAAATTCTTAGAACGCTACGAAGACCGCGTTGTTTCTGTTGCTTTATTTTTAGCGCGTGAAGAAGGCGTAAGCAAAGCTATCGAATATGCGGAAATCATGATTAACCAAGAATATCAGCCTGCTACCCCGACATTCTTGAACGCTGGAAAGAAACGTTCTGGCGAGTTAGTTTCCTGTTTCTTAGATGAAATTGGAGATAACTTAAATGGTATTGGTTACGCGGTAGATTCAGCGATGAAATTATCGTCTATCGGTGGAGGTGTTTCTTTTAACATTTCAAAAATCCGTGCGCGTGGTGAAGCTATCAAAGGCGTAGACGGTCGTGCTGGTGGTGTTCTTCCGATTATGAAAATTATGGAAGATACATTCTCTTATGCGAACCAATTGGGTCAACGCCCTGGTGCTGGTGCTGTATATTTAAATATCTTCCACTCTGATATTGAAGAGTTCTTAGATTGTAAAAAAATCAACGTTGATGAAAAAGTAAGAATTAAATCCCTTTCTATTGGTATCATCGTTCCTGATAAATTTATGGAGCTAGCGGAAAAAGATGAAGCTTGCTACTTGATTTATCCACATACGGTTATGTTGGAATACGGCATTCCATTGGACGAAATGGATATGAACGCTATGTATGATGAATTAATCACCAACCCGAATGTGAAGAAAAAGAAAATCAACGCTCGTCACATGTTGGTTAAAATTGCGCAGACACAAAAAGAATCAGGTTATCCATATATCTTCTTCAAAGAAAACACAAACCGTGTACATGCATTAAATGGTATTGGACAGGTTAAATTCTCTAACTTATGTACCGAAATTATGCAGGTATCACAAGTTTCAGATATTACAAGCTATGGTAAAGAAGACACTATCCGTTACGGTATCTCGTGTAACTTAGGTTCCCTAAATATCGCAACGGTCATGGAGAACAAACGTGTCAAAGAAGCTGTAAAAACAGCGATGCGTTCTTTAACTGTCGTAACAGACATCACGGATATCGACATGGTTCCTTCTATTGCGAAAGCAAACAAAGAACTTCACTCAGTAGGCCTTGGCGCGATGAACCTACACGGTTTCTTAGCGAAAAGCTTCATTATGTATGAATCTAACGAAGCATTAGATTTCGCTAATACTTTCTTCATGATGATGAACTACTACTCTTTAGAGGCTTCTATGGAAATTGCTAAAGAGCGTGGACGCACATTCACTGGCTTTGAAAAATCAGCATACGCAGATGGAAGCTACTTCGATGGCTACACTTCTCGCGAATACAACCCTACGACAGATAAAGTAAAAGAGCTTTTCGAAGGGGTATATATCCCAACAAGCCAAGACTGGGCAAACTTAAAAGCACAAGTAGCAGAGCATGGTATTTACCACGCTTACCGCTTAGCAATCGCTCCTAACCAGTCTACTTCGTACATCATGAACGCTACAGCTTCTGTTATGCCGATTGTAGATATCATTGAAGTACGTGAGTATGGAGATAGCACGACCTATTACCCAATGCCTTATTTGACGAACGATAATTACTTCTACTTCAAATCGGCATACGATATGGATCAATTCAAGGTATTGAAACTGATTTCTGTTATTCAGCGTCACATTGACCAAGGGGTATCGACAATCTTGCACACAAACTCGAAAGATTCAACACGTGATTTGGCGAAGTACTATATCTACGCCCATAAATTAGGTTTAAAATCATTATACTATACACGTACTCGTAAGTCAACAATCGAAGAGTGTATCTCTTGTTCAGCATAATTTTATCCTGAACTGTAATCTAGACTGTGTACGTTAATAATTAAAGAAAATGAGCAAACAATTTAAAGCTGTAAACTGGAATACACCGGACAATGATTACGTCTTGATGTTCTGGGAGCAGAATATAAAACAATTCTGGATTGATACCGAGTATATCCCTTCTAAGGATATTGATAGCTGGAAAGGCTTAAGCTGGGACATGAAAGAGTGTTATAAAAAAGCATTGGGTGGATTAACCTTATTGGATACCTTACAGAGTCATACAGGTATGCCAAAGATTATCGACCATATTGATTCTTTGCAAAATAAAGCGGTACTTTCCTACATGTGTATGATGGAAGCTATCCACGCAAAATCATACTCAACGATTTTCACTACGGTATCTACTACCAATGAGATTAACGATGTGTTTGGTTGGGTAAAAGAAAATAAATTCTTACAATACAAAGCCAATACCATTGATACGTACTACCGTGCTATCGATAAAGAAAGCATCAACGACGAGGAGTTGTTTATGGCCTTAGCGGCATCTGTATTATTAGAATCTTTCTTATTCTACTCTGGTTTCTTCTTGCCTTTATGGTTATGTGGACAGGGACAAATGGTTGCTTCGGCAGATATCATCAAAAAGATTATTGCTGATGAATCTATCCACGGAGTATTCGTAGGATTAATGGCTCAAGAAGTATACAGCCGTCTTTCCAACAAAGAAGAAGTTAAAGAACGCTTCTTGGTGTTATTAAACGACCTATACGAAAACGAAATCAAGTATACGGAAGAATTATATACTGTTGTCGGCTTAACGGCAGAGGTAAAAGAATACGTTCGTTATAATGGAAATAAAGCCTTAATGAACTTAGGCTTTGATCCAATCTTCGAAGTAAAACAAGTAAACCCAATCGTATTGAATGGTTTAAATACGGAGACAACACAACACGATTTCTTCTCGAAAAAATCAACGAATTACGAGAAATCGATGGAAATCGTTCATTTGAAAGATGAAGATTTCAAAATGGATGTAGCAGTTGAAGTTTAATACTGTTATAAATAATATAAAATGAATAAAGGGCTGTTGATTAAACAGCCCTTTATTTTTTGGTATGAACTTAGCAATTAACCGGGGTAACCCGGGTTTTGTTTAAGATTTACATTGATTGCGCGATGGCCTTGCGGAATAGGATATATTTCTTTGTTAGCATCATTCGTTGGTATGTGATCCCACCAACTCCCTTTAATGAAATCACCGAAACGAATCAAATCTGCTCTTCGTTTACCTTCAAAAATAAACTCACGTCCCTTTTCTGTAAGTAGCTCTGCTAAGGTCAAGTCATCCAAATGATACCGCTCGCCAGGCCAATCACTCGCCGTAAATGCGCGCATTCTAACCGAATTAATCAAATCTACAGCCTCAGCTGTAGCCTTTCCTCCATTTTTACGCATCAAGGCTTCGGCCTTATTAAAATAGATTTCCGTCAGCCTATAGATAATATATTTATTCTCCATATAACTGGGGTCCGACAAAACTCCAGACTTATATTTATTAAATCGAGCTCCCGAATTCTCTTCTCCTTCCGCCATACTACCGACACTATTCAAATCACCTAAACTCTCTCTTCGTATACTGTTTACATAAACAAATGGCTTTCCATTCCACTCCTCAGTACCCAATATGGGAATATTTGTAGCATATTTGTATTGAGGGCCAAACAGAAACCAATCCTTTTTACGCAGGTCCTTATCTCCATAAGCATCAAAAGCAGAAGGAATAACGACAAAGGCATTCCAACCGCCATAACCTACTTGTAGCACTTCGCGTATATTATCATAGCCCATTAAGAAGCCTCCCCAATCAAAGGCAAAGCCTGCCTTACGGCTAAATTCAAATTGAAATAAAGATTCTGTATGGGAGGCGTTACGATTACTAAAAAGCTCATTAATATCACGAGCAAGTGTTGGCACACCTCCCACTCCACCAGCACGCCCCGAGATAATCTCATCACAAGCTTTTATACAATCATCCCACAGACTTATGCCTCCCCATTTTTCAGCATTCAAGTACAATTCCGCCAGCATGGCATAGCCTGCTGCACGAGACACCTCTCCCACTGTTTGCGCCGTTGTTAACGGCAGCTTATCGACATTAGCCTCCAACTCCTCTTTAATAAAATTAAACACCTGCAAGCGGTCCTCCGTAGCCGGATTCAATGGTACACCAAGCTTGGTGACAATGGGTACATTTCCCCATAAGTCCATAATACGCATATAGTGAAACCCTCGCAATACTTTTAGCTGAGCAACAAGTAGGGCACGCTTTTCTTCCGTCATCCCAACTTTGCCTAAGTCAAGCGCTTCGATATCGCCCAGCGCGGCATTGATAAAGCCTACACCGCCCCACATCAAATCCCAAGCAATGCGTAGCCGCAGCTCATTAATGGTCCAGGTATGATAATGTTGTCGAAAATGATCGCCCGCGTCATAACCATGCTTTCCTTTCTGCGGCCAAGCTAATTGGTCGCTCCCCAACTCGGCATGATAGTAATAACCACTTTGTCCCGTAGGAGCCAACCAAGCTTGCATATGTGTTAATGGACGTAAAGCGGCTTGCTTCACTTCTAGCTCATTATTATAAAAGTTCTCTTTATTCAGAGAGCTATATAATTTTTCATCGAGATTGGTACATCCTACGTTAAAAACGTAAACCAAGAACCCGATGCAAATGCCATATTTATGAATTGTTTTCATGTCTATTACAATTAAAATCCAACATTAAGCCCCATAGACCAAGAACGTGTACGTGGATAAAAACCACGCCAGTCAATGCCTGCATCAAATCCTGTATCTTTAATTTCGGGGTCCAAACCCGAATAGCTTGTGATTGTTCCTAAATTACGACCAACCATGTAGACGTATAGATTACGTATATAACTTGATGATAGCTTAAAATTGTAACCAAAAGTCAAATTATCTAGCTTCACAAAGCTTCCATTTTCTAGGTAATAATTGGAGTATTGCGGGTCATCGTTCAGCTTATCATGCTTCATAAAAGCTTCCTTCAACACATTATTAGGTAGCCATTTCTTATTTCCAAAATATAGCTGTGGCGTATTTAGGATATCAAACTTAAATTTCCCTCTAAAAAACACAGAAAGGCTAAATCCCTTATAAGTAAATCGATTATTAATAGCTGCCTGAAACTTAGGCACCCCATTTCCAATATAAGCTAAATCGTCCCTTGTGATTTCTTTGGCTCCAACGGCAGTACCATCAGCCTTGTAAAAAAGCCACTTACCATCATCCGTAAACCCAGCAAAGCGCTTTCCATAAAAGGCTCCAACCTCACCACCTTCCTCCAAACGGATGGCAGCGCCCAAATTACCGGGAGAAGGTAAATCCCCAAATTCTAACCAATTATCCTTATAAATATCATTTGACAGACGCGTCAATTTATACCGTTGGTAATTTCCAGTAAAATCAATAGACCATGAAAAATCAGGCTTTTGAACTGCTAAAGCAGAAATTTGCAGTTCTATACCCCGATTTTGTATAGATCCCACATTGGTAAAAATACCACCATCAAGAAAACCCGGTAATTGAGCACGATAGCTATACAATAGATCTTTCGTCAAGCGCGTGTACCAATCGACAGTCATGGTAAGCCTATTCTTTAAAAAACCGAGATCTAAGCCGACATTCCATTCTGTCTTTTGTTCCCACCGTAGGTTAGGGTTTGGATTTTTTGTTGGTCCATAGGTTTGATGATAGACGCCATCTTGCGGGTAAACACCTCCAGGTCCAAGGGTAATTAAAGACTGATAATTTCCGATATCTTGGTTCCCTGTAATCCCCAGTCCAACGCGTAGCTTCGCATTACTTAATAGTTCCTTCGACTTTAGAAAAGGTTCCTCCGTCAGTTGCCAGCCCACAGACACCGCGGGAAAATTCCCCCATTTATTATTAGCGCCAAAACGAGAAGACCCCTCACGCCGAAGAATAGCACTCAAGAAATACTTATTAGCATAGTTATAGGTAGCACGACCAAAGAAAGCAATCAGCGTATTATCCTCCTTGAAGGATCCCATCGTTGGACGAGGAAGCTTATCATTGGTTAGCGCAGTTCCGGATTCCATATTCCAGTCGACAAAGCCGTCGGTGGTAAAACCACTATTAGCCATATTAAACTGTTCGGCCGTAGTATATTGATAAGTATAGCCCAGCATCCCTGTCACCTGATGGTCCTTACTGAAAGTCTGGGTATAGTCTAAAATCCCCTCTAAAGTCTTGGACCAAGTCAATCGATTCAATTTACTGGCATAGCCTGTCCCTTGATAAGCACTTGTCGTTCGTTGATCCCAATCTAGCGTAGAACGATATAGACGGTCGTTATACGTATTCCGTGAATAGAACCCTAAACCACGCAACACAAAATAATCATTAATCTTAAGGGCTAAACGATTACCTATAGAAAAAATCTGTCCGTTGCGCTCATCAATTCGATAAGCAAACCGACTCAATGGATTGTAATTATTATAACCTTGTGTTTGATAAAAAGTGCCATCCTCGTTATAAAGAGGAGCCGTAGGATTACGTTGCACCGCCTGTTCAAAATCAGGAACATTACCACTTCCGCTAGTCTTACCGCCGAGCAAATTCGCCTTATTGAAATTACCAGCAATGCTTACGCTGTAGGTCAACCGATCCTTTAATCCTGTCTGCGAAATATTTAGCCGCCCACTATACTGACGCTTTGCATTTTCACGTGCAATACCATATTCATCTTCATAGTTTAATGCTATGCGATAGTTTGATTTCTCAGCCCCTCCGGTAGCCGCAAAATGTTGATAATTGGTGAAGTTTCTTTTATTAATTAGTGCTGCATAAAGATCGGTTGAGCTACCAAAATCTTGGTCCTTAGCGATACGACTATCATCCATGTAACCTCTAAATTCTTCAGCACTTAACATAGAAGGTGTCTTGGCCAAAAACTCACGTTGCCCTGAGGCACTATAGTCAAACTGTGGATTACTTTGATTCTTTCCTCGTTTGGTCGTCACTAGGATAACACCATTGTTCCCTCGAGTCCCATAAATAGCCGCTGCAGACCCATCTTTCAGCACATCAATAGATTCGATATCGCCTGCCCGCACGAGATCAAAACCTCCGACAGGGACGCCGTCTACCACCACCAAAGGACTCAAGCTACCACTTATAGAGCTCATGCCCCGCAATTGAATACCATAACCACCGTTAGGGTTGCTTCCTTGCAAAGGAGTAATACTCAAACCTGCCACCTTTCCTTGAATCAGCTCTATAGGCGAGCGAAATCCTCCACGATTAAAGTCTTTTGATTTGATAGAGGAAATTGCGGAAGTAACTTCTTTTTTCCGCTGTGTTCCATAACCAACGACCACCACTTCCTCAACGAGGGACAAATCAGGCTGAAGCCTAAAGGTTAGATTTCCCGAAGAACCAACAGTCATATGGAACGATTGATAGCCGAGCATAGAGGCGACCAAAAACTGCCCTTTAGCTACCATAAGAGAGAAATTTCCTTGAGCATCTGTTTGGGTAGCTTGACTTGTTCCCTGTATTGTTATGGTTACCCCAACTAAAGGAATGTTTCGTAGGGCATCTACAACCTGTCCTTTAACGGGTTCTTGAGGGATAAGCCTTGTAAAATCAGCCGGGTAGCTGAGCAGCTGATAGGGAAAAACCAATAACCAAACTAAGATGTAAAAGCTACATCTTGTCTTAATTTTGCTACTATTCTTCATAAGCAGTCTATAATTAGGTTAATAAATAGTCGATTAAAACGTATTAATAACTCTCGGGCGAAGAATAATTTATAAGGTAGGATAAAACCTACCGCCTCAAAAAGGGAGATAGCATCCTTGTAAACCGTCAAAAAAAGAAAAAACCTTACAATAGGGCGGGATAAATCTGTAAGGATGAATAAAGATTCTCGTATTTAATAAATTAGGTAAAAGCCAGCCTTTTTCATCATTTAATTGGTTTTGTTGGACGGCTGGAACATCCTTACACTAAGGAAGCTTATTTATTGATAGAAAACAAATAGAGAAATTACCGTTTTCATCCTTTTTTGGTGTATTCTAGGAAAAACAGGATTGAAGACTAGTTAAGGCGCAATTAAACATTAGTGCGAAAGGATTATAATTAAAATATATTCCTTCTTTGTAACAATCCATAAATAAAGAGCCAAGATCTATGGGGGTAGACCTCGACTCTTCGATTGTAAACAAATATAACTCCTACTAATTGAATTTCTTAGGGACAAAAGGTGCTTTACGTAAATAATCGATACTTTCTTTTAAGCCTGCTTCTAGGCCATTAGTAGTTTCCTCTAATTCTACGAAAATATGTTCTACACCTGCTGTTTTAGCATTGTTAAAGATAGCGTCAAAGCCAACCATTCCTGACTGACCAATCTCACGGCGATCTTTAATATGCAAGGTTTTAAAGCGACCTGGATATTTTTTAAAGTAATCTACTGGACTTCCTTTTCCGATAACTGTCCAATACACATCCATTTCGAAAAATACATAACGAGGATCCGTATTCTGAATCATGAAGTCAAACATTAAATCTTTACCTTCAACCTTAGCAAATTCATGTGAGTGGTTGTGGTAACCGTATTTAATGCCATTCTCTAAACATTTTTTACCAATTTCATTAAGGTATTCACATTGTACTTTAAGCTCTTCTAATGTTTCTGGGAAACCCAACCATGGGGTCACGATATACGTTACACCAGCGGCTTTATGTGCTGCGATACATTTATCCCACCACGCTAAGCCTTCCGTGAAATCACGCGTACGAATAGCCTCTTTACTTAAGGAATTACCTGTATGTGATGAGATCAAGCGTAAACCTGCCTTATCTACATTCTTTTTAAAATCCTCAGGACTTAAATTATAAAACTTACCATCATTATAGCCTGCAGCTTCTACGACCGTATACCCCATATCGGCTAGATTCTTCAATACAGGAACAAAATCCTTCGCATAACCAGCCTTCGCATCTACGTAAGAACCTAAAAGGCTACGTACGGAATACAGCTGCAAACCGATTTCTTTCTTTACCGCTTTTTGCTGCGCCATGCCAGTCATACTCCCGAAAACTAGAGCTAGACCTAAACATACACTACTTACTAATTTGTTTTTCATACTTTTTTTCTTCGTCTCTCGACAGTCAAAACATCTATAAATTGAAAGTCCCCCATTAGACTTCCGTTAATTGCTTTTTTTAAAGAAATGCCTTACGTAACGGTTTACACTTTTTAAGCGAAGGCAATGCTACGCAAATTTAATTGCTCTAGCTATAATCATTTGGTAATTTTTATATAGCTGGGAATAAAATATTCCCAGCTATATGCTAAATCCTTATTCTGTTACAAAGTACCTCCGTACTCTTTACTTTGTTTTAACATCGTATTAGTAAGCTCCAATAAAGGAATCGGCAGAATTTCATTTTTATTTTCCGTAAAACCTTTATATTTTAATACTGTCGCAGCTCTTTTCCAACGTACCAAATCGAAGAAACGATGACCTTCACCTACCAATTCCATACGACGCTCATCGACGATATCATCTAGGGTAATACCTGATTTTTTGGTCATATGTGCACGATCCCGGACTGCATTCAACAGCGCTAAAGCACGACCAACGTTACCCCCACCTCGTACTAAAGCTTCCGCTTCTAACAAATAAGTATCAGCTAAACGAATCTCGTAGGTATTCTGTGGGAAGTTCAAATCTGCATCACCAGCTCCTTGAGAACGATCTTTAGCTAAACCAGCATACTTCTTCAGGAAATATCCCGAATTGTCGTGACTTTGTCCATACTTCACAACCATTATTGTAGGATCTGCTCCCAATGGTACATTGGCTAAACTATCAACATTTGAAATGGTCGCTGCATAACGAGAATCGCCCTTCATCCATACGGCCAATTCTTTCGTCGGAATAAAGAATCCCCAACCACTGACAAAACCAGGTCCTCTAGTCGAATCCAAAAGATTGTAATTACGTGGTGCCGACATAATATTGATAATATTACCCTCTGTACAAGGAACACAGCCCCAAGTACCAGCCGATAAACTGGTATGGTTCACTTCCAAGATAGACTCTTTATTATGCTTATTCGTAACAACAAATAAATCAGCGAAATTTGGCAGTAACTGATTTCCAAATTTAGACACCTGACCTGGCTCCCCGTTAACTTCCGCAAACTGCGCCGCCGCCTCAGCAAATTTCTCTTGATATAAAAGCACCTTACCCAGCAAAGCATGCCCTGCTGCCTTTGTAATACGACCACCTTCTGTAGCTACAGGAACTGTGGCTGGAAGATCTGCTAAAGATTCCTTCAATTCTGTGGTGATAAAATCATACACTTCAGCAGGATTAACTTGTTCCACCAAATTAATATTATCAGCCAACAACGGTTCTTTAATTAATGGAATGTTTTTAAATATACGTACCAAATCAAAATAAAAATAGGCACGTAAGAAACGGCTTTCTGCAACAAAACGTTTCTTTTCTGTTTCATCCATTACTGTCTGCGGCAATTTACTTAACAGTACATTTGCACGACCAACTCCTGCGTAACCACCTGCCCAAAGTCCCTCTTGAGGACCATCTGCAGGTGTAACGGTAAATTTATTCATGTTCTGAAAGTGAGGCAAATCACTAGAACTACCACCACCGGCATTCATATCGTCGGAAGCAACGTTCATAACAGATAGTTTATTGGTATAGTTGCTTGTACTCCAACCAATCACATCATACACCGCCACTAAACCATTAAAAGCCTCTTGTCTATTTCTATAATAATCCGATTCGAAATGTGTTCCTTTTGGTTTGGCTTCCAAAAACTCTTTCCCACAACTCTGGAAAGCTGCTGCAGATACCAACATAGCTGCAGCCATGGCCAAAATCAATCTATTCTTTTTCATTTTTTTTTATTTTAGATCATCACCTTACGGCAACTCGTTAAAATACGACTACTTAATCCTTAAAAACCAATATTTAACCCGAACATGAAGGAGCGTGCTTGTGGATAACGACCACGATCGATACCCATTCCAGAGTTATTCGATCCACCACCAATTTCAGGATCATAACCTGTATACTTCGTGATTGTAAATAAATTTTCTGCCATTACGTACACACGAAGGTTTCTAGCACCTATGTATGAAGAGAAATTTCTGAAGGTATAGCCTAATTGAACTACTTTCAAACGGAAATAGTCTCCTTTTTCCAAGTAAAATTGTGAAGGGTTACGATAGTTTCTATTTGCATCGTCATCTGTTAAACGAGGATGTGTGTTTGAAGTTCCTTCACCAGTCCAACGATCCAACGCTTTCTCTTGATAATTAGATGCATTAATATCTAAACGTCTCAGCCCTTGGAAGATTTTATTACCACCAGACCCTTGTCCGAATACTGAAATATCGAAATCTTTATATGCAGCATTCAAATTGATACCATAGGTCCAAGTAGGAATTGGAGATCCCAAAATTGCACGGTCATTTTCATTAATAACGCCATCACCATTGATGTCTTCCCATTTAAAGTCACCTGGTTTAGCATTTGGCTGAATCTTTCCACCATTAGGTCCAACATACGCATCAACCTCTTGTTGATTTTGGAAAACACCTAAATGTCTCATACCGTAGAAAGAATAAACTGGCTGATTTAAGATCGTTCTTGTAATTTCATAAGATGAGTTCTGAAAGGTTTGATAGTTGGTTGCCAAAAAGTCAAACCCACCAAGATCTGTTATTTTATTCTTTACATAACTCACGTTTCCAGAGGCACCATACGTCCAATCGCCTTGTTTTTTATTGTATCCTAAACTTAATTCAAAACCTCTATTCGTTAATGCACCAATATTCGCTGGAGGATCACTTACAACGCCCACATATTGTGGAAGACGTACGTTTTGTAAGATTCCAGTAGTTCGTTTATCAAATACATCAATTGATAAGCTTAAATTCTGGAATAAAACGGCCTCTAAACCGATGTTAGCAGATTTCGTTTCCTCCCATTTCAAATTAGGGTTCGGAACAGAGTTTGGACTATTTCCCGTTAAATAAGCTCCTCCTGTACCGAAAGAATAATTACGTCCACCACCAATAACAGCAGTGTACCCGAAGTTTCCAATATTATCATTACCAACAACACCGTAACCGGCTCTTAACTTCAAGAAATTAACGGTTGCATTATCTTGGTTCCAAAAATCTTCAGACGACACAACCCAGCCTGCAGATACAGAAGGGAATGTTCCATATTTATTTTGCGGACCAAATTTTGTTGAACCATCGCGACGAACTAAAGCCTCGAATAAGTAACGATCTTTGAAGTTATAGTTTACACGACCAAAGAAAGATTGAATATGTTCAACAATACCTTCACCACCACCTAAGTTTTTATCCGTATTAGGAACTGGAAAATTCATGGATGCTTCATCAAAATTATCGACTGGAATGCCGAAATAAGTTCCATTAATATTATAAGAATTATTTCGCATGTAGGCTCCATGCCCTACCAAAACACCTATTTTATGATTATTAAAATCTTTGGTATAAGAGATTGTGTTTTCAAAATTCCAATCCATCATACGATTCATACCTCTTGAAAAATTAGCTTTATCATTTTTACTTGTAGGGCTCATATAGAATTGAGGTGTAAATCCTTCATTTCCCCAAAAAGCTAATTTAGTTCCTAAACTAGAACGATACTTCAGCCCTTCAATTGGCATAAGCTCCGCAAAGGCATTTCCAACGATATTATCACTCCAGCTATAATTTCCTAAACGTGTTTGAATAAAAGCCATAGGATTCGTCATCTCTTGCGCTACATATGGAGATATACCATATGGATTGCCAAAAGCATCACGTACTGCAAAAGGAGTAGTATAAGGCGCTTGTCCTGCAACAGCAGGATCAGTAACAACGACTGGCGTAATTGGATCTAAGTTGATTGCAGAACTCAAAGGTCCACCAAACTCACTATTTGTATTTCCTAAACCAACTGATTTATCACGTGCATAACCAATATTTTGTCCAAAAGTAATCCACGAAGCTGGTGAATAGGTTGAATTTAAACGGAAGTTTAAACGTTTATATTTAGAAATTTCTGTAGCCACAATACCTTGTTGATCTAAATAACCAAAGGAAGTATAGTAAGTAGATTTTTCTGATCCGCCAGAAACACTAAACTCATGGTTATGACGAATTGCGCCATTATTGAATAGTTCTTCTTGCCAATCAGTCCCTTTACCGAAGCTAGCTGGGTCTGCAAACAAAGGAGCCTTACCATCGTTCTTTAAAGATTCATTTCGTAAAGTAGCATATTGTGTCGCATCTGTCAGTTTTAACTTCTTTGCTGGCGCTGATGTACCAAAAAATCCGTTATAAGAAATACTTGGCGCACCAATTCTTCCTTTTTTAGTGGTCACTAAAATTACCCCATTTGCGGCACGTGCACCATAAATCGCTTGTGCAGATGCATCTTTCAATACATCTAAGGACTCAATATCAGACTGATTAATAAAACCAATACCACCATTATCGACCACAACACCGTCAACGACCCATAAAGGATCATTTCCATTTATTGACGTGGTACCACGTACACGCACGTTTGCTGCAGAACCTGGTTGTCCTGAGTTTGTCATCACTAATACACCTGAAGTACGTCCTTGTAAGGCTTGTTCAACACGTGTTAATGGCATGTTTTCTAAGTCTTTGGCTTTCACCGAAGAAATCGCCCCTGTTACGGTAGCCTTCGTCTGTGTACCATAGCCGACAACAACGACTTCATCAATATTACCGGTCTCACCATCTAACTGAATTTCCAAAAACTCTGCTGGATTAATAATAGAAACCGTTTTCGTTGCATAGCCAATAGCCTTTACTTGAACTTGGCTTTTAGCATTAGGAACGCGAATAGTAAAAAAGCCTTTGTCGTTTGGAGCTGTAGTCGTACTCGTTCCGACCACTTGAATAGTAGCATGCGTAATGGCACTACCATTCGCTCTGTCCGTTACATGCCCTTGAATTTGCAGTTGCTGTGCCATTAGATGAACGTGTGTTAACATCGAAACACAGAACAACAGAAAGATTGTTACGTTTCTTTTCATAGTGTTTATAATTTTAAAACTTGGTTATTGGTATAAAGGCGAATTTTAGTCCGCTCGATATAACTGGTTGAACAAATATGAATTTCTTTTAAAACAAACAATAAAAATTAAACCCTACAACTACACTACTACTCGCTAAAAGAAATAAAAATAAGGCTTCAAAAAACACTACACAAAACAGCTAAAACACTGTAAATCAAATCAATAAAACACTACACATTAACATTTATTTAACATTACAAAATCAAATAAATTAAAAAACTTTTGCATAGGCATTTGAAATTTTATAAATTGGGATGTCATGCCAATAAACCTGTATAAACTTTTCTTCCTTCTTTGGGTAGCGTTACTTAGCGTCAGTAATGTGCTGCAAGCACAAGTAAGTAAAGGCTTTAAGACTATTAATTATTCTAACGAACAATATAAGGCGGGAGTTCAAAATTGGCATATTGAACAGGACAATAAAAACATCCTTTTTGTCGCAAATGCACAAGGTGTAGTCATATTCAACGGTTTTTATTGGCAGATTACTAAGCTTCCCAACAACCCTCATGTACGATCATTATTAAAGTCAAAAGAAAATATACTTTATGTCGGGGCTCAAAATGAATTTGGCACTTTAAAAGAGACTCCCCAAGGTTATCGATATGAATCATTAATCAGCAAAATCCCAGGAGAAAAAAACCAGTTTAATGACATCTGGGATATTATTGAAAAAGATAACTATGTATTCTTTCGCGAGCCAAGTCAGATTTTCCGTTATGAAAAGGGGAAAGATATCATACTATTGAAGCCTGAAGGTACTTGGTCATATATGGGCAAGGTTAACGAGACCGTTATGGCGCAAGATAGCAAGCTTGGCCTCTTACAATACAGCAGCACGGGCTGGAAAAAAATAATTGACAATGACGCTATTGGCAACTCGATAATAACCGCTATAGTTCCCTTTCAAGAAAAAGCGTATCTAATAAGTACACAAGATGAAGGCCTCTTCCTACTTAAGGACCAAAAAGTAACCGCATTTAAACCATCAACAAACTATTCATCAGACATATTTAAACATGTCTATACGGTCAAAAAGTTAAAAAGTGGCAGTTATGTGATGGGAACCATCTCTCATGGATTAATACGTATGGATGCCCAGGGTAGAATAATAGATATCTGGAATAAAAAGAACGGTATTCTATCCAACAACATCCGTTACGTATATGAAGATCATGAACAAAATATATGGATAGCTATGGAAAACGGGATCTCCTATGTATCCTTAAACAGTCCTTTGCGCTATATCCTTACAGATAGCGACAAAGAATCATCAGGCTACACCTCTATACGCTACAACAATCAATACTGGCTTGGCACCTCCGACGGAGTTTATCGTACAAGAGCGAATACCTCAATCGAAGCATTTGATTTTGAACAAATACCAAAAACAGAGGGGCAGGTTTGGAACCTACAAGTCATTCAAAACCAACTCATGCTCGGTCATGACAAAGGATTATTTAACCTATCCTCGGGTGAGCCAAAAAGAATATATAGCAATGAAGGTACTTGGCGCATCGTAGACCAGCCGAATCCACAAACACCATTCTTGGTTGGAACCTACAATGGCTTACAACAACTAAATCAATTGGATGTTCCCTCAGCTCCAGAGCATAATAAAATCGTCGGTATTGAAGAGTCTATCCGCTTTCTGGTCTATGATAACTACTCCTCCTCCTATTGGGCATCACATCCTTTCCGAGGAGTCTATCAATTTGTCACAAACTTCAAGGACAAAAAACTTGATAAGTCGATCTTATACACCAAAGAAAACGGACTCCCGGATGACTTCCACAACTATATCTTCCAAATAGACAACCAGTTGCTTATTGGCACTTTAGATGGGTTATATCTATTCTCCAATATGGAGAAAAAATTTATTCCACATCCCACTTTGTACAAATACACCAAAGGTTTAGCGATACAGTTTGTTGCGAAAGACCCCAAAGGTAATTTATGGATATCAGCGGGAGCCAAGGTATATGTCCTTAAAAAAAATGGCGATACCTTTAGTTTGACAAGTATTCCAGAACTCAATGAAGAAGTAATAGGTGGCTTTGCGTCTATCAACTTACAAGACTTATCACATGTTTTGATTGGAGTAAATAAAGGTTTTATCCACTTAGATTTCCTTCAGTATAAATGGAAAAAACCCGCTACATTCTTAAACAAGATTATTTCGTCCAATACGAAAGATACGTTACTTGCAACCCCTTTTGGCGAAAAGCAAGAACATATACCACAGCTATCCAACAAGCAAAATGCTTTACATTTCGAATTTGGAGCCTTGGAGTACACAAACCCGCAAGAAGTAGAATTCAGCTATATTCTCCAAGGTTTCGATCAGGATTTTTCCGCTTGGTCCAATAAAAGTGAAAAGGATTATACCAACCTTCCTGCGGGGCACTATACCTTTATCGTTAAAAGCCGCTTTGGCAGTGATGCCCAAGCAGACAGTAGTCAATATAGTTTCCGAATCATGCCTCCATGGTATAAAAGTAATATTGCTTACCTAGGCTACTTTATTCTCTTGGCTTGTTTAACGGCCTATTCCCTATCGCGGTTACAAAGAAAGTATATCATTAAACATGAGCAACAGCAGCAACGCCTACAGCTGGAGTTGGAAACCTCAGAAAAGGAAGTCATGAAGCTGAAGAATGAAAAGCTTTCAGCTGAGGTAGATTATAAAAATAAAGAGCTCTCGGCAATGACTATTCACATGATTAAACGCTCAGAGGTATTAAACAAGCTAAAAACTCATATTAAAGATGCGAGCAAAGATAACACCGCAACAAAAGATACCCTATCGACGTTGCTACGTATGATCCGTATTGCGGAAAAATCGCAAGATGAATACAACGATTTCAATCAACATTTTTTTGAAGTAAACCGGGATTTTTTCGAGAAGTTGCAGGCTAGCTATCCAGATTTAACGACTAATGAGCTTAAACTATGTGCACTCTTAAAAATGGACTTAAGTACCAAAGAAATTGCACAAATATTTAATAACTCAACAAAAGCTGTAGAAATTGGACGTTATAGATTACGCAAAAAATTAGGTATTGATAGTACGACAAAAATCCAAATTTTCTTGAAGAATTTCTAGAGAGACAACACCATAATATAAAAGGCTCAGCTTAAGCTGAGCCTTTTATTAAATATTTTTTTGAACTGTATAGCCTATTAAAAACTACCTTTATTCATTTCTTTAACTGCATAATCTACCGATCGAGCAGAAAATGCCATATATGTTAATGAAGGATTTTGTGTCGACGTAGAAGTCATAGCAGCACCATCCGTCACAAATACATTAGGCACAGCGTGTAACTGATTCCACTTATTAAGCATCGATGTTTTCGGATCTAAGCCCATGCGTACGCCGCCCATCTCGTGAATATCCAAACCTGGAGCTTGACTATTTTCATCACGACGAATGTTAATGAAGCCAGCCTCAACAAACATCTCCTCCATCGTATCTAAGTAATCCTTTTTCATCTTGGCATCGTTGTCATCATAATCTACCGAAATACGTAATAAAGGCACACCCCAATCGTCTTTCTGGTCTTTATCCAATGCCAAAAAGTTTGAAGCCTTTGGAATAGTCTCCCCCATCATATGCGAACCTACACCCCAGTTTCCTAACTTCGGATTCAATAGCGATTCTTTCAAATCTCCACCTAAACCCGATTGATCGGATGAAGAAATACGATAAGCACCAAAACCTGCAGCATAGCCACGTAAGAAATCCGTCTCTTGCTTATGCAAATTGCGGAAACGTGGGATATAACCTCCCCCCGCAGGGTTTCTACCCTTCGTCGTATAATCGAGCAAACCATCATATTCCGCATAGATACGGGCACTATAATTATGGAAAGCAAAGTATTTTCCTAAGGTCTCACTATCATTCCCAAGTCCATTTGGAAAACGACTAGAAGTCGAATTCAGTAAAATAAGGTTTGAGTTTACCGCAGCAGCATTCAAAAAGATAACACGCGCATAAAAATCGATTTCCTCTTTGGTATCTCTATCAATAACACGAACACCAATAGCTTTACCTTTTTGCTCATCATACAATATAGAGTGAACTACCGAATCAGGACGAACGGTTAGGTTGCCTGTCTTCGCGGCCCATGGTAAAGTCGATGCGTTAGAGCTAAAATAACCTCCAAAAGGGCAACCACGTTCACAAAGGGTACGGTTTTGACATTGTGTACGTCCCTGTTGGATATGAATCGGTTGAGGTTTAGAAATATGTGCACAACGTGATGATATCACTTTGCGGCCCGCAAACTTAGACTCCACCTTTTGTTTAAAATATTTCTCTACGACATTTAATGGATAACCTGGCAAAAACTCGCCATCAGGCAATTCTGGAAGCCCATCGTGGTCTCCAGCAATTCCAGCAAAACGCTCCACGTGAGCATACCATGGTTTAAGATCAGCATAGCGAATAGGCCAGTCGACAGCAAAGCCATCGCGGGCAGGGCCTTCAAAATCGAAATCCGACCAACGTTGTGTCTGTCTAGCCCATAACAGCGATTTACCGCCCACTTGGTAACCACGAATCCAATCAAAAGGCTTCTCCTGTACATACGGATGCTCCTTATCTTTAACAAAGAAGTGAGCCGCTGCTTCATGAAAAGCATAACATTTGCTCACGATAGGATTCTCTTCCTTTATCTTCAGCGGCATCTCATTACGATGCTCAAATTCCCAAGGGTACATATTTGTTGTTGGATAGTCTTTGATATGCTGGACATCACGACCACGCTCCAACACCAAAGTCTTCAACCCTTTTTCACAAAGCTCCTTCGCGGACCATCCGCCACTAATACCTGAACCTATAACAATAGCGTCATACGTTCTATCCTTTGCTGAGTCAATATTTAGATTTGCCATGTTAATTAGCCTTGTACCTTTACAGCTCCGTCATAGTGACCAGGAACCAATTCATAAATCAATTTATTTTTCATCACATACGATGAATTAAGATAGCCTTGAATCGTTCTACGCTTAAGAACATTACGAAAAATATCATCCTTCGGCAACTGCTGCAAATAAGCTAACAAATCTGCTTCATTTGATTTATTCAACTTATGAACGGCTTTCAAACCTTCTGTAAAAGCATCTTGATCGGCCTTAGGATGGCAATCGTCCACCATTTTCATTACAAAAAGATGTAAATTCAAATCCTTCCCCCCAGGAGAATCCGTCATCGGGATAACTGCATTAACTAATGAAGCAAGCAAGGCCTCATCTTTGGCTGTAAATTTAACCTGATTAAGTGCAATAGAGGCTGATTGCTCATTCCCTGTACAGGATGCAGCAAGCCAAAGCCCCCCGGAAAGGATGAAAAATTGCTTAATAGCCGTTCTTCTATTCATAATTTGATTTTTGAAAATCTAATGTACAAATTAATTACATTAATGCTATGCTAAAACGTTTATATTAACATTTTAAGCACCTCATCCATGCTATAGCATAAACGGTCAGCAGCTGTCAATTTCGCACGTTCACTCTCATGTTGAGATACCGCGATACAGTGTAAGCCAGCTGCTTTTGCCGAAGCACAGCCTGTTGAGGTATCTTCTATAGCAATTAGCTCGTCCGGCGTGATTCCTAATAGTGAACTCGCCAATAAGTAGGGCTCAGGGTTAGGCTTCGCCTGACTAACATTTTCGCGGGTTACAAAAATCTCAAAGAAATCCAATAGTTGATGCTTCCCTAGTACGGCATCAACAGTCGTCCGGTAACTAGAAGTCACTAAACCTAAGCGAACACCTTTTTCTTTCAAAGCGGTCAAAATCTCACGAGCAAAAGGCATCAAGTTAATCTTTGTCATATCCGATTTTGCATAGTTGGCACGTGTAGCATCCCACATAAACTCTTGTGTAGTTTGTATACCCCACTTCGTTGCTAACAGTTGTACATTCGCTACCAATGTATGCCCTGCAAAAAATTCAATCCAGTCCTCATAGCTTATTTCAAGGCCAAATTCAGCAGAAAGGATAGGTTGCCAATTGGAAAAATAAAAAAATTCGGAATCTATTAATGTTCCGTCTAAATCAAAAAGTACTGCCGACGTGTTTTTCATGGTTTAAATATAATGAGAATAATCTAGTCCCCTACTTTCGGTTAACCCCAGCAATAAGCTACTATCCTATAAAGGCACTTATTTATAATTAATCTAAAAAAATGATTTGCATATCGGTCATCGGCTAAAAAGTAGTTGAGCGATAAATCATCAAAAGAAACAAAACATGCGTTACAAAGGCTTATTGCTACTCACCTTACTCTATTTTATCTGCACTTCATCTCCTCTCTTTGCTCAATTTTCAATCAGCGGAAAAGTACTCAACGATCAGGGGAAACCCTTTGAAAAAGCAAGTGTAAGCCTGCTAAGTTTACCCGACTCATCTCTGTTTATGCAAACCAGCACAAACGAAAGTGGACAGTATGACTTTCAAAACAATACACATGGAAGCTTTGTCCTTCGTATATCAGCCGTAGGCTATGAAACACAATGGACGAGAAGCTATGCAACAAGTGCGGGCGATCGAATTACCGCAACCCCTATTATCCTAAAAACAGCTTCAATAGCTATAGAAACCGTGCATATGTATGGTAAGCCGCCCGCTATCCAACAATTTGTGGATAAGATGGTGGTTCAAGTGGAAGAAACGGTTCTCGCGGAGGGTAATAGCGTACTCGAACTATTAGAAAAAACACCCGGCATCGTATCTGATGGTAAAGGGAATTTCTCCATCCAAGGGAGAACAGGTGCCAATATAAAGATTAACGGGCGTGATGTTTATATCTCGGGAACACAGTTAGCCAATATGCTGCGCGGTTTACAAGCTCGTGATGTGGCTAAAATGGAACTTATCTCCTCTCCTTCCTCCAAAGAGGATGCTGCGGGTACCGCAGGAATTATTAACATCATCACGAAGAAAAATAAACGTAGTGGTTTTGGTGGTGACCTTTTTGTCCGCGGTTCACACACCCGAAAAAAACAAGGTAGCGCCGGCGGCGGACTGCACTATAAGACAGACCGCATCAACTTTTTTACCAATGTATCTACAGGCTATGAAGAAGAAAAAGCACACAGCCGCCTCAGCCGTAGCTGGACCAATGAACAGGGACAGCTAGTTAGCAAACAGACACAAACAGAAAAAATACGCTTAAGTCCTGGCCGTTATCATAGCATACATTCGGGAATAACTGTAGACTTCGATACCACAAAAACACTAGAGGCTAGTTTCAATTGGGTTAAAGGGAAATTTATTTCCTATGCGGATATTGATATAGACTTTCTAAACGGTCAAAACCAGCTTCTTGAAAGAGCAGCTACGAGAAACAACTTTGATGAAGGGTATAACAACCTTACGTTTAATGTAAATTATACGAAAAAATATAACAGCGATAACCACTACCTTAAGCTAAATGTAGATTATGCTCCGCATACCAATAAGTATGATAATGCATTTTATACCGATTACCTAGAAACGACGACGACTCGCCCTACATCAGCACGCCACAACATACAAGATTTGAGCAACACCACCTATAGTGCACGATTAGATTATAGCCGACCGATTGGCGAACACAGTCTTTATGAAATTGGTTGGAAAGGGTCTCATTTTTACATCGACAACCAACGTAGTAACGATACGCTTAAAAATAATAATTGTATTAAAGACGAAACTAGCTCCAACAATTTTCAATATACACAACATGTAGAAGCCGCTTACCTAACATTTGCGAGCAAGATTCAACGTTTTGAATATAAACTAGGCCTTCGCTCAGAGTATACCTATACCAAGGCTAATCAGAAAACAAATGCCGCGACAAAAGAAAATAACTACCTACACTTCTTCCCCACGGCCTTTGTAAGCTACAATCTCACGGAGCAGCATGCTTTAAGAGGTTCCTTTAGCTCCCGTATTGAACGTCCAAACGATCATGACGTAAATACCTTCCGTGTTTATGAAGATGCCTTTACCTATTACGAAGGAAATCCAGATTTAAAGCCTGAAAGAAGCAATATCCTAGAGCTAGGCCATAGCTTCAAGAACAAGCTTTTTACAACTTTAGGTCTCAGCCATAGTCGAGATGTTAGAACCTGGATAACGGGAACAGGAAACCTTCCAAATCAAACATTCAGCAGACCAGAAAATATTGGTAAGCATAAAAATTATAGTGCTAGTATTATGTACAATAATAGTTTCACTCCTTTCTGGACAGGGAGTCATTACATCAATGGTTTTCACAACAGATATACAGGAACAGTAAACGATATAGAACTTGATACGAAAGGATCCAGCTGGACAGCAAATAGCAGACATACGCTAACACTAGCCAAAGATTGGCGCATTGAAGCTTTAGGTTACTATAAGTCTCCCGTTGTAAACGGAGTACGCAAAACTGCAGAAGCTTATGGATTAGACATCGCCCTAGAGAAAAAACTATTAAGCGAACGCGCCATGATTAAACTTGCAGCAAATGGCTTAATTCGAAATGCAAAACCAAGCTTCAGCAGCACATTCAACAACTTATACATAGAGAGTCAAAATTTCCCAGACAATAGAAAGGTATTACTATCCTTCCACTACCGTTTTGGAAACTAAAACTCATTATTTAATACAACAACAAAACTAGCGCCTATGCAGCCTAACTTTGGAGAACTAAAACCAATACAAAAAGCAATTGTCAATCTTATATATGCGACCCCTGAAGAACTTTCAGGGGATCAAATTTTTCTATTGCTCAATCAGGATCAAAAAAATTACTGCTATGCAAGTGTATATAACAACATACGGTTTCTCAAGAAACAAAATCTATTGGTAGCAATTCCACCTATAAATAGGAAAAATCCTAATCTTTATCAGTTAACACCTCACTTGGCAGAACAACTGACAACAGAAAATCATATTGTCAAAAAATAAATCAATATTATTTATAATCATTCTAAATAAATAACGATATTTACCAACGTGTTGGAAAACGATATACAGACAAGCCTTTCCGAAATTGACCATAGTACATTTGAAACTCTATTTCAAACGTATTGGAAACGTATGTATGCCTACGCGTTAAAAACAACAGACGACGAACATGATGCACAAGAGATTGTACAGGAAATTTTTAAATCACTCTGGGAGCGACGTAAAAGTTTGAGTTTACTTGATGCCGAGCGTTATTTACTGCGCTCTGTAAAACTAAAAAGTCTGGAATATATCCGCAATAAAGCAACACGCGACCGCCATCATGACGTCATCCTCAAACAAAGTTCAAACAGCTATGAGGACAGTCAAGTAAATTTTAATGAATTGAAAGTCCGCATCAACAACATCATTGATACATTGCCCAAACAATGCAAAAATGTATTTAAGATGAGCAGAGAGCAGGGACTTACCAATAAGGAAATTGCACAAAATCTTTTCATTACCGAGCGAGCTGTTGAGTATCATATCAGTAAGGCATTAATGATATTCCGAACCTACTTCAACAAACGCGAATAAAGCCCGATAAAAGATTATTTAATTTTCGTATTTTTGACTTAGCCGTCAACTCCTTATCCATACCATGACACAAATTAATAAAGAATTACTCGAGAAATATGATCTTGGCCAGTGTACTGAGCAAGAGCGTAAACTCGTGCGTGATTGGTTGGATAATGACGACTGGAACGAACTAGCTATAGAGGACAGTTCGGAGGATATTCCTAATGAGCATGGTAGGGCTATATGGAACAATTTAGAAGGTTTTATCGAAACGGAGGAACAACATAAACCGCGGATAAATTTCAGATACATACGTCATGTCGCTGCATCAATTTTATTCCTACTTGGTGGGTGTACCTTGCTTACAATACTTTATAAGAATTCTGAAAATAGTGCAGTGCACTACAGCAGTATTGAAAAGGTAACACGCCCATTCACGCTTATTCTAGGAAAAAATAGCCAGGCGGATATCGATATGCAATCAGGGAGCTTAACCTTAAGTGGTGAAATACTTTTCACACCAACGGAAGACTTAGTGCTAAAACATGGTCAACAAGCAAATCTGTTATTCAAAGCGGGAGAAACCTATTACGTAGCGGAGAGCAAAGAAACCAATCAAATAATCATCGTTAAAAAAGATGATTTCACCTTCCTTCCTGTCATTGTGCAAAAACAGATACGGAAACAGTTTCAAATTTCCTAGATTAACGATGCATTCGAAAAATATCTTCCTCTTCTTCCTGTTGGTCCTTTTCTTCTCGGCTTGTAAACAAGAAAAAGCTACGCTCTTAAACCATGAATTCTCACTTTTCTTACTTGAAAAAGATAATTCACAAGCCTTTTTGTTGAGTAATAATTTAGACAGTGTAACGCCAAAAACCATAGAGCTATCCGTTTCTCGGTCGCTTAGTTTTAATCGTGAATTTCTCGTACGCGATGGCTTTTATTATCAACTAAATTTTAAAAACAATTACTTTCGAAAATTCGGATTGAATGAAAAGGGATTAGTTCCTTTAGACTCTATCTATCTTGACAATAATTACCTCGAAAATGCAACATGGCTGAATGAATCAGATACCCTCCTAATCTCTACCATAGAGGGGATGCATCAAGATCGAGGAAATATATTCGTCTTGGACACCAAAAATTTTAAGCTTATTGCCAAAAAGCAACTGCCAATACCGCCAGCAAAGGATGCCTTCAACATACTCAATATTGGGGTAGTAAATCTGTATGAAAATAAACTTTGGATTGGTTATTCGTATAGCCAATATTTAGAAATGGATGATTATACCACAGCGGATACTATGCTTTTCATGACGTTGGATTGGCCTTCATTACAGATCCTTCATCAAGAAAAAGATAACAGATCGACCTACCCTGGTGGTCTTAATTTCGTTCAATCGTATAGTTTCACCGATGAAAAAGGAGATTTCTACTTTATGGCATGCCCAGGTATCGCTCTAGGAAATAACGAACAAAAGCCAACCGCTATCTTTCGTAAAACAAAAGATAATAACACGATTGACGCGAAGTACATGATTAATATTTCCAAACAAATTGATAACCATGCCTATGGCATGTGGTATCTAGGCCAACAAGAAGTCCTGATTCGCAGTGAGCGTAAAGACCTATATACCACCTATGCAACACATCACTCGACCTATCAATTTGAATATTACCGAATCAACCTCAAAACGGGAGCTTTCAAAAAGCTCGACGTTCCTCTAGACAAAGGAACGCGAAAAGAAAATGTATGGGTAAAAGGAGATAACGTCTATATTGGTATTGATGATGCACAAGACCAACATGCTGTTTGGATTTATAACAAACAAACTGAAAAAGTTCAAAAGGGAATCACTATCCCAAACAAGACAAGCTTTATCCTTCGTCTAGACAATCGCTTAAACTAGTTTTCCTCAAAAAATACAATTAGCTAAACACGTAAGAAAAGCCCTTTTTCTTACTGAAATCCCTGTTTTCAAAAAATATATATTTTTTTTCCTGTTTCCACCTTCGGGAAAGCCGGAGTTGCGCAACCCTCTTATATATAATTAATCTAAATAAAAATGCGTAAACTAGGGTGGGCAATGCTAATGGCCTTCATGGTAAACTGTGTAATCGTATATGGACAAACTAATTATACATTAACAGGCTCCGTTAAAACAGCGACAAACACTCCATTGCAGGGTGCAAAAATCAAACTTCATGGTACGACAACTGAAACCGCAACCGACGACAATGGATTATTCAAATTCTCCAAATTGGCAAAAGGGTCTTATGAAGTTTTGATAAGTAGCCTCGGCTACCTATCAAAAAGCCAAACAATAACGCTCCCGCAAACAAACGGACCATTGACTATCATTCTCCAAGAAGATACTAAACAGATTAATAGTGTTCGTGTCGAGGGGAAAAGTATCGCTAAAAAAATACAAGAATCCGGATTTAGTGTCAACATTATTGAGGCAAAGCAATATGCCAATATCAATGCGGATGTAAATCAAATATTAAATAGAAGCACTGGCATAAAAATCCGTGAACAGGGAGGTCTTGGTTCCAATTATAGTCTGTCTTTAAATGGACTATCAGGCAATCAAGTAAAATTCTTTATTGACGGAGTCCCTATTGAAGCCTTCGGAAGCGGCATGTCCTTCAATAATATTCCTATCAATATTGTAGAGCGTATTGAGGTCTATAAAGGCGTTGTTCCGGCTCATCTGACAAGTGATGCTTTGGGAGGTGCCATCAATATTATTACCAACCGCGATCGTAAAAAGGCATTGGATGTTAGCTATAGCATCGGCTCATTTAATACGCACCGTAGCGCTATAAGCGGCAGCTATACAGAACCTAAAACAGGAATACATATTAATGCTAATGCGTATTACAACTACTCCGACAACGACTATTTAATGAAAACAAACCCGTCGGCAAAAGTTTATCTAGAGGTCCCTAACGCTACCTACAGCGGATTTGACACCTTAGCTTCGGCCCGTCGTTTTCACGATGCTTATCGCTCAGCTATGTCGCAAGTAGAAGTCGGAATCTCCAAGAAGAAATGGGCCGATGTATTCGTGTTAGGCTTAACCTACACAAACATTAATAAGGAAATACAAACAGGGGCAACACAGGACAAAGTATTTGGTCACCTAAATGAAAAATCAAATAGCTTAGCGCCAAGTCTACGTTATAGAAAAGATAATATATTCATTGAAGGCCTTTCGGCGTCAGTATTTGCCAACCTTGCACAAGATAAATCCGTCGTAACCGATACCAGCTCCTACTCTACCTACCGTTGGAATGGTCTTCCAGACAAACGTAGTTACTACCCCGCGGGAGGAGAACGCTCCACAACAAAATCTATTCAACATTACAGCGGCTATAATAATACCGTTCAAACCACATTGAACTATTTGATTAATGATCAACAGTCCGTCAACTTAACTCATAATTTCAATAGCAATTTCCGAAAAAGCTATAACGAGATTGACCCTTATAATCATACACGTGATCAATCAAACCGTGTAAACAAACAGGTGTTAGGTCTAAACTACATGCATGATTTCTTCAACAAGAAATGGCGTAATCAGCTTTTTGCGAAACACTACATGCTTAGTGGTAAAGTGCTCGACAAAGCAGGTATAGAGAGTACGCAAAACAAAAATTATACAGGCTATGGTATTGCCTCTAGCTATTTCATCACCGAAAACTTGGGGGTTAAAGGTTCTTACGAGAATGCCTATCGCCTACCTGGACTTGTCGAACTTTATGGTGATGGAACCAATATCGGCCCCAATGAAAAACTAGTTCCAGAAAATAGCAACAACTATAACTTAGGTGTTTTCTTCAGTAGAAGACTCGATGAAAAACAACAATTAAATATTACGGCTGGTGCCTTTTACCGAGATGTTAAAGATTATATCCATAGCACACCTCCAGTAGACAACGGCAGTGGTTCAGCTTCTTTCAGAACATATTATAACTATGGAGGGATAAAAGTTCAGGGTGCTGATTTCGAATCTACCTATAGCTATGCTGATTTTTTACGCTTCACCGTTAACCTAAGTTATGAAAGCGCAGTCGACAGAGAGCAATTTGTACGTGGCACCAATCGTGCTAAAATCACCTACAACAACAGATTACCTGACAAGCCATGGCTGTATGGTAATACAGATTTTATCATCGGCAAAAACGACGTTCTTGGTAAAGACACACGATTAGAATTCAATTGGTACATGCAATTTGTCAATGAATACTCCATGACTTGGTCAAAACTAGGTGACAAATCCACCAACTATTATATACCTACACAATGGATTCAAAACGTAGGACTTACATACTCCCTGAAAAAGGGACGTTACAACATTACCTTGGAAAGTAAAAACCTTACCGATCGAATAGCCTATGACAACGCTAAGCTGCAAAAGCCAGGACGTTCCTTCTCTTTAAAATTCCGATACAACATAAATATTCATAATACGATTTAAAAATAGCATAATGAACAAGCAAAACCCTCTAAAGAAACGATTCTACGCCATTTTACTTGCTATGGCAACAACGGCAACCATCATGTCATGTAGCGACAATAAAGGTCCAGATGGTCCTGAAAAAGTGATAGATCCAGAATTTGCCATCATCGTAGGTACTGAAAATGGACGTTATCTTTTACCTGTCGAAAACCTTATGGTTGGTAAAATATCGCCTGTAGGAAAAGGCACCAATGTTTCACAAATATTCACGTGGGAGGAAAATGTTATCCAAAAGGGACGAGATTTCTACCATATAGATCCTACAGCGTCAAAATTTGGAAAGTACCGTTTTGAAAATGGTACGCTCAAAACAATCCGTGAAATTCCCTTCACCCAATTACCATCTCTATATATAGGGTGGCATGTTTGGTTGAGTGAAACAGAACTTATGGTTGGTCCACGTTCGAGCAACTTCTATGCGGTAATTGACGTAAACAACATGGCGGTTACAAAAAGTGGTGAGTTTGATCGCACAGGCATTCCTGAGAAACATGCCCGCCGTACCTTCTCCGTGATTCCACAAGGTAATAAAATCGTCATAGGCTACGGACTTTACAATGAGGAGACTAAAGTTCATTACGACAAATCATACACCGCGGTAATGGATTACCCTGGATTTAATAACTTTAAAGTGACTAGCGAAGATGACCGTTCGGCACCAATAGGTGCTTTAAGAAATGGATACTTTAGCCAATTTAAAGACAAAGGATATACCTATATCTTAACCCATACCATGCCAGTACTAGGTGGTAACAAACCTAATATGCCTACAGGATTCTTCCGTATCAAAGATGGTGAATACAAAATTGATCCAGGCTACTTCTTCAATACAAGTGCGCAGCTTGCTGGCGACAACCAACTAGGTGTTACAGACCTTGGCAACGGTAAAGCTTTATTTATTAATGCACACGATACAAACACTAATGTTAAATAATTTACACGACTGGTGGTATGCTTCGATGTGGCAGTACATTGTTGTAGATGTAAACACACAAAAAGTGGTACACAAACTTGAATTCCCGCTATTGGGTAACTCTAGATCCGCAGTTGTTCACCAAGGAAAAGCATACATCGCTGTAAACGATACAAAGGCTGACGGTGTATACATTTGGGAATATGACTCCGCAACAAACAAGTTAACAAAAGGAGCTAAAATTGATGGCGCCGACGAAGATACCCCTGTTATCTACAAATTAAATTAGTAGGACTTCCTATTTAATACGAAGCTTCTCCATGGGTAGACCGTGGAGAAGCTTCTCTTTTACTTTACCACAGACAGCTAAATGCTTAAAACAGGTATCTATAGCTTCCTAAAATACCCTTAGACCAACGAATTATAAACAATAAACGAATGAAAAAAATATTACTCAAGATCAATGCTTGGTTACACCTTTGGTTGGGATTAGTATCCGGAATCATCGTCGTCATCTTATCCGTCACCGGATGTGCATTGGTTTTTGAACATGACATCAAAGATTTGCTGTACAATTACTACTCGGTAGAACCTCAAGAATCGGAAAAACAATTACCGCCGAGTATACTCTACAAGAGTGTAAAAGCCACATATCCTGAGTTAGAGGTCTCTAGCTTCTGGTATTATGGGCTAGATAAGTCAGTCAAAATATCTATTGATCATAGCGATAGTCTTATCTATGTTAATCCCTATACCGCCGATATTTTAGCAATCGTAGATCATGAAGATTTTTTTCACGAGATGGATGAAGGCCATCGTCAACTTTGGCTACCCCGAAAAATTGGGCGCCAGGTTGTTGGTTGGGCTACGGCTATATTTTTCTTTATCACCCTATCGGGGATTATTTTATGGTGGCCAAAGAAATGGAATAAACGACATGCGAAGCAAGCGCTAACGATTAATTGGAAAGCGAAGTTAAAACGTATAAATTATGATCTACACAACGTCTTGGGGTTTTACTCCCTAACGTTAGCCTTGCTGATTGCCTTCACAGGTTTAATCATGGCCTTCCCTTTTGTGCGCAAACAGGTAATAGCCTTAGCTGGAGGCTATCCGCCTCGTGTAAAAATAGAAAAAGCCCTTGTCGATTCAACCAATAACATTCCTCCAACGAATGCATTAATTGTTGCCGATAGCATTTGGCATTTCGTCCGTAAAGAGGTAGCCCTTAAAAACAAAGAAGCCGTTATTGTTCACCTCCCCGAGGAAGATGAAGAAACGGTATACGCATGTACGGATATGCATGGCGGTAGCTGGCGTGACCTCTATTTTGATCGTAATAGCATTACCCTCCTTCCGACATCTCAAAAAGCATTGAAAGATGCTAAGGCTGCCGAATGGATATCACGCTCCAACTACGGATTACATACTGGATTTATCGGAGGCATGACCACAAAAATACTATATTTCACAGCCAGTCTTATTTGCGCCTCATTACCGATAACAGGATTCTACATCTGGTGGGGTAAGCGGAAAAAGAAGCCTAAAGGCAAAAAAAATAAAGACAATACCCGCCTAGCAAAGAAAGAGCTGGTCTCTGCAGACTAAAACAGTCCTTTTCAAGAACGTAAAAGCGGCTATCTCTTTCAAGATAGCCGCTTTTTCTTATTAAATAAATCATTCTATTTATAACCGTCGTTTTGCGTTAAACTAGGATTACGCTGCATTTCTTCAATAGAAATAGGCCATAATAGATCACTCTCTTTGAATGTTGCGCCAAAACCATTCTTAGCTCCGATCAGGTTCACCCAACTTACGCTTCCTTTCGTCGTTGTAGAGATGACTGGGAATTTTTTCGTCCGTGTAATATCATCCCACATTTTAAACTCTAAAGGAAACTCACGTAGTCTTTCGTTCCAAACTTCTTCGATAAACTTATCTTTTGACAAAGCCTGCAATTCACTGGTAAAGTCTGCGACCGTCTTACCTGTGGTGCTTGTTCTCGCTTTCAACAGTGCTAAATACCCCACTGCTTCGGCTGTAACAGCACCAGTGCCACTAACAATCCCTTCAGCCGCAATAAGTAAGGCCTCTGGATAGCGATAGAAATTCCAATCCTTGGTTCCCCTACCTGTCGTCAGCAAAGCATCCTCATCGTAGAAATACCAAACGCCAGCAACCGTAGAGCTCCATTTTTTTGTAGTATCAGCCGGATTTGTATACTGCCAATGGAAAAACTGATTAGGTTTAATACGTAAGTCATCTGCGGCATATACATTTAAGAATTGATCCGTAGGACCAAACACACGCTCAAAAATAGAGTAAGTAGAAAATACAGACGTCGCCGAGGCATTAAAAGCATATGTAGGCCACCAAGCACTATTCGTAATCGTCCCATTATATTCTTGTGCATATATAACCTCTCCTAAATCATCCGTCTTCCGCAGTTGATTATACGCGGAGTTGGCTGCCAAATCTTGATTTTGGGTTAAATTATGTGATGAATTAACCACAATTTGTGCTGTAGCAGCAGCTTCATTATTTTTACCTTGTTGTAAATACACATTTGCCAACGTCATCGCCGCTACATATTTTGTTATACGATGTCCATTGGTTGCAAAAGTCTTAGCCGGCAAATTTGCTACAGCTTCTTGCAAATCGGCTTCAATAATTTCATAAATTTTTGAGGCCTCAGTACGCGGAAGATATAGATTTTCTAAATTTTCATAAGGCGCTAACGTCAATGGAACGGCACCAAACATCTTCACCAAATAAAAATAATTAGCCGCTCTAAAATACTTAGCTTCCGCCAATAACACTTTTCGACGGTCATCATTCATAGCAATGCTAGGAATATACTTAATACCGCCATTCGCAATATCAATTGACTTATAAGCACTTTCCCAAATACCATTCATGGAGTTGGAGACGATACTTACATTCTGCTGCCGCGTCAGCTGCCGCGCATACAGACACACCAACTCTTGCCCTTCATAGCTATTGGTAAAATAACCCGTCAACATACTATTCACAGATGCAGAAGGCCCAATATAGGCGCTTCCAGCAGAGGAGTAATTCGTAGGAGCCCCCCGTCTATATAGCGAATTGACCTGAGCCAAAGCCTGTGCTTCCGTTTTAAAATACGTTTCAAGAGTTTTACCCGATCGTACATCTTCTTCTAAGAATTTTGTACACGAAGAAAGCGCAAATAGCCCTGTGACGAAAAGCGCATATACTATATTTTTATTGTATTTCATGATTCAAGGTTCTAAAATTTAACATTTACCCCCAACGTGAAGGTCTTCGCTCTTGGATAAGAGAAAAAAGTAATATTCTGTCCAAAATTATCCGCCACCTGTGAAGTACTTTCTGGATCATAGCCTTTAAAATCTTTTGACGTAATTAACCACGGATTATTCGCCGAAGCAAATATGCGTAGACCTCCCAACCTCATCGATTTCAACATCTCTGGTGTAAAAGTATACCCCAACTGAATCAAATTGAAACGTAAATATGAACCGTTCACAATCCATGATGAATCCACATTGGTATCCTGCCCGGCATGTCCCGTGTTTGTTAAGTATATCGCCTGCTGATTGGTATTTGGATTAGAACCATTATACGCATCCGTCAAGATCTCTACTAAACCGTTTGTAATTCCAAAACGATCATAGGTCGAGTGATAAAACTGCTGCATTGTTTCTACTCCGTAAACAAACTGAAGATCTAACGTTAAATCCAGGTTTTTATAGTTAAAGGTATTGATAAAACTACCCGCCCAATCTGGTGTTCCTTTTCCTAAGATATATTTATCTGTAGAACGTTTTGGACGGCCAACTTGTTCCTTTCTCGCATTTCCAGCTTCAAAATCCTCAATGGTATAAACTCCGTCACGTTTGTAGCCAAAGAAACTATTTGCATTCTCCCCTACACGCAAGATTTGATTGGCTCCACCAACCCAACCCAAGCGTTGCACATCCTCATTCTTATCTCCTAACTTTAAAACCTTGTTCTGATTATAACTCATATTCAAGGTGGTATTCCAGGTAAAGACATCATTACGCACCGGGAAAGCATTAACTAAAATCTCAATACCACGGTTTTGCATTGACCCGACATTCTTAAACACGGAACGATAACCTGTTGAATATGGCAACGGAGATTCCATCAATAAATCAATTGTCTTTTTGTTGTAAACAGAAACATCAACGTTCAACCGATTATTAAATAAACCGAAGTCCACCCCAAAGTCAAATTGGCTAGACGTCTCCCATTTCAGATCTGGGTTTGCCATGGTGTTTATAAATGAAAAAGGATCTCGATTGTTATTTAACAAAATGGTGCCTGATGTAACATTCGCCAGTGATAAATAAGGATCGATCTCTGAATTACCTGTTCTACCATAACTGGTATGTACCTTTAAATTGCTGATTACCGAATTGTCCTTTAAAAAGTCTTCATTAGAGACATTCCAGGCTAAACCTGCCGAAGGGAAAAAGGCATATTTATTATTTTTACCAAACTTCGAAGACCCATCATAACGTCCAGTAAGGGTCGCTGAATAACGATCATCAAACGTATATGCTAAGCGCATAAAATAAGAGTTCATCGTCCACTTATTAAATGAAGAAGCAGGTGGGGCTGGCGTTGTACCCGCACCTAAGTTATTCCATTGCAAGAAATCATCATCAAAGCCCTCTGTACGTGAACCATCATAGTCATACGTACGTCCTTGCCAAGACATACCCGCCATCCCATTGAATCGATGCTTATCAATGGTCTTGTTATAGGTCAAATAGGTTTCTTCTTGCCAATACATGATATTCTCATGTTGTATTTCGGCCCAACCATTGGGTCTAGAAATATTATTCAATAAAATGGATGAATAGCCTTTATAGTCTTTTTTCTGATAATCAACACCCATTTGTGTTTTCAAATCTAAGCCATCGGCCAAATGGAAAGTCAACGCCGCATTACCAAAGATTTGCGTATTGTACTTCTTACGTGTTTGTAAATCAAGAATCGACACCGGATTAGACATTCCTTCAAAGCCTAATACATCGCCAATTTTAGAAGAAGTAGAATTGGTAAAATTCCCCAAAGCATCCCTAACAGGCAACCAAGGCAACATCTCAATCATTGTACGTCGCGCATCTTGCCCACCGCCATCTTCTGGCGTATAGTTAGCCCAAGTATGGTTAACCATTAAGTTAACGCCCGTAGAAAGCCATGTTTTGGGTTTGGCATCATAAGCTAGCTTACCATTTACACGTTTACTAAACGTATTGTTTACAATCCCCTGCTGATCCGTAAAATTTAAGAAAGCGCCGATAGAAGACTTCTCATCACCTTGCTGAATATTCAATTGATGGTTATGTGAAAGCGCATTTCCGGTAGCTTCTTTTTGCCAATCTGTATTGTAAATTGGATTCCCACTTGCATCAAAGTAAGTAGCATCATTAAACCAATCCGTTTTATTTAAAGACCAATTTTTATTTTGGTATTTATTTTCATTATCCAAACCAATCATAAAAGCATCCACCCATTGCTGTGCAGAAAGGAGCTTCATGAACCGCTGTGGAGAACTAACCCCAACAGATCCTTGATAACTAACCGTTGGCCCAGCTCCTTTAACACCACGCTTTGTGGTTACTAAAATAACACCATTGGCACCACGAGCTCCATAGATAGCCGCAGAAGAGGCGTCTTTTAAAACCTCAATACTCTCAATGTCATTTGGGTTCATCAACTGGAAATTCTCCATCGCTACCCCATCAACAATATAGAGCGGACTTGAAGAAGCATTAATCGTGGCATTACCGCGAATAACAACCTTACTCGAGTAAGCTCCTGGCTGACTAGAATTAGAAAAAATGTTCACCCCAGCAGCCTTACCTCTTAAATTTTCTAAGGCCGAAAAACTCTGCGTCTTAATCATCTGATCGCCCTTAACAATGGCGATAGACCCCGTAACATCCGACTTACGCATCGTACCATAACCTACAGCAACGATTTCTTCAATACGCTGTTCACTTGATATCAATGAAAAATTGAGGGAGCTGCCCCTTACTGTTAATTCCTGACTGACATACCCAACAGAAGCAGCGACTAAAGTTTGTCCTGTATTCGCAGCTATAGTAAAGCGTCCAGATTCGTCAGTTTGAACAGCACTCGTAGTCCCTTTAACGCTGATTGTAACACCTGGAATAGGTGCACCAGTTGCTCCATCAGTAACTTGCCCGGTCACAGACGTTTGCTTCAAGCGCATACTTGAAAGTTCACTGTCAAATTTAAGCACGTTTGCGTGGGCGTTACCGTAACTTGTCGCAAGTAGAGAAAGAGGAATAATCCAATACCTCCCCTTCATGAAATTTAATTTGTTAGCATTCCACATAATTGTTTCGTTTATCAAAGTTTAATTAGTTTCAGCAGGATAGACAGGCAACGTTTTAGGCTGTTGACTCTGTATTTGGTTGTTTCAAGTTTATAATAACACTAATATAAACTAATTTAATACGATTTAGCAAACATTTTATTAATTAAAGATTACCAAACTTTCTAAAGATAAAATTTAAGTTCTCTTAGATTAATTTTAATAAGGAGGAAGTAATCAGTCTTAATAAACATGTAAACCAATATAATTAAACACTAACGCCCCTAACACCAGTACATAAACTTATTAAACTAACTAAAAAAAATAAAAAATGAATCCCTGTAGACTAGCCTATTCATGTACAGTTGCTATAGAAAACCAAACATCCTATCCTACTGTTAAAGAATAGAATAAACAACATAGAAGCTACCAAAGGGTGCCAATCCTTTGGAATAAGCTTTCGGAATGATTAAGTTTGTTTAAAGAGGACTGCAATCTGATTTGCGGTCTTAGTACATTTAGCACATATTAAGCACATGAAAATTATTGCAGTAGGTAGAAACTATATAGATCACGCCAAAGAACTCAACAATCCTGTTCCCGAAAAGCCGGTAATCTTTTTGAAACCAGATACCGCTGTACTAAAAGATAATAAGGATTTTTACTACCCAGAATTTTCGAAAGATGTTCATTACGAAGTAGAAGTAATCATCCGCATTTGCAATGAAGGTAAACATGTAAGCAAGAAATTTGCACACAAATACTATGATTCCATAGGCTTAGGCATTGACTTCACTGCGCGCGATGTACAAAGCGAACTAAAAAGCAAGGGCCTTCCTTGGGAACTAGCAAAAGCATTCGACCATTCAGCCGTAGTGAGCAACCTACTTCCACTAGATCAATTTCAAGATTTAAACAACCTGAATTTTAGTCTAAACAAAAACGGAACTTCCGTTCAAGTCGGGAATACAAAGGACATGATTTTCGATATCGAATCACTAATCGTATATGTTTCCCAATATATTACCTTACGTAAAGGTGATCTTATTTTCACAGGAACGCCAGCAGGTGTTGGTCCTATTGTGATAGGCGATAAACTAGAAGGATTTATTGAAGACCAAGCAATGTTTAGCTGCCAAATCAAATAAGGATGAAAAAGTATATTGCATTTATAGCTTCTTGTTCCTTATCGATTATGCTTGTTCAAGCACAGCGTCAATCGATTATCACCACGCGAGATTATCCTCAAGGCTATTTCAGAAACCCTTTAAACATTCCGATGGATGCTTCAGGCACCTTCGGTGAATTACGTAGCACGCACTTTCATGCTGGTGACGATTACCGTACACAACAACGGGTAGGCCTTCCGCTACAAGCGGCGGCTGAAGGATTTGTATCACGTGTACGCGTGCAGATTGGTGGTGGTGGAAACTCCGTATACATTGATCACCCGAATGGATTTACAACAGTATATCTACATATGGACGGATTCAATGATGAATTAACGCGTATTATACGTGCCGAGCAGTATAAGCTGAAACGCTTTGATGTGGATATTACCCTACAGCCCAACCAGGTAAAACTTAGTAAAGGACAATATATTGGCGATGCCGGAAATACTGGTGGATCCGCTGGTCCACACCTACATTTCGAAATTCGCGATACGAAGAGTCAACACCCTTTAAATCCGCAGCTATTTGGCCTTCAGTTTAAGGACAACTACAATCCGACAATAAATGGGATTATGCTCTATGATTTAAATGATGAGTTATTTGATGAAAACACCTCCCGCAAACCGCTAGCTGTAAAAAATATAGGAACCGGAAGATACGGACTACAGATAGCTACTCCGATTCAAGTACAAGGGAAATTCGGATTCGGGATTAATACCGTTGATAGACACCGCGAGGGAGGGTTCCAAAACGGAGTTTACTCCATCGAGCTTTTTGTAGATGGCAATCCTATTTCTACGGCTCTTTTTGAAGAGTTGGATTTCAACTATGGAAGAGCTATCCACTCTTACATAGACTATCCGCATTTTAAGCGTACAAAAGCGAAAATGCAGAAGAGCTTTAAAGATCCTGGGAATGGCATATTTCTCTTTAAGACCTTAACGAATAGAGGTGTTATTAGCCTATTAGAAAACAAGGTATACGACGTCAAATATGTAGTTAAAGATGTAGCAGGAAATTGTAGTGAGTTAGATTTCAAGATTCAAAATAACCCTACGCCAGTAACAACAGCCCCAAAACGTAGTGGACAGCTTTTCGCCTATAACAAAGAGAATAAATTTGAGCAAGATGCCCTAAAAATCAATATTCCAGTTGGCGTGTTGTACGATGATGTAGATTTCCAATACAGCACAGCTCCTCAACCCGCACAGGCCTATTCCTTAAGTCATCGTGTACACAACACCTTTACGGCGTTGTTTAGTACCTACACCTTAAGTATTAAGCCAACAAATCTACCTGCACATTTGCAAAGCAAAGCTTTAATTGCTTCTACAGAACAAGGTGCTGAAGGTGGTAAATTTGAAAATGGATGGGTAACAGTTAATACCCGTAATTTTGGTACTTTTTATATTGTTGTCGATACTATTGCTCCGACAATAACGCCACGCAACTTGACACCGGGTAAGAACTTGGCCAACCAAAATCGTATAGACTTCACGATAGCCGATAATCTCTCAGGCATTCAATCTTTTGATGCTTATATCGATGATCAATGGGTATTAATGGAGTATGATTCCAAGAATAGACATATCTGGCATCGTTTTGACCCTTCTTTAGCGAAGGGCACACACACCTTTAAACTGGTGGTCAAAGATTGGAAAGACAACGAAAAGGTCTATGAAACCACCTTTAGCAAATAAATTATAGTTTTTAATAATAGCAATTATGGCAACATTAGAAATTGGCGACAAAGCTCCGGCGATAAGCGCAAATAATCAAAACGGACAGCCGGTTCAGCTTTCCGACTTTTTAGGAAAGAAAGTTATTCTATACTTCTACCCGAAAGACAACACTCCGGGATGTACAACGGAAGCCTGCAATTTCCGTGATAACTATCAGTCGCTACTAAAAGATGGATTCGAAGTGCTTGGTGTCAGCATCGACAGTGAGCAGTCGCACCAAAAGTTTATTAGTAAGCATGAACTGCCTTTCAGTCTACTAGCAGATGAAGATCAAAAGATCGTCAACGACTACGGCGTTTGGGTAGAAAAAAACATGTATGGAAAAAAGTATATGGGAACGGCACGCACCACTTTTATCATTGATGAAAAGGGACTTATCCAGCACATAATCAAAAAAGTAGATAACAAGAATGCATCACAACAAATTCGGGACTTATTAGCTTAATAAGTCAGCCGAATCTATTATATTTGCCCTTATGAGCAAGCAAACAGACGATTTTTTTAAAAGCATAATATCGCATGCCAAGGAATACGGATTTGTATTCCCTTCGAGTGAAATTTATGACGGTCTTAGTGCCGTTTATGACTACGGTCAATTAGGGGTTGAGTTGAAGAACAACTTAAAATCTTACTGGTGGAAATCCATGGTGCAACTAAATGATAACATTGTAGGTATCGATTCTGCAATCTTCATGCACCCGACAATCTGGAAAGCTTCTGGACACGTCGATGGGTTTAGCGATCCAATGATTGATAATAAAGATTCTAAAAAACGTTACCGTGCCGATCAATTAATTGAAGATAAAATTGATCGTTATGAAAAAGACGGTAAAACAGATAAAGCAGCACAGCTGCAAAAAGATTTAGATGAAGCGTTAAGCGCTGACGATTTACCACGCTTGAAAGCTATCATTGAGGAGCAAAATATTGTTTGTCCTATCTCGGGCACAAAAAACTGGACAGATGTACGTCAGTTCAACTTGATGTTCTCTACACAGATGGGAGCTGCAGCTGATGCTGCAGAGCAAGTATACTTACGTCCAGAGACGGCTCAAGGTATTTTCGTGAACTTCCTGAATGTTCAAAAAACAGGACGTATGAAAATTCCGTTCGGTATCGCACAAATTGGTAAAGCGTTCCGTAATGAGGTTATTGCACGTCAGTTCATCATTCGTATGCGTGAATTTGAACAAATGGAATTACAATTTTTCGTTCGTCCAGGTTCTGAATTAGAATGGTACCAAAAATGGAAAGAATCACGCTTAAAATGGCACTTAGCATTAGGTGCTGACCCAGCGAAATACCGTTACCATGATCACGTTAAATTGGCTCACTATGCTAATGCAGCAGTAGATATTGAGTATGATTTTCCATTCGGATTCAAAGAGGTAGAAGGTATCCACTCGCGCACAGACTTCGACTTAAAACAACACCAAGAGTACTCGAAGAAAAAAATGCAGTATTTTGATCCAGAGATCAATCAAAACTACATTCCTTTCGTTGTGGAAACATCTGTTGGTTTAGACCGTTTGTTCTTAACGATTTTTGCAAATGCATTAACTTTCGAAGACCTTTCAACAGAGGAAAAACAGGATTCACGTGTGGTATTAAAATTCCACCCAGCGATTGCTCCTGTTAAAGCTGCAGTATTGCCGTTAACTAAAAAAGACGGACTTCCAGAAAAAGCACGCGAAATCATGCAACGCTTAAAACTAGATTTCAACGTTCAGTATGACGAGAAAGATGCTATTGGTAAACGTTACCGTCGTCAAGATGCTATCGGTACGCCATACTGTATTACGGTAGATCACCAAACATTAGAAGACAACACAGTTACCATCCGTCACCGCGACAGCATGGAGCAAGAACGTGTTGAAATCTCCGCTTTAAAAAATATCATCGGTGATCGTGTAAGCTTAACAAACTTATTAGAAAAACTAGTATAAGGCGCAGGCCTATTATCATAAAGAGGCTTTCCTACATAGGAAAGCCTCTTTTTTTAGAAATCAATGGTATCATCGCCATCCCAATCTTCTTGATAACGTACTATAAAGTTATTACTCGCATCTATTCCACTCAACAGCTCTCCCCGAAAAACCAAACGGACATTGTTCTTGATATTACCTGATACCGTAAAAGTGCGCAACAGTTTGTCGGCTTGATTATACACATCCAACGTATAGGCTATTTGACTAGCAACCGCTAAGTTTCCCATAAATTGGTTAAATACTAATTCCTTACTTTCTCTATCAAAATCAACCGCATAAGTTATCTCCGTTTGGTCCACAATAGGATTTACCGTCATCTTCCCAAATGGAGCATAGTAAAAGGGGGAATGAGCCTGCTTGACAACAATACGCTTGACGGCAGAGAGGTCACGATTATCTGTGAATTCAAATTTTACTTGACTATAATACCGACGTAGCAATAGATCAAATTCCAAATCTTTACGTACCGTAAAGTCTAACTCGAGACCATATACCTTTGCCCGTCGGTTTGAGAACAAGTTTCCAATATAAAATTGTTCCATAGTTGCTTGATTAGGCATCAACAATTCTGCTTCTGAATCATTAGACACAAAAGCTCCTTTATAATCGCCAGGAGGCAACTCTACAAATAATGTAGGAACAGTATTTTCTGCAAAAGGAGCTTGTCCAGTTACTATAAGGCTCTTTCGCTGTGCATCAAAAATATGGTAACTCAACTGCCGTACTTTATTTGAACTACTGTCACTTTTTAGACCTTTTAAGAAAATGTTATCCATCCGTATGACTCCCGTTTTCGGATTATAAGCACTACCATTTCCACGGTCACCAGCCTTTGCTACCAATTTGATAAAAAGAGGAAGCCGATAATCTAAAGCTATCGTATCGAGGTAATAAAGAAAACTATTCTTAGGATAACTCCCCGTAATATTGGCAAACTGATTTTCTTCCACAAGAAATCTGTAGTTATCCACATTTTGTGAATAAGATAGGGTAAAACTATTCGGTCCCGTTCCTGAAGAACTGATATCAAAGCCAAAGGACGCTACTTTTTGCCCCCCAACAAGCGGAAGCTGAAAAATAATTTGCTCACCCCCGGTTATAGCCATTGCCTTTCCAGCAGGATAACCATTAGATGCCCAACCTGCAGCGTCAAAATTACGCGGCTCTAATTCGTCATTATAGCGAATAGAGGCTGCGCCGTCCAGCCATATGTCGGGCGTTATGGAGCTCCCATTAAAAGACCAATAATATAGGTAAGGTATTTGTCCATTCGCCGTAGGCTCGTAAGTGCCAACATTTGACAAAAGAGTCGATACAGGGGGCTTACCTAATAGATTAACAATGGTTTCAAAGGCAGCGAAGCGAACCGCTACAGTATAGCTTTCTTGACGATCATCTAGTGGAGTAGTATCTTCTTTACAGGAATAGCAAATGATGAATAACATAGAAAGCACAAACCAATAAGATTTGGAGAGGCTTTTCAACATATGGATTATAATAAGGTTTTCCCTTTAAGTTACACAAAAAAATAGCTCACTAGTGATTCTTACTCAAAAAAACTAAACTCGGCAACGGTAAATCCATCTGAAATAGTCTCTTTCGGAACAAACCTCAGATAGTTGAATGCTTTAGATTCACCAAAACGAATATACTGCTGAATTGGATTTGCTTGGATGTTAGAAAACTCACCTTCTTGAAAAAGTGTCCACACCTTACCATCAGCACTATTATACAAGCTATATTTAAGCACCGTTCCATCCAAATGGCCATCTTGACGAGGCAAATAACCAATAGCAGAGATAGGTTTATGGAGCTTAAAATCAAGCCCTTTCTTTTTACTCACCAAATGAGCGAAACTAGTTAAATCACCATCAACAGCTGCTTCAGCACCCTCCGTTTGTAACAAGTAATCTTTAGATAATAATAAGGGTTTAAAAATAGGGCCCTGAATCGCAAAAGCGAAGTCCTCTTCAAATATGCGAAATAAACCAAAATCACTTAAGGTAGGGGCAACTGGTGCATAAAGGTGAATACGTAGTGCATCAGCCGTTACCAACGCATCTAATCTGATTAATCGGTTAGCACCAATACTCGTCGCTTTTGCCAAAAACTGCCATTCACCATTCTTCCATATTTCTATCGTAACAGAATCTAACCGTTGTCCCAACGGAATATATTCGCGCAAGCGGATTAAGTCGAAGGAGGTCGGCTGTGGCAACCGAACGGTTAATATCGTATTCAACACATCATCATCTGCTGCATAATACGTTGACCGATCATCATCTAATACCTGTTCAGCAGCATAAGTTACAGATTCCCCACGCACATTAGAAGCTTCCATCTTAGCTCCTTTAGCGAGGTTTACCTTAAACGTTTCATCCACCTTACGGCCAAATGCTTTTAGCGATTGTACATCATTTGGATGCAGATATCCATCTGGCATTGGTGCCAAGCCTAAGTTGAGGTTAGCTCCTCGACCTACAGACTTTAAATAAATATCAAAAAGTTGATTGGGAGTTTTCACTTGCAGGTCTTCTTCAGGATGGAAGAACCAACCTTTTCGATGAGGCACATCACATTCTGCAGGAATCCAATAAGCGCCATCGCGATCGCCCGTTGGTAAATTCGTTTCATCAACAACACCAGGAACTGGCTTTAACCCATCGGTACGCCTTGGTGTTAACGTTGCCCAGCTCGTTTCTGCTGCCATCCCCTTTTCGTTACCTACCCAACGCATGTCTGGCCCTACATCCGAAAAAATCATTGCCATGGGCTGATAACGTCTAACAATTGGCCAAGTCTTCTCATACCACTCGTAGTAGGTTGTGCGATCTATCGTTCGCTTCTCTTTTAAACCACCGTAGTACCCATCTCCCCCATTAGCTCCATCATGCCAAGAGGTAAACAAGGGGCCATAGTTCGTCATTAGCTCCGTCAATTGTGCTCGATAGGCTTCCGCATAAGCTGGTGTTCCATAACGCATATCATTACGATCCCATGCGTATAAATAAACGCCGAACTGTAGCCCATGTTCATGACTAGCCTCCATAAATTCCTTTACCATGTCTCCTTTTCCTTCCCTCCAAGGGCTATGTGCTATACTATAATCCGTTGTAGCCGTAGGCCATAAGCAAAAACCATCGTGATGCTTCGCTACAGAAATAAGTCCCTTAAATCCGGCTGACGCTGCAGCGGCAGCAATCTGTCCGGCATCAAACTTCTGTGGATTGAAAAGTTTAGGGTCGGCATCGCCATACCCCCATTCTTTATTCTGAAACGTAGTTGGTGTAAAATGAATTAAGCAATACATCTCCAATTCATGCCATTTGAGCTGTCTTTCACTCGGTATAGCACCATAGGGAGCTGGTGGTGTTTGCCCCAATAAAAACAGAGGCAAAACACAGATTATCAAAAACAATTTTAGGCTTTTCATGCTTATTTATATATGGTTAATGCTTGAATATAAGAAAAATAAAGGAAAGAAGCTGCTGAACAATCTTTATAGAGAAAGGCAATAGCGCATAGAACAAAGCGATATAAGAACTTCAGCTATTAGACTTAGATTTGAGTAAACAATAAAATACAGTTATGGGAGATAATAAAAAAATTACAACGGCTTCGGGTGCACCTGTGGCGCATTATGAAGACTCACTGTCGGCGGGCCCAAGAGGACAATTATTACTGCAAGACTACTTCCTGCATGAAAAGTTAGCGCAATTTAATCGGGAGCGGATTCCTGAACGTATTGTACATGCTAAAGGTTCTGGAGCTTACGGTACCTTTACCGTTACGCACGATATCAGTAAATTTACTAAAGCTAAATTTTTAAATAAAATAGGTAAGGAAACCAAGGTATTTATCCGTTTCTCTACTGTCGGTGGCGAAAGAGGATCAGCCGATTCTGAAAGAGACCCACGCGGATTTGCTTTGAAGTTTTATACGGAAGATGGAAATTACGACCTCGTAGGTAATAATACGCCTGTTTTCTTTATCAAAGACCCACGTAAGTTTCCTGACTTTATCCATACACAAAAAAGAGATCCTTATACCAATTGTAAGTCGCCAACGATGATGTGGGATTTTTGGTCTTTAAACCCTGAATCTTTACACCAAGTGACGATATTAATGTCTGATCGTGGTACGCCTTATGGCTTCCGTCACATGCATGGCTACGGTAGCCATACATTCTCCATGATTAATGCGCAAGATGAACGTATTTATGTGAAATTCCATTTTAGAACGCAACAAGGCATTAAAAATCTAGGTGGTAAAGAAGCTAGTGAGTTACGCGGCATAGACCCGGACTATGCACAACGTGATTTATACACCTCAATAGATAACGGTGATTTCCCGAAATGGAAACTCTTTATTCAAACGATGACGGAAGAGCAAGTGAAGGAATTCCGTTGGAATCCATTTGACTTAACAAAAGTGTGGTCGCAAAAAACTTATCCTTTAATAGAAGTTGGAGAATTAGAATTGAATCAAAATCCACAGAACTATTTTGCAGAAGTAGAGCAAGCAGCATTTGCACCTGCACATGTAGTTGATGGTATCAGCTTCTCTCCCGACAAAATGTTGCAAGGGCGTATACTTTCTTACCCTGATGCACATCGTTACCGCTTAGGGGCTAATTTCGAACAAATACCTGTAAACCGCTGTCCTTTCATGGTAAACAATTACCACCGTGATGGTGCAATGCGTGTCGATGGCAATGGTGGCGCTAATCCGAATTATTCTCCTAATAGTTTTGATGGATTAGTGGCCGATAAAAGTTACGCTGAACCAGCAATCCAATTAGATAGTTTGGTTGCAGATCACTATGACCGTAATCAAAATGATGATGATCATTATACACAACCTGGTGACTTATACCGTTTATTATCGGATGAACAAAAAGAACATCTTATCAATAACATCGTAGACGCGATGTCGGGTATAGAGGGACCTAAAAAGGATGAAATTGTAATGCGTCAGCTATGTCATTGGTTCCGTGCGGACACCAACCTTGGCATGGGGGTAGCTAGAGGTTTAGGTTTATCTATGGATAAATTAAGTGAACATATGCCTAAATAGGTTTTAATCCATAATAAAGAACGGCTAAGGTGGGTAACCTTAGCCGTTCTTGTTCTTATCCTACTTTCATTAGATTATCTTGCACTTCTTTCTTCTCTGTATCGTCCTCGTTTGAAACGAGGATGCTGGAGAATAGCGTTTGTAACGCTTATTGAAGGCTTTTGCTTAATTATAGTGCGTGTCCTTAGCCAGGACGAGGCTTCACCCTTTTCCTTGATGAAATTGTGGCAAAAATCAAGGCTGGCACATACTGCTATCTTCGCTTGCAAATTCCGGAACAAAACGAACTGGCTCCGCTCAGACAGCGTTTTCTTCTTCCGGAATTTACGGCACTACGATTTACGCAACAGATGCCTAGGCCTTTTTCTTGGCAACTGCAAGTTATTGCCCTCTCCAAGTTGTCATGCTGAGCTTGTCGAAGCATCGTGTTAGAACGATGTAAAGCGTTGAGATAAATCTAGATAATTGTAGGTTTAAATGAGAAAGTAGATTGATAAAGTACATATTAGAATGATTACTTGCTATGGCACGCTAGTTCTCACCGTTTGTTTGCACTATCTATCGTCCTCGTTTGCAACGAGGATGCTGGAGAATAGCGTTTGCAACGCTTTATTGAAGTCTTTTGCTTAATTATAGAACGTGTCCTTAGCCAGAACAGGGCTTCACACTTTTCCTTGATGAAAAGGGTAGCAAAAATCAAGGCCGGCATATACTGCTATCTTCGCTTGCAAATTCCGGAACAAAACGAACTCGCTGCGCTCAGACAGCGTTTTGCTCTTGCGGAATTTTCTACGCTACGATTTTACGCAGCAGATGCCTAGGCCTTCTTCTTAGCAAAGCAAATTAGTTATGTTTTGCGGCTCATTTTTCTTTTGTATAAAGCTATTCAGGTTGTGATGCTGTACTTCGACAGGCTCAGGATGACAATTTGCAGTATCGCTTAGGAAGGTTTAAGTCTGCTATATAAGGAATACGTGCTTTACTTAAAATAAGGTGTAGCTATAGCTGTTGTAGTTACAGCATGGGGACTGCTTGCTGCTGTCTGGTGATTGGGGAAAAGTTAGTACAAACAAAAAGCCCCTCCAGTTTCCTGAAGGGGCTTTGTTTAAAATTAGGCACCGACCTACTCTCCCACCTGTTACGGCAATACCATCGGCTCTGGCGGGCTTGACTTCTCTGTTCGGAATGGGAAGAGGTAGACACCGCCGATATAGGCACCTGAATATCTTGATAAATAATGACACATTATATCAACCTATTAAGGGTCTGCATTATTTAATTGACAATACTGGAAGAAAGAAGAGTAACAAAGAAGAAAACAACAGTGTTTCTATCGCTGTAGAAAGCTTCGGGCTATTAGTACTACTCGGCTTTGGTCTTTCAACCTTTACACCTATAGCCTATCAACGTAGTCATCTCCTACGACCCTATAAGGAAGTCTCATCTCGTGGCTAGTTTCGCACTTAGATGCTTTCAGCGC